>JAWKZM010000016.1:0-64786 GCA_041395965.1 Halioglobus sp.
TTCGCGCGCAACCCCATGACGCTCGCCAACCTGGCCTGGGACCTGAACCAGTACTCCAGGGGCCGCTTTACCGTGGGCCTGGGCTCACAGATTGCACCGCACATCACCCGGCGTTTTTCCATGCCCTGGTCGAAGCCCGCCGCGCGCATGCGCGAGTTCATCCTGGCGATGCGGGCGATCTGGGCCTGCTGGGAAACCGGCGCGAAGCTGGATTTCCACGGGGAGTTCTACCGCCACGACCTGATGACGCCCATGTTTACGCCGTCGCGCAAGGACTACGGCGCGCCGGGGGTAAACCTGGCCGCCGTCGGGCCGCTGATGACGGAAGTCGCCGCGGAGGTGGCCGATGGCATGATCGCCCACGGCTTTACTACCGCCCGATACCTGCGGGACGTTACACTGCCGGCCGTGCAGCGCGGCCTGGCGAAGTCCGGGCGCGCCCGGGAACACTTCGATATCAGCCTGCCGGTAATGGTGGTCACGGGGGCCAACGAGGACGCCTTCAACCAGTCCCGCGAGGCGGTCAAGGGCCAGCTGGGCTTTTACGCTTCCACGCCCGCCTACCGCCCGGTGCTGGAGTTACACGGCTGGGGCGAGCTGCAGACCGAGGCCAACCAGCTCACCCGGGAAGGCCGCTGGCAGGATATGGGCGACCTGATTACCGATGATATCCTGCACACCTTCGCGGTGGTCAGTGAGGATCTGCAGCAGGTACCGCAGCTGCTGCGCCAGCGTTACGGGGGCCTGGCGGACACCTGGCTGTGCACGGTGGAGACCGGGGACGCGCAAGTGCAGCGGCAGCTGGTGGCCGCGGTACAGGCGGCTTGAGCACGCAACAGGCGGCATTGCCGGGACAGCCGCACCGACGGATTCGCAACATTACTGGCAGAGGACCAGACACATGAACATCGAGTTAACCACGCAGCAAAAGGCGCTCCAGCAGCAGGTCCGCGAGTACATGAAGACCGTCATGACACCGGAGCTGCTGGAGGAGATGAAAATACCGGAGTTCAAGGAAGGCGGCGGCCCGGAATTTCGCAAGCAGTACGCCCGCATGGGCGCCGACGGCTGGATCGGCCTGAGCTGGTCGAAAGCGCTGGGAGGCAAGGAACTCTCCCACGTCGAGCAGTACATCTTCACCGACGAGGTGGTGCGCTCGGGTTTCGCCTACCCGTTCCTGACCACCGAGGCCGTTACGCCGGTCATCGCCGCCAATGCCAATGCCGAGGTCCGCGAGGAAGTGGTGGGCGGAGTCAAGCAGGGCAAGGTGGTGATCGCGATCGGTTATTCCGAGCCCAACGCCGGTACTGACCTGGCGAGCCTCACCACCCGCGCGGAGCGCGATGGCGACCACTGGATCATCAACGGCCAGAAGATGTGGACCAGCCTCGCCAATTTTGCCGATTACGTGTGGCTGGCCGCGCGTACCGACCCGGACGTGAGCAAGAAGCACAAGGGCCTCACCATGTTCCTGGTGCCCACCAGTATCGAGGGCTTCTCCCTCACGCCGGTGCACACGCTGGGCGTGCGCACCAACGCCACCTACTACAGCGATGTCCGCCTGCCGGACCGGTACCGGGTGGGCGAGGTGAACTCCGGCTGGAAGCTCATCACCGGGCAGCTCAACATCGAGCGCCTGTCGCTGTTCACCCACGGCCAGGTGGACTCCCTGTACCAGGGCGTCTGTGAGTGGGCTGCCGAGACTGACGCGCCGGGAGGCGGCAGGATCATCGAGCAGCCCTGGGTCCAGCACAACCTGGCGAAGGTCAGGACGGGTCTGGAAGTGGTCAAGTTGATCTGCTGGAAACAGGCCTGGGCCATGGACCAGGGCCCGCCGAACATGGCGGACGCCTCGGTGGCGAAGGTCTACAGCAGCGAGTTCGTGGAGCTGTACCGCATGCTGCTGGAGGTCAGCGGGCGCGGCGGGCACCATCGCCACACACTCCCCGGGGGCCGTGCTCAAGGGGAAAATCGAGTTCCCGCTGGCGGGTGGGGGCCATCCTCACTTTCGGCGGCGGCGCCAACGAGGTGCAACGGGACATTATCGCCATGGCGGGGCTGTGGATGCCCCGCACACGCTAGGAGAACCGGTCCATGGATTTCACGATTTCGGAAGAGGTGCGCGCCGCGCAGCAACTGGCCCAGCAGATCCTGGGCGACTACACCGCGGTGGAGCAACTGAAGGCCATCGAGCAGCAACAGGAACACTTCGATCCGGCGTTATGGCGCGCGCTCGCCGAGGCCGGCCTGCTGGGACTGGACATCGGCGAAGCCCAGGGCGGCACCGCGCTGGGTTTTTACAGCCTGACCACCCTGTGCGAGGAGGTGGGCCGCACGGTGGCGCCGGTTCCGGTGATCCCGGTGCTGGTGTCCGCCGCGGGCAACTTGCGCCGCTTCGCCAGTGACGCCCGGTGAAAGACCAGGGCTTACGGGTATCGCCAGCGGCGCGACCATGATCACGGCGGCGCTGGAGGAGTACGTCAACGATGACCCGGCAGCGCCCGGTTGCACCGCGCAGAAAATGGAAGGCGGTTACGCCATCAGTGGCACCAAGATCTGCGTGAGCCACGCCCCCGGTTCCGCGCGCATCCTGCTGTCCGCGCGCAACGGCGAGGAACTGGTCGTGGCGCTGGTGGACCCGCGTGCCGCGGGCGTCACCCTCAACCCACAGGTGGTGACCACCGGGGACACACGCCATGAACTGGTCATGCACAAGGTGCAGGTGCCGGCCGCGGATATCGTGGTAGTGGGTGGCGAGGCGCTGGCGGCCATGGAATGGGCGCAACTGGCGACCCGCACCGCGCTGGCCGCCATGGCGCTGGGCGCCTGCGACAAGATGATGCGCATCACCGGCTCCTACACGTCAGAGCGGGAACAGTTCGGCCGTGCGATCGCGATCAGGGCAGGTCAGGCCACCGGGTGGCGGATCGCTGCATCGACGTCGAGGCCCCAGGCGTTTGGTGACGCAGCAGGCCGCCTCGCTGATCGACCAGGGCCGGCCGGCGGAGGAGGCGGTATCGCTGGCGAAGATCTGCGGCGGCAACGTCGCGCACCGGGTCAGCCAGGCCTCCCAGCACTGCCACGGCGGCACCGGGGTGGGGCGATTACCCGCTGTTTCGCTACTGCCAGTGGGCCCGCCAGATCGAACTGACCGCCGGCAGCAGCGCCCGGCTGATGGGTGAACTCGGCCAGGCGATCAGCGCGCAGTACCCGCCAACGCCGGGTAACGAGCGCCCGGACGGTCCGGGCTCAAACGTAGCCGTTATCGCGGAACCACTTGACTGAATCGGCGACGGCGGTCTCGATCGGCGTCTGCGGCAGCCCCAACTCCGCGATCGCCTTGCTCGGGTCGACGTAGCCGTGCTGCAGGACATACAGCGTATTTTTGTAGGTGGTCATGGGCGCGCGCCCGGTCAGCTTTGACCACAGCTCCGCCAACCTGGCCACGCGCAACATCACGGTGCCGGACACCTCGGTGCTGGCCACGTCGGCCACGCCCGCAACCTTGCCTATCAGGGTGAGCATCTCCTTGTTGGGCATATTCCCGGCCTTGTTGGCGAGGATGTACGACTCGCCGATGCGCCCTTTTTCCATCGCCAGCACGTGGCCCGCCGCGACATCGCGCACGTCCACGGCGCACACTCCGCCGTCCCAGTAGTTCTTCATCTTCCCCTGCAGGGTGCGCAGGATCATGGTCCCGGTCGGGGTGGGCGCGCGGTCGCCGGGACCGAACGGCAGGCCCGGCATGACCATGGTCACCGGTAGCCCATCGCTCACCATCCCCTTCACCATCTGGTGGCTGATGAATTTTGATAGTATGTACTCACTAGCCCAGGGCCACCCGTTAAACGCGGTCTGCTCCGTCGCCCAGCCGCCGTTCCCGACAATGCCGATGGCGGCGACACTGCTGGTAAACACGATTTTCTCCACCCCGGCCGCCCTGGCCGCCTCCATCATGGAGCGGGCCCCGTCCACGTTGATTTTGAAGTGCAGGTCCGGGTCCTTCGTCCAGATCGCGAACAGCGCCGCCAGATGGTAGAGCTGCTGCACCCCCTGCACCGCGCGCACCAGGGACGCCGGGTCCAGCAGGTTGCCTTCCACGAACTCCACATCCATGCCCCGCAAGGGCGACCGGTCTTCCCCGGGCATCACCATGACGCGCACCGCATCGCCCCGTTCCAGGCACAGGCGGGTCACGTGGTTGCCGATGAAGCCCGTGGCTCCGGTGATAAGCACCTTGCTCATAGCGATCTCTCCGTTGGTGGTAGCGTGCGGGCCACATCTTAACCAGCGACTGGCGTCGCGGGCATGACGGAATCGGTCATTCTCCCGACCGCGGGTGCCTATCGACGAACCCGACTGCGCGGTGCCGGTACCCCCTGAACCGGTGACAGTTCGGCCATGAAATAACAATTGGTTATTTTGTGGTATGAAAACATATCATGCGGTTATTTCTTGCGCATCCGGCGAGCCTGCATATACTGCAGGTGTGGCGGTTAATTGGATGACTACCAGTTGAGGGCAACCGCTAACCTTTTGGGAAAGCTTGCAAACATTTGTCAGAGGTGTTTGCCGCCAGGGGACGGGGTCCGGTTATTTTGCGGGCCGGACTTATAAAACTCGGGCATAGAACAACATACAGCTTTACCCTTCGAACGCCGTTACTACCTGCCTTGTGACGGCGTTTTTTTATGCGCCGGATTCTCCACCGGTGTAGCCACTCCCGCGCCGCCACCGCCGTGTTTCGCCATTCACCAACGCGGGGCAGAATACGGTATGCTTCCGCCCAACAATAAGGAAGCGCCATGACCAGCATCAAGCAACTCCTGACCGACATCGAGACTGCGCCCGCCGGACCGCAGGTCGCGGCTATCTTCGATTTCGACGGCACCCTGATCGCCGGCTACTCGGCGACGGCCTTCATCAGGGAACAGCTCCGGCGCGGCGACCTGTCTCCCCGGCAGTTCGGAGAACTGCTGCGCGCCGCGACCAACTTCGGCCTGGGAAACATGGGGTTCTCGGCGTTCATGGCCATCAGCGCCCAGTTCATGCGCGGTATCGAGGAGGCCACCTATGAGGACGTGGGCCGGCAGCTTTACACCAGGCAGATCGCGCGCCTCATCTACCCCGAGTCCCGGGCCCTGGTCGAGGCGCACCAGGCCCGGGGCCACACCGTGGCGATCATCTCCTCCGCCACACCGTACCAGGTGGAGCCCGCCGCCGCGGACCTGGACATCGACCACGTGCTGTGCACCCGGCTGGAGGTGAAAACGGGCAGTTCACCGGCGGCGTGATCCACCCCACCTGTTTCGGACAGGGCAAGGTCGATGCGGCGCAGGCCCTGGCAGCGACACCGGGCCAACCTGGACAACAGCTTCTTCTACCCGACAGCCTGGACGACCTGCTGCTGCTGGAGCGCGTTTGGCAGCCCTGGCCCTGAATCCCAGCGCCAAACTGGAACGGGTCGCGCGCGCCTGCCAGTGGCCGGTCGCGAGGTTCGGGCAGTCGCGGGCGACCCACCATGGCGCAGTTTAACCGCCGGTGGCGGCCACCAGTTCCGTGGTGACCTCCTTCATGGCCGGCCTGCCGGTGTACGCGCTCACCGGCTCCCGGCGCGAGTCCCAGAATTTTTCCCTTCACTGTTCGCCGATACCGCCAGCGCGCTGATTGGCCTCGACCTGAATGTGACAGGGGAAGAGCACCTGTGGTCGCCACCGTCCCGCGGTGTTCGTGTTCAACCACCAGAGCAAGGCCGACGTGTTATCGCTGCCAAGCTGTTGCGCCGGGATATCGCCGGCGTCGGCAAACAGGAAATCAAGAAGGAGACACCGATTCTGGGCAAAGTGCTGGAACTGGGCGGCGTGGTGTTTATCGACCGCGCCGACGGCAAGAGCGCAATCAGCGCGATGCGGCCGCTGGTGGACGCCATGCGCAAGGAAGGCAAGTCAGTGGTGATCGCACCGGAGGGCACCCGCACCGTGTCGCCGCGGCTGGCGCCGTTCAAGAAGGGGGCCTTCCATCTGGCCATGCAGGCGGGCGTACCCATGGTGCCCATCGTGATCCACAATGCCGGGGACGTCGCGCCCAAGGGGGATTTCGTCTTCCGCCCTGCCACGGTTGAAGTGGACGTACTGCCGCCTGTCGATACCAGCGGCTGGCGCCCGGAAACCATCGACGAGCATGTGCGCGAGGTGCGCAATATGTTCGCCCGTACGCTGGGACAAACCGAGGACCGCGGGCGCGCCGCGCGAAACAAACCCGCCGCGAAGACGACGCGCGGCGAGACGCCTGCCCGGCGCAAGAAAACCGCGGGCAAACGCGCCGACCCCGGCAGGGGAAAAACAAACACCGGGCGCAAGACCGCCGCAGGAAACAAGCGCAGCAGGACCAGGACCTGACCAGCGTGGATCCCAACAGCAAATACCCGTTGAGCAATCCCTGGCCAGGGGGCCCGAGCCGGGCCGTACTGTTCATACTGGACGTGCGCAACAGCTTTGAGCGAGACCTGCTGCGGGGCTGGATCCAGCACCACGCCCCTGCTGACAGCCCACCGGCACAGGCACCGCAGGTCTGCCTGGACCTGGGCGATGATCGCCGGGGCATCGACAGCAGTGCGCTGGTCGCGGCGCTGGCGCTGCCCGAGGACACCCTGGTGGCACCGCTGCGCGTCGCCTGGGTGCCGTCGGCGGAAGATATCAATTCCGGTCCGCGGTTGCGCGATTTGGTGTTTGGCGACCCCCGCCATCCCGGCGCCTGGCGCGGCCGCAGAATCCTGCGCAATGCGCCCGAGCGCATGCACCTGCTCGCCGGGGAACCGGACTCGGTGGCCAACCTGCGCGCGCGCTTCGCCCTGCAACAGGAGGCAGCGAACGGCAGCGGGCCGCGGGACTTCGCCGACTTTGTCGCGCGACAGGCCGTCGTGGTGCTGGACCTTGCCGAGCGCCGCCTGCAGGGCGGACGCTACAAGGTACCGCGCCAGGTGGCCGCCAGCCTGCTGGCCAGCCCCGGCTACCTCGACGCGCTGGACAAACTGGCGGCGGCCACCGGGACGACCCGGGCGCAGTTGGTAAAGGAAGCGGCGGTCTACATGGATGAGATGGTGTCGCGGCCGAGCACCTTCTGGCTGGACGTCTATGCCCAATTCAACAAATTCTGTTTGGGCCTCGGGTACGAGGAGGAGATCGTCTGCGACCGGGCCGCGGTGGAACGTATGCGCCAGCTGGTGCGCGAGTATCCCGCCATGCTGTTGTGGACGCACAAAACCTACCTGGACGGCATGGTGCTACCCAAGTTGTTATACGACAACGACTTCCCCATGCCGCACATGTTCGGGGGCGCCAACCTGAATTTTCCCGGACTGGGATTCCTGCTGCACCGGGCCGGCGCCATCTTTATCCGGCGCAGCTTCCAGGACAACGAGTTGTACAAGATCACCCTGCGTCACTACATCGGCTACCTGATGGAAAAGCGTTTCCCGATGAACTGGGCCTTCGAGGGGACCCGTTCACGCCTGGGCAAGCTGATGCCGCCCCGCTACGGGCTGTTGAAGTACGTGCTGGAGGCCTGCCATGCCACCGACGCCAGGAATATCCACATCATCCCCATTTCCATCGGCTACGACCTGATCCGCGACGTGGAGGAGTACGCCACGGAACAGACCAGCCGCGGCAAGGGCGCCGAATCCCTGCGCTGGCTGATCGGCTATATCCGCAGCCTGGCCCGCCCGATGGGCAAGGTTTACGTGGATATCGGGGAGCCTGTGGTGCTGGCACAGGCACCGGACCCGGACGATCGCCTCGCCCTGTCGAAGATCGCCTTCGAGGTGGCGGTGGAGGCGAACCATGTCACCGCCATAACCTTCCCGTCACTGGCGACCATGAGCCTGCTGGGCGCGGCGCCCAGGGCCCTCACCCAGAGTGAGGTGCTGGCGGACCTGCGCGCGCTGCTGGGCTGGGCGCGGGCGCGCAACCTGCGCATTTCCAGGGATTTCGACCCGGCCTATGCGGAGCGGATACAGCACCTGATGGACATCATGATCGACGAAGGCATTATCACCCGTTACGACGAGGGACCGGAAGTCGTCTACGGCATCGGCCTGGACCAGCAGGCCGTGGCGAGCTACTACCGCAACACCGTCATCCACTTCTTCGTCAACAAGGCGATCATCGAGCTGGCCCTGCTGAAGGCGAGCGAACTCGAGGGGCCGAACGCGCTGGACGTTTTCTGGAGCGAAGTGGACCAGTTGCGCGACCTGTTCAAGTTCGAGTTTTTCTACGCCCCCACCGAGGAATTCCACGAGCAGATACGCGAGGAGCTGGAGCGCTATGACGCGCAGTGGCCAACCCTGTTGAGCCAGGGTACCCTGGGGTTTACCCAGCTGCTCAACGGCATGACGCCGCTGGTATCCCACGTCACCCTGCTCATCTACACCGAGGCCTACTCCGTGGTCGCCACGCTGGCCGCGCGGATGCCCGCCTCACAAGCACTGGCGGAGGACAGCTGTGTCAGCGATGCCCTGAAATTCGGGCGCCAGGCCTACCTCCAGAGGCGCATCAGCAGCGAGGCCTCGATTGGCAAGCTGCTGTTCAGGAATGGCTTCAAAATGTTACAAAGCCGGCGGCTGGTCGATGCCGGCGGACCGGAGGTCGCGGAAAAACGCCTGGAACAGGCCCGCCAGCTGCGCGACCTGCTGCGCCGCCTGGATTTGATTCGCGCCATCGGCGTCGCCAGCCGCGGCGGCCAGGCGCCGTGACCGCACGTCGTCAAGAGCCCGCTCGACTACACGTCCTTTTGCAGGAGAAAGTGCCATGACAGATCTGCACGTCGCCGTCCTCGGCGGCGGTTCCTGGGGAACCACGGTAGCTTCACTGATTACCCGCAATGCACCGGTCATGCTGTGGGCGCGAAACCCCGCCACGGTGACGGAAATCAACACCCGGCGCAGCAACGAGGTCTTCCTGCCGGGCGCGACCCTGCCGGAAAAACTGGTGGCCACCAACGATCTCGGGGCGGCGGTCCACGCGGCGGATGTCATCGTCATGGGTATTCCCTCGCAGCACTTTCGCGCAGTGTTACAGGAAGTGAAGAACCACATACGCGCCTGGGTGCCCGTCATCAGCCTGACCAAGGGGCTGGAGCTGGATACCCAGATGCGCATGACGCAGATCATCAACGAGGTGCTTCCCGGGCACCCGGTGGGTGTGCTCACCGGTCCCAACCTCGCGCGGGAAATCATGGCGGGGCAGGCGGCAGCCAGTGTGATCGCGATGGAGGACGATATCATCGTGCAGGAGCTGCAGAAGGTCTTCAAGAGCGGCCTGTTCCGGGTATACACCAATACCGATGTCATCGGCTGCGAGCTCGGCGGCGTCCTGAAAAACATTATCGCCATCGCCGTGGGCATGGGCGACGGCCAGGGCGCCGGCGACAACACCCGGGCGGGCCTGATCACCCGCGGCCTGGCGGAAGTGACGCGCCTGGGCGTGGCCATGGGCGGCCGCCCCGAAACCTTCGCCGGGCTGGCCGGCATGGGCGATATGATCGCCACCTGCACCAGTCCCCAGAGCCGCAACCGCCACGTGGGTATCCAGTTGGGCCTGGGAAGAAACATGCAGGAGATCATCAGTGAAATGGTGATGGTGGCCGAAGGCGCCAAGAGCGCCCCGGCCGTGATGGCCCTGGCCGAGCGCTACGGGGTGGAAATGCCCATCGCCCGGGACGTGTACCGGGTGCTCTCGGGGGACGCCACCGCCAGCCGCGCGTTCCGGGGTTTGCTGCGTGTGGAAGCAGGGGCCGAATCGGAACCGGGCTAGGTTTTCGCCGGCCCTGGAAAACCCGTTGGAGCCCGGCTGCCGCCTGGGGCATAATCCCGCCCCTGTGCCGGTGGCGGTGCGCGACAGGAAAAATGGCGGTACCAACCGGGTGAGAGCATGAAGCTGACAAGAGCCGTTTTCTTTTTTCTGCTGGTATTGGAGCCGCAGCGGCCTCCGCGGAGACCGCCAGATTTTCCTCCCTCAAGGGTAATCCCGGACTCAAGTCCGCCTCGGCCATCGTGCTGGATTCCGGCGGGCACCTGATCTACGGCAAGGACGTGGACACGGTAAGGCCCATCGCCTCCATCACCAAGCTGATGACCGCGATGGTGGTCCTGGACGCCGGGCTGGATCTCGATGAAGCCATTACCATCGCCGATGAAGATCGCGATCACCTGCGCATGACCGGCTCGCGCCTGGCCGTCGGCGCGACCCTGCCGCGCCGGGAAATGGTGCTGCTGGCGCTGATGGCCTCCGAGAATCGCGCCGCCACCGCGCTGGGACGGACCTACCCGGGCGGCATGGCGCGCTTTATCGACGCCATGAACGCCAAGGCACACCGCCTGGGCATGGCGCACAGTCATTTTGCCGACCCCGCCGGGCTCAACGCGGAAACCGTTTCCACCGCCAGCGACCTGGCGAAGATGCTGGACGCCGCCCAACAGTACCCGCTCATCACCCAGTCCACCACCACCACGGAAAAGGAAGTGCGCCCCTATTCAAATCGCGGACCGGTTGCCTTCAACAATACCAACCGGCTCCTGAAAAATGGGGAATGGCATATCGCACTGAGCAAGACCGGCTACATCAATGAAGCGGGACGCTGCCTGGTGATGCATGCCGTCATTGCCGGTGAGGACTTATCCATCGTGCTGCTCAATTCGTTCGGCAAGCTGACGCCCTATGGCGACTCCAACCGCCTACGCAAGTGGCTACTGGCCAACAGTTGATTACCCGGCAGGCAAAACAGGTAAACCGATACACATGACCTACTTGCGACGCGCACTGTGCCTGCCCCTTCTGGCGGCGCTGCCGGCCATGCCCGCGCTGGCGGCACCTGCCGGAGAACAGGGACCCCTGTTGCAGGTGTTCCTCGGCGTACTGGAACTGGACGACCAGACCGGGCAGTGGGAGGACATTTCCGGGGATACCGTGGATGTCGATTTTTCTTCGCTGCCCGCTGGCGGTCTCGAGGTCGAGTACACCCTCGGCAGGGGCTGGCTCTACTGGGGGCTCAACCCGGGCGTGAGCGTGGCCTGGAAAAACGACGACACCAACATCTCCGGCACGCTCACCGAGGAAACTGGCGGCACCCTGAGAGTCAGTCTCGATAACTCCCTGCTGCTGGTCGACCTGCACCTGGGCGGTTACGTGCGCGGGCGCCTGAACGACCGCGTGACAACCTATGTCGCCGCGGGCCCAATGGTCATGTACGGCTCCCACGACGTGAAAAACCAGTCCGTGGAGGGGTCACCGCAACCGGCGGATGGCACCGTGAACGTTCCCGACACCAGCAGTTCCGATACCAACCTGGGCTACTACGCGCGGGCGGGACTCGATTTCGAGATCAGCGACCGCAATCATCTGGGGCTGGGTGTCCGCTACCTCTCCGCCGAGCTGGATTTCGACAAGACGGTGGGCAAGCTGGACATAAAGGGCCCGGAGTATGTCCTGACCTTCACCACCCAGTTGTAGCCGCCTTGTCCAGGTTCTTTTCCAATCGTCTTGACCGGTGCCGCCGCGGCTGAAACACTGGACGCACACCCAGCGCAGGGGGACCGCAATGATCAATCGCCGCCAGGTTATACAGGTGGGCGCCGGTATGCTGGCGTTTTCGTCACTCCGTTCGCAGTCCGCGCCGAACGGTACAGCCCCGGTGGCACGCCCGTTGATCCAGCGCCCCATACCCAGCTCGGGTGAACTGCTCCCGGTGATGGGCATGGGCACTTCCCGCACCTTCGACAAACCCGAGGACCCCGAGTCTCTCGCCAACCTGCAGGCCGTGCTGCAGCGCTTTTTTGCCGGCGGAGGCAAGGTGATCGACTCCTCGCCCATGTACGGCAACGCCGAAACCCGCGTCGGCGACGTGCTGCGCGCCATGCCCGACCGACCGCCGCTGTTCGCCGCGACCAAGGTGTGGACCACCGGGGAAGCGCGCGGTATCGCCCAGATGGAAGAGTCGGCCCGGCGCATGGATGTGAAACTATTCGACCTGATCGCCGTACACAACCTGGTGGACTGGGAAACACAACTGGCCACGCTCAAGCGCTGGAAGGCCGCAGGCAAGGTGCGCTACATCGGCATCACCACCTCGCACGGCCGCAACCACGAGGAGCTGATGCAGGTCATGCGCAGCGAACCGCTGGATTTCGTGCAGTTCAGCTACAACATCGAGGACCGCGAAGCGGAACAGGCGCTGCTGCCGCTGGCCCAGGACCGCGGAATCGCCACCATGATCAACCGGCCCTACCAGCTCGGCGCCCTGTTCGGGAAATCCCACGACCACCCCCTGCCGGCGCTGGCCGCGGAACTCGATTGCAGCAGCTGGGCCCAGTTCTACCTCAAGTACATCATCGGGCACCCGGCGGTGACCTGCATCATCCCCGCCACCGCCAGCCCCGCGCACATGGCGGACAACATGCTGGCCAATTACGGCCGGGTCCCGGACGCGGCCCAGCGGGAAGAAATGCTGCGGATCTACGAGTCGCTGTAGCGTGGGCCGCGACAATACGCACCCGGGGTGGTTGCAGCGGCTGCTCGCGCGGGCCTGCGATATTCATCCCGAGGAAACCCGCGCGACCCTGGCGTCCTTCCTGCTGGTGCTGATGCTGATGGGCTCCTACTACATCCTGCGGCCGGTGCGGGACGGCCTGGCCAGCGACTGGACCAACGCCGAGGTCAGCTGGCTGTGGACCCTGAACTTCTTTGTCAGCACCCTGGCCGTCTCCCTGTACGGCGCGGCAGTCGCGCGGGTGCGCTTCCAGCGCCTGGTACCCTATGTCTATGGGCTGTTCGCCATCAGTTTTGTGCTGTTCTACGTCGGGTCCCATACGGTGACGGAACGGGTCCTGCTGGACAAGGCGTTCTATCTGTGGACCAGCGTCTTCAGCCTGTTCCACATCTCGGTGTTCTGGAGTTTCATGTCCGATACCTTTTCCAAACCCCAGGCCACCCGGCTGTTCGGGTTCATCGGCGCCGGCGCCAGTGTCGGCGCCATCATCGGCCCGGCCACCGCCGCGCTGCTGGTGGGGGATGTGGGCACCGACCCGCTGTTGCTGATCGCGGCGACCGTGATCCTGCTCACCCTGCCGCTGGTGCGCTGGTTACAGCACCTGAAAATCGCCGAATTGCACAACCGGCAGGAGTCGGGGATGTCGGACCTGGCGGCCATCGGCGGCAATCCGCTGGCCGGGTTCGCCGAGTTCGCCCGCAGCGGCTACCTGCTGGGCATCGGCCTGTTCATTTTCCTGTTTACCTGCATCAGTTCCATCGTCTATTTCGAGCTGAAGAACCTGCTGGAGATCTACGACCTGGAGACACGGTCCCAGATCTGGGCGGGTATGGACCTTGCGGTCAACACGCTGACCGTGCTGGTGGCGGCGTTCGCCACCGGGCGCATCGCCAACGTCCTCGGCCTGCCCTTTACCCTGGCGTCAGTCCCCGTGCTGATCGGCGCCGGTCTGCTGTTGCTCGCGGCGGCGCCGATGGTAAGCGTGGTGGTGGCACTGCAGGTGATCCGGCGCGCCGGGGATTACGCGGTCTCCCGTCCGGCCCGGGAAATGCTCTTCACCGCCGTCGACCGCGAAACGCGCTTCAAGGCCAAGCCGGTGATCGATATCGTCATCTACCGGGGGGGCGACACACTGAGCGCCTGGGGATTCACGGCGCTCACGGGGGTGCTCGGCCTCGGGCTGGCGGGGGTAGCGCTGGTCGGCGCGGGAATCGCGGCACTCTGGGCCGCCACCGGGGTCTATCTGGGGCGGCGCTTCCAGGCGATGAACCCGCCGGGGCAGACGCCCGACGCCGCGCAAGTTGAATAGTTAAGCCGCCAGGCACTCCGTGCGACCCTTGTCCGAACGGACGATACCCGCGGCCACCCCACGGTTTATACTCTGGCATCGTTTTTCAGCAAGCGGGTGACATCATGGCAACAGCGGCAGATTACAATCTGGGACCCAATACCTTCCCGCGGGGGTGGTTCATTGTGGCGGAGAGCAAGGAGCTGGACAAAGGCCCCATGGCGCTGCGCTATTTCGGCCAGGACCTCGCGCTGTATCGCGGGGAGAGCGGTAAGCCCGTGATGCTGGACGCCTACTGCGCCCACATGGGCACGCACCTGACTGCCAGTACCAGCGCCATGATCGTCAAGAACGGCGAGCAGATTGAAGGCGACTCCATTCGCTGTCCCTACCATGGCTGGCGCTACAACCCGGCCGGCGATGTGGATGACATCCCCTACTCCGACGGCCCCTATCCCAAATCGGCTTCCATCCGCTCCTACCCCGTGGTGGATAACATGGGCTGCATCATGGCCTGGTACGACCCCGACGGCCGCGCCCCGGACTACGATCCGCCTTTCCTGCCCGAGTGGGACGACCCCCAGTGGGTGCGCTGGGAGCTTGATCATCTCGGTGAACTGCCGGTACACACGCAGGAAATCCTCGACAACATGGCCGATGTTCGCCACCTGGGCCCGACCCATGGTGCGCCCAGCGAGTACTTTGAAAATGAATTCATCGACCACGTCTACGTCCAGCGCCAGGGCGGCCCGATGCAGTTGTACAAGACCTACCTGTACACCACGACCTGGTATACGGGTCCCGGCATATTGCTATCCAAGCAGGTCTTCGCCGACAACGTCATCTTCGAGTTGATCGCCAACACCCCGGTAGACGACGGCCTGACCAAGTGCTTCCACGGGTGCCTGTTCGAGGGCAGCGCATCCGCGGCGACGGCCGAAGACCGGGCGGCCGCGAAGCAGGCACAGGCGGGGGCACTGGAAGCGTTTGGCGCGGACTTCAATGTCTGGGCCAACAAGCGGCCCGCCCTGAAGATCATGCAGCTGAAAACCGATGGGCCCTTCCGCACCGGACGCAAGTGGTATTCGCAGTTTTTCGCCACCCCCGATGACGCCACAGCCATCCAGCGGGAACTCAACGGTATCGTCCACACCGAGGGCATGGCGACACCGGCGCAGGCCAATCATAATATCGACGAGGGCCTGCCGTTCTAGGACGATGAAACGACTACTGTTACTGATCCTCGCATGCGGTGTGCTGGTGGCGTGCGCCACCAGCCCGACCGGCCGCTCACAGCTGATGCTGGTATCCCCGCAGGCAGCGATCGTGGAATCGAAGAAGGCTTACCTCAGCACCGTCGGGGAGCTCAGCAAGGAGGACAAGCTGGTCACCGACCCGGCGCTGTCCAAACGGGTGGCGACGATTACCGGCCGGCTGGTCACTGTCGCTATTGAGAAGTTTCCCTATACTGCGAAATGGGAGTGGAGCGTTGCTATCGTGGACGACCCGAAAGTCGTCAATGCCTGGTGCATGGCCGGGGGGCGCATGGCGGTATACACCGGTCTGTTCGAGAAACTGCACCTGACCGATGCAGAATTTGCCCAGATCATGGGCCATGAAATATCCCACGCGCTGGCCAACCACACCGCCGAACAGATGTCCCGCGCCATGGCAACCACCCTGGGTGTTGTCGCGGTCGGCGCGATGTCCACAAACCGGGCATCGCCATGGGCGGCGCCGCCTCGCGGCAAAGGTTGCGCTGGACTTGCCCAACAGCCGCACGGCGGAAAAAGAAGCGGACGAGATGGGCATGGAGCTGGCGGTACTCGCCGGCTACGACCCCGACGCCGCGGTGACCCTGTGGCAGAAAATGTCTGCCCAGGGGGGGCTCCAGTCCCCCGGAGTTCCTCAGCACCCACCCGGCCCCGGGCAACCGCGAGGCCACGCTGGCGGCGATGATCCCGGCCATGCGCAAACTCAACCCCACGGGAAAACTGGCTGCCGTTCACTACGTGCAAATCGTTAACTAGTCGCTGCGGTCACAGGCATTGGGGGTGACCCCAAACTGTCATGGCTGCTTGTCGGAACCGTAGGCCCGCAGGACCTGCACCACTTCCACCGTATAGGATTCATACCAGCGGGAGCGTCCCCTTCCTGGGCGACGAGGTGCTCGGCGTTCGCTTTCCAGGCGCGCATCTGCTCCTCGGTCTCCCAGTAGGAAATCGCCACTTCCTCCGCGCCTTCCGTGACCGCGAAGAACTCCACACACCCGTACTCGGCGATGGCCAGGTCGCGCATCCGTTGGGCCGTGGCGGCGTACTCGTCGTCGAGTTCGCGGATTCGCGCCCTGAAAATGACCGCGTACATCACTGCGTTGTCTGCCTCTGTGGTTGTAGTGCGTTATGCTGCCTGCACCCCGGACCGGGATGCGGGCCTCTGCAAAAAGAGGGTGTCACTGCTCGCCCGGGTTCACCAAGGCTTCGCGATCCCGTTGGTACTCCTCGTAGGAGCCCCTGCACTTCCTTCATGCAGGTCTCGTACTGTCCCTGCGGCAGCTTGCTGCACTCCAGCTGCTGGTTTTGCTGGATCGCGGTATAAATTTGTCTGTTGCTGCAGGCGCTGAGCAGCAGGGCCAGCTGTCGCAGGCCAGCAGGCGGCATTATGGTGCGCGCTCCGTCAACCATCGGCGCCACCCCCGCGCCGGTGGACGGCGACCAGGTAGATGGTGATGAAGACGAATACCATCAGCGCCGTACTCGAGAACACCAGCGCCGAGCCGTGGCCCGTATTGTGGTACTGCACGACCGCGTAGAACACTGCAATTGCCGACGACAGGCTCCAGATCAGCCAGGAGCGCAGGGAGATGTCCCTGCTTGACCTGCTCCTGATGATTTTTTGCCACTGGGGGAGATAGGCGGTGAGTGACAACAGCGGGATGCAACTCTGCAGGAAGTTCGCTGTGCCGGTCACGGTCTCAGATAACATTACTCACTCTCCACGCTTGTCGACCACTGCGATACACCCTGCGTGACTTGTCCCGCGCTGTTGAAGAACAGCGTTTCGGCAACCCGGCGGCGGCCAACATGCCGGTAATAGAGCGTTATGGTATCCACGCCGGCAAATACATCAATCAGCTCAAAGCGCAGTGGCGGGTGCAGGGACAGGCACGGGAGCCAGTAATCCCGCACGGCGTTCCTGCCCCTGAGGCGTCCCGCGGGGACGCCCAGGCGCTCGACGATCAGTGGGGAGGCCATTTCGAAATCGTCGGCATAGTGGGTAAGGATGCGCTCCATGTCATGGGCATTCCACGCGTCGATCCACTCCCTGGCAAAATCCAACGCCCACTGTCGGTCAATCATTGTGTGTACTCCTGATACTGCAAAGCGATGCCATGGTATTTCAGCGCCGGCGATACAGTTCCTGTCCCGGCACCCAGGTCGCGTGAAAGCCGAACGGCACACGCTGGGGCAGGCTCACGCTGGCAATCGGTCCCTGTGCGATATCCCCGGCATCGAACACGAGGCACCGGGAGCGCCAGTCGCTGCTGTCGGTGACCAGTGTAAGCACATAGCCATCGTCCTCCGCCGAGTCGCGCCCCGCACCGGGCCTGGGGGCGAACACCGCCTCGTTGCCATACGCCCGCGCCGTACTCCACCGCGCACTGGCCGGTGTCATTATTGTATTTCACCAGGGCGGTAAAGCGCAGTGTGTGACCACCGTCGCGCAATAGCGGGATACGCTGGTGATAGGAGTACCTGCTTTTTACCCCGTGGAACAGCGGATTGGATTTGTTGAACTCGGTGTTGAGGTCGTCCGTATCGCCCTCGCGCACTTCACCGGTAGCGAGATTAAAGCGCCAGCGATAGGCGTTCGCCTCCATCGCATATAGGCCAGCATCGATGACAGTTTCCCCTCACCTGGTTGGGCATCGGGCATGGGATTGAGGGAGCGGCAGCCGTCCGTGACGACCCAGTCGCCCTCCTCCCAGCAGTTGGTGACATGCAGGATGTAGCAGGGCTCGCACTCGAACCAGCGCACGTCACCGCTCTCGCCGCGCCTTGGAATGATACCGAAACGGGTGGGCATGTCGCGGTGAAAGGTCAGCACCCGGTAGTTGTGACGGCGCAGCACGTTCACGTCGTGGAAGAACGGCAAATCATGCAGGACGGCGTACCGGCGGGTGAAGCCGATATCGTGGGGCAGCCGCGGACCTGGCAGGTCGATAGCCACCCTCGTGCAGCAAACTGCCGCCGGCGTCAGCGACACCGTAGGTCATATAGGGCGGCTCGTCGCCGTAGTCGAAGAACAGCAGTTCACCTGTGCGCCAGTCCACCTTGGAATGCGCCGACAGGCGCGTCTGCCGCCGGCCCTGCAGGGACAGCCGCGACCGGGTTTCCAGCGTCGCGCCGTCCAGGCGGTAGGGATCGCCGGCGTTGTACCACAGGGACACCAGTTGGCCGCCGTACCAGAACACATCGGTATTGGAAGTGTCCTTGATGCCGAAACGGGAGATGGTGTAATCGAACGGACCCATCACGCCGGGAGAGATCGATCTTCCCAGCACCTCTTCCTGCCGCAGGGCCTCCGTGCGCACGTACCGGTTGCGATAACTCACCCCGCCGTCATTGAAATACACGCCGTGTATCATCCCGTCGCCGTCGAAGGGATGGTGGCGATTGCGTGGTTGGTACCTCGGGTTGGGACCGTTGCGAAAGTAGGCGCCGCGCAGGTCTGGCGGCAGCTCCCCGGTTACCGGCAGGTTTTCGCTATGCATCTCATTGGTAGTGGGGGCGTACACACCGTGCAGGTACGGGTTATCCAGCAGGTAGATCCACTCGGGCGTATCCTCGATGACACGCACCGGGCCGAGGCAATACTCGGTAATGGGGTACTCCTGGACCAGCGCCATGGGCAAACCTCCCGGGTGTCCCGCATTGTGCCTTAGCCAGGCATTATACCCTGAACGGCCCGCGCAACCTCCGCGGCGGTGGGCGCTGCCAGGGCTGCCGCGGCGGCCTGCTGCAACTGCGCGTAACTGGCGTGTCGTATGGCATGCTTGACCCGCGCACTCGAGACCGGACTCATACTGAGTCGCGTGACACCCATGCCGACCAATATACCGGCGATGTCCGGCATACTGGCCAACTCGCCACAGATCGTCAACGGCTTGCCACAGGCGGCTGTACCATCGATCACCATCTGGATGGCCTGCAACAGGGATGGGTGAATAGCCCGGTAGTAATCCACTGTCTCGAGCGCGTTCCGGTCTGCCGCCAGAATGAACTGCGCCAGGTCGTTGGTGCCGATGCTGATAAAATCGGCCCGCCTGGCGAGCGCGTCGATCATCAGGACGGCGGCGGGAGTCTCCACGAGTACGCCCACCGGGGGTAAGTGATCAATGCCCTCCTCCCCGGCAACTTCCAGCATGACCGCCTGCGCCTCCTCGAAGTCGTCCACACCCACCACCATGGGAAGCAGGATACTGATCGGGTAACGCCGGGCCACCAACAACAGCGCCCGTATCTGGTCCCGGAAGAGAGAGCGCGTCGCCGACAGAGAAAAACGTATGCCGCGCACGCCCATACCGGGATTATTTTCGAACTCCCGCTCCAGGAATAACGGGAACTTGTCGCCGCCCAGATCCAGCGTCCGGATCACCAGCTCACGCCCGCCAAGGCGCTGTGCGACTTCTTCATACAGTGCCATTTGTTGCGCAACGGTCGGCGGCCGCGGATGATCCAGGAACAGGAACTCCGTCCTCAGCAGACCCACGCCGGCCAGCTGTTCTGAGGCGATGAACTCCGCCTCGTTGGGTCGTCCCATGTTGGCGAGGACCTGGATTTCCCTGCCGTCCCGGGTCTGGCAGGGCAAGTGCTCGTCCCGGGCAACCACGTCCGCAAAATCGAGGTACTCCCGCTGCCTGGCGCGGTACGTTTCAAGGCGATTATAGCTCGGCGCAATAACGAGGGCGTTTTCACTGCCGTCGATCAACAGGCGTTGGCCCTCTGTTATCAGGCGGGTAGCGTCGTGAATGCCCGTGATTGCGGGTATTCCCAATGACCGCGCCAGTATCGCCACGTGACTCGGGGCACCCCCCCGTTCCGGGACCACCCCCACCAGTTTGGCGTAATCGAGCTCAACCAGGTCGGACGGCATCAGCTCCCCGGCCACGATCACCGTCCCCTCTACCAGTTCCGCAGTGCACAGGTTGAGATGCCCGTTGACATGGCGCAGCAATCGCCTGCCCACGTCACGGATGTCCTGCTCACGCTCACGCAGGTAGGGATCGTCGACGATCGCCAGACGCTCGGCAAAGCTGGTCATGGACGCCTGAATCGCACGACCCGCGCCGAAATTGTCCGCACGGATGCGGGCCACGATGTCATCGACCAATACGGGATCATTGAGAATTTCAAGGTGGCTTGAGAAAATCTCCGCCTCCTGTGCGCCAAATTCGGAGTGTACCCGGGAGGACACGCCTTCCAGGTCCTTGCGCGCCGCATGCAACGCGCGCTGGAGTCGAGCGACCTCGGTTTCCGCGTCGTCGACTGTCTCGCGCGCTGGCACCGTCCAGCGGTCCCGGAACAGGACCGCCCGCCCATCGGCAAAACCCGGGGATACCAGCTTTCCCTGAATTACCTTCATCAATGCCCGATAAATTTCGACAGGTTACCCGCGCATACACTCCGCGTACCGGGTCTACAGATAGGGTCGCCGCAGTGTTTTTCAAGGTCGCAACCCACCCTGAATTTTTTCTGCCAGGGTCTTGAAAAACGACGGGGAATACCAATTTTTACTTCCGCGGCCGGTGGCGTACTCTTGAGCCCTTCCCGGCGCCCGGTTAACGGGCATCAAGGGAGCGCGCAACCACCCGTGCTGCCCGAGACTGGCCTATAAACGCGAGGAATTGACTATGTTCGGTTCGATTACTAATTGGGAAGGCGACCTGATCAACCAGTTCAATCGCCTGCAGAATGACCTGCAACAGTTCTGGGGTTCGCCGTCGGGCCCCGCCAATATCCGCGCCGTTGCGCGGGGCAGTTATCCCTCGATCAACATCGGCGTGACCGCCGGCAGTGTAGAGATCTACGTCTTCGCCGCCGGCCTCAAGCAGGATCAGTTTGAGCTGTCGGTGCAACGCAACCTGCTCACCATCAGCGGGGACGTGCCCTCGACCCGCCCCGAAGGCACCACTGCCTACCTCAAGGAGCGCCACGCCGGGCCCTTCCGGCGGGTCCTGTCACTGCCCGAGGATGTCGAGCCCGACTCGGCCTCCGCCCGGTACACCAACGGGGTGCTGCACATCAGCTTCCAGCGAAAGGCGGAATCGCGTCCCCGCAAGATCCAGGTAAACGCCTAGAAGGAGAAGTGGAAATGACTAAACAACAGAACATCACGACCCAATCCGAGCCCGCCGCAACAGCGGACAACGAACCCCGACTGGTATTGCGGCCGGCGGTCGATATCTTTGAGAACGGCGATGCGATCAAGCTGTTCGCGGATTTGCCGGGCGTTGCGGATAACACGCTGTCGCTGGAGATCGACGACCAGACGCTGACCCTACAGGGCGATATTGCACTCGACATGCCGGGTGACATCGAATCGCTGTACGCCGATATCCGCTCGACACACTACCAGCGCGCGTTCACCCTCAGCAGTGAGCTGGATACCGCGCGGATTCACGCCTCGCTGGCCAATGGCGTGTTGACAGTGACCATACCGAAACGCGAAGAAGTGCGACCGCGCAAGATCGAGGTTACCGCCGGCTGACTCCGGGCGCCGTGGGCGTGGTGGCGCGCACGGCGCCCGCACCGTGCCCACGCCCGGTCGCGCAGCGCCTATCGACCGCGGAGCACTGCCGGCGCTGCGTCGTTTGCCCTCCCCGCTAGAAAGCGGCAATGCCGGTTTGCGCGCGACCGAGTATGAGGGCGTGTATATCGTGCGTGCCCTCATAGGTGTTCACCACTTCCAGGTTCACCATGTGGCGCATCACCGGGTACGCGTCTGCAATACCATTGGCGCCGAGCATATCCCTGGCCTGCCGTGCAATCGCCAGCGCCTTGCCGCAGGAGTTACGCTTGAGCAGGGAAATCAGTTCCGGCGCCACGCCGGCACCATCCAGCAATTGCCCGGCACGGTAACAGCCCTGCAGTCCCAGACTGATTTCTGTCTGCATATCCGCGAGCTTGAGTTGCACCAGCTGGTTGGCCGCCAGCGCGCGGCCGAACTGGCGGCGCTCAAGCGTGTAATCGCGAGCGGTGTGCCAGCAGGTCTCGGCGGCGCCCAGGGCGCCCCAGCTGATCCCGTAGCGCGCCATGTTCAGGCAGCCGAAGGGTCCCTTGAGTCCCTGCGCGTCAGGCAGCAGCTGTGCTTGCGGTACGAACACATCATCCAGCACGATTTCCCCGGTGATGGAGGCGCGCAGGGCCAGCTTGCCCGCTATCGCGGGCGTGCGCAGCCCCGTCGAATCACGCTCGAGGATGAATCCGCGGATCACATCGTCATCGGTCTTCGCCCAAACTACGAACACGTCCGCGATCGGGCTATTGGTGATCCACGTTTTTGCGCCACTGAGCCGGTAACCCCCCTCGACTGGCCTGGCCCGCGTCGTCATGCCCCCCGGGTCGGAGCCGTGGTCGGGCTCGGTCAGCCCAAAGCATCCAATCCACTCGCCGGCGGCAAGTTTGGGCAGGTATTTTTCCCGTTGCTCCGCGCTTCCATAGACGTAGATCGGGTACATTACCAACGAGGACTGCACGCTCATCATGGATCGGTAGCCGGAGTCCACCCGCTCCAGTTCCCGGGCGATCAGGCCGTAGGATACGTAGTCGACGCCCGGGCACCCATAGCCCTCCAGGGTTGGACCCAACAGGCCCAGCCGCCCCATCTCACGGTAGAGAGCGGGATCGGTCCGCTCGTCGCGAAACGCCTCCCTGACCCGCGGTAACAGCCTGTCCTGCGCGTATTGCCGCGCCGTGTCGCGTACCATGCGCTGCTCGTCGGTCAACAGTTGCTCAAGCCCGAAAGGGTCCCGCCAATCGAGCTTCTGCCAGTGTCCGCGTTTTGCCATGCTGTCTGGTCCTCGCTTATCGATGCCGCCATTGCAGTCACCACCGGCTGTAAAAGCGGTGAAGGGCCGGGAACGGGGCCGTGTGCTGCGATGAAAAAGGAGGCCGCCACCCTGCAGCAAGCTCCACTTTAGGCGTTATCGCTCCAGGGCGCCAATATGGCACACTACGCGTGGAGGCCGCGGCAGGAATGCCCGCCAACATCCTGAAAGTACGCAGAGCCGCCCTCGACCAGCCCCCACGGAGGCCCGCTGCATGACCACCGATGCCGAGACCGCCCGCTTACGCCGGCTGGACCAGGCCCACCACCTGCACCCGTTCACCAACCTGCAGCGCTACAGCCGGCACGGTGGCCGGATCATTTCCCGGGCCGAGCACGTCTATATCTACGACAGCGATGGCAACAGGCTCCTCGACGGCATGTCGGGGCTGTGGTGCTGCAACCTGGGCTACAGCCAGACCGGCATCAAGGACGCGATGTACGCCCAGCTGCAGACGCTGCCTTACTACAACAATTTTTTCCAGTGCGCCAATGAGCCCGCCGTCGAACTCGCCCGCGCCCTGGTGGAGGTCACCCCCGCCCGGTTCAACCATGTGTTCTTCACCAACTCCGGGTCCGAGGCCAATGACACCAACCTGCGCCTGGTCCAGCGCTACTACGCCTTGCTGGGCAAGCCGGAGAAAAACCTCGTTATCAGTCGCAGGAATGCGTACCACGGCTCCACCATAGCCGCTGCCTCGCTGGGCGGTATGCCGGCGATGCACACACAGATGCATCGCCTGGAGTCTATCCACCACATCAACCAGCCGTACTGGTTCGAGGAGGGCGGTGATGAAGACCCCGGTACCTTCGGGGTACGCGTGGCTCGCGAGCTGGAACAAAAAATTGAGGAGCTCGGGGAGACGCGGGTCGCAGCGTTCATCGCCGAACCGGTGCAGGGTGCCGGCGGTGTGATTATACCTCCGGACACCTACTGGCCAGAGATTCGGCGGATCTGCGAGGAACGCGACATTCTCCTGATCATGGACGAGGTCATCTGTGGTTTCGGCCGCACCGGGCAGTGGTTCGGTTGCCAGACCTATGACCTCGAACCGGACATGCTGACCTTCGCCAAGGCGGTGACCAATGGCTATATACCGCTGGGCGGCGTGATGGTGGGCGACCGGGTCGCCGAGGTCCTGCTCAGCCATGAAGGTGAGTTCGCCCACGGCCTGACCTACTCCGGCCACCCGGTCGCCTGCGCCGCGGGTCTCGCCACGCTGCAGGTGTTGCGCAAGAAAAAAATCATCGAGGCGACCGCCACAAAGCTCGCCCCCTATTTTCAGGAGCGCCTGCGCACGCTGCGTGATCATCGCATTGTCGGCGAAGTACGCGGCCTGGGCATGCTGGGCGCTGTGGAGCTGGTCAGGGACCGGCATTCCCGGGAGCGCCTGGCCCCCGATGCCGCCGGTGCCGTCTATTGCCGCAACGCGGCCAATGCCATGGGCCTGATGGTGCGCCAGACGGGGAACGCGATGATCACGGCGCCACCCCTGATCTGCAACCGCAAGGAAATCGACAACCTGGTGGATATGCTCGCCCGGGCGCTGGACCAGACCGCGGATCATTTCTCGATCCACTGAAAGGCAGGCGGCCCCGGCGGCAGTCGTGGTTTGAGTGGCCATGCCGAGGAGCGAAAATCGGCGCCTGGCCGGTTAAAAGCAGCTGCAAGGGGCGGCTCACTCCGTATAATCGACCGTCATCCGACCCCGGACCACGTTGATTTGAGAAGGAGCGCACGATGAGCAAGCGGCAGGTACTGAATAAAAAAAATCTCGGCATCGAGGACGGCCTGCCCCTGCAGGCCAGCAGCGGAGGCATCGAGGACTTGCGGCGCGACGTCCAGCGCCTGATGGACATGGAAGCCATCCGGCAGCTCAAGTACGCCTACTTCCGCTGCGTCGACACCGCCAACCTGGAAGAGCTGGCCACCCTGTTTCACGATGACGTGACCGTGCACTTCGTCGGCGGCAGCTACGAGTGGAATGTTCAGGGCAAGGCCGACTACGTCGGCAACATCGCCAAGTCCTTCAGTACCGAGGCCGTGGGGCACCACAACGCGCACCACCCGGAAATCCAGATGCTCAGCGACACCGAGGCCACCGCACTGTGGTACCTGGCCGACAATATGTGGATCCTCAACCACAACGTGAAGACCCACGGTACCGCCATCTATCGGGATCGCTACCTGAAGGTGGACGGCAGGTGGCTGATCAAGGACACCAGCTATGAGCGCATCTACGAGATCAACGACATACTGGAAGAGCGGCCCAAACTGAGCTCGCACTATCTCGGGGAACACGGCACCGAGCCGCAGTTTTGAGGGGCTGGTTGTAGCGCACAGGCCGGCGCGGCTTACCGGCAGAGCGTAGCGCGGTATTCGTCGAGACGCTCCTGCGCCTCGCTGCCAAACAGGATTTCACAGGCCTGCAGCAGGCCCGGCGCGCTGGCAATGTCCTCGCGACGCACCACCTCCTCGATCTTGGAGCGGCGGCGCATGAAATCCTCCAGTTTCACGATCATCTCCCGCCGCGCCGCCAGCTCGATTTCGCAGCGCGTGTACTCCGCGTTCTTGATCAGCAGTTTCGCGCAGCTTTCGTCCTCGCGTATACGCTCCAGCAGGCCAAATGCGCTCTCACCGTAGCGGCGCCAGAAGCGTTCCGACAGCGGTTCGGAGGATGAAGGGTCAGTGAGCGCATCCAGCTCCATCAGCTGGGCCTGCAACATGAACTCGTCCCGCAGCTGGGTGCCAGGCTCACCGTACCAGAGGTTGTCGGGCTGCGGCACGTCGATTCCCAGACGCCCCACCCAGGCGGCCACCTCGTCGCCGACATTGAGACAGTCCGTCAACTTGCCGCCGAAAATACTCAGGTGCTGGCGCGGTTCGTCCACCTCGATGACATGCTTGCGCGACAGTTGCACCCAGTCTGCCGCGCCGCCCTCACCCCTGATCGCCAGTGGCCGCACGCCAACCCGCTCGGCGATGATGCTCTGCCGGGTGAGGGGCGGATCGAGGTCCAGCAGCGCGTTGGCATTCTTCAGTACGAAATCACGGTCATCATCGGTCACGCGGACCTCGGGGGATGCCACCTGCGTGTCCGTGGTACCGATGCAGGTTTTCGGCCCCATGGGTATCAGGAAGAACAGGCGGCCGTCACTGGCGAAAAAGGTCAGTACGCGCTTGTTGTCAGTGATCTTATCGACCACCAGGTGAACACCCTTGGAAAACAGGTGGTGGTACTGTGTCTGTACCGCGGCTACGCGGTTCTGCGCATCCACCCAGGGGCCGCAGGCGTTGATCAGCGCCCGCGAGCGAATCTCGAATTGCTCCCCGGTCGTGGCGTCCCGCGCGCTGGTTATCCACTGGCCCTCCTCGCGCCGGGCCCCGACTGACTCCACGTAGTTGGCGGCAATGCAGCCGAAATTGAGGCTCTTGCGGATGAAATTGAAAACGAAGCGGGCGTCATTGTCATACAGGTAACAGTCGGAGTATTCCAGTCCCCCGGCGGCCCTGCTGGTATTCACGACAGGCTCGGCGGCTTCGATCGCGCGAGCGCTGACGTAGCGCGGAGCGCGGGTGGCGAACCGCCCCATGGCCCAGTAGAGCAGGCTCCCAAGGAAGATAAAAAACGGTGGAAAACGAAACCCGCGCTGGATGGTGGTAAAGAAGCGGATCTCCTTCACTGTGGAGGGGTAGGCCCGCATCAACCGGTTGCGCGACTTGCACAGCTTGTTGACCAGCAGGAACTCGAGGCTCTCCAGGTACTTGATACCACCCCAGGCCAGGTTGGAGGAGTTGGAACTGACACCACCGGCGAAATCCCCCGGTCGATGAGCGCCACGCGCACGCCGCGCCCCGCCAGCGACGCGGCGGCGACAGCGCCGTTGATCCCGCCCCCGACGACCAGGACGTCAAACGGGTGCTCGCGCAGTTTTTTCACGTTGCTGTTGCGCAGGGTGACTGCCATCAGGTCAGCTCCAGGTTGTTACGGTGAGATGCCCGCGCCACGGGCCTGCCCTCTGCGGCGGCGTCCGCCGGGCAGTCGCGCCCGTCGCGGCGCCCTACAGACTCCAGAAGCGCTGGCACAGGGCGATGAAATTTCTCGCGCTGTCGCTGAGGTTTTTCCCCGCCCGGAAGTAAAGGCCCACCTGCTTGTCGATGCGGCCGAAGGACACGTCGTCCATGATACGAAAATTGGCGCAGCTCGGATGCTCTTCCAGCAGTTTGCGGTCGATGAACGTCACCCCCATGCCTTCCTCCACCATGTAGATGCGCAGTGAAAGACTGCTGACTTCCCACACCGTGCTGAACTGGTCGCGCAGGCGCTGGATGGAGGGCCGCATGTCGGGATTGTCCAGGGCCGAAGCGATCAGGGGGGTGAGCTTGAGGGCTCGCTCGTCACCGCTCATCATATCCTCGTAGCGGGCGTGCCGGGGACTGACCACGAGATGGCGGGAGTCACGGTACAGCGGCACGGTGGCAAAGGCCACCATATCTTTCTGGAATGGGCCCAGCCCCAGCTCCACGTTGCCCGACAGCACCGCGGAGATAATACTCCGGGAGGGCATTTCGGCGACTTTCATGCGGGTATGAGGGTTTTCCTGGTAGTAAGCGCTTATTAATGCCGGTGCATAGAAGCGGTTCAGGGACGCGCTCAGGGCGAGACTGAGCGTCTCGGTCTTGCCCTGCTTCAGCTGCGCAATGTCTTCGAGTGTCTGCTGTTCGTCTCGCAACACATCGACCGCGTGCTCGAACAGGCGCCTGCCGACGTCGGTCAGGCGCAGTTCCTTGCCGCGCTGCACCAGGGGGGCTTCCAGCTTGAACTCCAGGCCGGCCACCGCCTGGCTGACGGCCGACTGGCTGATGTGCAGGGCCTCGGCGGCGCGCTTGAACCCGCCTTCTTCGATCAGTGCGCGAAACGCCCGCAACTCGCTATTCTCCAATCGCATATCAGCGCTCCTAATACATTGATAAGTATAATTAACTCAACTGATCGCAGCCCGCGTCCTATACTGTGAAAAATTACCACAATTGAGTGAGGGGCCATGTCTACCGAAGAACCCGTTTTTTCCAGTGACCTCGCCGGCATCATCGTCGGTGAAACCGCGATCTCGGACGTGCAGGGCGAGATCGGCCTGCTGAGCTACCGCGGCTTCGACATCAACGACATGATCAGTGTGCCGTTCCTGCACGTCGTCTGGATGGTGCTGTTTGGCGACTGGCCGAGCGAGCAGGAAAAGAGCCGGCTGAAGGCCTTCATGTGTCGCCACAGCAGCCTGACCCACGCCGAAATCGACCTGCTGCAACAGGTTCCCCGGGACCTGCACCCCATGTTGATGCTGCAGGGGCTGGTGCCCCTGCTGCTCCTGCCGCAGGAGGCAACCCTGGGAGCAGGCCTGGATGCGGAGCACGGCCTGTTCCTTGCAGCGAAGATGTCCGCCCTCATCGCCGCCCACCACCGCCTCGGGCAAAGCAAGGCGATCCTGAAGCCCGTCCCCGGCCAGCGGTTCCACGAGAACTTCCTCACCATGTTCCACGGCACGGCCCCAACCGATGAACAGCGACGCATGCTGGACGCGGCCCAGATCCTGCAGATGGAACACAGTTACAACTGCGGCACGTTCGCCGGCCGGGTTTGCGCCAGCACCCTGGCGCCCATCCAGTCCTGTATCTCCGCCTCCATCGGCACCCTGTTCGGGAAGCTGCACGGCGGCGCCGACCAGGCCGCCCTGGAAATGGCCATGGCAATTGGCAGCCCGGACAGGGCCGAGGCCTACGTCAAGCGCTGCCTCGCGAACAAGGAAAAGATCATGGGCATGGGTCACCGGGAGTACCGTACGGTGGACCCGCGCGCCAAGATTCTCAAGCCCATGGCGGTGGAACTGTGCCAGGACGCAGAGAGCAAAAACCTGCTCGCCACGCTGGTGGCAGTGGAGGAAGCCTGCCAGCGTGAATTCGCCGGAAAGGGCAAGGAAATCTGGGCCAACGTGGAATTTTACAAGGGCGCGGTTTTCCACAGCCTCGGTATTCCCACACACTATTTCACCGCAATGTTCGCCATGTCGCGTGTGTACGGCTACATTGCCCATTTCCTGGAGTTCCGCCGTGACAGTCGCCTGATTCGCCCACGCGCCCGTTACATCGGGCCGCCGGTGGGCAAACGCAGCAAGTCCGCGGCCTGATCGATCGGCCGCACCTCCCACAGAGTCGCCGGGATGTGTCGGCCCGCCACGGCGCGTTCCCTGGTTCCGGGCTAAAATCGAATTGCCCGGGCGCGCTGCGGCCGGCTGCTATCCACCCGGGGAGTGACGAGTATGGATACCGACACCTACAAGTTGGCATGGACCAGGGAAGAGTCCCTGCAACAACTTAACAAACGCATTCACGACGGGGTGCCGCCGGACCGGTTGTGGGACAGGGCCGTGGATCGGCGGGACACTTTTTTTGACGTCTTGTTCCCCTATGCCCAACCACCAAGCGGTGCACAGGTGCTGGAACTGGGCTCGGGCGTCGGGTGGATCATGCAGGCCATGCTCGCGCGCTTCGCTATCGCAAGTATTACCGGTCTGGATATTTCCAAAAATATGACCGAAAAAGCGCAGCAGCGCTGGCAGGACCCCCGCGCTTCCTACATGGTGTACGATGGGCAGAGTATCAACCTGCCGGATGACATGTTCGACAATATCTACTCCGTCGCCTGTATCCAGCACATAGAAAAGCACCATGCGTTCATCATCTTCGAGGAGTTGCTGCGCATTCTCAAGCCAGGCGGGCACGCGACCCTTCACCTCCTTTCCATACATTTTCTGCCCAAGGTAAAGAAGCCGTATCGGGAGGAGTGCCTCAATCATATTAACCAAGTGCCTACGCACTGGCATCACTACTACAGCTACGATGAAATCTACGTTCTCTTTGCCGAAATCCTGCAAGTGACCGATCTGGACATTCAACTGCGAGGTACCAGCTTCTGGATTCACTTTTCAAAAAATACGGAGCATCGTTTCCACTCTGAGGAGACCCGGCAAAATTATTTCTTGAACAGGATGCGTAAATAATTGTTGCGACCCAATCCCCGTGGCCACACTTCTCATAACGGGTGCTAACCGGGGCCTGGGCCTCGAGTTCACCCGCCAGTACGCCGACGACGGCCACCGGGTGATTGCCTGCTGCCGGAATCCCGATGCGGCCAGCGAGCTGCGCCAGCTTGCGGGCCAGGTAGAGGTCGTTGCACTCGAGCTCTGTAACACAAGACAAATATCCGCTGTGGCGTCGGCTTTGCAGGGCGTCGCTATCGATGTATTGATCAATAATGCCGCCACGTTCGGCGGCTCCCGGTTCAGACTTCCAGAGCTCGACGGGGCGCGCATGTTGACGGCGTTGGAAACGAATGTCGTCGGACCGCTGATGCTGACCCGGTCACTGCTGGAAAATCTGGCTTTGAGCGCGGCTGGCAAAGTCATGTTTCTCTCCAGTCGCGCGGGTCTGGCGCGCGAGGCACGCCAATCGGGATCGATCATCTACCGCGCATCCAAGGCGGCCCTGAATGCGGCGGTGAGGAGCGCTTCCTTTGACCTCGCTGCCCGGGGAATCGCTTGTGCGGCACTCAATCCGGGGTTCGTGCGTACGGGTATCGGCGGGCCCAAAGCGCCGATGACGACGTTCCAGAGCGTCACCGCCTTACGCAGCGTCATCAACGGCATCACGCTTGCCAACACGGGATGTTTCTGGCACTTCGACGGTACACAAATTGAATTTTAGCCTGTGCAGTGTCGCCGGCGGGTTCGCGCTTCGCGAACAGCAGCGCGATCGGGCAATCATTGCAAGTGAGCCGGTCTATGCGTATAAAAACAGGGCGGCGATCACCAGGTGGATTGTTTCCATGCGAATCGGGTTAATGGCACTTCTCGTTCTTCTCGTTGCGGGTTGCGCCGACAAGAACGCCAACGAGGCCCTGGGCACGCTGGAACGCGACCGCATAGTTCTCAAGGCAACCGCCAGCGAAATCATCACTGCTGAACCTGTCCCCGAAGGCACCATGGTGGCCGCAGGCACCTTGCTGGTACAACTGGACGACAGAATCCAGCAGGCCGCGGTGGCGCACGCATCAGCGGAGGTGGCACAGGCCGAGGCGCGGCTCGAGGAACTGCGCAACGGCGCCCGACCCGAGGACATCGCCGCGGCCAGTGCCCGGGTCGCTGGTGCGCGCGCCACGGTGGTGGACGCCAGAGCCAGTTTCCAGCGAGCCAGCCAGCTATTGCAGCAAAAGCTCGCCGCACAGGCCACGCGGGACACCGCGCTGGCCAATCGCGATGCCGCCGAAGCCGCCCTGCGTTCGGCCGAGGAGGAATTGTTGCGCCTGACCAACGGCACCCGCAAGGAGCAGCTGGACCAGGCGGCTGCGGCCGTGCAGGCGGCCAGAGCGCAATTGTCGCTGGAACAGCAACGCCTGTCGGACCTGAGTGTCGTCGCCACACGCGACGCCTATCTCGACAGCCTGCCCTGGCACGTGGGTGAGCGCGTGACGACGGGGGCAACCGTGGCCGTGCTGCTCGCGGACGACAAACCTTACGCCCGGGTCTACGTCCCGGAACCCTGGCTCGCTCGCCTCCGCGTGGGCGATGACCGGCAGATAAAAGTAGACGGTGTCGCTCAGCCACTGACGGGGACGCTGCGCTGGATGGCCAGTGAACCGGCCTTCACGCCGTATTATGCGCTCAACGCCAATGACCGGGCGCGCCTGGTCTATCTTGCTGAGTTTGACCTGAAAGGGGAGAGGAGCTGCCCACTGGCGTGCCGGCCCAGGTGCTGCTTGGCGATGACTGAGCTGGCCATTCGGGCACAATCGCTGTCCAAGCGTTTCGGCGACGTCATAGCGGTGGACAGTGTCGACCTGGAAATACCTGCGGGCGAAATTTACGGCTTTCTCGGGCCCAACGGCTCCGGCAAGACCACGATTATCCGGATGCTCTGCGGGCTCCTCACGCCCACGGGTGGCGCTGTCCGCGTGCTGGGACTGGAAATCCCGGCACAGGCCGAAAACCTGCGCCGCAGGATCGGGTATATGACGCAAAAATTTTCCCTGTATGACGACCTCACCGTCACGGAGAATATGCAGTTCATGAGCAGGATTCACGGACTGCCGCGTGACGTGAGGAAAGCCCGTATCGAGGAGCTGCTGGAACGCTATGCGCTGACCTCGATGCGCGACCGGTTTGCCGGCGCCATGAGCGGCGGCCAACGCCAGCGGCTGGCGCTGGCCGTAGCAACACTGCATTCTCCCACGCTGTTATTCCTGGACGAGCCCACCTCCGCCGTGGACCCCGAAAACCGCCGCGACTTCTGGGAGAAACTGTTCGACCCTCAGTGACGCCGGCACGACCATACTGGTTTCCACCCATTACATGGACGAGGCGGAACGTTGCCACCATCTGGCGATCCTGGAAACCGGCCACCTGCGCAACCAGGGCACTCCCCAGGACCTGCTGGGACAACTGCGGAACCGGGTCGTGGCGATTACCGGCGACAATCTGCGCCAGGTTAAAGAGCAGGCGCTGCGGTTGCCCCAGGTCCAGTCGGCCGCGCAGCAGGGACTGCACCTGCGCGTGCTGTTGCGCGAGGGCACGCAGCACCCGACCGACTATCTGCGCGAGCAGCTGGCGAACCCGGGCTTGAGCCTGGAGCAGACCCAACCGAGCCTGGAGGATGTCTTCGTCGCCTCCACCTCCGGCGGTAACCGGTCATGAGTTCGATGAACAGGATGGGCGCCATCACCGCCAAGGAATTCAAGCAGTTGTCCCGGGACCGGGTGACCTTCGCCATGATCGTCATGATCCCGCTGATGCAGCTGATCATGTTTGGCTATGCCATCAGCACCATGGTGCGCCATATTCCCGTGGCGATCGTGGATAACAGCGGCAGTGCCGCGGCGCGCACCATCGCCGAACAGGTGCGGGTCACCCAGGTCGTGGATGTCGTCGCGCACTACGCCACGGCATCGGAGGCGGAAGCGGCGATCGTCGCCGGCACCGTTCGCGCCGCACTGGTTTTCCCCGAGAACCTGGCCCAGCGGGCGGCCGGCGGCGAGCCGGTGGGGCAGTGGTTGGTCGACGGCTCCGACACCATGGTCAGCTCCGCCCTGTTGGGACTCAGGACCATGCCCCTGCACCTTGAGGCGGGAGTACCCGCCGGCGCCTACCAGAGCGCCAGCCCGAGCTTCGAGGTGGCGCTGTTCTTCAATCCGGAGCGGCGTTCGGAAGTCAATATCGTACCCGGGCTTACGGCCATCATCCTGACCATGACCCTCGTGCTGTTTACCGCAGTCGCTTTGGTACGCGAGCGCGAGCGCGGCAACCTTGAATTGCTGATAACCACGCCGATACATCCACTGGAGCTGATGATCGGTAAACTGGTGCCCTATATCTTTGTCGGGATGGTACAGATCACCATCATTCTGGGCCTGGGCAGGCTGGTTTTTGACGTGCCCTTCCAGGGTGAATTTCTCAGCCTTGCCATTGTGACCCTGCCGTTTATCGGCGCGAACCTGACACTGGGCCTGATGTTCTCCACCCTGGCTGAGACGCAGATGCAGGCCATGCAAATGACCTTCTTCGTTATGCTCCCCTCCATACTTCTCAGCGGATTCATGTTCCCCTTTGATGCCATGCCCCTGGCGGCCCAGCACATTGCGGAGCTCCTGCCGGCCACCCACTTCATGCACCTCATTCGCGGCGTGTTCCTGCGCGGCGCGCACGCATCGCAACTGCTACCTGATATTTTCTGGCTGCTGGGATTCACTGTCATCATGCTCGCGATAGCCACCAAACGTTTCCGCAAGTCCCTGGATTGATCCCGGTTATGCCACCGCGCGCACTGAAAATTCTCTGCACGCTTCTGGCGGTGCTCTGCCTGTCGGCCTGCGGCAGCGATGAATCCAATGTCGTCCGGGGCAACCGCGAGGGCATCCTGCACTTTGGTAACGGCACCGAGCCCCAGGGGCTGGATCCCCACGTGGTCACCGGCCTGCCCGAGAGCCATATTATCGACGCACTGTTCGAGGGCCTCACCGTCAAGAATCCGTACACCCTCGAATCTGAGCCCGGCGTCGCGCAACGCTGGGAGGTCAGCGAGGACGGGCTCACCGTCACCTTTCACCTGAATCCCGCGGCGCGGTGGTCCAATGGCGACTCCATGACGGCGCAGGACTATGTCTGGTCCTGGAAACGCGCCCTGGACCCGGCCATGGGTAACCAGTACGCCTACATGCTCTATCCGGTGGAAAACGCCGAGGCTTTCGCCACCGGCAAACTCGCCGACTTTGGCGAAGTCGGTGTCAAGGCCCTGGATGACCACACCCTGCAGGTGCGGTTGAACGCCCCCACACCCTATTTCATCCAACTGATGGACCATCACAGCACCTTCGCCGTGCACCGGCCCACCATCGAGAAGTTCGGCAAGTACACCGACCGCTTTACACCCTGGACGCGCGTCGAGAATATCGTGAGCAACGGCGCGTTCCGCCTCAAGGACTGGCAGTTGAACCGCCGCGTAACCGTGGAAAAGAGCGACACCTACTGGGACCGCGACCGGGTAAAACTCAATGGCATCGTGTTCTACCCCACGGAAAATATCTCCAGCGAGGAACGTATGTTCCGGGTAGGCCAGCTCCACTACACCCAGACCGTGCCACTGGACAAGATCCCGGTGTACCGCGCCATGCCCGACAGCCCCTATGTCAACGCGCCCTACCTCGGCACGTACTACTACCTGCTCAATATCAACAAGCCCCCGCTGGACGATGTGCGGGTACGGCAGGCGCTGTCCATGGCACTGGACCGCGAACGACTCAACAATACCGTGCTACACGGCACGAATGTCCCTGCCTACGGGATCACCCCTCCCGGCACACTTGGTTACGAGCCACCCAGGGTGTTCGGGCACGATCTGCAGCGGGCCCGGCAGTTGCTGGCGGAGGCGGGTTATCCGAATGGCGAGGGCTGGCCGGGCCTGCAGCTCATCTACAATACCAGCGAAAGTCACCTGAAGATCGCCGTAGCGTTGCAGCAGATGTGGAAGGATGCACTGAACATCGATGTCACGCTGGCCAACCAGGAGTGGAAGGTCTACCTGGACTCGGTGGACCAGATGAATTTCCAGATGGCGCGCCGTGGCTGGATAGGCGACTATGTCGACCCGAATAATTTCCTGGACCTGTTCCTGTGCGGCGGCGGCAACAACAACACCGGTTTCTGCGATCCACGCTATGACGAACTGATCCAGCGGCAGGCGCCGCTAGCGAAGACCCGGGAGGAGCGGTATGCGATATTCTCGACCGCGGAGACCCTGCTGATGGAACAGATGCCCATCATCCCGATCTATACCTACACCAGCAATCACCTGATTCACCCCAGCGTGCGTGGCATGCCGTCAAACCTCATGGACGCGGTGAACTTCAAGTACGTGTCGCTGGATAAACACCCGGAGGCACACGCGAACTAGTGATGTGGCGTTTTATCGGCATTCGCACATTGCAGGCCATCCCGGTGCTGCTGGTCGTCATCACCGTGACGTTCTTTCTCGTGCGCATCGCGCCAGGCGGTCCTTTCGACAGCGAAAAGGCGGTGATTCCCGAGGTCAGGGCGGCGCTGGAGGCCCAGTACCGCCTCAACCTGCCGTTGCTGCAGCAGTACAGCGCCTACCTCGGTGACCTTGCAGAGGGCGACCTGGGACCCTCGTTCAAGTACCCCGGGAGGAGTGTGAACGAACTCATCGCCGCGGGCTTTCCCGTCACCGCGGAACTTGGCCTGTACGCGCTGCTGGTCGCGATCAGTATCGGCGGCATCGCCGGTGTCATCGCCTCCCTGAGGCCCAACTCGGCCCAGGACTACCTACCCATGTCCGCCGCGATGATCGGCATTTGCATGCCGTCTTTTTTGCTGGGGCCCCTGCTCATACTGGTGTTTGGCATCTACCTGGACTGGCTGCCGGTATCGGGTTGGGGCGATATCCCCGGGGACAAGATACTGCCCGCGATCACGCTGGGTTCCGGATACGCCGCCTACATTGCCAGGCTCAGCCGGGCCGGGATGATGGAAGTGATGTCCCAGGACTATATCCGCACGGCCCGCGCCAAGGGCCTTCCAGAATGGCAGGTGGTGACACGTCACGCCCTGCGCGGCGGGATGATTCCCGTGGTGGCGTTCCTGGGGCCGGCCTTCGCCGGCGTCCTGTCCGGCTCCTTCGTGGTGGAGACCATCTTCCAGATTCCCGGCCTTGGCCGGTTTTATGTGCAGGCCGCCTTCAACCGCGACTACACCATGATCCTCGGCGCCACGGTTTTCCTGGCCACGCTGATCGTGGTGTTCAACCTCCTGTCGGACATACTCGCCGCCTGGATGAATCCGCGGCTGCGCAGCCAGTACGGCAGCAACTCGTGAGTGCACCCGCGGTCGCCGTCATCGCGCAGGCAGAACAGGGCACCTCCCTGTGGCAGGACGCCTGGCTGCGACTGCGTCGCAACCGCCTGGCCGTGATCGGACTGGGCGTGCTGTTGCTGTTTCTCCTGATCGCGCTTCTCACGCCCTGGATCGCGCCCTACGGTTACGCACAACAGAATCTGGAGCTGGGCGCCTCACCGCCCTCGGCGGCTCACTGGCTGGGCACGGACATATTCGGACGCGACCTGCTCACCCAGATCATGTACGGCGGCCGCATTTCCCTCGCCGTGGGTTTTTTGGCGACCGCGGTAGCGTTGTTGATTGGCGTTTCCTGGGGCGCCATCGCCGGGTATGCCGGTGGGCGCATCGACGCAGTGATGATGCGCCTCGTCGATATCCTCTACGCGCTGCCCTTCATGATATTTATCGTCCTGCTGATGGTGGTCTTCGGGCGCAACCTGCTGTTGCTGTTCCTGGCCATCGGCGCCGTGGAATGGCTCACCATGGCGCGTATTATGCGCTCGCAGGTGCAGTCGCTGCGCCAACAGGAGTTTGTGGAGGCGGCTATTTCCCTGGGCCTGTCGCCGGCCACGATTATCCGTCGTCACCTGGTGCCCAACGCGCTGGGGCCGATTATCGTGTACACGACACTGACCATTCCCAGCGTCATGCTACTGGAGGCGTTCCTCAGCTTTCTCGGCCTGGGCGTGCAACCGCCACAAACCTCCTGGGGCCTGCTGATTTCCTATGGCGCGGAGACCATGGAGGAGTACCCATGGCTGCTGCTGTACCCCGGACTGGCGCTGACCCTGACACTGTTTTCCCTGAACTTTCTCGGCGACGGTCTGCGCGACGCGCTGGACGTGCGCGGCGCGAAGGACTGACCCAATGCTCAAGGTGGAAAACCTCAGCGTCAGTTTCGTCACCCGCATGGGGATTAACAGGGCGGTGGACGATGTCAGCTTTACCGTCGAGTCCGGTCGCATCACCGCTATTATCGGCGAGTCGGGCTCGGGTAAATCAGTCGCCTGCTACAGCCTGCTGGGTCTGATTCCCCGCCCCCCCGGCCGCATCGACGGCGGCCGGGCGCTGTTCGGCGGGCAGGATCTCCTGCAGCTGCCGGAGAATGCATTACGCAGGGTTCGCGGACGCGATATCGCCATGGTGTTCCAGGACCCCATGACCTGCCTGAACCCGTATATGACGATCGGCGACCAGTTGATGGAGCCGCTGCGCTACCACCAGCAAGTCTCCCGGGCGCAGGCTCGCCGCCGGGCCCTGGAATTGTTGGCGGAGGTCGGCATTCGCGAGCCGGCCGCCACCATCGACAACTACCCGCATCAATTCTCCGGCGGCATGCGCCAACGGGTAATGATCGCGATGGCGCTGATCAACGAACCGCAGCTGCTGATCGCCGACGAACCCACCACGGCGCTGGACGTCACCATCCAGGCACAGATACTGGAACTGCTGGCCGGGCTGCAACGGCGTCGTGACATCGGGATTATCTTTATCAGTCACGACCTGGCAGTGGTGGCCGATATTGCGGACCAGATCGTGGTCATGCAGGAGGGCCGGGTTGTTGAAGCCGGGGGCCGCGACGACATTTTCCACAATGCCCGCCACCCCTACACCCGGAAATTGTTGCAGGCGATACCCCGGGGCGGCAAGCAGACTGAACTGCCGTCCTCTGAGCCACTGGTCCGCGTCCGCCACCTGTGCACCTGGTTCGGGCAGGGAAAATCCTCTGTGAAAGCAGTGGACGATGTCAGCTTCGACATTTGCCGCGGTGAAGTATTGGGCCTCGTGGGCGAATCCGGCAGCGGCAAGTCCACGTTGGGGCGCTCGATCCTGCGCCTGGTGCCGGCGCACTCCGGGCAGGTGCTTTTCGACGGGACCGACGTCACCGCCCTGCCGGCGGGCGCCATGAAAAGGCTGCGCCGCCGGATGCAGATCATCTTTCAGGATCCCTTCGCCTCTCTAAACCCGCGCATGACCGTGTATGACACACTGGCCGAGCCCCTGCTACTCCACGGCCTGGCAAATCGCAAATCCGTGGCGGCCAGCGTGCTGCGACTGATGGATGACGTCGGCCTGGCGCGGGCATTCGTACGCAAGTATCCCCATGAATTTTCCGGTGGCCAGCGCCAGCGCATCGCCATTGGCCGCGCCCTGGCCACGCACCCGGAATTCGTGGTGGCTGACGAGCCAGTGTCGGCGCTGGACGTCACCATACAGGCCCAGATCCTTGACCTGATGCGGGAGCTGGGAGTGGAGTACGGTCTCACCATGCTGTTTATCTCGCACGATCTTTCCGTGGTGCGCCAGTTGGCAGATCGCATCATCGTATTGCACAAAGGCCTGGTAGTTGAGGAGGCTCGCACGCAGGACCTGTTCGAGCGGCCGCAGCAGGAATACACGCGGCAGTTACTACACTCGATCCCCGGGCGGTCCCTGCTGGCCATCGATCAGTGAACCGGGAGATCGCGACAGTCGCCCCTACTGTGTCGCGTAGATTTTCATCCAGTGATAACTGACCAGGTCGCTCAACCTGTTGCGCTGCTCAATCGTCAGCTTCTGCTTGTTGGCCAGTAACAGTCCCAACACGCAGACGGTTTTCATCGGCTTGTCGTAACCGGGCATGGCCAGAGTCATGGTGCGATAAATCTTCCGCCCATTCCATAGCTCCTGTGTCAGCCGTTCGTCACCGAGCTCAACAAAGCGATAACGGTCCGAGTGGGTCAGCGCGTATTTCACTTCCGGCGAACGCTCCCGGGGACGGTGTTCCACCATTACGGCATCTACCGGAGGGTCCGCAGCATTCAGCTGGTCCATGACGCTCATGGTATCCCCGTAGGTAACCTTGATGTGGGCCAACTCCGGGATCTGGCTGACCATATAGTCGAAGGTCACCGCGATACCGCTGGAGGGGCTCGCGATGCCCAGGCGCATATTCGCGGCCTTCTGCATATCTTCCTCGTCGCGGATATCGCTGTCGATTCCTGTCACGATAAACACGCATTCCTGGCCGATGTTTTCCAGCACGTCCAGTTTCCTCATCTCACCCGGGTGCTGATTGATGTAGTACTGCGCGGCATCGGCCTGCGCAAAAGCCAGGTTTACCGGGCTGTTGACGTCGAGGAGTCGCTCCAGGTTTTCCAGGGATCCGGCACTGGGCAAATTCTCCACGATCAGGTTCATTTTGCTGTTGGCGACCGATTGGAGACGCGTGCCTGCGTTCCAGTAACCACCGCCTTCCACACCAGAGCTGAGGACGACCCCGGTCGGAACTGCGGTTTCGGCCGCGGAAATCGACCCGCCAAATCCCAGCATACACAGCAGTAGAATTCTGGCCGGTAGATGATCCATAGAGTTAATCCAGCAGGCTGACAAGCATTATTTTCTTTAGACTAGCAGGGCTTGCCCGCCAGGGAAAGGTAATAGCAATGCCCCTCCGATACGCCTAAGCGGTGCGTTTTCGCGCGACGTGCTCCGAGGATGATTCGTCCCGCGCGGGCAGCAGTTGGGAGTCCAGCAGCCGGATATACACCTCCAACTGGGTGGACGCTTCCAGTTCGTCGCGAAATGGCCCGATAACGCTTTCTTCCCTTGTCCTGAAATACCATTGGCCGTCCTGCCTGAACATTCGATTGCTCCGGACGCAAACCTGATTATTATTAGTCTTGTCGCGCTTCATCGCTGTTGCCCCGGCTGTTTTTAATTGCGCTTTGCCACACATCTTAAAGGCGCCTCACCGGATCGCCGAAACGGAAACTGTGAGAGCGTTCGCACAATAGTGGAAATTACCCGGCCAGGTTATGGTGAGCGGGACAATACAGTAACCGGGAGTATCGATTCTTATACTGTTGAGATGCACATTCAAACTGGTCAGTATAATCTGGCACCTGCGCTCAGGACTGGCTGGTATGCCCGGCTGTTCTGGCCCCTCACGCCATTGCCTGGCGCCGGGAATCCGGCACACTGTCCGACTCTGGAGACATTACGCCAATGGACTACAATTACGACCCCGAACTGGCCGCGATGCTGGAATTGCTGCCAGATACCTCGATCGGGATCAGTGATCCGGTAGCGGCGCGCGCCGGTTTCCTGGAATTGGTCGCCCAACTCAACGCCGACATCGACCAGAGGGGCGTCGGCACCGAGGAACGCCTCGTTCCCGGTCCCGCGGGCGCGCCCGAGGTTCCGGTGCGTGTCTACACGCCGGCCGGTCTGCAACAGGCCGTACCGGCGATACTGCATATTCATGGTGGCGGTTTCGTGATCGGCGACCTGGACAGTGAGCTCGGTTCCTGCATCGCCCTGTGCCGCAGTCTCGGCGTCGTGGTGGTCTCGGTGGATTACCGACTGGCGCCCGAGACGCCCTACCCGGGTCCGCTGGAAGACTGTTATGCGGCGCTGCAATGGATGAGCGCCAATAGCGCTCAGTTGCACATCGATCCGTCTCGTGTGGCGTTGTTCGGGCAGAGTGCCGGGGGCGGCTTATCGGCGGCAGTCGCGTTGCTTGCCCGTGAGCGCGGCGGCCCCGCTGTCTGCTTCCAGTACCTCGGCATTCCGGAACTGGATGATCGACTGCAGACGCCGAGTATGCGGCGCTTTGTTGACACGCCCATGTGGAACCGGCCGAACGCCGAACTCAGCTGGGATTTTTATTTGGGTGACCAGTTCCAGCGTGGTGCCGACAACGTGCCCTGTTATGCGGCACCGGCCCGCGCGGAGGATTTGTCTGGCCTGCCACCGACCTACGTCAGCACCATGGAGTTCGATCCGCTGCGCGACGAAGGCGTGATCTACGCCCTGAAACTGATGCAAGCCGGCGTCGCCACGGAACTGCACAGCTTTCCCGGCACCTTTCACGGCTCAAGCCTTTTCAGTACCACGCAGGTCAGCAAACGCGAGTCGGCGGAAATGTTCGCCGTACTGCGGCGCGCCCTGCGTATCGACGCCTGACCAACAAGACCCGCAACCACAGCTATCCGGAGAGACCATGACCACCGACGCACTGCACCACCAGCCCCTGATGCCGCACCTGCTCATCGACGGCCTCAACCGCTACAATGACGAACCCTGCCTGTTCCTCGGTGACAAGGTCGCCAGTTACCGGGAGGTTCGCGAGAGCACCAGCCAGATGGTGCAGGCACTGCAATCGAAAGGTCTCGGCGTAGGCAGCAGGATCGCGGTCATTTCCGCCAACCGGCCGGAAGTCCTCTCCAACATCGCTGCAATGCAACTCAACGGCTGTATTGGTACACCACTGCATCCACTGGGGTCGCTCGACGATCACGCGTACGTACTGGAGGCAGCCGAGATCGATACGCTGATTTACGACGCTTCCGTTTTCGAGGATCTGGCCGGTGCCCTGAAACAGCGGGTCCCCGCCCTGAAAAACCTGCTGGGCTTTGGTCCCACCAAGGTGGGTGACGATTACCTGGCGCTGGCGGCGGGTTTCGAACCGCTCCCGTTGGTCGCCCCCGAAGTCAGCCCGCAGGATATCGCCTCGGTCAACTTTACCGGCGGCACCACCGGCAAACCCAAGGGCGTGATGAGCACCTACAGCGTCACGGCCTACATGACCCAGATCCAGCTGGCCGAGTGGGAGTTTCCGGAAGACCTGCGCATGTTGATCGCGACTCCGTTATCCCACGCGGCAGCGGCCTTCTTTATTCCCGTACTGCAGAAGGGCGGCGCCTTCTATGTGATGCAGGGTTTCAGCACGGACGCTTTCTTCGACATGGTGGAGCAGCACCGGATCACCTGCACCATGCTGGTCCCGGTGATGCTGTACTTCCTGCTGGACGCGCCACGCTCGGCCACGGCGGACATGTCGAGCATGGAAACCATATTCTATGGCGCTTCTCCCATGAGTCCGGCCCGCCTGGAAGAAGGCATCAGGAAGTGGGGCCAGGTTTTCTACCAGTTCTTCGGCCAGTCCGAGTGCCCGATGGTGATCGCAAACATGCGCAAGAAAGAACATGACTTGAGCAAACCGCGGCGCCTCTCCTCCTGCGGGCGCCCCAGCCCCTGGATTCACATGAGCCTGCGCGACCCGCAGGGCAACGAGGTGGCGCCCGGCGAGGCGGGTGAAATCTGCATTCGTGGCCCGCTGGTCATGAAGGGCTACAAGGACATGCCCGAGCAAACGGCGGAGGCGTTCGCCGGCGGCTGGCTGCATACCGGCGACGTCGGCAAACTGGACGAGGAGGGCTTCCTGTACATCGTTGACCGGACCAAGGACATGATTGTCACCGGAGGCTTCAATGTATTCCCGCGTGAGGTCGAGGATGTACTGGCCACGCACGAGGCGGTGGGACAGGTCGTCGTGATCGGTGTACCCGACCAGCAGTGGGGTGAGGCCGTGAAAGCGGTGGTTGTCCTGAAACCCGGCTTCGAAGGCAGCGAGGCACTGGTCCAGGCGATGCAGGCGCTGGTCAAGAAAGCCAAGGGTTCCGTGCAGGCTCCCAAGTCCATTGACTTCGTGGCCGGCATTCCGCTGACGCCGGTGGGTAAACCGGACAAAAAAGCCGTGCGGGCGCAGTACTGGAAAGGCGCAGAGCGCGGCGTCGGCTAGGCAGCAGGCGGCGCACCTGACAGGCTACCGGTATCATGCGCAACAGCATTGATCGCCTTGCCTTGCTGACCATGGTGGTGGCCTTGTTCACGGCCTGCAGCCCGGTTGAAGACCCCAGCCTGTTCCCCGCATTCGACCCTGCAACCGCACGGCCACCGCCGCCAAAGGAGGCCACGGAGTTCAACCCCCAACGCAACCTGTACTGGGGCGACCTGCACATCCACACCAGTTTTTCCACCGACGCCTATACCAACGGAGTCCGTGCGACGCCGGATGATGCCTACACGTTCGCCAGGGGAGGCGAGATCGAGCATGCCGCCGGATACGGTATCCGTATGGCCCGGCCACTGGATTTCGCCGCAGTCACGGATCACTCCGAGTACCTGGGCGTGGTGCGCGCCACCAAACCGGACCTGCCGCTGAGTCGGCGAGGACTGCGCGAGCGGCTGCTCAATGACGGTCGCATCGGCATTACGCTGGCTTTCGCCCAGTCCCTGCTGGGCTTCAACCTCCAGGACGCCATCGTGCCGGGCTGGCAGGATATTTCCCGCGGCGCCTGGCGCGAGGAGATCGCCGCCGCAGAGCGCAACTATGACCCCGGTCGCTTCACCACCTTTATCGGCTACGAGTGGAGTTCCATGCCCGGTGATCGGAACCTGCACCGCAACGTCATCTACCGCGGCGATAATGTGCCCCGACTGCCCTTCAGCTCGGTGGACTCGGAAGATCCCCGGGCCCTGTGGGTCGCGCTGGAGCAACAGCGCAAACAGGGCATGGAGAATTTCGCCATTCCCCACAACGGCAATGTCAGTGACGGGCGCATGTACGACAAGGTCATGTTCGACGGCAAGCCGATGGATGCCACCTACGCGCGCACCCGCATGAAGAACGAACCCTTGAGCGAGATATTCCAGGTGAAGGGTTCGTCGGAAACCAATCCCCTGCTCTCGGACGAGGACGAGTTCGCCGGATTCGAAATCTATGACACCTTGCTGTCCATGAGCCAGGCCACGTCCAAGGCGAAAGGCAGCTATGCCCGGGATGCGCTGCGCACGGGACTTGAAATGTCGCACAATGAAGGCTTCAACCCCTATCGCTTCGGCGTCATCGGCAGTTCCGACGGACACAACGCCGCCTCCTCGGTCGACGAGAACAACTACTTCGGCAAGCTGCCCCTGCTGGACGGCAGCGCCGCGCTGCGCATGGGCCTCGCATCCTATATGCCCACGACCATGCCCGGGGGCAAGCGCTGGAGCGCCGCCGGGCTGGCGGCGGTGTGGGCCGAGGAAAATACCCGTGAGTCCCTCTATGATGCAATGCGCCGCAAGGAGACCTATGCCACCTCCGGGCCACGCATGGCGGTGCGCTTTTTCGGCGGCTGGAATTTCCCGCCCGACCTGTTGCAGCGCCGGGACTGGATTGCGCTTGCTGATGAACACGGCGTTCCGATGGGTGGCGACCTGCCTGCCGGCGATGCGGCAGCACCCGGCTTCGCGGTGTGGGCCATCCGCGATCCCCTTGGCGGCAATCTCGACCGGATCCAGATCATCAAGGGCTGGGTCGACGAAGCCGGTAAATCCCACGAAAAAATCTTTGATGTCGCCTGGTCGGGAGAGCGCACTATCGATTCCGCGGGCCATCTTGCCCCGGTTGGCAATACCGTCGACGCAGCGACCGCGACCTATATCAACAGCATCGGGGCTGAACAGTTGTCCGCGCTTTGGCTGGACCCGGACTTCGATCCGGAGGAGGAAGCTTTTTACTACGCGCGAGTGATCGAGATTCCCACACCCCGCTGGACAACCTTCGACGCGGTAACACTGGGCATCCCCGCTCCCGAGCCCGTCAGCCTGCAGGAACGGGCGGTAAGCTCAGCCATCTGGTACCAGCCCCCGGACATTGACACCCTGGAGCGCACGGAGAGTCATGCGGCTGCTGAACTGCCCGCCAACCCGTAGCCTGCTGTTATTGCGCTGATTCAGGTTTACAATGGTTGGCGCGCGGCGCCCGCCTCCTCGCCACGCGCCACTATTTCCATCGCGGACGATGCGGGTTGCTCGCCGGTCAGCACACCGCCTGGCACCTATACCATGGATAATTTGTGTATGCTGGAACCCACTCCCGAACTCTACCACGGCCTGACCTACCCGTGGACTCGCAGCGCCAATCCCGCACCCGGGGAACCGCACAGGATTGCCGAGGGAGTCTACTGGGCACGCTTTGCCATGCCCATGTCCCTGAACCACATAAACCTGTGGTTACTGGAAGATGAGGACGGCTGGACTGTCGTGGACACCTGCCTGAATCTGCCCAGCGCACGCGAGACCTGGGAGCAGTTGTTCAGCGGATTCATGCAGGGCAAGCCCATCAGGCGCGTGATCTGCACGCACCTGCACCCTGATCACGTGGGACTCGCGGGGTGGCTGACGCAGCGGTTCGACTGCGACCTGTGGATGCCCCGGGAGGAATTCCTGATGTGCCGGGCGATGACGGCGGACACCGGCCGGCCGGCACCCGAAGTCGCGATCCGCTTTTACCGGGCGGCGGGCTACGATGACGATCAACTCGAGCTGTACCGGAAGAAATTCGGCAACTTTGGCCGGGCGATCGCCCCCCTGCCGGACAGTTTTCGCCGCCTGGTGGACCGGGAAACCATTACGATAGGCGACCGTTACTGGCAGGTGATTATCGGCAGCGGACACTCACCGGAACATGCGACCCTGTATTGTCCCGCGCTGAAACTGTTGATTTCCGGGGACCAGGTGCTTCCCAGGATCACGCCCAACGTCAGTGTCTTTCCCACCGAACCACAGGGAGACCCCCTGAATGAGTGGCTGCGCTCCAGTGCCCGATTGCGGGAAATCCTGCCCGATGACCTGCTGGTATTACCCGCCCACGAGGCGCCTTTTTACGGCCTGCATGTGCGCCTCAATCAGCTGATCGAGAGCCACAAGCGGCAGCTTGCCGGCCTCTTTGAACATCTCGTCGTGGCGCGCCGCGCCGTCGATTGTTTTGGGCCGCTGTTCAGTCGGGAAATAACCGGGGATTCACTGGGGCTGGCGATCGGGGAGACACTGGCTCACCTCAACTGCCTGCTCGGCAGGCGCAGAATCACCCGCACCACTGACGCCCAGGGCGTACATTGGTACGAGCAGAATCCCGCTACTTCAGACTACGGTTAGGAGCGCCGATCAGGGCGCGACAATATTGCGATCGCCCTTGATGATGCTGCGGAAACGGTCCAGCAGCGACTCGAATTTGAAGTCCTTGAACTCACCCGCGTCCATGAACATGCCGTGCTCAGGGCACAATTCGTACCAGATATGTTTCTGCTTTGGATCCGCCGTCTTTTCCATCTGCTTACCACAACGAGGGCAGTTGATGTCGGCGTGACTGTCCCACTTCCATCCCTGCTTGGCATCACCGATATCCAGCAGGTGGCTATCTTCCAGCTTTTTCAAATGCTGCGCTTCGTCTTCATCGAACCACAGCCCCTTACAATGGGTGCAGCGGTCTATGACAACCTCGCCATGGGTAACCTCTTCCATGCCGTGATGGCACTTCGGACACTGTAAACTATGCACTGCCGCATCGTATTCCATATCATGAGACCTTGTTTTTCTGGTTTCCCGCATTATAGGCCGTGTAAGGCCAGTTTCCACACAAAAACGCCGATCCGAACGTAATTAACTGGCTGGAGCCGAATTGCGCGAATCGGGACGCTGCGCGACCTGCCCCCGCCCCCCGGCTACCTGGCAATGTTGTTGAGAATCACCAGCACACTGGGACGGTCCAGCAGCCGTGGAACCGGGTAGGTGGCGCCCTCCGCAATGGCCAGCTCTGCTATGGCGTCAAAATCCGCACGCTTGATCACGTCCATGTCATCGGGAATGCCGACTTCCGTGCGCAGGTCACGCACCGCCTGGATGAACTTGTGCGCGAGCGCCCCTGCGTCTTCCTGGGCCGAACCCACACCAACCAGCACGGCCAACTCCGCGAGGGATTGTTTGGCCTCGTCCCGACAAAACTCGAGTACGTGCGGGAGTACCAGGGCATTGGCGAGACCGTGCGGAATACCGTACTTTCCACCCAGCTGGTGCGCGATGGCATGCACATTGCCGACATTGACCTGGTTAATCGCCAGCCCGGCGTAGTAGGCGCCCATCGCCATGCCATTGCGCGCATCCTGGTTGCTGCCATCGCGGTAGGCGGTGACCAGGTTAGCGAAAATCAACTTGATGGCCAGTCGCGCGTCCTCCAAACGGGTCCCACGCTCCCACACACCAATGTACGCCTCGATCCCGTGGGTCAGCGCATCCATCCCCGTGGCCGCGGTGATTTGCGGCGGCAGGCCCATGATCAGGTCCGCGTCGAGCGCCGTGGCCAGCGGCAACAGACTGGCCGCGCTTATGATATTTTTCTCGTGTGTGGCGGCATCGGAAATAACCGCCCCGATGGTCGCTTCGGAACCGGTCCCCGACGTCGTGGGTATGGCGTAGAGCTTTAGAATCGGGTGTTTGACCTTGCCGAAGCCCACCCAGTTCGCCGGCGACTCCGCACTGGTCGCGGAAGCGGCAATGATTTTCCCCGCATCGATGGACGAACCCCCGCCAATCGCCAGTACCGCTTCGCTGCGATGGCTCCTGGCAACCTCTGCACCGGCGGCTACCTGGTCGAAGGTCGGATCGGGTAAAACACCATCGTAATAGGCGATATCGACGTCGGCAGCCAACAGCGCGGCGATAGCCCGGTCGACAAGGCCGAGGTCTCGCAGGGGCCTGTCGGTCACCACCAGCACTTTTTTCACCCCGGACCGCATAATATGTTCGCACAGCTGGCGTGAACTGCCGCTGCCGGCAAATGCCAGGTGCCGCATGGGAGGGGCGAAGTTGACCACCAACTTCATTAATTTCAGGTACAGGGAATGCAGCATCTTTCGCAGGAACATGGGCATGACTTACTCCACTGGCTGACGCAACTTCACAATCGCAAGCGCGAATGGGCATACTAGCAAAAAACAGCAAAAACGCCTCGCACTAAACTGCACGGTTGATTAAACGCTTATAGCTGATAGTGTGGTATCACCCTGATTTCGGTACCCGCGAAGTTCGTTGGTAAATACTGATGTTGCGCCTGCTGCCTATTCTCATCGTTTTGGCGACCCTTGGTGGTTGCTCGGTCGCCACTGTCGTGTCCAGTCCGTTTGCGCTACCCGATCCCGCCACCTCGTGGAAGTGTACTCCTATCAATCCAGCCGTGCGCCCTCTACCGGCCGACCCCTGCTTCCGGGCTGTACTGACTGCGGAGAATGAAATTACACTGCAGTGGCGTGTCACCGATGCACTGCCGCAGGTCTATATTTACGACGACTTCGGAGCCATCCAGGACATCGGATTCAAGAGCGCTGTTTGCCCGGAGGAGCCGCGGGGTACCTGCTCGACCCGGCTGCGCGTGAAGACAGGGGGCTTCCGCCGCTGGCTGCTTGGCGTAGAAGGCGCGAACGGCGCGCGCACGAACGTCGCCGCCGCCATCACCGTGCCGTCGCCCTTCGCACCCAAGGCGGTTTACGGGGGCGGCTTTGTCGATATGCTCTCGCCAACCGAACGCACCGTCACGTGGATCGCGGACGATCGCAATGCGCCATGCCAGGAAATCAAGAAAAATGCCTGGATCGAGCGTGAAGGCTCCATTTTTTATGACCACAAGGAACGTTACCCGCGATGCGGACGCGGAGCACGCTTTACTATCCCCGCAGCCAAGCTCTCCGAGCCCGGCGCCCGGGACATCAAGATCCGGGACTGCCATTTTCCCCCGGGCAGCGAAACCGAATTTTGCAGCCCTTACGTGGCGGCGGGATTCCAGGTCGGCTCCGACCGCTTCGTCACTCCCAGCCCCGTCTACACCGAATCTGGCCGGGATCTCACCGTGGCGTTCACCGCCCGGTCGGGAGACGTCCGGCGCCTGTCCTCGCACACGCTCATTCGCGGCGAGGATGGCCAGGGGTTGCTTGAGACCGGGGACACCCGCATAACCATTCCCGCTGAACGACTTACACCCGGGGTGCATGAGATTGAGCTGGCTTCCTGTGTCAGTCAAACCGGGGAATGCGCTCCGCCAACGACATTGCAGGTGCTTGTCGACGCGGATGTAGCGTGGGAGCTGGAGCGCGACTACACGCAGGATTTTATGCCCGGTATCGCGCACGACGTACTCGGCCTCGGCGAGCCACTGGATATCACCTTCGATAGCAGCGGCGGCATCTGGCTGATCAACGAATTCTCCAATGCGGTTGAATACGTCTCTCCCACGGGCACAGAGTTCTCTTTCACGGTACCTTTGGCGCGCAATCCCCAGATGGCAGGCACCGCCTACCGTCCGGTGAACCCGTTCGCCATCGACATTGGCATCAACAAGCTGGTTCCCACGTACCGCACTTCGCTGGGGGAGCGCATTACCGAGGTCGGCTCAACCATCTGGTTTACCCAGGGCGGGGGTATGCTGGGACCAGTGAATCTGGGCAATCACTCCCGCGTCATTTCGTTTGACCCGTCGCTGGTCGACTCGCCTGACACGCCGTTTGACGACCGGCTTTGCACCTACAACGTGCCCACTGACGACGCCGCGGGGTTGGGGAACAACCAGGTCATCGGGCTCAGTGCCACCGCGGGCCGCATCTGGATCGCGGAGAGCCGCAGCCTCTTCGGCAAAGACCCGTCAGCGCTTTCATCCTTCGTAGCCGATGCCGCCAGCTGCGAAAACCTGCTCAACTTTGACGATCCACTGGCGCTGGGACAGCAGGCTCTACAGTATTGTGGCCGCGGCCAAACTCCCGAGCAGGACCGCTGCATGGAGAAAATCCTGCTGGACGATTTGCCCCCCGGATTCAAGGTTGCCCACCTGGCGACAGACCCGGTTGACGGCTCGCTGTGGTTCACTGACGCCAGGGGTGGCTATCTCGGGCACTACCGGACTGACCGCGATCCGGCCATCCGGATATATGCGCTCACCGACGACCACAGCGATGGGGTCGGAGTACTGCATATGTTCGGCGGATTTCCCTGGAGCCTGCGGGTGGATGAGGCCGCCGTCTATTTCGGCGAATACACGACACGCCATATCCTGCGTTTCGACAAGGCGAGCGCGACCTTCGACGAGATCTGGGTTCCAGGCGCGTCACCCGATGTGGCACTACACTCACTCGATATTGACCGAGCCAGGAAGCGCCTGTGGTTTACCCTGTCCAACGAAGTCGCGGCTCCGGAGGACAAAACGGCGTCGACGATTGGCTACATTGACCTGCCCAGCTGGAATGAGCATCTGGCCAATCCGGCAAGTGACACAAAAATAGCGGGCGTTATCTACCGCGGACTCGACCGGATACCTGCCGCAAAGGACCTCCCGGATCGCCACCAGTCCTTCCGCGGCATAGCTGTGGATCCCGGCTCGGGCAAAATCGCTATCGCCACGAGTGCCCGCAGGCAAATTACCGAGCTCACTCCGATCGACGGCTTCTAGCCTTATTGGGCAGCGCCATCCACGCAATGCCGATGACCCGTTGCAACAAATCACCGGACGGTCGGTTGCGGTAACCTCAACACCAGCATCCCCGCCACACCCAGGGTCGCGGCCAGAGCCAGCAATACCGCGTCGTAGTTGCCCGTCTGGTCGAACACGTAGCCAGCCAGCGGCGCGCCCACCAGGCCGAAAGGCAGAAACAACGGCATTTGCGCCCCGTTCACCTGGCTGATGATGGCCGCGTCAAAGTAACGGCTGTTCAGGTAGGGATGCATCGGGATGAATGCGCCGCTACCGAAGCCGAGGAGGCACAGGGCTGCCACCACGGCCGCGTCATTGCTTGCCAACTGCAACAGGCAGAGCCCGGCGACCTGCAGCAGCAGCAGGCCCGCCGCCAGCCATTTGGCATAGGCGCGCGCGGCGTCGCCCAGCCAGGCGAGGCAACTCTTACCCAGCAGCCCCGTCAGGCCGGAGAGCGCCAGGAACCAGCCGACCTGCACCACGTTGTAGCCGCGCACGGCAAAATGGGTCGGGAAACAAACGGCCGTTACAATCATGACGTTCAGTCCATGGCCACGCAAAGCCCGATCAGCCAGAATGCCGGATGGTGATAGGGCGTCCCGGTCGGGCGTATGTCACCGGCGGGCGAGGTCCCCACGACGTCCCGCGGCGTGCCCGCTGCAATCGCCAGCAACAACACCACCAGGACACCCGCAGCAAGGCATTGCAGGGCGGGACGCCAGCCCATGTGCGCCAGCAGTGCCCCACCGCGGGCGGCAGGCTGGCGGCGGCGAAACTGATCCCCATGGCGGCCACCGCGAGCGCCCGCGCTTCGCGCCCCGGGTAGATCCTGACCATCAGGCCGTTGACTACCACCGGACCGTACAGCGTCAGTCCGAGGGAGAAGGACAGGAAAGCCAGCGCCACCAGTCCCAGCGTCGGCGCCTGTCCCAGGGCGATCAGCGACAGCATGGCCAGAGTCGCCCCCGCAAACAGAATGCGGCGGGTAGGCATGCGGTCCGCCAGCCTGCCGATACTGGCGCCGAGTATCGCCGGCACCAGCAACAGCGCCACCGGACCCAGGTTCAGGAGCGCGACGCCCGCACCGAACTCACGCGAAATCGGTTCCACGAAAAACCCGTAGATACCCATGAGCCCGGAACCAAGACCGAAGCAGACCATGCCGGTCACTGCGGGAAGCCAGGTTTTTATAATCTGCATTCGCACTGCTTGCCGGGAGGGAAGTATGCCGTGCCACGGCCCCCGCAATCGCTACGGGGAGAAGGGTTTGAATCCCCTGAGCGTCAACCCCGGGGATTCAGGGGCGGCAATCAACCGCGCCGCGGACCGCCATTGGTGCCCGGCCAGCGCGAACCGGAGATGGTATCGGCGAACGGCAGGAAGCCCTTGGGATCGAGTTTTCCGGCCAGTGTCATCTCGCGGTTGAGGAAGGTCGGCCACCACAGATAGGCGGACAGCTGTTCGCGCATGGGCAGCAGGCTGGCCAGTGGATCCCAGGGACTGTCGCGCAACACCAGTTTGCCGTCGACTTCCTCGCGCCAGGCCGTGCCGTACTCACTGCGCACGCGCACCACGTGGGGAGGAAAATCAAATCCGGTCGCGGGGCCACCGACACTCACGGCGCGCGAATACTTCAGCCACCACTCGTTCTGCTCGAAGGGCTCGCCGGGCTCGGAGGGGCCGGTGGAGACCCCCTGGAATTCAACGAAGGTATAGCCCTGGTGGATGCAGCGCGCCTTCACCTGGGGGCCGAGGCGATAGAACTCTGTGGTGCAGGGGTACTTGGGCTGCCCGTTCGTTTCCTGGCTGATAAAAATCGCCGACTCCTGGTCGATGCCATACCCGAGGGTGAACTCGCCGGCGATGCCGTTGTAGTTCGCGTCCACGCTGGTGACGATGCCGTATTCGGGTTCGTCCGGCACCGGGAAATTGTAAATGGTGAGATTGACGTTGGGCCTGGCACCGGGCTCTATGCCGGGCGGTAACAACGCCTTGATCTTGTCCGGGTCGGTCCGGTACTGGATCTTCAGCATCGGCCAATTGACGATATCACCCGGGTTTCCCTGGGGCGCACCTGAATTACTGGTCATATTTTTTCCCTTATCACTGTTTGTGGCTGTATTAGGCACCCACCATGTTGGGCACCGGTGTCTCGCGATTGAGAATCATGTCCGCTCGCGCGCGGATCTTTGCATCGGTCTCGGGGGTGGTCGCAAGCAGCCAGAACGCATTCTTCTGCAGGCCCGCCAACGCCATCTCCGCGACCTCATCCGGGTGTGTGGTCTGCAGTTCTATCCCGAACTCGGCACACATCTTCTTCATATCCTCAACGGAGCTGATACCCGACGCGTTGCCTGCGACCTCTTTCTTCAACTCCTGCGGACGCACGCGGCCGGAATTGAACAATCCGGTATCCACCACGTGGGGACCGGGAAACAGCGCGCTGACCCTGACGGGGCTCTGCGCCGCCTGCACCTGGTAGTGCAGGTTCTCGGTGACAGCGTGCACCGCCGCCTTGCTGGCGGTATAGATGGGTTGGTCCGGGTAGACCAGCAGGGCCCCGTTACCGGAGCCGGTCACCACAAAATGCGCTTCCCTGTTTTGCGCCACCAGCCGTGGCATGAAGACGCGTATCGTGTTGACCACGCCCCAGAGGTTGACGTTAAAACACCACTGCCAGTCTTTTTCCGAATAGTCCCACATCGCGCCGGACTCCCCCGCGCCGATGCCGGCGTTGGCAAAGACCAGGTCGATGCCGTCAAATGCTGTCGCCGCCTTGTCCGCGAGGTCATTCAGGCTTGCCACTGACGTCACATCGCAAAATTCCACGATGCACCCTATGCCCTCTGCGCCCAGGTCAGCCTGCACGCGCGCCATGGCGGCCTTGTCCACATCGCCAACGGCAATCTTCGCGCCGCGCCGACCGAGCGCAAAGGCCAGGGAGCGGCCGACACCACTGGCGCCCCCGGTAATCACCGCGACCTTGTTGCGAAAGTCCTGCATGGTTATGCCGACTTCTGTTTGTCTTTCGAGGTCAGGTAGAACTGGCGCACCCACTTGCGGAACATCACCAGCGTTTTGTCCTCCTTGCAAAACACCGGTCGGTGCTTGTGTACCTTGTTCGCCCAGATCGGGTAGTCGTCGTTGAGACCGGCGATGATGCCGTCCATGACATCGTCACCCGCCGCATCCTCGATCTCGCGGCGCACGGTCAGTGTCCAGCGCATACGCGTCTCGTGTCGGTTGATGGGCTGGGCGCTGTTATACATCACCATCTCCGCATTGGGCCCGTAGGTATTGCGCACCTTGGCGAAGCCGGGGTTGTAGACGATAGCGTGCAGATGTGACGGAAAGTCCGCATTCCTGGCATCGGAGTTCAGGTGCAGGGTGCGCCCGTCCTCGTCGATAGTGACCTCCGATGGCGGCACATCCATCATCCCGTGCACATACTGGAAATGCACCGGGTCACAGGAATTTTCGGCGATATCCTGCACGTGGGCAGGCACCAGGAACTCGGTGTAGCGCGGGGACGTCCAGTTTGCATCGTCCAGTTCCGGAAAGTCCGGCAGCTCCCACTGCGGGCGGGTGTTCTCCGGGTGAAACCAGATATAGATCTCGCCGTTTTTTTCCTCGCAGTGCCAGGTGCGAATGCGCGCGCGCTCCGGGATCTCCTCGGAGTAGGGAATGTGTTCACACTTGCCGTCGGTGCCAAAACGCCAGCCGTGGAAAGGGCAGCGAATCGACTCGCCGACCACGCGGCCCTTGACGCCAAGGTGGGCGCCCAGGTGCGGACAGAACGCGTCCTGCAGCACCGGCACGCCGGAGCGCGTACGGTAGAGCACCAGTTCACGGTCGAACGCCTGTACCGGCTTAACCTCACCCACCAGCAACCCCGGGTACGGGCGACGGAATACCAGCCCATGGGAAACTCGGGCGTCACATTGGTTTTGGATTCACACGCTTCTACGATACTCATATGACCTCTTTGACTGTGCTGTTCCTGTTGCCGGGATAACTAATTGAAAAGCGCGGGTGAGGGTCCGATTTCATCGGCGACTGCCTGTAGCCGCTGCCGGTCCAGCCCGTAAAAATTCACGGCGTTTTCACCCAGGATCTTGCGACCATCTTCCTCGGGAAAATGACTGAAATTGTCCTTCAGGTACTGTGCGGTGTTCGGCCAGCTGCCTTCCGGGTGTGGAAAATCGCTGCCCCACATCACCTTTTCCAGGCCGATCTCATTGCGCATGTCCAGGTCCGGGCGCAACACGCAGGAGGCGCCGATACCGATATTGCGTTGGAAGTACTCGCTGGGCTTGAGGGACAGGTGCTTGCGGAAATTGCCCAGCTTGGCGGAGATCTGCCCCTCCGTGTAATGAAAGTCCATCAGGCGCAACCAGGGCGGTAGCATGAACATGGTACCGCCTTCGACGATCATCGCCTTGAGCCTGGGAAAGCGCTCGAACACCCCGCCCCAGATCATGAAAGTCAGGGGTCGGTACAACCACCACATCACCTCGGACACATAGATGCCCATGGCGCCGGGCAACTCGTCGCGCCTGTCTTCCACCGGGAAGCCCGCGCCGAAGTATTCGTGGTGCTGGGCTGGCCCGGAGTGAAAGTGAATAATCACTTCAAGATCTTCACACACAGCCCAGAAGGGATCGTACTTGATGTGATGATATGGGTCGTGGTCGCCCCAGAGCGTCGGGATCATGACCGCCCTCAGGCCATTGTCCACGCACCAGCGGACCGCGTCGACGGCCTGTTGCACATCCCACAGCAGGGGTATCGAGGCGACCCCGATATGGCGCGCGGGATCATTGGCACACCATTCGGCCAACCAGCGGTTGTGGGCCATCGCCCCGGCCCACTGCAGCTCCGCCACCATGTCCCGGGATGACAGGCCCAGCCCGGCGCCAAACGGCGGCGTGTTTTTCTCGGTGATGCCGTCGGGGAAAATGACCTCGGCGGCAATCCCGTCCCTGGCCAGCATGTTCAGGCGTTCCTTGTAGTCCCAGGCGCCGGTGAGCTCGCGCTGGATAGGCGCTCGCCACGCGTCGTTGATCTCCTTGATCAGGAAGGTGGATTCGGCTTTCTCCATCATTTCAATGGTGACGGGTACCGCCATGTCCATCATCTCGTGGTATTTCGACTCCACGTAGGGCTTGTAATCGGCGATCGGCAAACCGGCGTGGCAGTCCGTGGACACCACAATCATACGTTCAGACATTCGACACACTCTCAATACAGTTCGCGGCGGAAAGGCAATACCTTCCCAAATGAGCAAACTTGCACATTTGTATACAAAATAGTTTAATGCAAAGGCGATTGCAACCGTCTTACGGAAATTTCATGACCACCGCAGAGGCGCCCCCGGGGCGCCGCGAGAAGCGCAAACAGGAGATCCGTTCCCGTATCGAGGCCGCTTACCGGCTGTTCCGGGAGCAGGGCATCGAGGACACCAGCATCGAACAGATCTGTGTGCAGGCCGATGTCGCCCGTCGCACTTTTTATGGCCACTTTCCCAACAAGCACTCCCTGCTGGGCGGCCTCGGCATTTCCAGGCTCTATGACCAGTCGGAGCCCATGCTCCGCCTGCTGATGAACAATCACCGCACCACCCGCGATCGGCTGGAAGCGATGATCGACTACATCGAATCCAATTTCGCCGGGTACGAGGAGATTGATCGCCAGTTGATCCTGCTGGCTCCCTCTACCTTTGCCGAAGATACCGAACGACAGCGGGAAATCGGCGACAGCGCCATGGCGAGCTTTATCCGCCTGATTGCCGCGGGGGTGGAACTGGGGGACGTACAAACGGACTTTTCGCCGGAAATCCTTGCCGCCATGGTCGTTGGTACGCTCAATATGCTCACGATCAGCTGGGCCATGAACAGTGACTACCCGATCTTCGCCAAGCTCGAAGAGGCCCGGGTGATGTTTGAGCGCCTGATCTGCAAGGACAACCCGTAAGACCCGCCGCGTCAGCGGCCGCCAGCTAATCACGGCACCCTGTCGGCCACGGCATGACATGGGGATTGCACGATGGGACCACTGCGGGGACTGACGGTGAATTGAAATCGCTGGCATCGGCCCGGGGCCTTTCGCCGCGATGCTGTTGGCGGATATGGGTGCCGATGTCATTCGGGTCGAGCGCCCCGGCGGCAGCCTGTTCGCCGCCGCGCACAACCCGGAAACTGGATTTCCTGAACCGCAACAAGCGCTGCATCGGCATCAACCTCAAGCACCCCGACGGGGTCGACACGGTGCTGACGCTGGTGGCAAGCGCCCACGCCCTGCTGGAGGGAAATCGCCCGGGGGTTATGGAGCGGCTCGGACTGGGGCCGGATGTGTGCCTGGACCGCAACCCGGCGCTGGTCTACGGGCGCATGACCGGCTGGGGCCAGGAGGGTCCAATGGCCCGGGAAGCCGGCCACGACATTAACTACATAGCGCTCAGTGGCGCATTGCACCCCATCGGCCGGGCCGGGGAGAAGCCGGCCATCCCGCTCAACCTGGTCGGCGATTTCGGCGGCGGGGGCCTGATGCTGGCCTACGGCATGGTCTGCGCCCTGCTGGAAGCGAAAAACTCCGGTGCGGGACAGGTGGTCGACGCGGCCATGATAGACGGCGCCGCCACCCTGATGGCGAGCACTTTCGCCGCCAACCAGGTCGGCTTCTTGGTCCGACGAGCGCGGCACCAACCCGTGCTGGACTCCGGCTCACACTTTTACGAGGTCTATGAAACCGCGGACGGCAAGTACATCTCACTGGGTTCGATCGAGCCCCAGTTTTATGCCGCCCTGCTGGACAAGCTGGGCGAGGACGCGCAGCACTTTGAAAACCAGTTCGACATGGCGAACTGGCCGCAGATGAAGGAGAGAATGGCCGGCATCATCCGGGGCAGGACCCGGGATGAGTGGGATGCGGTCTTCACCGGCGCAAACGTCTGCTACGCACCGGTATTGTCCATGGGCGAGGTTCGCCACCACCCGCACCACCGCGCCCGTGGCACGTTTATCGACGACGGCGAGGTTTGGCAACCGGCGCCGGCGCCGCGCTTCAGTCGCACGCCGGGAGAAGTTCGCAGCTGCGCCGCCGCGATCGGGGAGCACACCGAAACGGTGCTGCGGGAATTCGGTTTCAGCGACGAGCAGATAGCGGCGCGGCTGGAAAGTGGCGCAATCCATGTGCAATCAGCCTAGAATGTGGCGTATCGACCACGCAACCACGCCGCGCAGTATCCCGCGCGGTAACGACCACAGGATTGCCCACCGATGACCGAGTCAGCCCACCTTCCCGAGCAGTGTCGCTATGTCGCGATCAATCCGGAAAATCATCACCTCAGCATAGCGCTCGGGAGCGTACCAAAACCCGGACCCGACGATGTCCTGATCAGGGTACATTCCGCCGGGATCAACCGGGCCGATTTGCTGCAGCGCAAGGGGCTTTACCCTCCACCTGAAGACGCCTCTCCCATCATGGGCCTGGAAGTGGCTGGCACGGTACAGGCAGTCGGCAAAAACGCCGGGGCCTGGCAGGCAGGCGACCGCGTCTGCGCCTTAACCCACGGTGGCGGCTACGCCGAGTACGCCGTTGCCCCTGCCGGCCAGTGTATGCCCATACCCACAGGTTTCAGCAAGGGCGAGGCTGCCGCCCTGCCCGAGGCGCTTCTCACGGTCTGGCACAACCTGTTCCAGCGCGCCGCCCTGCAGCCCGGGGAAAAAGTCCTGATTCACGGCGGTGCCAGCGGCATCGGGACAATGGGAGTGGTGATGTGTGCCGCCCTGGGTGCGGAGGTCTACACCACCGCCGGCAGTGACGAGAAATGCCTCGCACTGGAAGCGCGGGGCGCAACGCGGGCAATCAATTACAAGACGCAGGACTTTGAGTCCGTCCTGCGGGACCAGGGACTCGGCAACGGCATAAACGTCATACTCGACATGATCGGCGGCGACTACATCCAGAAGAACCTCAATCTCGCCGCGCCGGAAGGCCGCATAGTCAACATCGCCTACATGAACGGCTTCAAGGCGGAGGTCAATTTCGCGCCGCTGTTGATGAAGCGTATCACCATGACTGCCTCTACCTTGCGCGCCCAGACGTTTGCCCAGAAGGCCGTCATGGTGCGCGAGATCATGGCCCGGGTATTTCCCCTGCTGGAAAGCGGCAGGATCAAACCGCTCATTGACAGTATCTATGCGCTGGACCAGGTGGAGCAGGCCCACGCCCATATGGAGAGCGGCCAGCACATGGGCAAGATCATCCTGAAGGTGCAGGCGTCTTAATCACAATTCATCTATCAAGCAAACTGCTTGTAGCGAAACAGTCTTAGAAACGCCTGCTGCTGACGCTTCCGGGGCAGAAATTTCCGGTCACCTTCGCGCTTTCGCCGTTTTTTATGCGATTGAGCGCTAATGCACTAGCTGCAATAGTTCTTATGAGGATAAAAAAATCCCTGCTTTTCCAGCCCCGCGACACTGCCGCTAGATAAGCAAATCGCCAGTGCTATACTCGAACCGAATGTCGGAACAGGAGGTGCAATGCTGCCGGTCTGGCATTTCCGGCGCAAGGCGGGGGGAGGTAATGCTGCCACGCCCACACGTCGGAACCGGTAACGATTCGACGTTGGGCTGCACCGGGTTTCGAACGTTCAACCAATAAGACCAACAGGAACAACAGGGAAGCGGATTATGAAACGTCATTACTACATCAGCGACGACCTCGACGATCTGGAGATCATCGAGAAACAACTACAGGAAGCCGGTGTCACCACGCCGCAGATCCACGTGCTCAGCGAAGACGACTCGGGTGTCGATCTGCACAATCTGCACAAGGTGGAAGCCGTACTCAAGAAGGATGTGGTAAAGGGCACAGAACTCGGTGCCGTTATCGGCGCCATTGGTGCGGCGGTGGTACTGCTGCTGGCCTGGAAATCCGGGCTGACGGAGACCTACACCTGGGTACCCGCCATCTTCCTGGCGGTCATAGTGTTGGGCTTCTGTACCTGGGAAGGCGGCCTGATCGGAATACAGGAGCCGCACAGCGAGTTCAAGCGATTCCAGAAAGACCTCAGGCAGGGCAAGCATGTCCTGTTCGTCGACGTGGACGCTGGGCAGGAAAGCATTTTGGCAAGCGTCGTGAGTGCACATCCCAAGCTCCAGGATGCAGGCGAGGGAAGTTCGACTCCACGCTGGGTGGTTGGCGCACAAAACAAATTTGCACGATTCATGCAGACCGCGCCCTGAGCGCAATCTAAGTAGTACTGTGACAAGAACGGAGGTCTGTCTGGCGCGCTGAAAATCACCCGATAAAAATTATAAGGGTAGATATATGAAGCTGGTTATCGCTCTGGTATTGCTGGTCGCGGGTTCACTGCTGTTTCACTGGCTGAGCCCCTGGTGGATGACCCCGGTTGCCTCCAACTGGGGAACGATCGACACCACGATTGCCGTCACGCTCTATATCACCGGCTTTGTCTTTGTTGCAGTAAACCTGTTCATGGCCTGGTCCATTTTTCGCTTTCGACACGACCCCGCCCGCCGCTCGCATTATGAACCTGAAAACAAGAAGCTTGAAACCTGGCTGATAGCGATCACGACGATTGGCGTGGCCGCCATGCTGGCGCCGGGACTGGTGGTATGGGCGGACTTTGTCGATGTCCCGGAGAACGCTGATGAAGTCGAGGTTGTCGGTGCCCAGTGGCAGTGGAGTTTCCGCTTTCCCGGGGCCGACGGTGTACTGGGCGAGGTGGATGCGCGTTTTGTCGGCCCCGATAACCCGTTTGGCATGAGCCCCGGTGATCCGGCCGGGAATGATGACATTCTGGTCGACAGCAACGAACTCCACCTCCCCCTCGACCGCCCGGTCAAACTGTTGCTGCGTTCCAAGGATGTCCTGCACGACTTCGCCGTACCACAATTTCGCGTGAAGATGGACCTGGTGCCGGGCATGGTGACATATGTCTGGCTGACGCCGACCCGCACCGGCACGTTCGACATCCTGTGCATGGAACTGTGCGGCATCGCGCATTACACCATGCGGGGCCACGTGGTGGTCGATCAGCAGGTCGATTTTGACAACTGGCTGGCACGGCAGCCGACCTGGAGCGAACTGCAAGCCATACCACCCGGTAACCCGGTCGCAGGTCAGGCAAGCTATGCAGCCTGCGCCGCCTGCCACGGCCAGAAAGGAGAAGGCAGCGTGGCGATGAACGCGCCCAATCTCGCCATCCTGCCAGCCTGGTACATAGCGCGGCAGGTCGAGCATTTCCGGGAGGGCATCCGCGGCGCTGCACCAGCGGACGAATTCGGGCGCCAGATGGCGCCCATGGCGGGCATGCTGCCGGACGCGGCGGCCATTCGCAATGTCACCGCTTACATCGACACACTTGATCCCGGGCCGACCACGGCCACACTCAGCGGCGACCCGCAGAAAGGCGCCCACTATTTCAACACCTGCGGAGCCTGTCACGGAGCCGCGGCGCAGGAAATTACGCACTGCAGGCACCGCCTCTGGCCGGGCAGGAGGACTGGTACCTGAAACGGCAGCTGGAGCATTTTCGTACCGGAGTTCGCGGCGCCAATGTGGGGGATACCTACGGACACCAGATGGTACTAATGGCCCGCTCACTACAGAACGAGCAGTCAATCAACGATTTACTCGCGTACGTGAACACGCTCTGACCAGGCGCAGGGACAGCGAAGAGGCACAAGCAACCGAGGAAGAACAGCATGCAAAACGTGGCCATCGCCGACCAGCCCGATCATCTACATGATCCGCAGACGTTCATCACCAAGTACGTCTACAGCCAGGATCACAAGGTGATCGCCATACAGTACGGCCTCACCGCGGTTTTCGTCGGGCTGGTTGCGCTGGTTCTCTCGGGCATGATGCGGCTGCAATTGGGATTTCCGGACTCCTTCGATTTCATCAATCCCAGCGACTATCTGCAATTTGTCACCATGCACGGCATGATCATGGTGATCTACCTCCTGACCGCCCTGCTGCTTGGCGGCTTCGGCAATTACCTGATTCCGCTGATGGTCGGCGCACGCGACATGGTCTTTCCCTTCATGAACATGTTGAGCTACTGGGCCTACCTGTTGTCGGTTATTGTCCTGCTGGCAAGCTTTTTCGTGCCGGGGGGACCAACCGGGGCGGGTTGGACCCTCTATCCTCCGCAGGCGATCCTGCAGGGAACGCCGGGACATGACTGGGGCATCATTCTCATGCTGGCGTCCCTGGCGATATTCATTGTTGCCTTCACGATGGGCGGGCTCAACTACGTCACAACGGTTTTGCAGGCACGTACCCACGGTATGACCCTGATGCGCATGCCCCTGACAATCTGGGGAATCTTTACCGCAACGGTGCTGGGCCTGTTGGCCTTCCCGGCGCTATTGGTCAGCGCCATCATGATGATGTTGGACAAAACGCTGGGCACCAGCTTTTTCATGCCGGCGCTGGTATCGCTGGGCGAAACCGTGAACTACTCGGGCGGCAGTCCGATACTGTTCCAGCACCTGTTCTGGTTTTTCGGACACCCCGAGGTTTACATCGTCGCCCTCCCGGCGTTCGGTATGGTGTCTGACGTGCTGGCCACCCACGCCCGCAAGAATATCTTTGGCTATCGCATGATGGTGTGGGCGATAGTCATCATTGGCGGCCTCAGCTTCTTCGTCTGGGCACACCACATGTATGTCAGTGGCATGGACCCGACTTTTGGTTTCTTCTTCGCCACGACGACGCTGATCATCGCCGTTCCCACCGCGATCAAGGTGTATAACTGGATACTCACGTTGTATCGGGGCAATATTCACCTGACCGTACCGATGCTCTTCGCCATCGGCTTTATCTTCACTTTTACCCACGGCGGACTAACGGGCCTGTTCCTCGGCAATGTCACGGTTGACCTGCCCTTGTCCGACACGTATTTCGTAGTCGCCCACTTCCACATGGTCATGGGCGTTTCTCCCATCATGGTTTTGTTCGCCGCAATCTACCACTGGTACCCGCTGATGACGGAAGAATGTTTAACGAAAAACTGGGCAAGATCCACTTCTGGTTCACTTTCCTGGGGACCTATGCAATCTACCTGCCGATGCATTACCTGGGATTCCTCGGGGTGCCACGGCGCTACTTCGCGATGGGATCAACGGGCTTCATACCGGAATCGGCACAAAGCCTGAACGCCAGCATCACAATCTCGGCGCTGATCGTCGGGGCCAGCCAATTGATCTTTCTGTACAACATGTTCTGGAGCCTGCGCCACGGCAAACCGGCCGGCCATAACCCCTGGGGAGCCACCAGCCTGGAGTGGCAAACACCGGATGTGCCGCCGCGTCACGGCAACTGGGGGCCTCAACTGCCACAGGTATACCGCTGGGCATATGACTACAGTGTACCTGGCGCCGAAAAGGATTTTATCCCCCAGAATCACCCGGTCAGCGCATCCGAGCAGACCGCTGGCGATCACCACGAGGTTCAGTCATGAATATCCTCAGAATGCTGCGTGATAAACCGGCTGCACCCGACGGCCGCCGCTACTGCCGGCCCAGTATGGCGGACCAGATCCTGCCGCCGCCGCCAGGGTTATGTTACGTTTCCTGCTGGCCGTTATCGGCGTCCTGTTCTTTCTGTTCATAATCACCTTCCTGTCGCGTTCACAGTACCCGGATTTCGAAGCCCTGGCAGGTCCACGTGGCAACCCTTCACCAATCCATCGCGCCTGTGGTTCAACACGGCGCTGCTGGGCTGCGCGAGTCTCGCCATTCAGATTGGCCTGGGGGGACTCGCAGCGGTAAACTGAATTTGACCGTGGCGGGCATCAGTGCCGCCGTATTTTTCACCATCCTGTTCCTGGTCGCGCAATTCTGACCTGTGGCTGCACCTGCAGTCCATGGGCTTTTACTCGCCGGCAACCCCGCCAACAGTTACTTCTACCTGTTAACGGGGATTCACGGGCTGCATCTCGTGGGCGGACTGGTGGTGTTATCCAATGTGGTCTTTCGCGTGTGGTATGACAACGATCCCGAGTCTCTTACCGCACCCCTGCAGCTGTGCACGACGTACTGGCATTTCCTTCTCGGTGTCTGGTTGGTGCTGTTCGCGCTACTGACGAGCCGGCCGGAAACCATCAATTCACTCGCTGCACTGTGCGGATTCTGAGAGACACACCATGACGATCCAGACTGACAAGACTACGAGTTACACTGCACCGGGCCTGAACGGACTGGTGGCGGACTGGTCGGCGGACAAGCAGGCCTTCGACGTGCCATGGGGCAAGTTGATGATGTGGATCTTCCTGCTCAGCGACACGTTTATCTTCAGCATATTTCTCACCGGCTACATGAATGTTCGACTTTCGCAGACAGCCACCTGGCCCAACCCGAGTGAAGTGTTTGCCCTGGAGATAGCCGGTCACCACCTGCCGCTGATTCTCATCGCGATAATGACCTTTGTGCTTATCACCAGCAGCGGCACCATGGCGATGGCGGTGAATTTTGCCTACCGTGGTGACAAACGCAGGACCGTCATGCTCATGGCCGCCACCGCCATGCTGGGAGCTTCCTTCGTCGGCATGCAGGCATTTGAGTGGAGCAAGCTGATCCTCGAGGAAGGCGTGCGCCCCTGGGGCAACCCAATGGGTTCGGCGCAGTTCGGGTCGACATTCTTCATGATCACAGGCTTCCACGGCATGCATGTAACCGCCGGCGTCATTTACCTGAGCATCATTGCGCGCCGGGTGGGCCGTGGATTTTACGAGGACAAGGGTTACGCCATCGTAGAAATTGCCGGGCTCTACTGGCACTTCGTCGATCTGGTCTGGGTATTTATCTTCGCATTTTTCTATTTGTGGTGAGGTGAAGTCATGAGTGAAACTGCCGGCCAGCAACATCCCATCGGTATCTACCTGAAGATCTGGTTACTGTTGTTCGTCCTGAGTACCTTCTCCTACCTGGTCGACTTTTTTCACCTGCACGGCTACCTGCGCTGGTCCTTAATACTGATTTTCATGTTTTTGAAAGCCGGACTTATTATCGCAATCTTCATGCACGTCGCCTGGGAGCGACTCGCTTTGAAATACGTGCTGTTGCTGCCACTGAGCGCGATCGCCGTGTTGATTACCCTGATGGTGATAGAAGGGGACTACACCTTCCTGACACGGGAAATGTTCTTCGACCCGCGTTGACCATGTCACCCCGCACGCGCATGCTCGCCGGCTTTCTGGCGGCGAATCTCACTATCGCGATGGTTGCGGCGGTCGTCCTCCTGAACCGACCGCCAGC
>JAWKZM010000017.1:0-64274 GCA_041395965.1 Halioglobus sp.
CATGCGGTACACGTTGCCATCGCGGCGAATCAGGACTTCGAGCGCGCTGGACAGGGCATTGACGACCGATACCCCCACACCGTGGAGGCCCCCGCTGAACTGGTAGTTCTTGTCGGAGAACTTGCCCCCGGCGTGCAGTGTGCTGAGTATGACTTCCACCCCCGGCTTGCCCTGCTGCGGGTGCAGGTCCACCGGCATACCGCGGCCGTTGTCGGACACGGTCACGGAACCGTCCTTGTTCAGGCTGACGTCGATCTCGCTGGCGTGCCCCGCCAGCGCCTCGTCGACGCTGTTGTCGATGACCTCCTGGGCGAGGTGGTTGGGGCGCGTGGTGTCGGTATACATGCCGGGGCGTTTGCGCACCGGCTCCAGCCCCGTAAGGACTTCAATGTCTTCGGCGGTGTATTGGCTCATTGCGATAACTTTTCACGTGTTGCAGGGAGGTACGACTGCGCCCATTGTACAACGCGGCCGGGGCAAGGCGAGCTATAAGTAGCCGCCGGAATCGAGTTCGACCACGAACTGCGTGTCCCAGACCCGCGACACGCCGGTTTCCACGCGGCCGTCGCCGTGCAGGGCCAGCCAGCGGTAGCCCGGCGGGCGGTCGTCGGCCTTGAAGTTCTCACAACCCGCGGCGAACTGCACACAGGTAGAGGGGGAGGCCAGCAGGCGCACGCCGTTGCGCTCCCTGTCGATTTCCTGGTGGACGTGTCCCCACAACACGCCCCGGACGCCGGGGTAGCGGTCCAGCACGGCAAAGAACGCATCGGCGTCGGCAACCATTTGCTCATCCAGCCAGCCGCAGCCTATCGGCACGGGCTGGTGGTGCAGGCACACGAGCGTGTTCAGCCCCTGCCCGGCGGCGCTGCCCAGCGCCTCGTCCAGCAGTGCCAGTTCCGTCTCGCCCAGTTCACCGCCCACCTGACCGGGCACCTGCGAGTCCAGTAGCAGGATCTGCCAGCGACCGGCGCGAATTTCCTTGCACAGGCGCGCGGCGCTGGTGGCGGCGCCCTCCATCGCCTGGCGGCTGTCGTGGTTGCCCGGCAGCCAGTAATTGGCCGGGGTCAGCTGGTCGAAATAGACCTGCAATCGGTCATAGGCACCCGGCGCCCCGCCGTCGGCCAGATCGCCGGTGCCCAGCAGCAGGTCCACCGTGGCCCGTTCCTTTTTCACGAGATCGATCACCGCCTGTAACGAGTGATCGGTATCCATCCCCAGCAGGGTGCCGCCGCGGGTGCGGCACAGGTGCGTATCGGTCAACTGTACGACGTGGACGACCTCGTCCCGGGCGTCGACAGATTGAATGCTGTGTCGGGAATGAGGCATGGGGATGGCGCGATTAACCGGATCAGGCGTCCGTTTCGGGCGCTTCGATGGCGACCGCGGCACGCCCGTTCTGCAGGCAGTGTTCCAGCCAATCCGCCAGGAAGCGGTTCTGCTGGTATTTTTCATCCTGCGCGAACATCTGCTTGTTGGGATACTGGTAGCGCGCCGCGACCTGGCGGTGGGACTGGAACATTCCCACTTCCAGCATGCGGACATCGTGGTAGGCCCGTACCTCCACGCGCCACCGGCCGAGCCAGCGGGATTCGGCCCGCTGCTGGTGCACACGGAAAATCGTGGTGTAGCGGCAACGCTCGATCACCGTGAGGCGCACTTGCGCCGCGCCGACCAGCAGCTGGTGAAAATTGCGGGTTTCGTAATCAGGGAACAGGCGCAACAGGCGCGCATAGTTGGCCTCACAAACCGCGTGCAGTTCCGTCAGGTCCAGCTTGAAGGGTTTTTTCGTCTGCTTTGTCTGCACAACCAGTTCCGGATTTCTTTCCCGTAAAGTCCAAAAAATACACGTCAGGATACGAACAAATACTTGCCCCCTTTCTGTCGCGGGGCTGCCATCTAAGATGGCACAATCCACGTATAACTGCACCTTTTCATTACAGTTTCGATGTATGCATCACACGCGAGAGGCTGTTAAACTGCTGCGTACAAAAATGGCTACAACCCCTTGGGGATTATTGCATGAAAAATCTGGTTGTCGCGCTGTCGTCGCTGGCACTATTTCTCTCCTCTGTCGGTTTACAGGCGGACTCACTGCGCGATATTTACGAGCTGGCGCTGGAAAACGACGCCCAGATCAAGGCTGAAGAAGCGGTCTACCTGGCCAACCGGGAAACCGAGAACCTGGCCCGGGCCGCGCTGCTGCCGCAGTTATCCACCGCCTACTCCTACCGACATTCCGATGGCGATACCGACGCGCTGGGCCCGATTTTCAGGGGTACCGGCATCGAGATTGCCGATGTCGCGACCAAGCGTAATACCGACACGGACGGCTACGTGGTTTCACTCAACCAGTCACTGTTCGACCTCTCCGCGTGGTTCACGTTCCAATCCGGCAAGGAAGTGACCAAGGAGGCCGAGGCCACCTTCGCCGCGAACCAGCAGAACCTGATCGTCCGGGTGGTGGAGGCTTACCTGCTGGTGCTGCGCGCGCAGGACAACCTGGCGGCGTCGCAGGCGCAGGAACGCGCCTTCGAGCGCCAGCTGGAGCAGACGCAGCAGCGTTTCGAGGTGGGCCTGATCGCCATTACCGATGTCTACGAGGCGCAGGCGGCCAGGGACCTGGCGCAGGTCAACCGGATTGTCGACGAGAACAATGTTTCCGTGGCACTGGAGCGTCTTTCGGTGCTGACCGGCCAGCCCCAGCACAACCTCAACGTGCTGGTGGACGATTTCCGGATCCTGCCGCCAGACCCGATTGATCGCGCGGCCTGGGTCGATTTCTCGCTGGCGAACAACTTCCAGCTGCAGGCTGCCCGCTACCAGGAAGAAGCGGCGCGCCAGACCGCGAAATCCTACAAGATGGAGCACATGCCCAAGATTACCGGCGGCTACGAGTATTCCAACTACGACGTCAGCGGCACCGTCAAATCCGAGCCGAATAACGGCATCACCAGCCCGCCGGACAGCAACCAGGACGAAAGCATGTGGCAAGTCCGGATCAGCGTGCCCCTCTACAGCGGCGGCGCGATCAGCGCCAACCGGCGCCAGTCCGCCCAGCAATATAACGCAGCGAAGGAAAACCTCATCAACCTGACGCGCAATACGGTCACCAACACCCGCTCGCTGCACATGACGGTACTCAGCGACGTGTCGCGGATCGCCGCGCGCAAGCAGAGCATCGTTTCCTCCAGGAGTTCACTGGATGCGACGCAGGCAGGCTACGAGGTCGGCACCCGCAACGTGGTGGACGTACTGAACGCGCAGAACACGCTGTACAGCGCCGAGCGCGATTACGCCAACAGCCGGTACGACTATATTCTCAACATGATGCGCCTGAAGGAACAGGCCGGCCTGCTCAGTCCCGGCGACGTCCTCAGGCTGGATACGTTCCTCGTACCGCCCACGGCGCCGACAGCCACCTCGGTGACGGCACCCAAATAGATCAAACCGTGACGGTACGGCGTGGTGCTCGCTCACCCCACCGTAACCGCAAGCCAGAGCCGCCCGCCATGATTCCCGACCTGCCCGCCGACATCGACCAGATCAAGGGATTCCTGGCGGACGATGAAGCCCAGGCCCTGTACCGGCACGCGCTGGACGCCAGCGTCCATGGGCCGGTGCTGGAAATCGGCAGTTACTGTGGTAAATCCACGATCTACCTCGGGCTGGCCTGCCGCAGCAACAGCAGTACGGTATTCGCGCTGGATCACCACCGGGGCTCCGAAGAACACCAGCAGGGTGAATTTTTCCACGACCCCGAACTGTACGATGCGGGAGAAGGCGTGATGGACACCTTCCGTGAGTTCCGTCGCAATATCCGCCGCGCGGGACTGGATGAGGTGGTGGTGCCCGTGGTGGCCGGGTCGGAAGCAGCGGCGCGGCACTGGCACACGCCCCTGGCGATGGTGTTCATCGACGGCGGACACAGCCTCGACGCCGCGCTGACGGATTACCGCTGCTGGACAGCGCACCTGATGCGCGGCGGTGTGCTGGCGATTCACGACCTGTTCGAGAATGCCCACGCGGGCGGGCAGGCGCCCTACGCGATCTACCGCCTGGCCCTCGCTTCAGGCCTGTTTGAAAACCTGGGGCGGGTCAACAGCCTGGGTTTGCTGCGGCGTTTGTAGCGCGCACTCAAACCGGTTAATCGACCAGGATACGGCGCTCGCGGGCGTCCGCCCGCTCGTCCAGCAACTGCACGCTGCAGAACAGCCCGGAAGCCGACGTGTGCTTGGTGAGCGCGTCCGCTGCCAGCAGGATTGCCCCGGCGGTCCAGGTGGGTTTCTCGTCCGGCCACAGCAGGTCTTCGACCAACTGGTAACCCGTCCAGTAGGAGCCGTCACTGGTGCGCCACTGCTGCAGCCAGCTGTACACTTCCACCGCCCGGGCGTGATCGCCCGCCGCCAGCAGCGCCATCACCAGTTCACAGGTCTCGGCAATCGTCACCCAGGGCTGCTGCTTCTCGCAGCGACAACCCAACCCGTCTTCCACGAATTCATCCCAGCGGGCGGCCAGCCGCGCGCGGGCGTCAGCGCCCGTGTACACACCGGCCAGCACCGGGTAGAACCAGTCCATGGAGTAGCGCGACTTGCTCTCCCAGGTGCGATCGAAGCGCTCCGGTTTGTGCCGCAGGGCCTTACCCAGCCGGGTGCGGGCCGCCAGCCAGTGCGCGCGCTCCTCGCCCAGCGTCACCGCGATGTTGTGCGCGCATTCGAGGCTCTTGTAGATGGAACTGCAGCCGGTCACCAGGGCGTCGCCCTTGGGTTTGCCGGCGCCGTCTACGGCCCAGTCGATTTCACCGTGCTCGGATTGCAGGGACAGCACGAAACCGATCGCCTTGTCGACCGTGGGCCACAGGCTGCGCAGGAATTCGGTGTCGCCGCTGATGAGGTAGTGGTGCCAGACGCCGGTCGCGATGTAGGCGACAAAATTGGATTCGCGCCGATTGGCGTTGTCGACTTCCTGCCCGCGATAGGAGGCCCACCAGCTGCCGTCCTCCAGCTGCATCCCCGCCAGCCAGTCGTAGGCTCTGCGGGCCGCGTCGAGTTCGCCACCGATGGACAGGCCCATGGCGGATTCGACGTGATCCCAGGGATCGGTGTAGCCGCCCTCGAACCAGGGAATTTCGCCGCTTTTTCGCTGGCAATCGAGAATAAAGTTCACCGTCGGTCGCAGGAACTCCTCGGGAAACAGTCCCCGGCTGAGGTACAGCCCACTCATGACGCGGCCTCCTTGCGAAAATACATCACGACGCTCTTGCCCATGATCGGGTTCATGCTCTTCTCCAGTATCCGGGTCAGCGCCGGATTCTTCATCAGGTCCCAAACCAGCAGGCGGTGATACTGCCGCACCAGCCAGTTGGTGTCCCGGCTTTGCCAGAACAGGCACTTCAACCACCAGAAGGGTACGTGCAGGGCGTGCGCCCAGTGGCGATAGTAATGGGTGAAGCCCAGATGCTCTATTTCCCGGCGCAGCTCGCTGCCGCGGAAAATACGCAGGTGGCCACCCGGTACCTTGTAGTAGCCCTCGCTCAACGCCCAGCAGATTTTTTCCGGCCAGCGGCGCGGCACGCTGGCGCAGAACAGGCCGCCGGGCTTGAGCACGCGCTCGATCTCGCGCAGGGCGCCGCGGTAATCGGGTATGTGCTCAAGCACCTCGGAGCAAATGACCTTGTCGAATGTGTTGTCGGCGAAGGGCAGGTTCATGGCGCTGGCGGACGAGAGTCCAAACGACTTGGCCTCGTTGCCCGGCTCGGCGAAGCTCGTGAAGCGCTCGCGGGTCGTCTTGAGATCGTTCAGCGACAGGTCGACCCCGATGGAGTGAACGTTCGCTTCGACGTAAGCGCTGATGACATGCCGCCCTCCCCGCAACCGAGGTCCAGCACGACATCGCCGGTCGCCAGGGGCAGCCGGGTAAAATCAACCGTTTTCATGGGCCAGCACCTGTCGATAGTAATCCGTCATCTGCCGGGCGCACACGTGCCAGCAGAAGTGCTTTTCAATGCGCTGCCGGCCGCGCGCGCCCAGTTCGTCGCGGGCCTGCGGATCCCGCAGCAGCGCGTCAATGGCCGCGACCAAAGCCTCCACGTTCTTCGCCGGGACAATCATGCCCGCATCGCCGACCACCTCCGGTAGCGCGCCGCCATCGGTGGAGACCACGGGCACGCCGCAGGCCATCGCTTCACCGGCGGGCAGGCCGAAGCCTTCGTACACCGACGGCACGACCGCGATCGCCGCCTCCGCGTAATACCGCACCATCTGCTCGGTGCTGATACCGTTGACGAACCTGACTTTATCCGCGAGACCCAGGCGCTGCACCAGCCGCTCCGTCTTGCCGCCGGGATTGGGTTTGCTGACCAGCAGCAACTCCAGGTTCGGATAGCGCTGCAGCAGCCGGGCATAGGCGTGGAGCAGGTAACGCAGCCCTTTCAGCGGCTGATCGGCCGAACAGGTCGCCATCAGGCGCAGGGGATTACGCTGCACGCCGGGTACCGGCTTGAATACCTCGATGTCGATGCCATTGTGCGCCAGGCTGATGCCGGCGGGCTGCAGGCCGAAATCCCGGGCAATATCCTGGCGCGAACAGTCCGACACCGTGACGATGTTGCGCAGTTGCTTGATCACTTTCTTCTGCATGTTCAGGAAGGAGTGCCAGCGACGAATAAACAGGCGCTCTTTCCAGTTGCGCGCCGCGCTGAGGGCAATGCGCAGGTCGCTGGTGATGGGGTGGTGGACCGTCGTCACGAGGGGGAGACCCATGTTCTGGATCTGCAGCATGCCGTAGCTGAGGCTCTGGTTGTCGTGGATCAGGTCGTAGTTATGGCCGTGCTGGCGCAAATACTTTACGGCGCGGCGCCCGAAGGTATAGGGCTCGGCAAAACCGCCGGTCAACTGGCTCAGCCACTCGATGACATTGGTCAGGGACTTCAGGTGATGGGGGCGCAGCGAACGCAACCCGTTTTCGAACAGGTCGAGGCTGGGTAACTTGATCAGGCGAACGCGGGGGTCCAGGTGCGGATAGGGTGGCCCGGAAATCACATCCACCGCATGTCCGGCCTCGACCAGCGCCTTGCTCAGGTACCGCATATACACGCCCTGACCCCCGCCGTGGGGCTGGCTGCGATAGCCCAGCAGTGCAATACGCAGCGGGCGTTCCGGCGCAGCCGCCGACACAGGACGACCCGGCGCGCTGGTCGCTGGCCCTGGTTTTGCCTGCACTGTTCCAAGATGCCGGATAGTGGCGTCCTCTTATGTGTCGTATAAGTAAAAATACGCGGGGTTATGGCGCTGGCTCTGGAGCAGCGGTGCCTGTTGGGCACGCCTTACCGAAAAACTCCCGGCAAAAGGGGCTAGATTTTAATCAGCTACTGGTCAAAAATCCACCCCTTAAAAAATCGGCAGGGCGAGGCGGGACCACTGGTCGCCAGCCTCGCACCTAAGCCGCTATACTCACGCGTTTGCAGCCAGGAAGACTTCCGATGACCGTCAAAGCCTACAAGGGCCTCATCCTCGCGGGTGGGTCAGGCACCCGCCTGCACCCGCTGACCAGCACCGTCAGCAAGCAACTGATGCCCGTCTATGACAAGCCGATGATCTACTATCCGCTGGCCACGCTGATGCTGGCCGGCATCCGCGACATCCTGGTCATCACCACCCCGCGCGACCAGACCGCTTTCGCGGAACTGCTTGGGGATGGCTCGAACTGGGGCATCAACATCAGCTATACAGTGCAACCCAGCCCGGACGGACTGGCCCAGGCCTTCATTCTGGGGGAGGAGTTCATCGGTAATGCTCCGGCGAGCCTAGTGCTGGGCGACAACATCTTCTACGGCGGCGGCTTTTCCCAAAAGCTGACCAGCGCCGCCAGCCGCGATACCGGCGCCTCGGTGTTCGCCTACTATGTGCACGACCCGGAGCGCTACGGGGTAGTCAGCTTCGACAAGAACGGCATCGCCGAGAATATCGAGGAAAAGCCGGCTCGCCCGCGCTCACACTACGCGGTTACCGGCCTGTATTTCTATGACAACGACGTGGTCGATATCGCCAAGTCGGTACGCCCTTCCCATCGCGGCGAGCTGGAAATCACCGATATCAACAAGATTTACCTGGAGCGGGGCGACCTGCGCGTCGAAGTGATGAGTCGCGGTACCGCCTGGCTGGATACCGGCACCCACAATTCCCTGCTGGATGCCGCCAATTTCATCCGCGTGGTCGAGGAGCGACAGGGGCTGAAAATTGCCTGCCCCGAGGAAGTGGCCTTCCGCAAGGGGTACATCAGTGCGGAGCAACTGCTGGCGCTGGCGCAGCCGCTGGAAAAGAGCGGCTATGGACTCTACCTGAAAAACCTGCTGCAGGACGACGGGGTGGTGTTCGCATGAAATTCACGGAAACGCGGCTGCGCGATGTGTACCTGCTGGAACCGAAGGTCTTCGGTGACCAGCGCGGTTTCTTCATGGAAACCTGGAACCGCGAAACCTTTCGCGCCGCCGGCTTTGACCTCGATTTCGTGCAGGACAATCACAGCCGGTCCGCGCGCGGCATCCTGCGCGGCCTGCACTTCCAGACGGAACACACCCAGGGGAAACTGGTACGCGTGACCGCGGGCGAAGTTTTTGACGTGGCGGTGGACCTCCGGCGCAGCTCCCCGACCCTCGGTCAGTGGTACGGGGTGAGCCTCAGTGCGGAAAATCAACGGATGCTGTGGGTGCCGCCCGGATTCGCGCACGGTTTTTACGTCACCTCGGACTACGCCGACTTCCTCTACAAATGCACGGACATCTACCACCCCGCCAGCGAACAAACCCTGGCGTGGGACGATCCGGACGTGGGCATCGAGTGGCCGGTTCCCGCGGGTGAAACGCCGCTGCTGTCGGCCAAGGACGCGCAGGGGCAGTGCTGGGACGACATCCCCCGCTTTGACTGAGAGCAAACGGCACCGGGAATGGGTGGACCGCAAGAGGGGACAGGGAACGGAGTACCGCCCCGCTAGCGGTAGCCGCGTCAGGCAACCAGCAGCGGCTGCCACCAGGCCTCATTGGACAGGTACCAGTCCAGTGTGCGCTCCAGCCCCGTTTCGAAACTTTCGCGAGGCGCATAGCCCAGCTCGCGGGTGATCTTGCCGGCGTCAATGGCATAGCGCCAGTCGTGACCCGCGCGATCCTCGACAAACCTGATCAGGTCGCGGGCGCTCTTCCCCGCGGCACCGGGCGCAGCGGGGAAGCGCTTTGCCAGTGACGGGTCGGCGGCGAACCGTGCATCCATCTGGTCGCACAGCAGGTGCACGATATCCAGGTTGTTCCACTCGTTGTTACCGCCGATATTGTAGGTCTCGCCGATTGCACCGCGCTGCAATACCAGTTCGATACCGCGACAGTGATCCCCCACGTACAACCAGTCTCGAATGTTGCTGCCATCGCCGTAAACCGGCAGGGCGCGGCCACGCAGGATATTGGTTATGCAAAGCGGAATCAGTTTTTCCGGAAAATGATAGGGGCCGTAGTTGTTGGAGCAGTTACTGGTGCTCACCTGCAACCCGTAGGTGTGATGATAGGCCCGCACCAGATGATCCGATGCCGCCTTGCTGGCGGAATAGGGCGAGTTGGGCTCGTATTTTTGCTGTTCGTGAAAGCCGGGCGCATCGACACTGAGGGAGCCATAGACCTCGTCCGTGGAAACGTGGTGGAAGCGATGGGGCTTTGGCTCGCCACCGGACAGCCATGCTTCTCGCGCCGCCTTCAACAGCGTGTGGGTGCCCACGACGTTGGTTTCGATGAAGGCGTCCGGGCCGGTGATCGAACGATCGACATGACTTTCGGCGGCGAAATGCACGATGGTGTCAACGCCGTGCTCCCGCAGTACCTGCAGCACCCGTTCATAGTCCCGGATGTCCGCGTGGACGAAACTGAAATTGCTGTTGTCACGCAGGGGGTCGAGGTTGGCGCGGTTGCCCGCGTAGGTGAGGGCGTCGTAGGCCACCACCTTGTCCCCGGGATGCTGGCGCACCCAGTAGTGCGCGAAATTGGCGCCAATGAAACCGGCGGCGCCGGTTACCAACAGTGATCTAGGCATTCGCCAACTCCTTGAAATCCGCGAGCATCGCTCGCAATTGCCGACGCCAATGGACGCCTTCCAGCTCCAGGTCGCGCCAGCTCTCTGACTTATCAAGCACGCTGTAGGAGGGCCGCCGCGCCGGTGTGGGATAGTCCGCCGCGGGGATAGGCCTGACCTGCACCGGCCTGGACAGCAGGCCCAGGGCGAGGGCTTCCTCGGCAATCGCCACGGCAAAGTCGTACCAACTACACACACCGGCATCGCTCCAGTGATAGATGCCGCGCAACTGTGGCCTGGCGGCCGCCGCCCAGACCGCCCCGGCCAGCCCGTTGGCCCAGGTCGGGGTACCCACCTGGTCCGCTACCACGGCCAGCGCGTCACGCTCAGCCATCAGTCGCAGCATGGTCTTGACGAAATTACCGCCAAAACTGGAATACACCCACCCGGTGCGGAAGATGAGCGCGTCGGGCTGCGCGCCCTGCACCGCCAATTCACCGGCGCGTTTGCTGCGCCCGTACTCCCCAACGGCGCCGCTGGCGACTCCGGCCGATAGGGCTGGGAGGCGCGCCCGTCAAAGACAAAATCGGTGGAGATATGGATCAGTCTCACCCCCGCCGCGCACAGGCCAGGGCGAGCGTGCCCGGACCCTCGGCGTTGCCGCGATGGGCCGCTTCGGGTTCCGACCTGCCCGGTCGACCGCCGTGTAGGCCGCGGCATTGATGACCAGCTGTGGCCGGAGGTCGGCCAGGCGCTTGTCTACGGCAACCGCATCGGCAATATCGAGCTGGTCGCGCGTCAGCGCCAGGCATTCGACTGCGCCATTGGCGGTGCGCTGCAGTTCCCGGCCGAGTTGACCGCCTGCGCCGACCACCAGTACTTTTTGTTTCAATTCGCTGCCCCTGTCTGCGCGGCGTGCGCATAAACCCGGTGTGACGGACGCACGTATCCGCGCTGCCGCAGCCCCCTGCAAGTGAGGCCGTCATAATAACCTTACGATCCTTCCGTGACCACACCGTCACGCCCGGGGCCACTACAGGAGACTGGTATCGCGCTGCGGCGTAGAATGCTGGCGTTGGTATACGCTCGAGGTGCGCGGGAATCACTAAAGAATTAGCCACGGATGATTTGCACCAACTCGCCGCACAGCTGGCGGACGACTTTTTGCCCGGGCACTGGGAGCGAGTCAGCACGTCCGCATTCTCCCGGGTATCAGTGAATCGGGCACTGATGCTTTATCACAAGGAGTATCGCCGCAAGAGTCCGCTACAAATCCTAGAGGACCTTTACCGGGGGAGCCGCGCCACCCGCGCCCGGCACAATGCCGAGGCGCTGTTGCTCGCGGGTATCGACGCCCCGGCGACAGTTGGCGGGGGCAAGCTGCCTGGCGGCCGTGAATACCTTTTCACGTCCGCGGCGCCGGGCGAGGGCGTGGACCACTGGTTGCGGCGCGTTCCCGGGGCAGGCGCAGCGGAAACACTGCGGCAGCGGCGCCAGCTGTTGTGTGCCCTGGGTACGTTCATCGGCCGTGTCCACGCCACCGGATTCATTCACGGCGACCTGCGGCCGGACAACATTATAGCCGCGTTGCAGGGTGAGCAATTTCACTTCACGCTACTGAACAACGAGCGCAATACCCGGAAAAGTCCAACCCCGGGACGACTGCTGTTGCGCAATCTCACACAACTGAACCAGTTGCCCCCCGCGGTGCTGAGTCGGACGGATCGCATGCGCTTCTTCAGCTCCTGGCGGAGGCAGATGCGTGACCTCTCCACGATCGAGGCCAACGTACTGGCCAGGGAGGCATATCAACTCGCCATGCGACAATTATAAGAGCGCGGTTACACCAGGCGCTGTCCGTGTGCGCCATAGTCCACGAGGTGGTTATCGCGAAACCGGTACAGGAACGGCAACATCCGCTCGATCACGACGCGGCGGGACTCATCGATGCCCTGCAGGTAGGCCGACAGGAACAGTTCATAGTTCTGTGGACCGATGTGGCGCTCCTCGGCGTTCAGGGTGAAGCGCGCCAGATCCTGCGCCTGCGCCATGCTGCCGAGCGGGCTTTTGAACGCGCGGTCGAGATCGACCAGGTAAACACGGCGGCCATCCCAGACCAGGTTTCCCCACCTGCAACTGCCATGGGCGTATCCCGACCGGTGCAGCAGCGCGAGGTTTTCGCCAATTGAACGCATCATCGCCATCGCCTCAGGCGCCCCGGGAGGCTGCTGCCGCCATAGTTCCGCCAGGTTACCGTCACCGGACAACCCCTCGCTGAGCAGGAGCATGCCTTCGCGCACCAGCAAACAGGCCAGCGGCCGGGGTACCGCCACGCCCCGTGCCCGGAGGTCCCGGGCCGCCTTGAAACTGCGCAGCGGCCGTCCGCTTCCCAGGCCAAGCAGCGTCCGGCGCCAGCGCGAGGGGATGCGGTAGAGTTTTACGAAACAGGCCTGGTCCTCCAAACGCAGCAGACCGGACCGGCTATTGGCATCGCTCCTGAGAATACGCACGTGTTGCTCCATCCACTCGTCCGTGCCCAGGGTCGACCGTGCCAGCTCGTCCCGCAGAAGCGCGGCCCAGGTTTTGCCGCGAAGGATGCGCGCCCTCCTCCTCATGGATTCAAGCCGCGGGCAACGGGTGGGAGATATCAGCACACATCGCTTACCCCACGTTTTTCAATGATCAGTTCCTCCACCAGATCCCCACCGCGGCGGTACATCGAGTAAAGGTCGGTCAGCCGGCAGTAGAGCAGGGCGGCGTTGCGACAGTCCGCGCGAAATACGCCGTCGACATAGCGCATGACCGCCCGGTCCAGTTGTTCCTGGACAAAGGGAGCGGGCAGGAGTATGCCCGCCCGGGCGGCCGCCACGTGCTGCGCGTGGCCGCAGCTGTCGCAGGTGACCACCGGCAGGCCGGCCGCCAGCGCCTCCAACAACACCGTGCCGGCCGACTCATGCCGGGGTGGGTGAACGAGCAGGTCGGCTGCCAGCATCAGGTCGGCGACATCATCCCGCCCGCCCAGGAACTCAACATTATCGGCGACGCCGAGACGCCGTGCGAGGCGCCGGAAGCGCCGGGGGTTGTCCTGGCCGGCCACCAGCAGGCGAACCTGCAGCGTGGGCTGTTCCCCGCGCAGGTGGGCCAGCGCGGTAATCACCCGGTCCAGCCCTTTGGCCAGATACGACGAACCCACAAACAGCAGGACCAGTTCCTGCGAAGCCACCCCGAGCCCCGCACGCAAGGCCTTGCGGCGCGCTGGGGCGTCCGCCGGCGCGCGCCGGTCCGGCGCGACACCGGGCGGCAGCAGGTGCATGCGTTGTTGCGGGGTTTGATGGTGCCGGGCGAACGTCTCGCCCTGCTGCTCTGCAAGCAACAGGACCTCGGTCCCGCTTCCGGCGCAAATACGGCACGCTCCCACGCGACGCCGTGACGAAAACCCGCGCTGCGCCGATAGAGGCGACCGCGCTCAGCGTGTCTTGCAGCGAGACCACACGGCCCGGCCGCGACATAGATATCAAGGCCCGGCATCGGGCTGAAGCCTATGACACCATCGACCGGGGCACTGGACAGGTCGGCGCTCACCCAGGCTCGGAAACGCTGCTCGCGCTTGTGCTGGCTGAAAGCAGTAACCGGCGCCGTGCGCAATTCCACGCCGGGGATGGCCTCTCCTGCCAGGACATGGTGTACACCCTGCAGAGGTGGCCGCGCAGGCTCAGTGTCTCGACGAACAGCCGCAGGTGGCGCGAGAGTCCATCGCGTGGGCAGTACCTGTAGAGCAGGAAGGCCAGACGCACGCTTGCGTTATCCCCGGCGCCTGAAACTGCAGTCAGGCCACCGGCTCCAGCCACTGGCTGTTCTGGTGGCGGTTACCGCGCACCGAGTCGAAGTACATGGCCTGCAGTTGTTCGGTGATCGGGCCGCGACTGCCGCTGCCGATGGTGCGCCCGTCCAACATGCGGATAGGCACCACCTCGGCGGCGGTACCGGTAAAAAAGGCCTCGTCGGCAACGTAGACCTCGTCGCGCGTTATCCGCTTTTCGCGTATCTGGTAGCCCAGCTCGGCCGCCAGCACAAAAATAGCGTCCCGGGTAATGCCCTCCAGGCAGGACGTAAGTTCCGGCGTGTAGATTTTGTCGTCGCGCACGATAAATACGTTTTCCCCGCTGCCCTCGGCGACATAACCCTCATTGTCCAGCAGCAATGCCTCCTCGGCCCCACTTTCGATGGCTTCGCGCAGGGCCAGCAGGGAATTGATGTAGTTGCCGTTTGCCTTCGCCTTGCACATGGAGATGTTGACATGGTGCCGCGTATAGGACGAGGTCCGCACCTTGATGCCGCGGTCACGGGCCGCCGGATCCATGTAGGACGGCCACTCCCAGGCAGCAACCATCACGTGGGTGCGCAGGTTGTCCGCGCGCAGGCCCATGCCTTCGGAACCGTAATAACACATCGGCCGCAGGTAGCCTTCCTCGAGGCCGTTCAGTCGCACCACGTCTTTCTGCGCCTGGTTGAGCGTCGCCTTGTCGAAGGGCATGGACATACCCAGGATATGGGCCGAGCGGAACAGGCGGTCGGTGTGTTCCCGCAGGCGAAAAATGCAGGTGCCCCGGTCCGGTGTCTGGTAAGCGCGCACGCCCTCGAACACACCCAGGCCGTAGTGAAACGTGTGAGTCAATACATGCACCTTGGCCTCGCGCCAGGGAACCAGTTCTCCATCCATCCAGATAAGACCATCACGATCGGTCAGACTCATTACTTCACTCCTGTAGATTCATCCGTAGCGCCCGTCTCAAAGGGCGAAAAAAGCTGCCGCCACTTGGCGGTCACCGCGGCCCGCTCTGCCACAAAGCTGCCCGCCGGGACAACGCCCGGTTGTTGCTGCAGGGAGAGTTGGTGGGCAGCGGAGCGATAGGCGAGGTAGGCCTGTGTCAGGGCTTCGCACTCCTGCCGCTCGAACAGGCCTTCCCGGCCGAGGGTCTCGAGAATGCGTACATTATCGGACCAACGCGCCAGCTCCGGCACCCGGTGTGACCACGCCAAGACCGCGTATTGCACCATAAATTCTATATCGACGATACCACCGGCACCCTGTTTTAGGTGAAATTCCCCTTCTTCAAGCCGTTCACCCGGTAGTAAGTGCTTACGCATTTTTTCGCGCATGGCGCACACCTCGCGGCCGAGGTCGGCGGCGTCCCGGGACTGGCGCAGGATCTGTTCACGCACCGCGTTCACCGCGGCACCAACCTCCGGGTCTCCCGCGACCAGGCGCGCCCGCACCAGCGCCTGGTGCTCCCAGGTCCACGCCGCGTCCTGCTGATAGCTGCGAAAACCCTGCACCGTGGTCACCAGCATGCCCGACTGCCCGGAGGGCCGCAGGCGCATATCCACCTCGTACAACTGGCCCATGGCCATGCGCGCCTCCAGAATATGGATCATGCGCTGGCCCAGCCGGGTGTAGAACACGGCATTGTCTATGCTGCGCTCGCCGTCGGTGGCGCCACCGGCGACAGCGTCGTATACGAATACGAGGTCGAGATCCGAGCTATAGCCCAGTTCGATGCCACCGAGTTTGCCGTAGCCAAAAACGACAAAGCCCGGGCCGCCACCGGCGCGCTCCGGCTGTCCGTATTTACTCGTCAGGTCTGCCCACGCAACGGCCAATACCTGTTCCAGGATCACCTCGGCGATCCAGGTCAGCTTGTCGCTGACCTGCATCACCGGCAGGCGGCCGACCAGTTCACTGGCCGCCACGCGCAGCACGTGGGATGCCTTGAAATAGCGCAGGGCGTCCATCTGTGCTTCCAGATCGTCGACCGCCAGCCGGGCGACCTGCTGGCGCAATTCATTGCGCAGCAGGTCCTTGTCCGGCGCCGTGTACAGGCTGGCCCTGTCGAGCAATTCGTCCAGCAGCACCGGGTTGTGCGCCAGCTGTTCCGATATCCAGGGACTCCCGCCGCACAGGGCCGCCAACTCCGCCAGCGCCGGCAGGTTTTCCAGCAGCAATACCAGGTAAGCGCTGCGCCGCACCACGGCCGCAACCAGCGGCAATACCCGCTGCACCGCGAGGTCCGGATCACCCACCTCCGCGCAGGCGCGCAGCAGGTGGGGCATGAACTGGTGCAACCGTTCACGTCCCTGCGCCTGCAGGGTCTGTACCCGGGGGCTCTGCTGCAGCCCCTGCAGGGCCTTGAGTGTTTCCTGCGGAAGGCGATACCCCAGCGCGGTGAGAGATTCCTCGCAGAGCCCTTCGCCCCACAGTGGCGGACCCTCCTCGGCGGTGGCAGGTTCGTCCTCGTCCGGGGCGGCGATCAGGTCGCGAAAATGTCCGGCGACAATCTGGCGGTGCTGCTGCAGGGCGGCCAGGTACGTCTCCCAGCAGTCGTAACCCATCACCGTCGCCAGCGCCGCACGGGGCAGCGCCGCGCGGGGCAGGTCCTGGGTCTGCCTGTCCTGGTAACCCTGAATGCCGTGCTCGCTGTCGCGCAAGAACAGGTAGGCGGCGCGCAGCTCGGCCGCCGCCGTCGCCGGCAGACAGCCCAGCTCCACGCACTCGGCCAGCACGCCAAGTAGTTCGCGCTGCTGCAGGCCGAGGTCGCGCCCGCCGCGAATCAGCTGGAAGCACTGGGCGATGAACTCCACTTCCCTGATGCCGCCATGGCCGAGTTTCACATTGTCCTGCAAGCCCCGGCGGCGAACCTCGGTATTGATCATCTGCTTCATGCCGCGCAGGCTTTCGATCACCCCGAAATCCACATAGCGGCGATAGACGAAAGGCCGCAGCGTCGCCATCAATTCCTGCGCTCGCTGCGGGTCGCCGGTGACAGGTCGGGCCTTGATCAGCGCATAGCGCTCCCAGTCGCGGCCCTGGTTCTGGTAGTACTCCTCCAGCGCGGCGAAATTGTGTACCAGTGCGCCGCTCTCTCCGTAGGGGCGCAGGCGCATATCGACGCGAAACACGAATCCGTCCGGGGTGAGCTGGCCGAGCGCGTTGATGACCGCCTGCCCCACCCGCGTGAAAAACTCCTCGGTGCCGATGGACTGGGCCTCGCCGTCCGTTTGCCCGGCCTCGGGGTAGGCGAAGATCAGGTCGATATCCGACGATACGTTGAGTTCGCGCGCACCGAGCTTCCCCATGGCCAGCACGATCAGCCGCTGCGCGGCGCCGCTGTGACTCCCCCGGGGCACGCCGAACCGACGCTGCAAGTCTGCTTCCGCATAGCGCACCGCCGCAGCGATGGCTGCCTCCGCGAGCAGTGAGGTGTCGCGGACCGTTTCCAGGGTGTCGGCGAGGCGGCAGAAATCGCGCCAGACGATGCGCAGCATATGCCGCGCCCGGAAGCGCCGCAGCACGGGCAACAGTTCGGCGTCATCGGCGGCGAGCAGGCTGTGCAGGCCATCGCGGAATGCGGCCTCGGGCAGGGTGCGCTGCAGCTCGCCACTGGACAGCGCCTCCAGCAGCAGTCCGGGTTGGCGCCGCAACAGGTCCGCGACAAAGGGGCTACAGGCCAGCACACGGGGCAACTGCTGAGCTTCCGGGCGCTGTGCCAGCGCCGCGGCCAACTGTTCCGCCAGCGGCTCGCCGGCCCACTCCAGCAGATGCTGCCAGGCGCGGCCGGCTTCTGCGGCCAGCGCCTCCGGCAAGTCAGCTGTGTGCAGGCTCATGGTGACTCAGTAGTTCCGGTGGTCCGGGATTCAGGCGTCGACCTGGGGCGCGACACGCATGACCTCCTCGATGGTGGTCTCGCCCGGGCCACCCGGGCAGCGCCACTCAGACGCAGGGTGCGCATCCCTTCACCCATGGCGACTTCACGAATCGCAGCGGTGTTCAATTCCGACCGGATCAGCTCCTGTACCGCCCGGGTATTGACCAGTACTTCATAGATGCCCTGGCGCCCTATGTAGCCGGTGTCGCGGCACCGGGGACAGCCCACGGGGTGCGCTATCCGGGCTGGCGGCTCTAGCTGCCAGGGTTGGGTAAGCTGCTGCCACGCGTCCAGATCCAGCGCGGCGAAGCCCTTGCAATGTGGACACAGTATGCGCACCAGGCGCTGGGACATGATGCCGCGCACCGTGGCCCTGATGAGATAGGCCGGCGCTCCCAGTTCCAGCAGTCGCGAGATGGAACTGGGGGAATCATTGGTATGCAGCGTGGACAGCACGAGGTGCCCGGTTAACGCGGCCTGTATCGCCATGTTGGCGGTCTCCAGGTCGCGGATCTCGCCCACCATGATGATGTCCGGATCCTGGCGCATGAGCGCGCGCACGCCGGCGGAGAAATTGAGGTTGATGCCGTGGTTCACCTGCATCTGGTTGAAGGCGCTTTCGACCATCTCGATCGGGTCCTCGATGGTGCAGACGTTGACTTCCGGGGTGGCCAGCTGGCGCAATGTGGAATACAGCGTGGTGGTTTTCCCCGACCCGGTGGGCCCGGTGACCAACACGATGCCGTGGCCGCTGGAGGTCATCTCGTGCCAGTGCTGCAGGTCCGTGTCCGCCAGGCCCAGCTGCTCGAACGAGCGCTGCAGAACGTCCGGATCGAAAATCCGCATCACCAGTTTTTCGCCGAACGCGGTCGGCAGGGTGGCCAGTCGCAGCTCCACCTCGTTGCCGTTGGGGGTCCGGGTCTTCAGCCGGCCATCCTGCGGCCTGCGCTTTTCGGCCACGTCCATACGGCCGAGAATCTTGATACGACTGCTGACCGCCGCGCAAACCTGCGCCGGCAATTCGTACACCGTGTGCAGGACGCCGTCGATACGGAAGCGGACACTGCCCACCTCGCGACGCGGCTCGATGTGAATATCGCTGGCGCGCTGCTCGAAGGCGTACTGCAACAACCAGTCGACGATTTTTACCACGTGCTGGTCGTTGGCATCGAGCTCGTTCATGGAGCCCAGGTCCAGCATCTGCTCCAGGTTGCCGACACCGGCGGGGCCGCCCTGTCGCTCCGGGGAGGCGGGCGCCCCGCACAGAACTTGCCATGCTGTAGAACTCGGCCGTGTGCCGCGCTATCTCCCGGGGGTCCGCGAGTACCCGCCTGATGGGTTTGCGCAGGACATGCTCCAGGTTGCTCTCCCAGGCGCGAATATAGGGCTCGGCGCTGGCGATAACGACCTCGTTGTCGTTCACTTCCAGCGCGAGGATACGGTGCCGCTCGGCAAATGCCCGGGACATGATATCGGCTATGGCAGTGACGTTGATTTTCAGCGGGTCGATGCGATATACCCCCTGTCCGACCCGCTTGCCCAACCAGGCCAGCAAACGCTCCATGGTCAGGGTCTTGCCGGGTGCGGCGGCATCGGGAAGCTGCTGCTCCGCGAGATAGACCAGCGGATGCACCATGAGCTTCGACGAGTGGCCGATACGCGCCAGGTCATCATCCGACAGTCGTCCATCCGCGTTGAGGCCCCGCGCCACCGTCGCCAGGCTCAGGCGCTGCTCCAACAAATGATCGTTAAACTTGCTTGTCATGTCTGCTGCTGTTCATGCGCCAGAGAGCCATTTTCACGAGTAGGCATGCTATCACAGTGGCCCCTGATCTCACCCCGAAATAGCGTAAACCGGATCATCCGGGCGCACCGTGCACGGCCCCCTGCGTCCCGGTTTGTGACAACGGCAGTGTTAGCCCCTACACTGGCGACTTACCCCCGCGGCAGCGACTCACGGAGCACTGATGCCCCAGTCAAGCAAACGCATTCTCGAACAACTCCGGCAGCTGGTGGGGACGCCCTCGGTGAGTTCGACCGACCCTGACTGGGACCAGGGTAATCGCGCGGTAATCGACTTGCTGGCCGGGTGGCTGGCCGATATGGGGTTCCAGGTCGAAGTCCAGTCACTGACACCCGCGGGTGAAAAAGCCAACCTGGTAGCGACACTGGGTCGCGGACCCGGCGGCCTGGTGCTGGCGGGACATACCGACACCGTGCCCTTCGACGAGGGACGCTGGCGCAGCGACCCCCTCGTACTCAGCGAGCGCGACAACAGGTTATACGGCCTCGGCAGTACTGACATGAAGGGTTTCTTCCCGCTGGCGATTGCCGCTGCCAGCGCGTTCCCGGCGGCATCGCTCAAACAACCGCTGATCCTGCTGGCGACCGCGGACGAGGAAAGCTCGATGCGCGGAGCGCGCCAGTTGGCCGCCCTGGGGCGCCCCCGGGCCCGCGCCGCGATTATCGGCGAACCCACTTCGCTGGTCCCGGTGCGCATGCACAAGGGCATCATGATGGAAGCGGTGCGGGTCACCGGACGGGCCGGCCACTCGTCCAACCCGGCACTGGGCAACAGCGCACTGGAGGGGATGCACGCGGTCATCGGGAACCTGATCGCCTACCGGGAGGAACTGGGTCTGCGGTATCGCAATGAGGCATTCACGATCGCGGTACCGACCCTGAACCTGGGGTGCATACACGGGGGAGACAGTCCCAACCGCATCTGCGGCAAGGCCGAATTGCACTTCGACCTGCGCATGACGCCGGGCGGCGATAACGCCACCGTGCGCGCGGAGATCGAACAGCGCATGCAAGGCCTGGCCCGGCAACACGGCCTGCAGATCGAGCTGCACTCGCTGATGGAGGACATCGGGCCCTTTGCACAGGCCGGGGACAGCGAGCTGGTGCAGCTGGCGGAACGCCTCACCGGCCACTCCGCCGAGGCGGTGGCCTTTGCCACCGAAGCCCCCTTCCTGCAGCAGCTGGGCATGGAGACCATCGTGATGGGTCCCGGTTCCATTGACCGCGCCCATCAACCGGATGAGTACCTGGAACTGGACCAGATCCAGCCCTGCATTGCGCTACTGCAGCAGTGCATTCGCCACTACTGCCTCTGAACACTGTGCAATATTGCCATTAGGTAAACCGCGCGGCTTTGGGTACCCTTAATAACTTTCTATTTATCAATGGCTTGGATGTTCACGTGACAACACCGGGGCGGGCCCATATACGCTGGCTGAGAAATACCGCACCCTACATCAACGCACACCGGGGCAAGACCTTCGTGCTGATGTTGGGACGCCGTCGCGCAACACGATAACTTCCCCAACATCATTCACGACATCGCCCTGCTGCACAGTCTCGGCGTGCGCCTGGTGCTGCTGCACGGCTCGCGCCTGCAGATTGACCAGCGGCTGCAAAGGGCGGGGCTCGCAAGCGCCTTCCACGACGGCATGCGTATCACCGACAACGCCGCGATGGAGCACGTCAAGGATGCGGCCGGGTCATTGCGGGCGCAAATTGAAGCCCTGTTGTCCATGGGCCTGCCCAACTCACCCATGCAGGGCTCGCGGATGCGCGTGTGTTCGGGCAATTTCGTGACCGCCAGGCCCATAGGCGTGGTCGATGGCGTGGACTTTCATCACACGGGCCGGGTGCGGCGCATCGACGCCCAGGGCATTCAACAGCAGTTGGCCAACGGCTCCATTGTCCTGCTGTCACCCCTGGGCTATTCGCCGACCGGCGAGATATTCAACCTGTCCCTGGAAGACATCGCGGTACATTGCGCGTCCGTGATCAGCGCGGACAAGCTGGTGCTGTTCGGCAGCGCCGCGGGCATCCTCAATGCTGATGGAGAACTGATCCGGCAGTGCGCCGTCGGTGACATTAGCAAGCTGTCAATCACTGACCCCGAGCAATCGTCACTGCTGCAGACCGCCAAGCGGGCCTGTCTGGCGGGGGTACCCCGGTGCCAGGTCATCAGTTACGAGGACGATTGTGCACTGCTGCAGGAGCTGTTCACCCACGACGGCTGCGGCACCCTGGTGGCGAACGACGAGTATGAACTGCAGCGGGAAGCCACCATCGACGACGTGGGCGGCATCCTCGAACTCATAGAGCCGCTGGAACAGGAGGGCGTGCTACTGAAGCGCTCCCGCGAGCTGCTGGAGACGGAAATCAGCCAGTTCCGGCTGCTGGTGCGCGACGGGCGCATTATTGCCTGCGCCGCACTGTACCCGTTCCCCGAGGACCGTTGCGGCGAAATCGCCTGTATCGTCTCGCACCCGGAGTACCGGGGGGGCCGGCGCGGACAGCGACTGCTCAAGACCCTGGAGCAGGAGGCCCGGCGCCAGGGTCTCGAACGGGTGTTCGTTCTCACCACCCAGACCGCGCACTGGTTTATCGAGCAGGGTTTCGTGGAAAGTTCCAGGGATTGCCTGCCCGGGGCGAAGCAATCGCTGTACAACCTGCAGCGCAATTCCAAGGTATTTTTCAAGGACCTCTGAGCGCGGGGGCGTTCGCCTGCGGCGGTTCTCGGCACCGGCCAGCCTCCCGCTTCCCCAGGGTGCCAACGGCCCCTGGCAGGCACCCTTTTCACCACTCACCCGGCGGCCCGGGCCCGCCGCATGCACCAGGATCAGGCCGCCTGCGTCGAGCGCTGCACCATTTGTTACCTTATTATGTACTTTTTGTTACCGCAGCGTCGGGCCTCGTTCTCTCTTTATTTAAAAAAATCAAACTATTTCAGGCAGATATATAACAAAAATTTCACAGAAGTTTAATTGCCTGTGATCCAATTTACGTGGATATTAGTAACACTGATTGTTACCGCACCATCGGGTGCGCCGATCAGAGAGGAGTTGGATCATGCAAATCACAGACCATGCAGACTTGTTCGCCGCGATACCCACGCAGGATGTCCTGCTGGTGGCAACCGCGTTTTCGCTGGCCGCGCTCGTGCTGTTCGCCCTGGGGCTGGAGGCGGGTAACTATCCGCACATCAGCCACGCGTTCTCCCGGGGGCGCGCTGCCCTGCGTCGCCTGTGCCACGGGCTCGGGGAAGGATTCAGCGTCGGGCGACGTGCCGCGGGGCACTGAGGACTCGATCCTCAGTCTGCCTCCGCGACCTGCTCTGCGTATGGCTTGAGCCCGTTGCGCAGCATCCCATCGAGCATTTTCTGCAGGACAACCCGCAACAGCGGGCCGGCCTCGATAACCCGGTAATCGACACGGCGCATCGCGTCCACCCGCGTGACCTGCTCGAGCACCCTGCCGGGTTTTTCGCACTGTACGCCAAAAGTATACGACTCTCAGGTGGAAGCACCTGAGTCACTTGACTTGCTGCGCTTCGATTGCCGGGCATCGGCGGAACGCCGCACCCGTGATACGCGCAGATCTCGCGATTACCCCGATAGGCAAACCGTTTGCGTTCGAGCGCAACTCATGGCCATTTCCCGATTTACGCTGGTTAAAACTCGCCGGATATTTGGTATCCTGCTTGCCCTGTTTCTGATCGACGCACCCCCGGTGCCAGCCGGTCCTGTAGATGGTGCACCTGTATGCCTGAGTATCGTTCCAGAACTTCCACCGCCGGCCGCAACATGGCCGGCGCCCGCGCACTGTGGCGCGCCACCGGCATGAAGGATGGCGATTTCGGCAAACCCATCATCGCGGTGGTGAACTCGTTTACCCAGTTCGTACCGGGACATGTACACCTCAAGGACCTCGGGCAGCTGGTCGCGCGGGAAATCGAGGCCGCCGGCGGGGTAGCGAAGGAATTCAACACCATCGCCGTGGACGACGGGATCGCCATGGGCCACGACGGCATGCTGTACAGCCTGCCCTCGCGCGACATAATTTCCGACTCCGTTGAATACATGGTCAACGCGCACTGCGCCGACGCCATGGTGTGTATCTCCAACTGCGACAAGATCACCCCCGGCATGCTCAACGCCGCCATGCGGCTGAACATTCCCGTGGTGTTCGTCTCCGGCGGGCCGATGGAAGCGGGCAAAACCAAGCTGTCCGAACACAAGCTGGACCTGATCGATGCCATGGTAATCGCGGGGGACGACAGCGCGTCTGACGAAAAGGTCGCGGAATACGAGCGTTCCGCCTGCCCCACCTGCGGCTCCTGTTCCGGCATGTTCACCGCCAACTCCATGAACTGCCTGACCGAGGCGCTGGGCCTGTCGCTGCCGGGCAACGGCTCCACCCTGGCCACCCACGCGGACCGGGAGCAACTGTTCCTGCGCGCCGGGCGCCTGGTCGTGGAGTTGTGCAAACGCTATTACGAGCAGGATGACGCTTCGGTGCTGCCGCGCAGTATCGGCAGTTTCCAGGCGTTTGAAAACGCCATGAGCCTGGATATCGCCATGGGCGGCTCCACCAACACCATCCTGCACCTGCTGGCGGCGGCGCAGGAGGCCGAGCTGGATTTCACGCTGGCGGATATTGATCGCCTGTCGCGCAAGGTCCCGCAGCTGTGCAAGGTCGCGCCGAGCACGCCCCTCTATCACATGGAGGACGTGCACCGCGCCGGCGGCATCATGGGCATCCTGGGCGAGCTGGACCGGGCGGGCCTGTTGCACACCGAGTGCCCTACGGTCCACAGCCCGACCCTCGGGGCCGCGCTGGATGCGTGGGACATCATGCGCACCGACGATGCAGCGGTGCACACGTTCTTCAGCGCCGGTCCCGCGGGGATTCCCACCCAGACCGCGTTCAGCCAGTCCACCCGCTGGCCCAGCCTGGACCGGGATCGCGCAAATGGCTGCATACGCTCCCTGGAACATGCCTTCTCGCGCGAAGGTGGCCTGGCGATTTTGAAGGGCAACATCGCCCTGGACGGCTGCGTGGTAAAAACAGCTGGCGTGGATGACTCCATACTGACCTTTTCAGGCCCGGCCCATGTTTGCGAGAGCCAGGATGCGGCGGTCGAGGATGTCCTCGCTGGCCGCGTGAAACCCGGCGACGTCGTGGTCGTCCGTTATGAAGGGCCGCGTGGCGGGCCGGGCATGCAGGAAATGCTGTATCCCACCAGCTATATCAAGTCCAAGGGGCTGGGAAAGGTCTGCGCCCTGCTGACTGACGGCCGCTTTTCCGGCGGCACCTCGGGCCTGTCCATAGGCCATGTCTCGCCCGAGGCGGCGGCGGGCGGGGCCATTGGGCTGGTCGAGGAAGGCGACATCATCGAGATCAATATTCCGCACCGCTCCATTAAAGTTGCAGTCTCCGACGCGGAGCTGGCGCGGCGCCGCACGGCGATGGCGGCGCGCGGAGACAAGGCCTGGAAGCCGCGCGAAGCGCGCCCACGCAAGGTCACGCCCGCACTGAAAGTCTATGCCAAGATGGTGACGAGTGCCGACAAGGGTGCGGTGCGCGACCTGTCACTTCTCGACTGACCCGGCAGGTTGCCGACCCTGGGCGATCAGGGTTTCCAGGTCCTCCCGCAAGTCCGCCAGCTTGCTGCGCAGGTGTCGATCCTGTCGCTCCGTACGCCCATTGAGCAGTTTCGCCAGCGCGTCATAGATCACGTCCATATTGTGCTCGAAGATGCGCCGGTACGCCGGGGCGATTTTTTCTCTCCTGTCGATAACGGCCTCTCGCACGCGCTGCTGCCAACCCGGCTGGCGCTGCAGCAGCACGGCGAGCCGCTGCAACCATTCCTCGCGCTCCTGCAACCACGCATGGTCAGAGCGCAGGAGTTGGTAGCTGGCTTCGCGTAGCAGTTTGCGCTGTTCGTCCGACAGGGTGCCCAGGTAATCCTGCACGCCGTCGAGCATATTGTCGTAACTGTCCTGGTAAAACTCCTTGTCTGAGCGCTCCAGGTATTCTTCCTGGTACTCCTCCTGCTGCTTGCCCAGGGCCCCGAGGAAATCAGCAACCTGCGCGTCCGACAGGTCCGCGCCAAGATCGAGTAGCCAGCCCAGGGACCGGTCTTCCAGGCGGAACCACGCCGTTTGCAACTCCGAGAATATGCCGGCGATATCCCCTGGCGTCAGCGGTCGGTTGAGCTTCTCGCCGATGCCGTCCAGGATCTCGACGTACTGGGGCAGCTCCTGGTTACGGTGCCAGGCCAGCAAGGGCGCCAGCGTTTCGTCCAGGTGCTGTCGCTGCTGCTGGTTGAGATCGACGTAATCATCCATATACCAGGGCACGAGAAAATCCAGCCGGTTATAGACAAAGTTGGTGCCACTGCAGGCACCCAACAGCAGGAGAAGGATGGCGACGCCGATTTTATGCCACCTGTGCATATTGCTCCCCGCATCTATCGCCAGTGCGGCAGTGTGTTTGCAACGCTTTCTGTCGGCCAGGCAAGGCTCTCGGCCATTTCAACTCTGTTGCGCCCATTGCGCTTCGCCCGGTAGAGCGCTGCGTCGGCCAGCTTGAACCATTGCTCCATGTCCCGCGCCTGCCTCACGTCGCAGACCCCGATGCTGATGGTCAGTCCATCCTCGGGCAGTATTTTTGACCGCTCTACCGCGTGCCGCAGTTCCCCGGCCAGGTACGCTGCCTGTTCGCCCCTTGTCTCATTGAGCAACACCACGAACTCCTCCCCGCCGAAACGACAGAGGATATCCACTTTACGTAGGCGACCGCGAATCAGTTCAACCAGCCGCTTCAGAGCCTCATCGCCAACCGCGTGACCATACTTGTCATTGATGCGCTTGAAGTGATCGATATCCAGCAGCAACAGCGACGCCGGGCGCTGGTAGCGGTTCCAGTCGTGCACACACCTGGAGGCCTGCAGTTCGAGGTAGCGGCGGTTGAAGGCGCCGGTAAGCGGGTCGGTAATGGCCATCCCGCGCAGTCGTTGGGATTGCTCGGTCATGGCGAAAACCAGCCAGGCACTCACCAGCCAGGTCAAACCCATACTGATGCCAACAGCGGCGCCCGTGGTGGGATCGTACTGCGTCAACACAATCGGCGCCACCAACAAGCCGCTGAGCACCCCGAGGAATAACGCCCAGCGCGTCCTGAGCAGGACGGGCAACGCCACCAGCAGCGGAAAGAGCAGGAACAGGTTGTAGTTCTGGCCGTAATACAACGACAGCATCACCAGCGCGATGCTCAGCAGCAGCACCACCGCGGGTGACAGGAAGGCGTCCCGGTTCAGGCTGAGCAGCAGGATATTGACCATCAGGATGCCAAGCAGCAGCAACGCCCCGGCCGCCGGGAGGGGTTGGCGAATATAGACGTTGTGCGCCACGATGGGTAAGAGGATGACCGCAAGCAGCAGCAGTACATAGCGGTAGGCGCTGCGACGGCGCTTATCACGCCGGTCGTCGTCACGCTCGCCATCCTGTTCGCGCCGCTGTTGTAACAACTCTCCGGCAAAGGACTCGGTGAAATGCCGTTTTAGCCGCCACCACAGGGTATCATTGGTTCCGGTCAGCTTCTTACCCAACCCCCGCACCACGCCACCGGGGTGGCTTGTGGCACCGCCTTATGTGCCCATTGGTGCTCTCACCATAACCCAGGAAAAAAGGCGTGACCAATGTTCGGTGTGCACAAGCTCACTAATACACAGAAATAGCGCACCCCGCGACCGCTCAGGCGGCGGCGTTGTGCGCCCGCTCCGCGGCCTTGTTGATCGCCCCGAGTATGCCGTCGAGGGAAGCCTGGATAATGTCGGGGCTGCGACCGACGCCACAGAATCGCTCACCGTCAATGTTGAGCTGTATGTAGCAGATTGCCTCCGCGTCCGCACTGTGGCTCAGGGCGTGTTCGTTGTATTCCACCAACACGATGTGCTTGCCGGTAAAAACCTCCATGGCATTGACAAAAGAGGCGACGACACCGTTTCCCGTTCCGGACAAACTGTGCTGCCTGGACCCCTCCTGTAACTGCGCCTGCAGACGATCCACGCCGTCCTCGCGGCTTACCTGGTAATTGCCCAGCTTCCAGCGACCTTGCGACGCGAGGTAGGTGTCACGAAACAGTTTGTAGACTTCATCGGAACCCACTTCCGTCTCACGCTCCTCGGCATATGCCTGCACAGTGGCGCTGAAATCAATCTGCAACCAACGCGGCAGTTCCAGGCCGTAGTCACGTTGCAATACAAAGGCGATGCCGCCCTTGCCCGACTGGCTGTTGATGCGGATCACTTCCTGGTAGGAACGACCGATGTCCTGCGGATCGATGGGCAGGTAGGCCACCTCCCAGGGTTTGCGTTCGTCCCGCTTCGCCAGGCACTTCTTGATAGCGTCCTGGTGACTGCCGGAGAACGCAGTGAACACCAGCTCGCCGGCATAGGGGTGACGCGGGTGCACTGGTAACTGGGTGCATTCCCGGGTGGTCTGGAGGATCTCGTCCATGTGGCCCAGCTGCAACTCGGGATCAACACCCTGGCTGTAGAGGTTCATGGCCATCGTGATGATGTCCATGTTGCCGGTGCGTTCGCCGTTACCCATCAGCGTACCCTCGACCCGGTCGGCGCCCGCCATAACGCCGAGCTCACCGGCAGCCACCGCGCAGCCACGGTCATTGTGGGTGTGCAGTGAAATCAACAGGCTGTCCCGGTTGCTTACATGGTCGCAGAACCACTCGATCTGGTCGGCGTAGACGTTGGGCGTGCTCATCTCTACCGTCGCCGGCAGGTTGATGATCACCGGGTGCTCCGGTGTCGGCTGCCACACCGCGGTCACCGCGTCGCAAACCTCCACGGCGAAATCGAGCTCGGTGCCGGTAAAGCTCTCCGGTGAATACTCGAATACCCACTCTGTGTCCGGGCGTCGGGCGGCACAGTCCCTGACCAACTCCGCACCCTTCACCGCGATATCGATAATGCCCTTGCGATCGAGGTTGAACACCTGCTCCCGCTGCACGGTCGAGGTGGAGTTGTACACGTGCACAATTGCGCGACGCACCCCTTCGAGGGACTTGAAGGTTTTCTCGATCAGGTCCGGACGCGCCTGGGTGAGGACCTGGACGGTGACGTCCCCGGGGATACGGTCGTTTTCGATAAGCTGCCGCACGAACTCGTAATCGTGACTGGACGCGGAGGGGAAGCCCACCTCGATCTCCTTGAAGCCGATCTTGACCAACTGGTCCCACAGCTGCGATTTCTGGCGTGCGGTCATGGGCTCTATCAGGGCCTGGTTACCGTCACGCAGATCGACGCTGCACCAGCGCGGCGCCTTCTCGATGACCCGGTCGGGCCAGCGCCGGTTGGGCATGGCAATGGGCTGGAACGGTTTGTACTTGCGGTGATCGAAACTGCTCATGGGGTATTTCCTGTGACCTTGTTCGCCTCGTGTGGTTGGCCGATCACCCGCGCGGATGTTGCGTACTGGCCCTTGTGGGGCGGCGCACCAGGCGCTGGCAGAGGGGTAATTCCACCGGTGCCCCGCGACGGGTGATTGATCAGCCGGATGCACAGTATAGGCGGATATACGTAGCGAGAGATTGCAAATATTGCGTATAAAATCCAACTATGTGCAATATTTGGCTACTATATTGAATTTTTGTGGTGATATATTGGCCCCGATGTAAAAACCTGTCATTTACCGGTTATGGAGAAGCCCCCTTGAAACTCGACCGCACCGATCGCCGGATCCTGCAGGCCATGCAGGCCAACGCACGCATCAGTAACCTGGAACTGGCCGAGGCCGTCGGCCTGTCACCCACGCCCTGCTCCCGACGGGTCAAGCGGCTGGAGGAATCCGGCCTCATCCGCGGCCATGTCACCTTGCTCAACCAGGCCATGCTCGGCCTCAAGCTCACTGCCTACATCGGTATCAGCATGGATCGCCATACGCCCGACCGTTTCGAAGCCTTCGAGGCGGAAGTTGCCCGCTACCCCGAGGTGATGGAGTGTTCCGTGGTGACCGGGCAGGCCTCGGACTACCTGCTCAAGGCGGTGGTGCCGGACATGGAATACTACGAGCGATTCCTGCTGGGCAAGCTGACCCGCATCGAGGGTGTTACCGGGGTGCATTCGAGTTTCGAGTTACGCCGCGTGGTGCATCGGACGGCATTGCCACTGGACCATATCGCCGATACGACTCTACTGTGACGAAACCGCCACATTTCATGGCCGGTTAGAGTCTTGCCCAAAACCCCGGGTGATCGCAGACTGTGCCACCTTGAATAAACAGACAACCCAGTGGAGTGGCTATGATTGACATGTCGGGCAAGGTCGCCATCGTAACCGGCGGCGCGAGCGGAATGGGACAGATCACCGCGCGACGGTTGGCCAGCCGGGGCGCGAGGGTGGCGATCTTCGACGTCAACGAAAAAGGCCTGCAGGACACCGCGGCGGAGTCGGACAATATCACCGCGTTTCGCTGCGATATTTCCAGTCTCCAGGACGTGGAGGCCCGGGTGGCCGAGGTGGCCGCTGCGCTCGGGCCCATCGAGCTACTGGTACACGCCGCCGCTCTCATGCCCAGTCACAAACTCATGGACCACACCCATGAAGGCATGGAAAAACTGTTCCGCATAAATTACTTCGGCACCACCTACATGCTCAGGTCCGTGCTGCCCGCCATGATCGAAAGGGGCAGGGGGCGCATTATCGCTTTCGGCTCCATCGCCGGCATCGCGCTGGTACCGAAGATGGGCGCGTACTGCGCGACCAAGGCGGCGGTGAACGCCTACATCGAAGTGCTGCAGAACGAGATTCGCGGCACCGGCGTGCGTGTTCACCTCGTCTGTCCGCCGGCGGTCAACACACCGCTGGTGGACCAGACCATCGCCACGGACACACCCGGCAGCATCATCGAAGCCAAGAAAAGCGGCCGTCTGGCAGACCCCGAAAAGATGATCGACGCCATCGAAAAGGGCGTCCGCAAGGACCAGGACATCATCTATCCCAAGGAAGCCCGGCTGCTGTATTTCTGGCGCGCCCTCTTTCCGAAGTTGTGGTGGAAAACCGTGATGAATTTCGAGAAGTAACCGCTTGCGGCAGCACCCGCCGGACGTCGCTTCGCGGCTGCCTTATTTCGCGGCTGCGATGGCAGCCCGCAGGTTCACATTTGTCATGGCAGGCACCACCAGAGTCGTATCTCCCGGCTGCAAAACACTGAACTCGTCCTCGGACAGGTTGCTTTCTGCCATGGCGACCGCCAGGTCCTCTGTCGGCTGGGTAAAGCTTTCGTAGGTCAGTTGAAAGGTGCCGAAATGCATGGCGATGCTGCGCTGTGCCCGCAAATCCAGGTGTGCCTGCACGGCTTCCTGCGGATTCACATGCACATCGGCCATGAACCAGCGCGGGTCGTATGCCCCGATCGGCAGCAGCGCAAGGGTAAATGGCCCGTGCCGGTTGCCGGTTTCCCGGAAGTGGGAGCTGTAGCCGCTGTCGCCGGCGAAGTAGACGCTGCCGGATCGCGCATGCACCGCGAAAGCTCCCCACAGCGTCTTCATCTGGTCTATCACTCCGCGACCCGAGCGGTGACGGCACTCGGTGAAGGTAAAGCGCGTGCCGTCCACTTCAATGCTCTGCTCCCAGTCGAGATCCTGGTGACGTACCAGGCCCAATTGCTCGAACAGGGCGCCATTGCCAAGGCCAGACAATACCAGGGGTTGCTCTTTCATGGCCGCGAAGCGGCGCAACGTGCCCTCGTCCAGGTGGTCGTAATGATTGTGTGACACCAGGATAACGTCGATCGGCGGCAAGTCCTCGAAGGCGATCCCCGGCTGGTGCACGCGCGCCGGACCGGCCAACTGTGAAGGGCTGGCGCGCTCCGAGTAAATGGGATCGGTGAGGATATTGAGGCCATCGACCTGGATCAGGAAGCTGGCGTGGTTGATAAACGTGACCGACAGTCCGGACGCCAGGCGCGCCTGCGGCACCTGCTGCCGGGGCAAGTCAACCCACTGCGGCCAGGCTTGCGCGGCAAACAGAGAGCCCCAGCCCAGCCTGATGAGATCTCCCGCCCCCTTGTTCATGGGTTCCGAGTTACTGAACACGGAGCCGTCGAAATGCGATGTCCTCGGGCCCGCCCACGCCGGCGCCCCGAGAAGGTCGCCAGGAACGGGCCAAGTATCGTCATCGCCATCACCGCGTACAAGATCTTCATACCGATGATACGCCCGTCTCGCCCCGCCGGACCAGTGTTGCCCAGACGAGGCGTTGGCCCGCTGACGCAAGTGGACCTCGTCAGCGGCCAACGCTTGCACTGCTCGCCAAGCTCCGGGTCAGCTGCGTAAACTGCGCACCAGTGCCACGCATTCCTCCCGCTCGATAAAGCGCGGCACCGGGTATCCGCTGCCCTCCTTGAGCGCGGCATCGACGATATCATCGATATCCTTTTCCAGAATCTTGTCGGTGGTCCGGGGAATACCAATTTCGGCATTCAGGGCCCAGACCCGGTCAATCAGCTTTTGCGCCAACGCGGCCTCGCCTTCCGGGGCAACGCCCAGCCCATTGTCGATAGCCAGCTCCGCCAGTCGCGTTTTCGCGGCATCCTTCAATAGCTCCAGTACGTGCGGCAGGACCATGGCGTTGCCCAGGCCGTGGGGAACGCCGTAGAGCCGACCCAACTGATGGGACACCGCGTGCACGTAGCCTACCAGACACGTCGTGAACGCCAGCCCCGCGTAGAAAGAACCCAATGCCATCGCTTCGCGTGCCGCGAGGTTCGTCCCGTCAGCACAGGCCAGCGGCAGGTTGGCAAGTATCAGGCGGGTGGCCGAGCGACCGTAGTGCAGGCACTCATCGGTATCCCAGGTATTGATGTAGGACTCGATTGCATGCGTCAGCGCATCCATGCCGGTGGCGGCGGTGATATGGGGCGGCAGGCCCTGCATGATCCGGGGATCGAGGGCGGCAGCCGTGGGCACGATCCGCGGGTCGGCAACGATCAGTTTCTCGTGGGTGTCGTTGTCCGAGATCACCGCTGCCAGGGTAACCTCGGAGCCGGTGCCCGCGGTGGTGGGTATGGCATACAGGGGCAGGGTCGGCTTCTTGGCCACTTTCAGGCCCACGCACTCCAGGGCGCCCAGCCCATTCGCACCGGCCAGCGCGATCACCTTCGCGGCATCGATGGATGACCCGCCGCCGCAGGCGAGCACGCCGTCGCACTGGTGCTGGCGCAGCATCGCCGTGCCGTCGTCCACTACTTTCGCCGAGGGATCGGGTAACACGCCATCGTAGATGGTGATGGTTATACCGGCCGCCTGCAGTTCCTGCTGGATGCCGTCCAGCACGCCCAGTTCCAGCAGGGGCTTGTCGGTGACCAGCAGGATATTCCGGTGACCAAAGTGCGCGATCATCGCACACAGTTGCAGCGCCGCGCCTGGACCTGCGTATACCACCGGTCGCGGCTGCGGCGTCATCAGAATACGCTTTTTCAGCGCCAACAGGGCCTTCCAACCCCAGACCTTATAAAATGCGGGCATGGTTTTATCCTCGTTATGACTGCGCACCTGCGAAGTCTGGCAGCCGGGAGGCAATATGTACATCGGTTCCTTTGCTTTAGACCGGCGCTTCGTCTAGCATCGCCGCCCCATGGCCGACCGACAGTTGCAGCACGACTCCCCCTGGCTGCTGGCCCTGCTCGCGGCCCTCGTCGCGCTCGGCCCACTCAGCGTGGATATGTACCTGCCGGCCATGCCGCGTATGCGGGAGGCGCTGGGCACCGATATTGGTCACATGCACCTGACCCTCAGTACCTACCTGACCGGCTTCGCGCTGTTTCACCTTGCCTGCGGGCCGCTGGCGGACCGCTTCGGGCGCAAGCCGGTCCTGATGGGCGGCACCTGGTTGTTTGTCGCGGCGTGTATCGGTTGCAGCCTCGCGAGTACCGTTGAGGAGTTGCTTCTATACCGCTTTATCCAGGGGGTGGGTGCATGCGTCGGACCCACGCTCGCCCGGGCCGTGGCGCGGGACGTGTTCGGCCCCATCCGCGCCGCCCGCGCCCTGTCACTTATCGCCATGTTGATGGCCCTGGCACCGGCCATTGCGCCAACCCTGGGCAGCATACTGCTGCTCTGGTTGCCCTGGCCCATCATCTTCATCTTCCTCGCGGCCTACGGCGGCGCCATGATCGTGCTGATACAATTATTCCTCGCAGAATCATTGCCCGCAATCCAGAGCCTGCACCCACTGTCTATCGTGCGCAATTACGCCCAGTTGTTGCGCAGCCCAATGTTCATCACCGCCACCTTCGCCAGTGGTTTCGTGTACGCGGGCCTGCTGGCCTACCTGTCGTCGTCGAGCTTCGTCTACATCGATATGCTGGGCGTACCGGTGCAATACTTTGGCTTCATCTTCCTCACCTCGGTCGCCGGTTATATGCTCGGCAGCGCGTTAAGCGCACGCCTGAGCCGCAGCTACGATTCGGAACTAACGGTGCTGATCGGTGCGCTACTGGCCGCCACGGCCACCGGCTCCATGTGGCTGGGAGCACAGTTGCTGCCACGCAGCGTGGTTATGCTGGCGCTGCCGATGATGTTCTACTCGACCGGCATGGGGCTGGTGCTGCCCAACGCGATGGCCGTGGCACTGCGACCCTTTGCGCACATCGCCGGTACCGCGTCGGCGCTGCTGGGGTTTATCCAGATGTCCGTGTCCGCCTCCGCCACCGCGCTGGTCGGTACGCGTACCTGCGCGATACCCCCGCGCCCATGCTGAACTTCATGCTGGTCATCACTGTACTCGCCCTGCTGCTCAGCGTGGCGCTGTTCGGTCGCGCGCTGACAAACCCCTGACCCATGGCCTCACGCTGGCATACTCTGCGATGGTTTTTGCGGAGGTTGAACGTGCGTACCGCCTCTGACGTTGCAGTTAATTGGCAATACACCCCTGCTGCACCTGAAACAGGTCTCCGAGAAAACCGGCTGCACCATTCTGGGCAAAGCAGAATTCCTGAATCCTGGCGGCTCGGTAAAGGACCGCACCGCACTGGGGATCATTCGCGCGGCACAGGCATCCGGCGAGCTGCAGCCGGGCAGGCCGCATTGTCAAGGCACGGCGAACGGCTGCCGATCGGCCTGACCCAGCCCTGCTCGCCAACGCCATGGGCTATACGAGTACCGTGGTGATGCCCGTCACCAGAGCAAGGGAAAAGAAATCGACACGCTGGAATTGCTGGGCGCGGACCTGCACCTGTTGGGGGCGACCTCCTGGGGACCCCAACCACTACATCCACACCGCCGAGCACCTGGCGAAAAAATACGCGGAACGCGAAAAAGAACACGGTGCCATCTGGGCCGCCAGTTCCGACAACCTCGCCAACATGGACATCCACTGCCGTACCACCGGCGCAGAAATCTGGGAGCAGACCGACGGCAAGGTAGACGGCTTCATTTGCGCCACGTGGGGACCGGCGGCACACTCGCCGGGGTTTCCGTGGCACTCAAGGAACGCAATCCTGGCGTCACCATCAGCGGGCTGTGACCCGGCGGGGAGGCGCCCTGTACGAGTTTTCGCAGCGGCGAACTGCGCCACAGCAGGAAACCATCATAGAAGGCGTGGGCGCCAACCACGTCACCGACAGCGTCGCCCAGGCGAGAGTCGATGTCTCCTTCTGCATCAGCGACGAGGAGGCCCTGCCCTATATATTCCCGACCTGCTGCAACACGAGGGCCTGTGCCTGGGTGGTTCCGCGGGTATCAACATTGCCGGCGCCGTGCGCCTGGCCGAACACCTGGGCCCCGGACACACCATCGTCACTATCCTGTGCGATTATGGCAACCGCTACCAGAGCAAGCTGTTCAATCCCGTATTCCTCGAAAACAAGGGGCTGCCGGTTCCCGAATGGCTGGTTATCTAGTGTTGTAAACAAGGATACGCAATGAAGATTGGAATCATCTGTGTAACCCACCGACCGGCCTCCCAGAGCGGCAGATCGCGCCACATCGAAAACGTGCTGCTGGCCGAGGGCGTGTGCGCGCCACGTGGCTCTATGACCTGGGCGGCAATCCACTGCCTTTTATGGGACGAAACTATCTGGGAGGGCGACGAGCAGTGGCGGCAAATCCTCGCGCCCCTGAGCGCGGAACTCAAGTCCTGTGACGGCTTCGTGGTGGTGTCCCCCGAGTGGCACGGCATGGCCCCGGCGGGGCTGAAAACTTTTTCCTGATGTGGACCGCCGGCAGCTTAAGAGCGCCCACAAACCGGCCCTGATCGTCACCGTGTCGACCGCAGACGGCGGGTCTTACCCGGTTGCGGAACTACGCATGAGCAGCTACAAAAACAGCCGTATCTGCTACCTCCCGGAACACCTCATCATCCGCTACGTTGACACCGTGTTCAACGACGACCCGGCTAACAACAAAGTCAGCGCCCAGGAGTATTTCGAGGATCGCCTGTCGTATTGCCTGGCCATGTTGCGCGAATACGCGCTGGCCTTCAGGCAGATTCGCGCCAGCGGGGCGACGTCGCTGGAAACCTATACCAGCGGCATGTAATCCCGGGCGGATTACCGGACGTGCGACCCACCCGTGCGCGGGCGGGTCTGGCAGAAGAGTCTATTTCTTGGCCTTCGCGGCCCGTTCCTGTTCAACAAGGAAATCCACCACCTTCAGCATATCCGCCTGGGTGCCCGCCTTGCGGCCGGTGACAAGGTACTTGCCGTTGACCATCAGCGCAGGTGTACCGGTCATCTGCGCCGCCTTGGCGACGGCGACTGCCTGGCGAATCTCGCTTCCTACCCCAAACGAATTGAAGGCCTTGTTGAAGTCCTCCAGTGCAACGCCATTGGCAACGAACAACGCGCCAATCTCTTCCTGCGAGGCAAGGCGCTTGTGCTCCACGTTCATGGCATGGAACAGTACCGGGGTCATCGTGTCCTCCACGCCGAGTGCCTGCGCGGTGTAAAAGGCCTTGGCATGCAGGTCCATACCTTCACCCCAGATAGCCGGAATGCCGCGAAAGCTGACATCGTCGGGCATGTTTTTTTCCCACGCTTCAATCAGCGGCTCGAAGTCGAAACAGTGGTGGCAGCCGTACCAGAAAAATTCCGCGACCTCGATCTTGCCGGGCTCCAGCGTCCGAATAGGCGGAGTGATCACATCGTAATCCGTACCCACCACATAGGTTTTGGCGGTATCTTCCGCGGCGGCACAGGACAGCCCGAAAACCAGCAGGGAAAAGGTCAGCAACAGTTTTTTGATCATGGTTCTCTCCACAGTTCACGCCTAGCCAAGTAGGACAGCATCAGCAGTGTGTTGTTCTTCGCCGGAAAAAAAAGGCGGCATAAATGCCACCCTTTTCCCGCTGGTTACGTCTACTTCAGGCCGGCCACATAGCTGGACACGGCATCGATTTCCTTGTCGCTGAGACCAAAAGCGATAGTGCGCATGATTTTGGTATCGCCGTCGTTGGTCCTCCCGGCAGGATCCTCAAACCCCTTGCGATAAGCGCGCAACTGGTCTGCGACATACTGTGCGTGCTGGCCGGCAAGCGAGGGGAACCCGCCAGGTGAATTGCCCGCACCGGTGGGTGAATGGCAGGCCATGCAGGCGGGGACCCTGCGATCGGCAACGCCGCTGCGATAAATTTTTGCTCCCAATGCCAACAGGTCGGGATCAGTCTGTCCACCGGAACGCTTTTGCGAAGCAAAGTAGGCGGCAATATCCGCCAGATCCTGGTCAGCCTTGCCATCCAGCTGGCCGGCCATCGCCGGTATGACACGCAGCCCATCGCGGATATCCCTGAGCTGCTTCAGCAGGTACTTTTCGCCCTGCCCGGCAAGCTTTGGAAAGGGTGATGCGCTGTTGCCGTCCGCGCCGTGGCAAGCGCCACAGGCGACGCTTTGGCTCTTTCCCGCCGCGGCATCGCCGACCGGGTTGGCGGTGGCCGCAAAGGCGCCTGTTGCCCACACAAGCGACAGGCCAAACAAAATCGCTACTCTGTTCATTTCAATTCCAGTGAAAACGTGGATGGGTTCGCGTTCAGTTCGCGGGCGCCGGAGACGACATGAACTCGATCAACGCCTTGTAGTCCGCCTCGGTGCAATCCGCGCACAGCCCATGGGGGGGCATCGCGTTGAAGCCATTTGTCACGTGCTGTATCAAGGTCGGCATACCCTGGGCAAGCCGCGGTTCCCAGGCAGCGGTGTCGTGTGTCATCGGTGCGCCGGCGGCACCGGTGGAATGGCACGCGAAACAGGATTGCTGGTAATGGGCGGGGGGGGCCGCGGGATCGGCCAGGGCGCCAACTGAGAACGACACCAGTACAACACCAAAAAGCTTTTTCATGGAAAACCCTCTAAATGGTCAGGAAGCCGGCTGATTCGGACAAGCATTTGATAACAGACGAAAAAAAGCTGTGGCATTATATACGAGTTACCCACACCAAAAAAGGCAATCCCTCGCAATGACCGACCCCGAGCGCATTCCGGCGCCAGTGGCCCCGAAGTACCGGGGCGCACGCTTTCTGACCAGTGCGGCCAAACTATCGCAGTGCCCTCCGGACACGGGCTGGGAGGTGGCCTTCGCAGGGCGCTCCAATGCGGGAAAGTCCAGTGCCATCAATAGCTTAACCAACAATAAAAAGCTTGCTAAGACATCCCGCACGCCGGGACGAACCCAGCTTATCAACTTCTTTGAGCTTTCGGACTGCCAGCGCCTGGTGGATTTGCCGGGCTACGGCTTTGCCAAGGTACCACTGGCGGTGAAGCGGGAGTGGACCAAACAACTGGAAAATTACCTGCAAAGTCGCCAGTGCCTGCGCGGGTTGATTTTGCTCATGGATATTCGACACCCACTGCAACCATTCGACACGCAGATGTTGGGCTGGGCGCTGAACGCGTATATGCCGGTCCACGTCCTGCTGACCAAGGCGGATAAACTGAAGCGCGGCCCGGCCAGCGCCGCACTGCTGCAGGTCCGCTCCCAACTGGGTTCCCACGCCGACCTGGCCAGCGTCCAGCTGTTTTCAGCCCTGACACACCAGGGACACGGGGAACTGGTTACCGTACTGGACGCGTGGCTGACACAGGCAGTGGTGCAGGGGGATTGAATTTCCGGCTGCCGGGGCCCGGCAGCCCTTCGGCCTTCGCCCGGACAATAAAAAACCCCGGTCGCCCTTGCGGGAAGACCGGGGTAACTAGGGTCTCTTGGGGAAAGAGACTTGCTCACAATGGCCCACGAAGAAAAGCCACTTAGGGACGTAGCTCTCGCTACGTAAACTAGGACTTGGCTCCCGGAAAAAAGTTCACAGGGGCTGGAAAAATATTTTTGGGGTCATGCTGCGGTCAGGGTTGGGCTAGTGCGCCTCATCCCAGTTATTACCGACGCCAGCCTCCACCAGCAACGGCACGGAGAGGTCCGCGGCAGCTGACATCAGGGCACAGATCTGCGTGCGAACCGGGTCGACTTCCCCTGCGACCACCTCGAAAACCAGCTCGTCATGCACCTGCATGATCATGCGCGCGTCCACGTCCCCCTGTTGCAGCCAGTCATCTACCGCCAGCATCGCCTTCTTGATGATATCTGCCGCCGTACCCTGCATGGGCGCATTGATCGCCGTGCGCTCCGCGGCCTGTACACGCATCTTGTTGCGCGCGTTGATCTCCGGCAGGTAGAGGCGCCGCCCGAACAGCGTCTCCACGTAGCCCTGCTCCCTGGCCAGCGCCCGCGTGCGATCCATGTAGGCGGCGACTCCCGGGTAGCGCTCGAAATACCGATCGATGTACTGCTGTGCCTCGGGGCGACCGAGGTGCAACTGCCTGGCCAGCCCGAAGGCGGACATACCGTAAATCAGGCCGAAATTGATCGCTTTCGCCTTGCGCCGCTGCTCACCCGACACTGCGTCGAGCGGCACTTCGAACACTTCCGAGGCGGTGGCCGTATGTACATCCCGTCCCTCCTTGAAAGCCTTCAGCAAGCCCGCGTCGGCGGACAGGTGCGCCATGATACGCAACTCGATCTGCGAGTAATCCGCCGCGAGAATCCGGTAGCCGGGCGGAGCGATAAAGGCCTGGCGAATGCGCCTGCCCTCCTCGGTGCGGATCGGGATATTCTGCAGGTTGGGATCCGAGGACGACAACCTGCCCGTGGCCGCCACGGCCTGGTGGTAGGAGGTGTGTACCCTGCCCGTGGTGGGGTTCACCATGAGCGGCAGTTTGTCGGTGTAGGTGGATTTCAGTTTGCTCAGGCTGCGGTACTCCAGCAGCAGCTTGGGCAGGGGATAATCCAGCGCCAGCTCCACCAACACCTCCTCAGCGGTGGAAGGAGCGCCCTTGGGCGTTTTCTTGATCACCGGCAGCTGGAGTTTTTCGAACAGGATGTCGCCCAATTGCTTGGGCGACCCCAGGTTAAACTCCTCGCCGGCCAGATCGTAGGCCTGGCTCTCCAGTTCCTGCAGGCGCTGGCCTAGTTCGGCGCTCTGCCGCTGCAACAGCTCCGTGGAAATCAGCGCACCCCGGCGCTCGATGCGCGACAGCACCGGCACCAACGGCACTTCGATGTCGGTCAGTACTTCCGCCAGCGCACCCTGTTCCTGCAACCTGGGCCACAATAACCGGTGCAGTCGCAGGGTGACGTCCGCGTCCTCGGCCGCGTAGGGCCCCGCCTCTTCCAGCTTGATCTCGTTGAAGTGCAGTTGTTTGGCGCCCTTGCCCGCGATGTCCTCAAAGTGGATGGTCTTGTGGCCAAGGTATTTCAGCGCCAGGCTGTCCATGTCGTGGCGCGTGGCGGTGGAATCCAGGACATAGGATTCGAGCATCGTGTCATAGCGGATTCCACGCAGCGTGATGTCGTGATTGGCCAGCACGCTGGCATCGTACTTGAGATTCTGCCCGACCTTGGCCCGCGCGTCGTCCTCCAGCAGCGGTTTCAGCGCCGCCAGTACCGCATCGCGGGACAACTGGGCCGGGGCGCCCAGGTAGTCGTGGGCCAGCGGTACGTAAGCGGCCCTGCCCGGCTCCACCGCAAAAGACACGCCGACAATGCGCGCCTCCATGTAGTTCAGGCTGGTGGTCTCCGTATCGAAGGCAAAGAGCTCGGCCCCCGCCAGTTGGTCCAGCCAGGCATCCAGCGCGGCCTGCTCGGTCACGATCTCGTACGACCCGTTGGCCTGTGTCGCCGAGGGTTGCGCCGGGGTTTGGCTCGCGCCGAGCAGGTCATCCAGCCAGGAACGAAACTCCAGGCGCGTAAACCAGTCCACCAGGGCCTCGCGGTCCGGGCGTGCGTTCTGCAACTGCGCTGGTCCCAACGCCAGCGCAACATCGGTCTTGATCGTCGCCAGTTTATGGGAGAGATAGGCGCTGTCCTTTTCCTGGGCCAGCTTCGCCGCCATGGTCTTGGCGCCACGAAAGGACAACTGGGCCACTTTTTCCAGGTTGGCATAGATTTCATCGAGACCTCCAAGGCCCTGCAACAGGCCCAGGGCAGTCTTCTCACCGATGCCGGGAACACCCGGGATATTGTCCACCTTGTCGCCGGTCAGCGCGAGGAAGTCGATGATCAGCGCTGGCGGCACGCCGAACTTGGCCTCCACCCCCGCTGCGTCCATCACCGTATCGGTCATGGTATTCACCAGCGTAATGTGCGCGTTCACCAGTTGCGCCATGTCCTTGTCGCCGGTGGAAATCACCACCTGCCGACCCTGTTCGCTCGCCTGGCGAGCCAGCGTGCCAATGACGTCATCGGCTTCCACGCCGGGCTCACAGATAAAAGGCAGTCCCATGGCCTTGACAATCTCGTGGATGGGCTCGATCTGTTCCCGCAGCTCCTCCGGCATGGGCGGGCGGTGTGCCTTGTACTGGGCGAATATGTCGTCGCGGAAAGTCTTGCCCTTGGCATCAAACACCACCGCCACGGGACTGTCCGGGTAGTCCGCCACCAGACGCCGCAGCATGCTGACCACGCCGCGCACCGCGCCCGTATGCCGCCCGCCTGACGTGGTCAGCATGGGGAGGGCGTGAAACGCCCGGTACACGTAGGAAGATCCGTCAACCAGTACCAGCGGCGCAGTCTTGGAATCCATAATAGAACTCACTTTGTCGGGCGCCACCGGGGGCGCTGGCAGCGCAATCCATGTTGTGTAAGTAAGCGCTCGCACATAATGTGTGCAAACAAAACGCTACTGATCCCACAGTACCCTGGCGGCCCCATACGTGACTTTCATTTTTGCCAGATCCAGGGGCGGCTTGAAAAATCCGTGATAGTCTCCCCTCGGATTTATCAGTACCACATTGGCACTATGGTCAATCAGGTAGTTCCCGCCCTCGCCGGGCACCTTGCGAAAAGGCGTGTTGAGGGCGGTGGCAAAGCGGTGAATGTCGAGGAACTCGCCCGTCACGCCAATGAAACCGGGATTGAAATAGGGTACATAGCTCGCCAGTTGCTGCACGGTGTCGCGGGCCGGGTCCACGGAAACCATGACCACCTGTGTGTCCTGGGCCTCGGCCGAGTCCAGGCTCGCAACGAATTTATTGAGGAACGCCATGGTAGTGGGGCACACGTCCGGGCAGTAGGTGTAGCCAAAAAACACCAGGCTCCAGTGGCCCTTCAGGCGGTCCCGGTTGAAGGGTTTGCCATTCTGGTCGATCAGCGCAATGTCACCGATATCCCTCGGCGTATCGAGCAAATAAAGCCCATTTACCTTCATTTCAGAATGGGTCATGGCCCGTGGCAGGGAGATCCGGTGCACAAAACCCGCCACCACCAGCGCAATCAGCACCAGCAAGCACAGGACCGTCAGTTTGATATTGCGGGATTGACTCACAGCGTACTCACCGGAAAGACATAGTGATCCACCAGCATGATCACAAACAATGACATCAGGTAGACAATGGAATACCTGAATGTCTCCATAGGGGCATTCGGGTTTTTGCCCCGCATCAGTGCAATCGCCCAATACAGGAATCCGCCGCCGAGAACCACCGCGCCGAGCAGGTACAGCGGTCCGCTCATGTGGGTGGCGTAGGGCAACAACGTGATGAGGAACATGAGGATGGTGTACAGCAGTATGTGCAGTTTGGTGAACGCCACCCCGTGTGTCACTGGCAGCATGGGTATCGACACGGCGGCATATTCCTCGCGACGGTGAATGGCCAGGGCCCAGAAATGCGGGGGCGTCCAGGCGAAGATGATCAGCACCAATAGCAACGCGTGGCCGTGGATTTGACCCGTGACGGCGGTCCAGCCAAGCAGCGGCGGGGCGGCGCCAGCGAGGCCGCCAATGACAATATTTTGCGGCGTGGCGTGCTTGAGAAACATCGTGTACACGAACGCGTAGCCCACCAGGGAAGCGAAGGTCAGCCACGCCGTGAGTGGGTTGATCCACACCATGAGAATGTACATGCCCAAACCACCGATCGCCGCGGCGAACAAGGCGGCCTGGCCGTTGCTCACGCGGCCCTGGGCGATGGGGCGCTTGCTGGTACGGGACATTTTCAGGTCAACGCGCTGGTCCACGAGGTGGTTCACCGTCGCCGCCGCTCCAGCACACAGGGCGATGCCCAGGTTGCCCAGTATCAGGACGCGCAGCGGTACCATGCCCGGCACCGCCATGAACATGCCGATAGCCGAGGTGAGAATCATCAGCAGGACCACGTTGGGCTTGGTCAACTCCTTGTAGTCCCGCCAGTTGGCCGCACCTGCCTGCCTGAGCTCTGTCATTGGACCCTAGCCACCGGAATTCGAGAGGAGAAATTTCAGGTCTGCGATCACGTCTTTATACGAAACCTCCTTATTGTAGGACATCATCACCCAACCCGCGGGATCCACCAGGTACCAGGTACTGGGATCCGCCAATTGCTCCGCGAACAATGCATTGTAGCTCGCCGGTGAGAGTGTCAGAGCCTGCAGGCCTGCATGCTCGGACGCCAGGTACTGCGCGAAATTTCCCGCCGGCGGAGGAGGGTGTCCATCGCTCAACTTTGGCACCACCAAAGGCGTGTTCTGGACACGGTCCGGGCTGATATACAGTCGGCGCAGCCGATTGTACTCCTTGCCCATGGCCACATGAATCTGGCGCGTCACGTAGAGGTTTTTTTCACAGGCCTCGTCACATTGACCCGCGGCCGCGGGGATCACCATCGTCCAGCGCGGCTCCATGTCCCTGAGCTTTACCTGCGATCCAGCCTGGTCGCGCAGCGCCTGATCGTCCAGTTGTCTGGGCGGTTGCACCAGTGTTCCCCGGTTGGCGGTACCCAATACACCCACCAGGTCCAGATCGCCGCGCACGACAAAAAACCACAGCCACGTCGCCGCCAGAATCATGGTTACCGGGATGCCGCCGATCAGCAACAACATCATGCGATTGGCGGCGGGAGAGTTTGTCTGCGTCATTTACTTGCCTGTTGTCCCGGAATCCGTAATGCGTTGCCACAAATTGCTGCTGCGCATAAGGAAAAAGATAAATAGCACCGTTGCCATCGCGAACCATTGGACTGCATAGGCCTGGTGTTTCTGGGGGCTCATATTAACCACCTGCCAGTCCGCGACGAGAGCCCCGGGTTGTCCGGCATCCATTCGGACAGTGAATGGAAATACCCTGCCGCCCAGCTGGGCCACGACAGCCGGTGCGAGCTTGTCCATTTCCAGGGCCTGGACAGTCTTGGGCCAGGCGTCCTCAAGCGGCTCTTCTGCCAGCAAATAAGCTGCACCCGGCGCAACGTAGACGTACCCGGTAATATCGACCTCACCTGCCACAACGGGTACCGCCGGCAACGAGCGCCTGGTTGCATCGCCGGCAATCCAGCCACGGTTCACCAGCACGCTGTCGCTATTTCCGGTTAGCCGCAGGATATTCAATACTTCGAATCCCACCTGGCCATCCCGTATCTGGTTATCCAGCAGGAAGTATTTATCAGGTAATAAGGTACCCGTCACCCGGACCGGCAGGTAGGCAAGTGATTCGACCGGGCTTCCCCACAGTGCGGAGAGGGGGGTCGGGGGACGCTGTCGGCGCTCATCGAACGCTGCCGCCAGGCGCTCCTTTTCCTCCCCACGCTGCAGCTGCCAGAAGCCGAGGCCGACCATCAGGGGCACCATCACCAGGGTAAACAGCGTAATACGCCATTCAAAGTGGAAGTTAACCCCGTATCGTGGCCGGGACATTATCCTGCTCCAATGCGCAACGCCGCGACTGGTTTATACTGCACCGGACTATTGAAGGAGATATCCATTGTTAAAAGCTGCAATCGTACTGTTGATGCTGGCGCTGGTCGCCAGCCTGGGAAGCGGTTTCTATTTCCTGATGCTCGACCAGGGGGACAAGAAAAAGCGGCGCACATTCCATTCTCTGGGTGTCAGGCTGAGTATTGCCGCCACGCTCATGGCCCTGATCATCTACGGCCTGGCCTCCGGACGGCTGGGCCACCTGAATCCCTGGGATTTCAAACTGAAACCCCAGGTTTCCCCTCAATCGACGCCCGAATAAGTCTTACAGAATATAGACAAACAGGAACAGGAATACCCACACCACGTCCACAAAGTGCCAATACCAGCTGGAGGCCTCAAAGCCGAAATGGTCAGTGGCCGTGAACTGCCCGCCCACTACCGAACGCAGTAGCTGGATCAGCAACATGGTCATCCCCATGAACACATGGAAACCGTGAAACCCGGTCAGCATGAAGAAGGTGGACCCGTAAATGCCGGCGTTGAGCGTCAATCCGAACTCTGTATAGGCTTCATGGTATTCCATGGCCTGCAGGGCCACGAAGGCCATACCCAGGAACACGGTAATGCCGAGCCACAGGTTGAACTTTTTCCGGTCGCCATTGAGTATGCCCAGGTGAGCGATGTGGCAGGTGAAGCTGGATGACAACAGGATAATGGTGTTCCACAGGGGCAACCACTTGTACCAGACGTGAGCATCCGCAAAAGACATGCTGGTGTGCGCAGAGGTGAACGAGCCGTTGTTCGCGATAGCTTGCGCAGCCGCGCCGCCAACGGCCTCCTGGGGTGTCTGCATCATCGGCCAGGAAAACTCGAAACCGTGCCACAGCATGCCGTTCATGCGGCCGCCCTCGCCCTCGCCTGCCAGCCAGGGGCCGACCAGGATGCGGACAAAGAATAGCGCTCCGAAGAATGTGAAGAAGAACATAACCTCGGAAAAAATAAACCAGAACATACCCAGCACATAGGATTTCTTGAGCTGGGCGCTGTTCATTCCCGCCATGTTTTCCTTGATGGTGGTGCGAAACCAGCCAAACAGGGTGGCAATAAAGAAAAACAGCCCGCACAGGAAAATGGGCCAGGAGTAAGTCGGCTTGTCCGGGTGACCAAACGTCATATCATTCATGATATGCGCGGCTCCGATAATGCTCAGGATCAGGCCGATGGTGGCGCATATGGCCAGCCTGCTCTTCTCAGGAACGTAGTACTTTTCGTACGTCGTGGAAGTCGGACTTGTCATGTTATTTCTCCGTGTGGATGGCGCGGGTCCTGCGACCAGCGCTTCAGCGAGCGGCCACCCCGCCGTTCGCCATATTCGTTACATCAAAAATTGTGTAAGACAGGGTAATGGTCCTGATATCACTTGGCAGATCCCTGTCGACGATAAATTGCAGCGGCAGTTCCGCCGAGGTCTCACCCGCCAGCGGTTGTTGCCTGAAGCAAAAACATTCCGTTTTATGAAAATACTCCACCGCCCTGGCAGGTGAAATACTCGGAATAGCCTGCGCCACCATTGCAGCAGGTAGCGGATTGCGGGCCAAAAACTCCGTGTCGTTAACCGCTCCCGGGTGCACCTTCATCATCGTCTGCGAGGGCGCGAACTCCCAGGGCATGCCCTCGTTGTTGTTCGCAATAAATTGTATGGTCACTGTTCGGCTCTCGTCGACGCCGGCCTGCACCGCCGTATAGGCCTGCCCGTCCGTCTTGCCGTTTATGCCGAGGGCATCACACAACACGTTGTACAATGGCACCATCACGACAAACACAAAAGCAAACATGAGCACCGCCACCCCGACCAGCTTGACCGAGGTATCGACGGTGGGATTGTTGCTCAGTTTCAGCAAGTGATGGCCCCTATTTCACCAACGGTGGTGTTTCAAACGTGTGGTAGGGCGCGGGCGTGGGAATGGTCCATTCCAGCCCTTCTGCTCCATCCCAGACTTTTTCGTCCGACACCGGCTCTCCCGCAACAATCGTGGCGATCACGTTGTACAGGAACAGGATCTGCGAGGCGCCATAGATGAACGCGCCAATGCTCGACATCATGTTGAAGTCGGCAAACTGCAACGCGTAGTCCGGGATACGGCGCGGCATACCCGCCAGCCCTACGAAATGCTGCGGGAAAAACGTTATGTTGAAGCCGATAAATGAGATCCAGAAATGGGTTTTGCCCATCGTCTCGTTATACATGCGGCCGCACCATTTAGGCAGCCAGAAGTAAATCGCCGCCGTCATACTGAATACCGCACCCGCGACCATTACGTAGTGAAAATGGGCGACGACGAAATAGGTGTCGTGATACTGGAAGTCGGCAGGCGCGATAGAGAGCATCAGACCGGTAAATCCGCCGATAGTGAACAGGATCAGGAAGCCTATACAGAACAGCATGGGCGTCTCAAAAGAGAGCGCGCCACGCCACATGGTGGAAACCCAGTTAAATACTTTCACCCCCGTCGGAACGGCGATGAGCATGGTGGCGTACATGAAGAACAGCTCGCCCGCCACCGGCATACCAACGGTGTACATGTGGTGCGCCCACACGATAAACGAGAGGAAGGCGATGGACGCCGTGGCGTAAACCATGGAGTCATACCCGAACAGCGGCTTGCGGGAAAACGCCGGGATAATCTGTGACACAACCCCGAAAGCCGGCAGGATGATGATGTAAACCTCAGGATGGCCGAAGAACCAGAATACGTGCTGGAACAACACCGGGTCGCCACCGCCAGCGGCGGAGAAGAAGCTGGTGCCAAAATGCACATCCATCAACATCATGGTCACCGCACCGGCCAATACCGGCATGACCGCGACCAGCAGGAAGGCGGTAATCAACCACGTCCACACGAACAGGGGCATCTTCATATAGGTCATGCCCGGCGCGCGCATGTTCATTACCGTAGCGATAATGTTGATGGAGCCCATAATCGAGGACAGGCCCAGCACGTGTATGCAAAAGATAAAGTAGGTCACCGATGGCGCGGCATACGTTGTGGACAAGGGGCATAGAATGTCCAGCCCGCCTGGGGCGCGCCCCTCCATGAACAGGGTAGATGCCAGCAGCAGGAAGGTCGGCGGCAGGATCCAGAAACTCCAGTTGTTCATCCGCGGCAGGGCCATGTCAGGCGCCCCGATCATCATGGGGATCAACCAGTTTGCCAACCCGACAAACGAGGGCATGATCGCGCCAAACACCATGATCAGCCCGTGCAGGGTCGTCATCTGGTTGAAGAAGGCCGGCTCCACCAATTGCAGTCCCGGCTGGAACAACTCGGCGCGAATTACCATCGCGAACGAACCGCCCAGTATGAACATGGCGAACGAGAACCACAGGTACATGGTTCCGATATCCTTGTGGTTGGTAGTAAACAACCAGCGGGTAAGGCCCTTGGCGGGACCGTGATGATGATCGCCCATCGTTAATTCCTCCAATTAGCCCTTTTTGTGATTGTAAACATCAATGGGCTGCACCATGTCGCCCATGTTGTTGCCAAACGCGTTGCGTTGGTAAGTGATTACTGCCGCCAGGTCGACGTCATTCAGCTGCCCGCCAAAGGCCTGCATGGCCGTTCCCGGCACCCCGTTGATGCCGATGTCGAGATGGTGGCCGATATCACCGGTTGCCACTGCGCTACCGGCTATCGGTTTCCCTACTCCGCCCTCGCCGTTGGCGCCGTGGCATGCCAGGCAGTTGGTCGTGTAGACCACTTTGCCGCGCTCCATCAGTTCGTCCAGGGTAAAGGTTTGCGCCATCAGTTTCTTGACCTCGGCCGCATCCGCCTCCTTGCCCGCGATCCACTTGGCGTAATCCTCCTTGCTGACCACGTTGACCACGATCGGCATAAAGCCGTGGTTCCTGCCGCACAGCTCCGCACACTGTCCGCGGTAGATTCCCACCTCGGTCGGTCTGGTCGAGACCTCGTTGATAAAGCCCGGGATAGCATCTCGCTTCACTGCCAGCTGCGGCACCCACCAGGAGTGGATTACGTCGTTGGCGGTCACCAGGAATCGAACCTTGGTATCCACCGGCAGCACCAATGGTTCGTCTACCTCCAGCAGGTAATTTTCGCCTTTCGGGGAAATGTTGTGTATCTCGCTTTGTGGCGTGCGCAAGTTACTGAAAAAACTTACATTATCTCCATTTTCGTTTAAATATTCATACTTCCATTTCCACTGGTACCCGGTAACGAGTATATCCAGATCCGCATCATCGTTGTTGTAGATATGCAGTAGGGTAGTGGTCGCGGGGATCGCCATGGCAAGCAAAATGATGAAAGGCACGACTGTCCATGCGATCTCTACCTTGGTGCTCTCGTGGAAGGTAGCTGGGGTTACCCCGCGTGATTTACGGTGGTATATGATGGAGTAGAACATCACACCGAATACCACCAGGCCGATAATGGTACAAATGCCCAGGATCACCATGTGCAGGTCATATACCTGATGCCCCACCTCGGTAACCCCCGGGGACATATTGATCTCGCTAGCCTCACCGCCGGCTGCCATGGCGAGGACGCTCATCAGCAACAGCACAGGACCAAGCGCGAGCTTGCACAGCCGCTTCGCTTCAAAACCCATTTCCCGTGTCTCCATTTAGTAAAAAACTGTTTTCCCCGAACCGACCTGTAGACACGGTGGCGACCCTGTGCCCGATGGCCCGGGCAAACGCCCGTCCTCCAGGGTTATCGCCAGCAGTATTCTGGTGACCCGGGGACTCGTCTTGCTGGAACCGGCCAGTTGATTAGGCTTTCCCGGGCGCGACAAAATGCCGCTCCGGTAAAACCGCGCGGATTATAGCGGATATGCGGTGCAAATCCTACTTCCCTACCGCCCTTGCGGCGCTTTGGTATTTTTCCCTGCCCTGAACTCGCAAGACCGCGTCCGGCCCGCACTTGCAGCCGGTCGCCACTAGCGAAATGGCGGAATTATACTAGCCTGAGAAGTTCGTTATCTCCCAAGCACTCCTCGACACCGGGTAAGTCATGGTCTCACCGGGAATCAGGGCAACAATCAACGCCGCGCTCAGCCGGGAAAATGAAACCCACCAGCTGTTTGCGCGCCTTGAGAAACAGCTTCCGCAGCTGCAGAAGAAGCTGCTGCTGCCAGAGCAGGAGCCCGTCACGGCATTGCTGGCCTTTATCGTCGGCTACGTCCAAAGTGTGCCCAGCTGCCTGCACCTGGTGACAGCGGTGAGTAAGCGATTGGGATTTTACGCGTACGCTGCGCCGTTCCTGCATCTCGCCGAGGATTACTTCCTGCAACCACCCGAGGTACTGCCGCAGGACGGGAGCCTCGAAGCCCTGCTGGATGAAGCCTTTCTCGCCCATCGTCTGCTGGAGGAGGTTAACGACCACCATATCCGTCACCTGCAGCGCCCCCTGCTCCCCCTGGATATGACCGAGGCAAATATCATCGTCCATCATTTGCTGGGAGACGAATTCGCAACCCGCCTCGAACAGCTGGTACAGTTTACGGCCGCGCAATTACTCGATCGCGAGCATATCTGGCAGCAGGTGCGCGCTCTTCCCGGCTCGCTCGAATCCCTGGCCCCGCTGCTCTCGTCCGAACAACTGACCGTCTCGGCCCGAAAAGTGCGGCTGCGGTTAGTCTCCTAGGTTCTTGTGGGGTTTACCCTTTCCCGCCGAATCTATGAGCTTGACCGGCTGGGCGGGAGTCTCCACCCGCCGGGCGGCGGCGCGACTCACCCGCGTGGGTAACTCCGGCGCATGGCCGGCGGAGCGCGTCAGCGCACCCGCAGCGGGCAGACCGGGTCGGCTTTCGCTGAATCCACAGCTCACACACACCCGCTGATCTGTATCCAGATCGACCACGATCTTGTCCATCAGCGCACAGCGGGGGCATACGGCTCCGGCTATGAATCGTCGACGCGGCGGTTTGTCTGGCATGATGCTGTCTCCATTTGACGAGCGGGGTCTGGCCACGCCGCGTCTGGCTGGCTATTGTAACAGGCCACCCCGCCAGGAGTGCCCCGGCATGCGACACTACACCACCACCAACCTCCGCAGCTTCCAGGGCAAGGTTCCGCTGATCGGCCAGCGTGTGCTGATCGATCCCAGTGCCGTTGTACTCGGGGAGGTTACGCTCGAGGACGATGTTTCGGTTTGGCCGCAGGCTGCCATTCGTGGCGATATGCACCGCATCAGGGTCGGCGCCAGAACCAGCGTGCAGGATGGCAGTGTACTGCATATCACGCACGCGGGACCCTTTAACCCGGAAGGCTGGCCTCTGGAAATCGGCTGCGATGTCACCATCGGCCACCGTGCCGTACTGCACGGCTGCTCGGTGGGGGACAGGGTGCTGGTGGGGATGTCGGCCACGGTGATGGACGGCGCCATAGTGGAGGATGACGTGGTGATTGCCGCCGGCGCCCTGGTTACTCCGGGAAAACGCCTGCGTAGCGGCCACCTGTACGCCGGGAGCCCCGCCAGGGAGATCAGGCCACTGCGCGAAAACGAGCTGGCCTACTTCACCTACAGCGCGGGCAATTACGTGCGGCTGAAGGATCAACACATCGCGGAGCTGGAAGCTGTCCCCGAGTGACCGCGCGTTCAGGCGGCCATCGATTCACGCAGCCTGTTGATCACGGGACGCGTGTCGGGGCGCGCCCTGCGCCAGATGTAAAATGACTCTGCCGCCTGTTCCACCAGCATGCCCAGCCCGTCCGCGACAGCCCAGGCAGCGTGGTGGGCCGACCAGCGCATGAATGGCGTGGGCTCGGCACCGTAAACCATGTCGTAACAACAACTGCGCTCGGTCAACAACGAGCCCGGCAATGCGGGCACTTCACCAGACAATCCGGCACTGGTGGCATTGATCACCAGGTCGAATTGACGCGCGCCAATCAGGTCGTAGCCTCCACCCTCCACCGGGCCCACATCGGTAAACTCCTGCGCCAGTTGCCCCGCGCGCGCTCCCGTTCGATTCACGAGCAGCAGTTCCCGCGGACTTTCGCGAAGCAGCGGCTCCAGTACGCCCCGCGCGGCGCCACCGGCGCCCAACAGGAGCACGCGCATGTCCTGTACCACCCAGCCGAGATTGGCTACGAGGTCCCGCACAAGGCCGATGCCATCGGTATTGTCTCCCTCTATGATTCCGCTGCCAGTGCACGTAAGTGTATTGACAGCGCCGGCCCGCCTTGCCCTCCCGCTCAGTTTCTGCGCAAACGCAAACGCCTCCTGCTTGAACGGCACCGTTACATTCAACCCCGCCCCGCCGTCCGCAAAAAAATTGGTGGCCGCCTGGATAAAACCGTCCAGCTCCACGCGCACAGCGCGGTAAACCATATGCTGGTCACATTGCTGCGCGAACATTTCGTGGATTACCGGCGACTTGCTGTGCTTGATGGGGTTGCCGAACACCGCGTACCTGTCTTTCCCGGTCATAAAGGGATGTTTCCGTTGTCTCCCTCAACCAGCCAGTCCCGGTGCTGCAGGTAATAATCAGTCAACTCCGCCTCCGGCGAACCCGGGGACGGTTGATAATCGTACTCCCAGCGTACCAGGGGGGGAAGTGACATCAGAATGGCCTCCGTACGCCCACCGGATTGCAGGCCGAACAGCGTCCCGCGGTCATATACCAGGTTGAACTCTACATAGCGCCCTCGCCGGTACAGCTGGAACTGTCGCTCCCGTTCACCAAAGTCCCTGTGCTTGTTGCGTTGCACGATAGGGCGGTACGCCCGGATGTAGGAGTCGCCCACCGCGCGCATGAATGCAAAACTGGTGTCAAAGTCCCATTCATTGAGGTCGTCGAAAAAAAGTCCCCCTACGCCCCTCGGCTCGCCACGGTGCCTGAGAAAAAAATACTCGTCGCACCAGGCCTTGAACCGCGGGTACACATCATCGCCAAAAGGCGCACAGGCCTGGGCGGCCACCTGGTGCCAGTGCACACAATCCTCGCGATTGCCGTAATAGGGCGTCAGGTCATAACCGCCGCCGAACCACCAGATAGGCTCTTCGCCGGGTTTGCTCGCCACAAACAGCCGCACATTGGCGTGCGACGTGGGCACGTAGGGACTGCGCGGATGAATGACGAGGGACACCCCCAGCGCCTCGTAACTGCGGCCAGCCAGTTCAGGCCGCGACGCGCTGGCCGACGGGGGCAGCGCGGCGCCCTGCACATGAGAAAAATTGACGCCCGCCTTCTCCAAGACGGCTCCGTCCGCCAACACCCGACTGCGCCCGCCACCGCCTTCGGGGCGCTGCCACTCATCGACCAGAAATGTCGCCTCGCCGTCCTCGGCGGCCAGTTCGTCGCAAATACTGTCCTGCAACTGCAGGAGGTAGGATTTGACCGGCTCTATCTGCATGCCCGGAATTCCTCGAAAGGTGTTCGGGCCGCATTATACGCATCCGCCTGCAGTCGCTGCACTAATACCGGACAATTTGGCCGCTGGCGAGATCGCGAATACCGGTGGGTCGCTCCGCGCCGCCCAGTCTCCCGGGAAGCAGGAAATCCACCGCGTTGCCGAAGTAGCGCCGCACCTGGAACGCCTCTCGGGCCGGGCGAGCACCCGCCCGATTGGCGGAGGTGGACACCAGCGGGCCGCCCCAGGCTGCGCACAAGGCACTCACTACCGGGTGCTTACTCACCCTGACAGCCACCGTTGCGTGATCTCCACATATCCAGCCGGGGACGCGACCCTGGTGGGGCACCAGCCAGGTGGCGGGCCCCGGCCAGGTGGCGGACAACGCCTGGCGTTGTTGCGGCGCGAGGCCGGAGAGCACGAACTCCAGCTGTTCCTCGCTGGACGCCACCAGAATAAGCCCTTTGCCCACCGGCCTTGCCTTCAGCGCCAACACCTGCGCCACCGCGCGCTCGTTTTCCGGATCGCAGCTCAAGCCCCAGACCGCCTCTGTAGGGCAGGCGACTACGCCACCGCGATGCAGCACGCTGACCGCCGTGTGCAATGCGAGCTGGCCGGGAGGGAAGGGCGCGATCATCCTTTCAACTTTTCCTGCAGTGCCGCGTTCCTCGCGTACACATCCTCGGCGTTCGCGGCCCGCTCGTCCTGCAGTTGCTGCGCGAGTCGCGCATCAGCCAGGGACAGTATCTGCACCGCCAGGTAAGCGGCGTTCTTCGCGCCGGCCTTCCCGATTGCGACGGTAGCCACGGGGATACCAGCGGGCATTTGTACTGTCGAGAGCAGGGCATCAAGTCCATCGAGTGCGGCATTCATCGGCACCCCGATCACCGGTTTGACCGTGGTGGCGGCAACAGCCCCGGCCAGGTGGGCAGCCATGCCCGCAGCAGCAATAAATACGGCACAACCGCGCTGCTCAGCGTCCTGTATGAATGCCTTGGTTGCCTCCGGTGTGCGGTGGGCCGAAGTGATGCGCACCTCAAAAGCGACACCGAACGCGCGCAGGACGTCAAAGCTGGCTTCCATCACAGGCAGGTCGGAGTCCGAGCCCATTACTATTGCCACAAACGGCTTGCTCATTGCCTGTCTCCTGTGCTGGCAGCGGTGCCGCCCGCATCCCGCCGGTCGGCAAAAGGGGCCAAAATCTAACCAACCTGCAGGGTCTTGGCAAGCCTTACCGTGCTAACGGCGAATATAGCCTCCCGCCGTTCGCGCTACCTCGCCGGACATTTCCAGGGCAGACAACTCTCCCAGCACCTGCGCCACAGATCGACCGCTGAGCAGCACCAGTTCATCAAGACCGATGACTTCATAGCCCACCAGGGCCAAAAGGCCGGAGTTGTCGGGTGCTGCGCTGTCGCACGGCCCGGTGCAGCCGGCCTGCTGAAGGCGGTACAGCGGCCCCAGCTCCTCCAGAATATCCTCCACATCCAGCACCATCTTGGCGCCATCGCGAATCAGGTGCAGGCACCCCCGGCCTCCTTCATGGAGCATCGACCAAGGCAGGGCAAACACTTCCCGGCCCTGCTCCAGTGCAGTTCCCGCCGTTATCAATGAGCCGCTCGGCAGGGCCGCCTCAATCACCAGCACGCCCAGGGACAGGCCGCTGATGATGCGGTTGCGACGGGGAAAGTTCTGACGCAGCGGCGGTGTGCCGGGGGGAAATTCGGTAACCAGGCAGCCTGCCTGCGCCAATTGCGCGGCCAGGTCCGTGTGCCGCCGTGGGTACACGCTATCGATGCCTGTCGCCATCACGGCTATGCTTTTCCCTCCCGCGTCCAGGGCTCCCCGGTGCGCCGCGCCGTCTATGCCCAGCGCCAGGCCCGAGCAGACCTGCAATCCGGCGCAGGCCAACTGTCCACTGAGGGCCTGGGCCACGCGCAGCCCTGCCGGGCTGGCCTTGCGACTGCCCACCACGGCCAGCTGGCCCTCAAGTAACAATGCGGGGTCGCCGCGGACATACAACAGGGGTGGGGGGTCGTGAATCTCGCGCAGCAGCGGGGGATACTGTTCGTCGTCAATAGCCAATGCCGTCGCGCCAAAGTTCCTGGCGGCAGCTCTTGCAGTTGCAACATTCATACATCGTCCTTGACGTTATGCCTGTTGTTTTATCGCGGCGAGAAAGCCCTTGCCTCCGCCGCCTGGCGCGACCTGTTCCTGCTCAGGGATTTTTTACCACGTCAAATATACTCAGTGGCCTGGTGGTTTTCAGAATCAGGGCGTAACTGACTTTCTCGTACGCTTCAAACACCATGGCCAGACCGGCCCGGTTGTCGGGCAGAATGACATTTGTACTCGAGATCTTGTCGAACACGTGTTTTCCCGCCTGGTAAACGGCCAGCACGTTGCCAATCTGCAGACCGTCGCGTTTGCCCTTGTTGATCACCACAATGCTCATATCGCCGATCTGGGTGAGACCACCCTCGACCGCAATCATGACGCCACCAACGATTTCCTGCTCCGGCGCCCGGGGTAGAAGCTGGAGTCCAGCACACGCTCTTCGAGGGGCAGCAGCCGGTCACCCGTCAGAATCTCTTCCGCGATACTGGTGATCTCCAGGGTGGTCACGTCATCCCGATTGCTGCTGAGCAATTTGGCGGCCCCGACATCGCGCACCTGATAGCCCAGGAATTCCTTGGTCACCGGGTCTATGAAATTCTGGCCTATGCGGTAAATGCCGTAGGCACGCTCACCGTCCGGGAACGGGCCACGGCCATAAATCTTGTCGCCAGGCCCGCTGATCAGGCGTCTCTCATCGCCTGCGACTATGTACGCCGAGTTGTTGATTTCTTCGGCGGTCATAACCCGGTTGCTCACCAACCACGGGCCAATTTGATCCATCGGGATAATAGGGATGGCCAGGTCCAGCGGCTTGACGCGCATGTTGGGAGTGAGCTTCACGTCCCGACCGCGACGCATGCGCAACCGGGGCTGTCCATCGATCCAAACCAGGTACAGCTCGTCGCCCGGAAAAATAAGGTGGGGGTTATCAATCTGCGGGTTCGCATCCCACAGTTCCGGCCACAGCCAGGGCTCCTTCAGGTACATGCCGGAAATGCCCCAGAGGGTATCGCCTTTCTGGACGATGTACGTTTCCGGTACGTCCTCATTGAGCTCCACAGCCGCCAGTGTCCACCCGCTGAAAAGCAGTGACAACAGCAACAGACAAACCGATAGTGTCCTAGTTTTCATTTTTTGGCGTCCCTGTATGGCCTGTTTTTTATCTGCCAACTCTATTTATCTGGCGCAGCTCTCGCGGCTGCCCTGTACGCGGCGCCAATGCACCGCGCCGCCGCCAGCCTGTCATTCGCGCTGACGCCGGTTGGCCATGCCACGCACAAGTTCACAGGATCGGCGTGATAAAGCCCCGGCGCTAGGCACCCCTTAATCACAGGCTGTATAATAACTACAGTTTGCTGGCGCGATTTAGAGCTGGCAAGCCCAAATGTTATTAATTCACGCAGCCAATTTACGTCACTTCTGACCATCTGGTGGGCATCCAATCGCATGGCAGTACTGGAAATACTCGAATTCCCCGATCCTCGCCTGCGCACCGAGGCGCGACCCGTGGCCGCAGTGACCGATGACACCCGCAAGCTCATTGACGACATGTTGGAAACCATGTACACCGCGCCCGGCATCGGGTTGGCCGCGACCCAGGTGAACATTCACCAGCGTCTGCTGGTGATGGACGTCTCCGAGGACCGCAGCAAGCCACAGGTTTTCATCAACCCCGAGATCACGGTGCTGGATCCCGAGCTGGGCGAGTACGATGAGGGCTGCCTGTCGGTCCCGGGATTCTATGAAACCGTCAGTCGGCCCCAGCACGTGCGGGTCACCGCACTGGACCGTGATGGCCAGTCGTTCACTTGTGAACTCGCGGGCCTGGCGGCGATTTGCCTGCAGCATGAAATCGATCACCTCAACGGCAAATTGTTTGTCGATTACCTCTCACCATTGAAGCGGCAGCGGATCCGCAAGAAGCTGGAAAAAGACCAGCGCCATCGCGCCTGAGGCGCAGAACCATGACTCCACTGCGCGTCATCTTTGCCGGCACGCCTGACTTTGCCGCCCTGCATTTGGAGCGGCTGCTTGAAAGTGAGCACCAACTCCTTGCGGTGTACACACAACCGGACCGCCCGGCGGGGCGGGGCAGGGCCCTGCACGCCAGCCCGGTAAAACAGCTGGCGGAGCGCGCCGGACTGGCGGTGCACCAGCCCCTGTCGCTGAGGGATGACGCTGTCCAGCGGCAGCTGGCTGCGCTGGGCGCGGATGTCATGGTGGTTGTCGCCTACGGCTTGCTGCTCCCGCCGGAGGTACTGGGCATACCGCGCCACGGCTGCCTCAACGTGCACGCATCCCTGTTACCCCGCTGGCGCGGCGCGGCGCCAATGCAACGGGCGATAGAAGCCGGGGACAGCACCTCGGGCATTACTATCATGCAGATGGACGCCGGCCTGGATACCGGGCCCATGCTGGCTACAGCCGCCTGTGCAATAGGCACCAGGGCTACCGCGGCCGACCTGCACGACCAACTCGCACTGCTGGGCCCCCCACTGTTACTGGAGGTGTTGGCGGATCTCGATGGTCACCTGCGCCGCCGGCGTACACAGGATAACGACCGGGCGTGTTACGCCCACAAGATTCTCAAAGCCGAGGCACAGATAGACTGGCGCCGCAGTGCCACGGAGCTGGATCGTCGCATCCGGGCGTTCAATCCCTTTCCCATCTGCTTCAGTCTGTTGGACGGCGCGAGAATCCGGGTATGGCAGGCCAGGCCCCTGCCATTGCAACAGGGGTCACAGGCGCCGGGAAGCATCGTGCGCAGTGACGGCAGCGGCATAGTCGTCCGCTGTGGCGAAGACGGGCTGGCGCTTGAATCGCTGCAACTGGAAGGAGGCAAGCCCTTGTCAGCGGCACAGTTGCTGAGCGCGCACCAGGCGCGGTTCGCGGTTGGCAGGCGCTTTGACTTACCAACCCCGGCAACAACCTGATGGCACTTGATGTCCGGGCCGCCGCGGCCGCGGTCATCGGCGATGTCCTCGGCGGGCAGTCGTTGAGCCAGGCGCTACCGGCCCGGCTTGAGCGCGTGACCGAGCGCGACCGGGCCTTGCTGCAACAGTTGTCCTACGGCAGCCTGCGACAATCCCCGCGACTGCTGGCCCTGCTCGCACAACTGCTGGACAAGCCACTGCGTGACAAGGACCGGGATGTCCAGGGTCTGCTGCTGTGCGGGCTGTACCAGCTGGACAATATGCGCGTGCCGGACCATGCCGCTGTAGCCGCCACGGTAGGCGCGTCAGGAGCGTTGAAAAAGCCCTGGGCAAAAGGTCTGGCAAACGCGGTACTGAGACGCTATTTGCGCGAGCGCGAGGCACTGTCGCAAACCCTGGACCCGGCGAGCGCCGCCTGCCATCCCGCTTGGTTGTATGACAAGATCCGGGAACAATGGCCGGCATCCGCTTCCGCCATTCTGCAGGCCGGCAACGAGCAGCCGCCCCTGACCCTGCGGGTGAACAGCTCCCGCGTGGCCGTCACCGATTGTCTCGCCAGCCTCCGCAGTCACGGCATCGCCGCCGCCGTCGGGAATTTGAGTCCACAGGCCATAACGCTCGCCCAGGCCATGGATGTGAGGGCGTTGCCGGGCTTTACCCAGGGGCTGGTTAGTGTCCAGGACGAAGCTGCACAACTGGCCGCCCCGCTGTTACAACCTGGCGCGGGCGAGCGGGTGCTGGATGCGTGCGCCGCACCCGGCGGCAAAACCTGCCACATTCTTGAATTGCAGCCGGGGTTGGCTGAACTGGTGGCCATGGACGTCGACGAGGCGCGCTTACAAAAAGTAGCGGAGAACCTGTCCCGGCTGGGTTTGCAGGCGACACTGCTGCCCGGGAACGCCGCCCATCCACCTGCACAACTGGCGCCATCCAGTTTTGATCGCATCCTGGCGGACGCGCCGTGCTCGGCCAGCGGCGTCGTCCGTCGCCACCCGGACATCAAAGTACTGCGCCGGGCAGGAGATATCAGCCAGTTCGCGGAACAGCAAAACGCTATTCTCCGCGGCCTGTGGCCGCTACTGAAGGCGGGGGGGACTTTACTGTACGCCACTTGCTCGATACTGAATGAGGAAAACAGCCTGGTGGTCCTGCAGTTTCTCCGGGAGCACGCGAACGCGGAGCTCGCAAACAGGGCCGTGCCCTGGGGAGTGAGCCGCCGCCGGCGGGCGCCAGTTACTGCCATCAGCCGGCGGAACGGGACGGGCTGTTTTACGCCTCGTTGCGCAAAACCGGTTGAGTGCTGCGCGGATAAAGGCACCCAACCCCGGCTGATCCTAGCGTATGGCCGGCCGCGTTTTCTGATGGTCTCGTAAGCCGCCTGGATTTCTGCGCACGCGCAGTAGCCAGCTTCATCATCCCCTCGGGTACACCCTTCGCGGCGAGCTTATCCGGGTGGTTTTCGCTCATCAGTTTGCGGTAGGCCCTCTTCAGTTCCCTGTCGCTGACACCGCGGTCTACGCCCAGCGCCGCGTAGGCGTCATTGAGGCTGTCGCCCCGCGGTGCGGCCCGGCTGTCCTGACCATGAAAAAATTGTTCCTGGGCGCGGGCCATGCGCAGCAGTTGTTCGAGCTGCACGGCGCCAAGGCCCATGGCGGTGGCAATGCGCACGAGCGCCGCATGCTCGGCCGCCTGCATGCCCTGATCCGCCTGTGCCAGTGATATCAGGAACAACAGCAGCGTTTGTTGCACCTGCCGCTGCGCGCCGCAGGTAGATACGAACGCGGCGACCGCTGACTCCACCGCAAAATCAGCCGCCGCGCCGCGGTGAAACAGCGCTATCGCTCGGCGACGCTGCTCTGCGCCGAGGCCCATGCCGGCGATGATCTGCTCGGTGCGATCAATCTCCGATTTCGATATACGGCCGTCGACCTTGGCCAGTAGCCCAGCAGGAGAAACGTTGTTTCCGGAAAAAGCCGTTGCGGACCTGCTCGAGGTTCTCGGGGGAGGCGAAACGCAGGGCCTTGACCAGGGCCCTGTCGAACAGGTGGCCGATCAGCACACCTAGGACAAGTCCGGGGATACTTCCGGCGGCCAATCCGATCAGTCCACCGATCACTTTTCCGAAATACAGGTTACCCTTGTTGCAATTCTACCCCTGCCGGGCCTGCACCATTCCATCGCAGCGTGGTGCCATGCTGACGTTAAACGCTGGTGCGCGGCGGGTTCGCGCAGTTGCGGAAGAATTTCACTTTCGGGGAAAGCGCGTATTATGCCGTCAAAAGAGCCTGTATAATAGCCGGCTTTTTGCTGTGACCTGACGGACGAACCGGTGACACCAACCCAACAAGAAACCCTTACGTTTCAAGCATTGATACTGCAACTGCAACAGTTCTGGGCAACCCAGGGCTGCGTGATCCTGCAGCCGTTGGATATGGAAGTTGGCGCGGGCACTTTCCACCCGGCCACGTTCCTGCGCGCGGTGGGTCCGGAAAGCTGGAACGCCGCCTACGTGCAACCCTGCCGGCGCCCCTCCGACGGTCGTTACGGCGAGAATCCCAATCGCCTGCAGCACTACTACCAGTTCCAGGTAGTGATGAAGCCCTCCCCCGATGACTTCCAGGACCTGTACCTGCAATCGCTGGCCGCACTGGGAGTGGATACCGCGATCCACGACATTCGCTTCGTTGAGGACAACTGGGAGTCTCCCACGCTGGGGGCCTGGGGGCTCGGCTGGGAAGTCTGGCTCAACGGAATGGAAGTTACCCAGTTCACGTACTTTCAGCAGGCGGGGGGCCTGGAGTGCTATCCCGTCACCGGTGAGATTACCTACGGCATCGAGCGTATCGCCATGTACCTGCAGGGCGTGGACAGTATCTACGATTTACTGTGGAGCGATGGCCCCGCAGGGCGAGTCACCTACGGTGACGTGTTTCACCAGAATGAGGTGGAAATGTCTCGCTACAATTTCGAGGAGGCAGATGTGGGGTACCTGTTCGCGCACTTCGACCACTGCGAGGGCGAAGCCCTGCGCCTGGTGGAAAAGAACCTTCCCCTTCCGGCCTATGAAATGGTGATGAAAGCCTCGCACACATTCAACCTGTTGGATGCCCGCCACGCCATTTCGGTCACCGAGCGGCAGCGCTTCATTCTACGCGTGCGCACCCTGGCCCGGGCAGTAGCACAGGCGTACTTCGACGCCCGCGCGGCCTTGGGCTTTCCCCTGGCGCCTGAGTCGCTGCGCACCGAAGTCCTGGGTCGCATTCGGGCGGAGGCGAACTGATACATGCACACCGACACGCTGCTGGTGGAACTGGGCACGGAAGAGCTGCCGCCAAAGGCGCTGAAATCACTGGGGCTGGCCTTCCGCGATGGCATCGTCGCGGGCCTGGCGCAGCGCGACCTGGCACACGGCGAGGTGCAGTGGTTCGCCACACCGCGACGACTGGCCGTACTCATCTTGGAAGTACAGCGGCAGGCCCCAGAAAAAATTGTCGAAGTGTTGGGTCCGCCGCTGGATCGGGCGCGGGATGATGCGGGGAATTGGACGAGCGCCACCGTCGGTTTCGCTAAAAAGCAGGGCGTTGAACCGGAGCTATTGCAGAGTATCGACACCCCCAAGGGTCCCAGGCTCGGACTACGCCACGTCGCACCCGGCGTCACTTCGCGGGATGTCCTCAATGCCGTCGTCAGCGCCAGCGTGCAGGATCTCCCGATTCCGCGGCGCATGCGCTGGGGAGGCAGCCGGGAGGAGTTCGTAAGACCCGTGCACTGGGTGGTCGCCATGCTCGGGCGCGACTGTGACCACGGCAATATCCTCGGCCTGGCTACCGGCAATACCACGCGAGGGCACCGCTTCCTCGGCAACGAAGTCATTACGCTCGAGCGACCGGAGCGCTACGTGGAAGCACTGGCGGACGCGCACGTCGTAGCCTCCTTTGAGCAGCGCCGGCAAATGATTGTGGAACAAGTCCAGGCGCAGGCGAACGCATTGGGCGCCACCGCAGTCATCGCACCGGACCTGCTTGACGAAGTGACCGGATTGGTCGAGTGGCCGGTGGCGCTGACCGGCTCCTTTGAGGAACAGGTTTCTCCAGGTGCCGCCGGAAGCGCTGGTGTCCTCGATGAAGGAGCACCAGAAGTATTTCACGTGGTGGATAACGCAGGCCGGCTCAAACCCCATTTCATTGCGGTCGCCACATTGTGAGCGCCGATCCCGCGCAGGTGATCGCGGGCAATGAACGGGTCATCCGGCCGCGGTTGTCAGACGCCGCCTTTTTCTATGAATCCGACAAGAAGACACCACTGGCGGACCGGGTACAGTCCCTGGACAGCATCGTATTCCAGCAGAAACTGGGGACCCTGCTGGACAAGACCAGACGTATTGGCAAGTTGGCGGGCGCCCTGGCCCCCGCGGTGGGTGCCCCGATCGAACTGGCGCAACGGGCGGCACTGCTGAGCAAGGCGGACCTGGTGACCGATATGGTGTTGGAATTTGCCGACATGCAGGGCATCGCCGGCTCCTACTACGCGCTGCATGATGGCGAAACAGCCGAGGTCGCCTCCGCGCTGGCCCAGCAGTACTGGCCCCGGTTTGCCGGTGACCGCCTGCCAGAAACGGCGACCGCGTGCACACTGGGGCTGGCTGACCGGCTGGATACCCTGGTGGGTATCTTTGGTATCGGCCAGCCTCCAACCGGCTCCAGGGACCCCTTTGCCCTGCGCCGGGCGTCGCTGGCAGTCTTGCGAATTCTGGTGGAAAAAAACCTGGACCTCGACTTGCGTGATTGCCTGGAACTGGCCGCGGCACAGTACCCGGCAAACACGCTGGCCGAGGGAACTACCGGTCAGGTAATGGATTAGATTATCGAGCGCTTTCGCGCCTGGTACGAAGAGGCCAATATCCCCACGGAGGTGTTCAAGGCCGTCAATGCCCGCAACCTCTCGCGCCCGCTGGATATTCACCGTCGCGTACAGGCGGTCCACGCCTTCTCGCAATTGCCCCAGGCCCAGGCGCTGGCCGCTGCCAATAAACGGGTTTCCAACATCCTTGGTAAGTTAGATAGCGCTCACTTCTTTGGTGATGTGAGCGCTGACTTACTTCTGGAGCCTCAGGAACAGGTGCTTGCTGTGCAGCTTGGCAACCTGACTGATGCCTGCCGTAAACACCTGGCTCGCAGCGAGTATGCCGATGCGCTGACTCAACTTGCAGGGTTGCGAGGGCCCGTGGACGCATTTTTTGACGGCGTCATGGTCAACGTGGAGGACCCCGCGTTGCGCGATAACCGGCTCAACCTGCTGAAGCAACTGCGCGACCTGTTCCTGGACATCGCCGACATCTCTTTGCTGGTTGTGGGCAAATAGCGTCCCGACCATGGCCGGGGGCGGCTGGTACCTGTTCCGTTACGCGACATATCTCCGCTTGCCCGGGTCGCATTTCCCCTAACAGGGTCGCATTGATTTACACTGGCGCCTGTATTCCCGGGGGTGATGGATGACTCTCACTGACCAGCAGTTGATCATGCTCGCCGCCGCGCTGGCCGCGGTATTCCTTACGGCCCTGTCCATCAGCATCTGGCAGGCCGTTGCCAGTCGTCGCGCGCTGGCCGCAGCCCGTGAGCTTTTGCGGCTACGCGACGAGGAACTGTCCGAGGCGCGTGCCCAACTGCGCGGCCAGTCCGTCGCGCTCGAGGAGACCCGGCGGCAATTGCAGGCGCGACAGACGAACCTGGACGAGTTGAGAACCGAGCTGGGTGCAACGAACAACCAGCTCAATAGCTCACTGCAGGAACACGCCCGGCTGCAGGCGCAGCAGCGGGAGCGGGAGGACCGCCACCTGGAGCAGATCCAGCTTCTCAATGAAACCCGTGAAAACCTGAAAAAGGAGTTCGAAAACCTCGCCAATCGAATTTTTGAGGACAAGGGTAAAAGCTTTACCACGACCAGCCAGGCCTCGCTGGAAGCGTTGCTCAAACCGTTCCGGGAGCAAATTACCGGTTTCCAGACCCGTATCAACGAAGTGCACTCGGAGTCCCTGAAGGGCAACACCGCACTGGAAAAGGAAATACAAAAGGTCCTGGAAATCGGGCTGGAGATGAACAGCCAGGCGAGCAACCTGACCGTGGCTCTC
>JAWKZM010000018.1:0-63439 GCA_041395965.1 Halioglobus sp.
TGATATTGTGTTGCAGTTTCATTCGTAAACTCCATGGACATTACCGCATGCTGCCAGTGGGGTACATCAATTCAACAAGGCAGGTTACAACGGAAGGTCATTATAGTACTAGCCGTCGAGCTTTTTGAAACAGAAAAGGGCCGGCCGATCTTGATCGAGCAACTGCTCTTCTTTACGCATGGTCTGGCATTAGTTTATTGAACGGTACCCTGTTGATGATTGAATGGTGGCGCATTCTGTTAGTCCAACTGTTGCCCCACGGCAACGATGTGACTCCGGCGTCCGTTTTCTGATTTGCGGAACTCGAAAGCGATTATGACATCCGGATTACTCAACAATATCAAGTACTGGCTCAACATCCTTAAACACGCAGCCCGAATCTGGGTGCAAAGCAACGCCTTCGCCAATGCCGGCTCGCTGGCTTTCTTCACGCTGTTTTCGATAGCGCCTGTGATGATTGTAATCGTGAGTGTCATTGGCGTATTTTACGGCCCGGAGGCGGCGCAGGGTCAAATCGCGCAGCAGCTGCGGGAGACAATCGGCGCCGAGGCCGCCGAAGCCGTCGCGTAACAGCATTATGCTGTTTATCAGGAAACGCTTCACTTCCCTGACTATTGTGCTTGCCGTTGGGTTCGTGATGCTGGTATCTCTGTCGCTGAGCGTAGGTCTGCAGTTATTTCTCCCCACGCTCCGGGGTTGGCTGCCCAAGTACGAGGTGGCGCTCAGTACGCTGGATCTTACTGTGTCCCTGCTGGTTGCATCCCTGTTGTTCGGGACCATCTTCAAGGTGTTGCCGGATGTCCGGCTGAGTTGGCGCGATGTCGCGGTCGGTTCGCTGCTTACAGCGGTGCTGTTCACTCTCGGCCGCTCCCTGATCGCCCTCTACCTTTCCCACACGGTAACCGCCTCCACCTACGGAGCTGCGGGCTCCCTGGTGTTGCTGCTCTGGGTAAACTACTCATCCCTGATACTGCTCTATGGCACGCCCTACCGCGATGGGACCACACAGGTGGCATTCGGGCCGGTGGATTTCATCGCCCGTCTCGTGGCTCTCGTACCAAAACCGAGAGTGAACCTCACTCGTTACCACGGTGTGCTGGCGCGCGATCACCGCTGGCGCGGGCTGATTATACCTGCCAAACGCGACAAAGGTGTGAAGCGAATGTCCAGTGATGACGTACGCTCCCCCGCTGAACGGCACGGTGATATGGCCTGGGCACAACGGCTCATGCGTGTGTTCAACATCGATATTGAGGTCTGCGGTCGCTGCGGCGGGTCCGTCAAAGTCATTGCTTGTATTGAAGACCAGGACGTCATCGACAGAATTCTGGCTCATCTTCGCGACAAGGAACAGGGCACCCCCACCCTGCCCCATCTGGCACCACCAACCAGAGCGCCACCAGCCACGCTGTCTCCTTTCGCGGGGAAGGGCGCGCGGTAGCAGAGTCCGCGAGTTCACAGTTCAACCAGCAGGGAGGCCACTGAACGATAGTTGGCACTGGTTTGTGTGTGCTTCTGTCCGGGAATGGCTGGAAAAGATCTGTGGGAGAGCCGTTACGAGCGCGATTTCGAGATGATTAAGGATGATTGAGCGTCATCATCGGGTCAAAGATCTGGGGGACGCGAGTGGATTCCTTCCCAATACCCCATATATAGTGCTTATACTTGAAGAGATTGGATACGGCAGCATGAGCACTTAGGAATCGCTGGGCCTGGTTCATCGATTTGAATCGCCGCATCCCTCGCTCTATCACTCTGGTCGCCTAGTGCGATTGCTCTGCCCGATTATTCTCATATTGACTAGTACTGTGGATCGTCTCAGGAATCAACTCACGATGCGCAACGCCATAGCTCCTCAGTTTATCTGTAACGATCTTCCTGGGCTCACCGCCATGTGATCGCAATAGCCGCCTGAAGAATCGCTTGGCTGCGCCCCCATCCCTCTTTGCCTGCAGGTACACATCGACTACTTCGCTGTCCTGGTCGATACCCCGCCAGAGATAGTGCTGTTTGCCGTTGATCTTCACAAAGACTTCATCGATGTAGACTGTATCGCCATAGCATCGGTGTTTGCGCTTAAGGCGTCGGGTATAAATGGCGCCGAACTTGATACACCAAAGGCGGATCGATTCCCGAGTATCGGTTATACATCAAGTTGACAATACCCTTCTCCGTAGCTAGAGAGTAAAGTGTCGCGTCGACCGGTTGAATCCGCACCTACAAGCGGTGGAAATGAATCTGCAATGTTGGATCGCCACTTTCGACACATTGCAGCTCGCCACTCCCTCAGTTATGCTCAGGCACGATCGGCCGCTTATTATTCAGAGCTGCCACTCATGGTGGCGTTTATCGTAGGTATGCCATATTAATTTTACGCGCAAATATATTGTTCCCCCGACCTTAATCTGAGGTACCAGAACAGATGAAAATTCGACATATCTCCGCGACCATCGCGATGGTCGCCGCGTTCCTCCTGGCCCCGCTGGCGCCGGCGAGCGACTTAACACCGGCCGAAACACGCGCCATCGCCGAAGAGGGTTTTATCTACGGCCTGCCGTTGGTGATGAACTACGCGGTGATGTATGAATACGCCGTCGACAAGAACAGCAGCCAGTACAAGGCGCCGTTCAACCACATCAAGAACATACCGCGCGTGTTCACCTACAAGGACACAGCGATCATTTCACCCAACAGCGATACGCCGTACTCGTTTGCCTGGCTCGATCTGCGTGCCGAACCCGTGGTGATTTCGATACCGGCGGTACCCAAGGACCGCTACTTTGTGGTGCAGTTGGTGGACAGCCACACCTATAACTACGGCTATATCGGCAGCCGTACCACCGGCAACGAGCCCGGCAAGTACATGGTGGTCGGCCCCGACTGGACAGGCGAGAAACCGGCCGGTATCGACAAGGTGTTCCAGTCGCTCACACCATTCAGTCTCGCGGGATTCCGCACCCAGCTCTTGGATCCGGCAGACATGCCTAATGTGATCAAGGTGCAGGACGGCTACCAAGTGGAAACACTCTCCGCCTACCTCAAACAGCCTGCACCCGCCGCCGCGCCGACGATCGAATTCCTTCCTGCCACTACCGGCGGCATCAAGGACAACTTCTGGAATTATCTGGATGCCGCACTTGAAATCATTCCGCAAACCGATGAAGACAAAGACATTCGCGGCAGGCTCGCGTCAATCGGCATCGGCCCTGGCAAGACCTTTAACTTCAAAGACCTCAGCCCGGAACACAAGGCAGCCTTCATTGAGGGCATGAAAGCGGGCGACGCACAGGTGAGCAAGTTCCTCGCCGAAGGCACCAAACAGGTTAATGGCTGGAACATCGGGTCCTTCTGGGGTGACCAGAAGTTCTACAGTGGTGACTGGTTGAAGCGTGCCGCAGGAGCCAAAGCCGGCATCTACGCCAACGACGCGATCGAAGCGACCTATCCCTACACCCGAGTTGACGGCAATGGCCAAACACTTGATGCCAGCAAGCATAACTACACCCTGACCTTCGCCGCTGGCGAAACCCCTCCGGTCAATGCCTTCTGGTCGGTGACGATGTATGACGGCAAGTCCCAGCTCCTCATCGAGAACCCCATCAACCGCTACATCATCAACTCCCCGATGATGCCGAACATGAAGATGAACGGTGACGGCTCGTTGACAATTTACATTCAGCACGAAAGCCCCGGCGCCGACAAGGAGGCAAACTGGCTGCCTGCTCCAAACGACACAGTCTACCTTGCCATGCGTCTCTACTGGCCGAAGGCCGAAGCCCCTTCCATCCTCCCGCCGGGAGAAGGCAGCTGGAAGCCGCCGGCCGTCGTAATGACCAAGTAACAAGCCGTTTGCACCGTGCACTTCTGATGGCAGCTATCTGTGGTTGCATGATGGGGCATGCAATCTCAACACCCGCATCAGGATGTTTTGCGGCTCCTTTGCTGGTGAACTAGACTCGTGAACGGTTCATGTAAACGACGAGTCGGGGTTTACGTTGGCATTGGCGCGGTCGCTTGCCTGGGAAGCCAGCTCGTATCCGCGCAGGATTCGGCACCTACACCCGCCCCGCAAGCGGCCAGCGCAAGCTCCACTGTCCAGCCATCGGTCAAGGAACTGACAAAACTCAAGCAGAACCCGGTAAGTGGACTGAAACAGATTGGCCTCGATACCACCCTCTATCCGGCGTTTCCCGACTCCGGCGATACCACCGGAACATATTCCTTGCAGGTCGTGTGGCCATTTTCTCTCACTGAAGAGTACCGGCTTATCAGCTACACAATTGTCCCGGTTATCCATTTGCCAACCACCGATGGCGTAAACAGCGAGACCGGAGTGGGCAATACTCTTATCAATCTCTTCGTCTCTCCCAAGGAGGCCGGGGCGTGGTGTGGGGAGTCGGGCCCAGCATGTGGCAGTGCCGACGCGCACTGACTCCGAACTGGGAAGCAACCGCACGTCACTTGGTCCCGCGGGGGTACTTTTTTATCAACAGGAAACATGGAGCGCGGGCCTGGTAGTGCAGAATGATTGGTCACTGGGCGGTTCAGACGAAAACAAGGTCAACGCCTTCGGTGCGCAATATTCTTTCAACTACAACTTGCCGGATGGCTGGTCGATTTACAGCAATTCCACGATTACGGCCGACTGGGAAGAGACTTCAAATGAACGCTGGACAGTGCCGGTGGGCGGGGGCGTCAGCAAGCTGTTTTATGCGGGTAAGGTGCCTCTCGATATTGCGGTGCAATCCTTTTACAACGTTGTAGCGCCGGAGGATGGGCCAGACTGGTCGGTAAACGTCCAGTTTTCAGTTATCCTGGGTGCACCCGATTAGCGAGTACAAGGGTCCCTACCTCCCTTGCCACGCGTTAATGTCCCTTATGAGGTGCGGATTCAACTGGTCGATGCAACACTTTAATCTCTAGCTACGGAGAAGGAGTGTTGAAGATGAAGCGAAGACCTCGGATTAACTACACAGAAACCCAAAGGGCCTTGATGTGGGACCGCTGGCAGAGTGGCGACTCGATGCACGATATCGCCAGGCTGTTTGATCGGAGCCATCCGGCCATACAACGGATACTGACGCTGAATGGTGGTTTCCGGCCCCCACAGAGAACACTGCTGAAACCGACGCGAGGACAGTCCCCAGTAAGCTATGCGCGGCATGACCCAGGCCATTTCCAGACGTACTCGCTTTCCTGCACACACTCTAAGTGAAGCGCGATTACCAGTGTGGAATGGGCCGATTGATGCCATGCCTATCAGATACTTGGGCTATATTGTGAGGTGGCTCGGCGGCTGGCTCAAAGTGTGTTATTGAGTAACGCTGTTTTGATCCAGTCAAAAGATAGCTAAAAATGGAGGGATTATGGCAAAGAGTCTGCAGGGAAAAGTGGCAATTGTAACCGGTGGAAACTCGGGGATTGGAAAAGCAACCGCCCTACTATTTGCGGCCGAAGGGGCTAGAACGATCGTTTCTGCGCGCCGTGTTGAAGAAGGTAAGGCGACGGTTTATGCGATTTTGAAATCTGGAGGTGTGGCTACTTTTGTACAGGCTGATGTTTCCAAGTCAACGGAAGTCAAGGCCTTGGTCGATAATGCCGTCAGTCTTTATGGGAGAATTGATTGCCTATTCAATAATGCCGGTATATCGGGTAACCCAGGAACACCAGTTACGGAACTGGATGAAGCAGAATGGGACCAAGTTATTAATATCAACCTCAAAGGTGTGTGGCTAGGGATGAAGTATGCGATTCCGATCATGCAAAGGAATGGTGGGGGTTCTATCGTCAACATGTCATCGATATATGGTCTTCTGGGTTCTCATCTCCAGATGCCTGCATACACGGCCAGCAAGCATGGTGTGATCGGATTGACAAAATCAGCCGCCAGAGACTACGCCGCAGACAACATTCGAGTTAATGCTATTTGCCCTGCATTTATACACACTGCCATGGTTGATTTACCAATGTCGGAAGACCCGGAACTCGCCAAAAAGATTGTGGGGCTGCATCCCATTGGTAGACTGGGGACAGTTGAAGAAGTCGCTGAGGCAGTATTGTGGCTTTCATCTGACAAGTCTTCTTTTGTCACTGGTCACGCATTAGCTGCGGATGGTGGAGTAACTCTAGGTTAGAGTCTGGCAGCAATCAATTTGGGAGATTCATGTATGCATTCTCCGATTCCATAAATTTCTGCCTGTTAACCTGGTGATACCGATACCCCTGTTCATTTTTGACACTGCAAGTAATTTGCCATCCGCACTTCTTTATAGGAACTGAACTCGTCGAGGATCTGGCTGTTTGGTGCGAAGCCCTCAGCATAGACCTGCAGCGTATACTGCCCCTGGTCATCCAGAGGAAAATCCAGCGCATAACCGCCCGATCCATCGCAGGAGAAGGCATGGGCCCCGTTCGCCAGCACCAGCGCACAGACCGGGATTTGTGAATTTTGTTGGAGAACCCTGCCTGTGATGCTGATCTGTTTACCGGCAGAGTCCGGGTCTATGACCGGCTCCGTCGGCTGATTGTAATTAGGGCAATTATTTGCGGGTTCCAGCACCACGTTTTCGGTAACGGAGCCTGGCAATACGTCACTGCGTGGGAAGAAGCCGTCGGCATAGACCTGTCGGGTGACTTTGCCATCACCATCCCGTGGCAGATCGGTCAGAACGTAGGAGCCCTGGGGATCGCAGGTGAACATGTATTGGCCGTTGGCCAGTACCAGTGCACAAATATCCGTACCATCTGCAGTTTGTACTGAACCGACCAGGTCGACGGGGCCATCCGTTGGTGGCACGCCAAAGCCGTTGGTGGAGACATACTGAAATCCCTCCGGGCCATTGAGACTGGCTTTGGCTGACTTGAAATCGACTTTGCCTTTTGAATACTGACCAGCTGATGCTGTCACCATTATATAAAACGATGGCTGAGCCCGACGAACTATCCACGGAATGGAGAGAGAGGCGTGCAGCCTGGACGCCGTGGTACTCTGCGTGTCACTGATGCCGGTACCTCTTGTGAAGTTAGTGGATGAAATCTCGTCGTCATTCTGGTCCTCGAAGGTCACACTGGCGATATCATAGGTGTAAAAGGTGTAGTTGGGATCTGGGAAGCCCCAGATGCTGCCGGGCATCGGGGCCGTCGCCTTCCACTGTGCAATTCGAAACGTGGCTTCGCTGCGGCTGGGTCCATCGTTCTCGTCAAACATGCCATCCACAACCAGTTCCAGTGTTCCTGTTACCCGGCCAGTATCGTCCCATCCCCCGGTTACCGTAATCAGGTCCACAATACCCGCTTGCGGCGCTCTGAAATTCTCGTCCGCCTCTGGTGACACGACAGACACCTGCACTTTTGCATTGGGCAGGTCTGCATAGGCCATTGCTGTATCGTTCAGCATGGTGCATGCAGCGGTCTCGCTGGCTTCTTCCGATGAATAGAGCACGTCCCAACCATCAGTGCATAGTGCTTCGGCCCCTGCCCCGAGCGCTCCTGTTAGGGGTGTCGCGTATGAAATGCATGGAAGTCCCCCCAGGATTGCAATGAGAAATCCAGCTAGTCGTTTTGTATGCTTACTATGTGACATAGAGATTCTCCTTTTCATTTTTGACACTGCAAATAATTTGCCATCCACATCTCTATCTGAGTACTAAACTAATGATTGACTTGGCTGGTGGGCTCGCAGCCCGTAATCAGCCAGCGGAAAATCCGATACCGATAATCTTGCACTGGCCGGATCTAATCGCTGACAGACGACCAATCGGCTGAGCCTTCGATCATCGCGGTTACCCAATCCATCGCCGACTCGCCGCCTGCGGTCACATCCAATGCATTCTGGATGTCCAGGCCGTCGAGCAAAAAGGTGTGCGCTGTTCCAGTCGCGACAAAGCTGTGCATGCGCGCTGGATAAGCGCCTTCGATATCCGAGAGTCTGTCCAGGAGCACCTGCTCAAATTGTTGTGTCGTTGGAAAAACCCCGGCAGTGATCCGAAGGTCGTGATTGAAGCTCATCATTCCCAGTGTGAAATTCGAATCCTGCCCGAGTTCCCACTTGTGGTAGTCGGTGAAACGGCTGTTGGGGCCGGCACAGGTTTGGCAACTCGGCGCGAAAAATGCATCGGCATTCCACTCCGTTAAGCCCAATTCCAGCCACTGCGGATTTTCCGGATTGGTGAGCCCGATTCCTGAATCATTGATGAGTTCGATCGGCACATCTGGATACAACTTACGTACCAGCGGCAGGGCAAATGAAGCCCCAAATCCGCCAGCACTGCTCCCGGCAAGGAGGATGCGGCCGGGAGAGGGAAAAGTAGCCACGGTTACATCCAGCGCTGCGGACAAGTTGCGCAACCCGCGCTGGAAGCGGTCAATCTGACCGTCACCGTCGCTGTCGCTGTCACTGTCACTCACATGAAGGCCACCGTCGCAGTAGGGCACGTAGACGCTATTCCAGGAGGCTACCGGGTTGCCCGGCCTGTCCGGGTCCAATATGCCCAGTTTCGGGATGCCCTTCTCTCCGTCGGGGAATCCCAACACACAGGAAGCAGAAGTACAGGATCCGCCTCCCCGAAGGTAAATGAGCAGTTGGCTGGAACCCTTGTCGCGCGTTGCCATTCGATACTCACCACCATTGATGCACAACGGACCATCCCCTTTCCCGAAGGTGTGGGTCACTACATCGCCATCGGTCTCGGCCAGCATGGGGGAGTACCTGCCGAGGTAGCGGTCTATACCCTGGTCATAGAGTTCCTGGAAGGGCGCCACCGGCGCTACAGTGACAGCATCGTTGTTGCTTCCAGAACCAGAGCACCCGGCTGACAATGCCAGGCAGGCGAGCGCACCCGCTGACACGATTTTCCGGCCCGGCAACCTCGTCCAGGCATACACGGCTAAAGAAACAATTGGTAGTTTTATACTGCGACTGTTCATAGATACTGCCTCCAGGCTGGTTTAAATGCGGTTACGAACCTCTGAAGAAACCTCTGGAGAAATAAGAGCAGGTTGGTGCTGGCGATGTAGGAGGAAAACGTTACATATCCGTTGTGTAATTGTTATTGCTTATAAATCATATAGTTACAAATAACATACGCTGAAGATTGTGAGAGATTGGTGCGCTCGAAGTGGTTCCGTTGAACCGAATACGGGTAGGCAAAATTCGCCCGGCCAGTCGGCAGCTCAGAGGATTACCGTAATACGCACACCAAACACCGCACCCGGGTCACGTAGCAGCACTCGCGTGGTGATTGGACTGAGACCACTCGCGGCCACGTAAGGGACCTGCCCCGACGCCAACTGGTAGTTGCCGACGACATAGTCGTCATTCAGCACATTCTGCACGAAACCGGCGACCTGCACGTTGTTGAAGCGGATGCCCACCTGTGCGTCGAGAAGGTTGTAAGAGTCCATATCGATTTCGATTAAACCCGGCACCCTGCCACCGCTGCGGTAGCGGTAGCCCAACGTGGCCAGGCCGGTAATCGCAGGCGTCAGGGTATGCTCGTAATTCGCGACCAGGCTTGCGGTGTAATTGGGCACATAGGGGCGTTTATCCCCACCCACCAGGCCACCATTGGCGATACTGTAGTCGTAGGCACCCCCGAGGCGGTGAGGGAAAGATCGCTGCTGGCCTGCGCGGCCAGGTCAACTTCAAGTCCCGTCGTTTCGACGGTGCCTGGATTTTGCAACGGATAGAATGTCTCCAGGTCGCCAGGGTCGGGCTGCGGTACCAGTGCGTTGTTGATGCGCAGGTAGAATACACTGGCTCCCACTTCCAGCCGCTGGTCGAGCAGCAGGGATTTGAACCCCAGTTCGTAGTTCTCGGCTTCCTCGGAGTCGTAGGTCTGCAACGCGGGACTGTTCACCAGCGTGTTAAACCCGCCGGCGCGAAAACCTTGCACGTACTTTGCAAACACTGTCAGCATGGTGTCGGGTTTGTACGCCAGTGTGATGCCCGGCGACCATTTTTCGAACGTGTCGCTCGTGTCGAGAGCAATATCCGACCAGTCGTTGCGCGCGTAGTAACCGGTCTCCGCCAGCAGGGAGTCAATATGCTTGTGATCGCGGGTGTAGCGCAAATCCGTGGTGATCTCGATGGTCGGCATGGGCGTCCAGATCAGTTCAGTAAAACCGGCCCAGGATGTGCTGTCCTGGTCTGTGCTGCGCGTGAGGCAGCCATTCTGGCCAATGGCCGCCAGGATTTGCGCAAAGTCGCGCACCGGGTAAACCTGGCCGAATAGCCGCGTGTTTTCCTCGAAATAACTCACGCCCACTTGCGCCCTCAGGCGGCCACTTTCGTCAGGCGTCAGGTAGCGCAGTTCGGCGTTCTGGCTGGTGTCGCGATCATCGCCCGCGACAACCTGTGGCGCGCGGATCGCATACGGCTTGGAGGGGTCGGCCAGAAAATCCGAGTAGGATGCGCTATAGGCCGTGCCATCGAAGTCAGAGGCCGACGCGCGCGCCGCGACTTTGCGCCAGCCCGCCACCGCAACGATTGAGCCACTGTCCAGGTCGACATAGAGCTTGCCGTTGATGCGGGAAGTGTCCTGCTTTGAGTCGCCCACGTCATCGCGTAACACATTGTGCCGGGACTCGGGCGCCAGCGGCGAGGGGCCAAGCAGGGCGCCCTCCACAATGCCGCCAAAGGTGGACGGCCTGATCCTGTCGTACTCACCGGTCAGCGTAAGGGTGATGCGTTCGTTCGGCAGGGCAGCCACAGTGAGCCTGCCACCCTCCTCGCGCGATGCGTCGAGGCTCTCCCCGATGACATTGTCCTCGTAGTAGCCGCCGTCCTCTTTGTTGTACCAGCCGGTGGCCCGCAGCCGCAGCGCATCGGACAGCGGCACATTGACAGTACCGTCCATCTCTCTTGCATCATACTGTGCACGGCTGGCGTCAATGCGCGCAAAAAGTTCGTCGGTCGGCTGGCCGGTGGTGACGAGTACAGCCCCGCCCGTGGTATTGCGCCCGTAAAGACCGGCCTGCGGCCCCTTGAGCACTTGCACCGACTCGATATCATAAAAACCCGGCAGCACGGTGCGCATGCCCGAGGAGTACACCTCGTCCACGTAGACCGCATTGCCGGGTTCGACGAATTCGCCCGGGGTAACCACGCCGCGAATGGTGATCTGGGGACTGACGCCGTCGCCACCCGGATAAACCAGCACTCCCGGACTGAGGCTGAGGAATTCGTCGATATTGCGGTACTGAAGGTTATCGAGGATCGCGCCATCGAGGCGAGTTAGCGACATGGGCACATTCACTGTCGACTCGTCCCGCCGGCGCGCGGTGACGATGATTTCTTCGAGCGCACCAGTCGCAGAACTGCCCTTTTCTTCGGCACTCCATAACAGGTTGGGTGCGAGCGCCTGCAGTGCGCCCAGGACCAGCGATATGAAATGCCGTCGAATATCACGCTGCTGCATTTGGGAGCCTCCTGCCCCTTGCCGATTCACAGAGCTCCGGCTGCGCCCTCTTCCGGTGATTTTGCTGAACGATCCGGGATCTGTCCCGTGCGCCTCATTTCATCGACACGGGCGCGCTCGACGGCCATGTATGCTTCAAAGCGAACGAGTAATGTCTGAAAACACGGTGTATCGCGCATACCATCAAAGCCCGGATTATTCAGCACCATCCCCCAATAGGCCCGGGGCGCAGGCGTATAGGCACGCTCCAGTGCGGCGCATGCCTCCTCCCGGCGACCCTCGTGCGCCAGCAGCGTCGCCTGCACCTGATCACTGATAAGAGAATACCGCGGGTAGCGCGCCTCGACAGATTTCATCCGTTGCTCCATCTGTTCCTGCAGACGCGATGCCGTGCTGGTATCGCCACTCGCATCTAGCAGTTGCTTGAGGTTGGCGTAGGCGTAGAGACGCCAGCCAATCACCTCGGGCGGCAGCGATTCCACGAACGGAAAAGCGGCGGTCAGCAAGTCGAGTGCACGCGTAAAATTCCCATCCGTTAGTGCCTGTCGCAGCACAATCTGGGATAAGAAATTGGGGGAGGAGTTTTCGAGGAGTCCAAGTTCCCCGTTGTAAATCATTTCCGCTGCTTGCTCGTTACTGCCTTGAGCAAACAACATCGCCAGTTGGCTGGAGGGGGTCGACGGGGTGTTGATCGCGCGCACCGTCTCGAGATCGCCGATAGCAAGGTACAGGAGCGTAAGCTGTTCATGCAGCACCACGGCACGTGGGTCGAGGGCTAGGGCCTGCTCCCCGTAATCAATGGCATCGGCGAATTTGCCCTGGACCGCACTTACACTACCGAGCTGCAAGAGGGCCGCGCGAAACTGTGGATTCAGTTCCAGCGCGCGGCGATCCAGCGCCACAACCTCTGGCCAATTACCCTGAGTCATCATGAGCACTGCCTTGGTATGGTAATTGCCCGGTGTCAGCGGATCCAGTGCGATGGCGTGGTCGATGGTGGCCTCCGCCGCTTCCATCAGCTGCGGAGATCGAGTTTGTAAAGCCGCCAGCATTTCATAGCCGCGCGCGTAGCTGGGGTTCAGTTCCAGTCCACGACGCAGATCGCGCTCGGCCGCTGCCGCTTTATCTGTCAGCCTGGAACGCAACGCGTAGGCCTCGCCCAGCCCCGGATCGAGCGCCAGCGCCTTTTCCAGCAGCGGCGCCACCACCGGGCGTGCCGCCTTGATACCGGTGGTGGATTCGGCCTGGATCAGAATGGCATCGGCCAGCCTGGCGTAGGCTAACGCATAATTGGGGTCCAGAGTAAGGGCGCGCTGGAGGTGCTCGATGGCCTGTTCCGCATCTGCCACCGACCGGGTAATGAGCAACTGGCGCGCCTGCAGCAATTCGAGTTGTGCCTCCTCGTTGCTGACCCGGCCCGGGCGGTCGACAACGGCGTTTTCTTTTTGCAGTGCGAACTGCACCGCGCGCGTCGCGTCGACCGCAATATCCTGCTGCAGCGCGAACCAATCCCCCTGCGCGCGATCGTAGGTCTCGCTCCACAGTTGCGTGCCGGTGTGGGTATCGACCAGCCGCGTCTGTACCTGCACCTTTTCCTCCTGGCTAAGCACGCTGCCTTCAAGAACATATCGCACACCCAGCAATCGCCCCACCTCGCGCACATCACGCTGCTGATCCTTGAACTGAAACGCCGAACTACGCGCTGTGATGCGCAGCCCGGGATTACGCTCAAGCGCTCCGAACAGCGCTTCGGTCAGGCCATCGGCAAGTAGCCCACTATCGGTCTCACCACTGAGGTTGATAATTGGCAGTACCGCAAGGAAGGCTGGGGCCTGCGCCGGAACCTCGGTAGCAGCTGGAGCAGGCTCGCGCTCCTGCCACACCCCGAAACGTGGCAGCAGCGCCACGCCCAGTGCGATTGCCACGACGATACCAGGCAGGATCAGTCGTCGCGCAAATTGAGCGGTCTTTGCGGCTGGCACAGCTATCGGCTGCGCCGGTTGCGCGGAATTCTCTACACCAGCGGGTGTGGCCGCGACGGGCGGTGCGAGCGTTGGCTCTGCCAGCGCCTCATCCGCCACTGGCACCGGTATTGGGAACGTCGCGACATAGCCCTTCTTGTGCACAGTTCGGATGAAATCGCCGGCCCCGGCCACGGCGAATGCCTGGCGCAAGTTGAATACCGCACGGCGCACTGCCTCGTCGGAAACGACACGTCCGTCCCACACCTCATCGACGAGGCGGTCGCGGCTCAGCAATTCGCCGGGGTGCGCGACCATATATTCGAATAACTGCGCAACACGCGGTTCCAGGGTTACGATGTATGACCCGTGGCGAAGCTCGAGAGTGTTCGGGTTCCACACCCAGTCACCAACACACATCGATCCCGTCATGATTGTCCTAATGCGCGCCGTCCGTAGAGTACTCGCCGGCTGAGTTCACCGTTCGAAGGGATTGGCTCCCTGAACCCGCGAGCACATCTTCCGAATTGACGTATTCTTGGTTCACAATCGCTTTGACCCGCCTCTCCAGCAGAGGCTGCCTTACAATCCCTGACCGAGCATGAACATTGGGATTGCAGGGAGCCCTTGGCTTCCGGCAACTGATAATTATTCCGGATGGGCAGAACCATAAGTATTCTCCCTTATTCGCCGCGAGCTAGTACAGCCCTAAGCGCTGATCACCAAAAAACACTCGCTTTCCTGTTGATTCGCACTTAAAACTGACCCGGTATTTGCACCTAATATTGACCCACCTTGAACACCAGATTATGGCGCAGATTTTGGTCTTCTGCCGCTCTTTTTCTCTTTGTGATTCGTTGTTGAGTGCTTCAGCCGATAACTGTCACTGCCTGTGTCCAGGATATGGCAGTGATGAGTCAGTCGATCCAACAAGGCCGTCGTCATCTTTTCATCCACAAATAAGGCAGACAACTCAGCGAGGTACTGGCAAGTTGACTTCTTTAGAAGTTTTGACAAATTAACTCCCCTGGGCGAGAAAAGACAGGCGCCACTCTTCAGGCATCTGCCCTGCTCCACTCATTGAACGCACTTACCCTCAGGTCACGGTAATGCTCAGCACTAACTAGGCGTCTTCCAGGGTCGAATAGATTCTGAACCGCAGCATGGGCAGTGACGAATCGCTGCGCCTGCACCATTGACTTGAATTTCCGCATTCCCCGCTCTCTGATCCGGGTCGCCTCATGCGATTGCTCGGCCCGATTGTTGGCATATTGTTCGGTCACGTGAATCGCCTCAGCAATTACCTCTCGATGAGCGACCGGATAGCTACGTAGTTTATCAGTCACGATCTTCCTTGGCTCACCCCCATGGCTCCGGAGTAATCGCCTGAAAAACCGCCTGGCTGTGGCTCCATCTCGCTTGGCCTGTAGGAATAATCAATCACTTCGCCATCCTGATCCACGGCTCGCCAAAGATAGTTCTGCTTGCCATTGATCTTTACGAAAACCTCATCAATGTAGAATGTGTCTCCATATCCTTGATGATTCCGCTTCAACCGGTTGGCATATTTAGCACCAAACTTGATACACCAAAGACGGACAGTCTCGCAACTGACGGTGATGCCCCGCTCAGCCAGAGATCTTCAATATCCCGGTGGCTGAGATTGAAGCGATAGTAGAGCCAAACGGTGTAACTGATTAAGTCGGGTGGAAATCGGTGGCGTTTGTATGTATTCATCAGCCGATTCTAGCAATTTCAGCCAGTTAAGTTGTCAGTACCGTGGCAAGGGACGTTCCCGGAAATCTGTATAAATCGAAGTTTAGGGCCGCCTTCGCCTAGGATGAGACCTTAGCCAGTGGTAGACAATGTTAGTCTAGCGACTCTGTAGATTACGCCCGATGCGAATGGCAGGTTGTTCGATATAGCGATACACAAGACCTGCCAATACGATTGTAAGTGCCGCACAAACCAGTACATATATGCTGAGATGCATATCGTCCCATTGCGAAAATACAGTTTTTTGCAATTGCCTCATCCCCCGAAACACTACAGGATGCAAAAGATATACAGAATAACTTATAGCACCCAGCCATACGAAAAAGGGGTTTTTCACCTTCACATAGACGGCACCCACAATGAACAAGCCGAGACCCAGGAATTGAGGGATTGCAGGGCGAAAACTTGGGTAATCACCGCGATAGAGAAAATGTTCCAGCAAAATAAGGGGGCGCAACAGGATTAAGAAAAGCAGAGCAACAACAAAAACAATAATTGGTATCGAATAGCCGCGAATAAAACTGACTTGCTGCCTGTCATCATACCAGGCTCGAAATAGACCACCCCAAAACATTATTGCCAGATATTTGGGCATCGCTGTCCAGTGAGGATTCAATGCGTCGCGAACTGTTCCGCTGAGTTCAGGTTGGTCTACCATGCATTGAAAAATTACCATCAATACCAGCCCGACGATAAAAAGCATTGCAGGCTTATGGAGCCAACCACACAGAAACAAGATAAGACACAGGAAGTAGAAGACCAATTCGACTTCAAGTGTCCAATAAAGTCCCTGTAGTGGATCCACATTAAAAGCGGAATAAAGCATCGGGATGTTTCCGGCAACCTGTGACCAATCGATCGCCCGGCCTGGCCATACATATCTCACCAACAAAGTGAGGAACATGGCCGTCCAAAAAGCAGGAAAGAGTCTGAAAAAGCGGCTAATTGCGAACTTACGCGAACCTTCATATTGTTGTCCTCTCAAGCTCGGACAGATGACAAAGCCACTAATCGCAAAGAACGCTATCACGCCCGTCTCACCAAGTCTTAGAATAAAGGCAATGTCATATAAAAATGTACCCCGCGCCTCCACTGCAGGAATCTCGAGAAAGAATTCAGTTGTATGTGTAAATAAAACCAACAAAGCAGCAATGCCACGTATCGAGTCAATATGTCCGATGCGATTTTGATTGCCTGCGTTCAATTCATTCCCTTGAATACATTTTTTAAAATAATAATAGCCACTATAAAAAAATGGACCACAACATGATACTAATATCGGTTTGTATTTTATTGGTGACGCTATTGGGCGTTTGCTATCTGTCAGTCAGCCTGCTGGTTATCGCACACAACTGGTTGCGGGGTACTTACAAGTTAACTTATTTTCTCTTCAAAAGTGGGACTTACAAGCGAAAATCCCCGACCGATAAAGGCCAACGTGGAGTCCGATGACGTATTTCTGGTGAGTCTTGCTTAACTTATGTAGCACCAGCCCATGGCATTGAGTTAACTTGTCAGTACTGAGCAGGGCAGTAGCCTGACGCCGGAAACTGGATTGCATCGACCTGGAAGGGTTAACTTGTCAGTAGCCAATTTCAGCATAAATAGAACGGGCGCCGTTTCGGGGCGCCCGTTCCATTACCTCTTACTCATCCTGTTTTCAGCAACCCGACTAGTCACCCGAGTGGCTGATGTGTCTCGAATCCTGCATCGCCTTGATTATGTTATCAAGGTTGTAGCTAGCAGGAGTCTGCAGGGCCGGGAAGGTCCTGTACGTCTCAAGTTCCTTCAGCCACAGCAACTGCCCAATCGGCAGCAGGTTCCAGTCATAGATGAACGCGGTACTCGGAGCAGCCAGGGCGCCGCCGTAGCCTAGCAGGGTACCTTCAGCCGACGCGACTGACCTCTCGAAGGGATCACGCTTGAGGTTGTTGACCTGGGTCCAGTGATAGGTGCTTGCGTCATTGAACGCTTCCAGCGCATTGGAAGACACCATCGTGTAGTAGAACTTCCAGTTCTTGTACCGCACCGCCGACGGCTGTGCACCGGTGTAGTAGAAGAACGTGTCGCGAGCGGAGTCGCCCTTGCCCTCGAGATAGTCCCGCTGGTCGAAACCGTCCAGCGTGGTCTTGACGATACCGGGGTACTTGCCGGCCTCGATCTGCTTCTTCAGGCCATCACCGGAAGGACCGCCGGCGATATTGACGAAGGTGGGCACCCAGTCCAGTGACGAGAATATCTGGTCAGGATTGGTGCCAGCCTTGACGTGGCCTGGCCAGCGAATAAGCATCGGCGCCCGCATACCGCCTTCCCAGGTGGTAAGTTTGCCGCCCCTGAAGGGCGTAATCCCGCCGTCCGGGTAGGTGATGCTCTCGGCGCCGTTATCGGTGGTAAAGACGATGATGGTATTGTCGAGCTCGCCCATTTCCTCCAGCTTCTTGAACACGTAGCCGATGTTGTCATCCATCTGCTTCATGCCGGCTTCGTTGATACCCCAGTCCTTGCCGCCCTTCTCGCCCAGCATGTCCATGTACTTGTCCGAGAGCATGGTGGTGACGTGCATGCGCGCCGGGTTATACCAGACAAAGAACGGCTTGCCGGTTTTCTCGGGGTCGTTGCGATCGAGGAAGTCGATGACCTGGGCGGAGATTTCCTCGTCCACGGTCTTGGAGCGCTCCAGCGTCAGCGGCCCCATGTCCTTACAGCTCTGGTTCGCCTCGGTACCGTCGCTGGAGGTGCAATGGATAACCGGCCGCGGCGGGGTCATACAAAGCGCCTTCCTGGGATCCACCGCACCGGGGGGCTCCTTGAGACCCTTGACCGGGGTGTTCATACAGGGAGGAACAATCGCCTGATCGGTCGGCGAGCTGTTGATATCCGGGAAGCTCACCCCCTGCATGGCGTCGAGGTGATACAGGTAGCCCCAGAACTCCTGGAAGCCGTGCGCTGTTGGCAGCGATGCGGATTTGTCGCCAAGGTGGTTCTTGCCGAACTCACCGGTGGTGTAGCCCAGATCCAGCAGGAATTTTGCCAGCGCTGGCGTACCCGGCAACAGCGAACTGGTGGCGCCGGGCAGCTGGGGCATAACCATGCCCGCCCGCAGGGGGTGCATGCCGGTAAAAAACGCGGTGCGGCCGGCGGTACAGCTCTGCTCGGCGTAATAGGTCATAAACCTCGCGCCTTCGTTGGCGAGGCGGTCGATGTTGGGGGTCTCACCCACCATCAGGCCCTGGTGGTAGGCGCCGACGTTCATGATGCCGATATCATCGCCCATGATGAACAGAATGTTCGGTTTTTCAGTTGCGGCCTGTGCCAACGAGGGCAAAGCCGCGGCGAGCACAAGCGACGCAAGCAATCCTCTCAAGCGGTATTTCATATCAAGCTCCTGCCAAGCAGAGTAGTTTTTTTGATGCTCCAACAGGCGCTGGAGCGTTCCCTAAGCACAGCCGCCCACGCCTTGAATAGCTCATGATCGAATCGCACTCCATGACACCAGAGTACAGCTGTGTGACGAAGAGATTAGCGGTATCCATGGATAAAGGGAAATATATGGGAATTTGTCGATTGATAACCCATATGCTATTTTGTTGTCCCGGTTGACCCAATGCCTGCGTACCCCATGCGAGACGCAGTTGGTACAAGGTCAGCCCGTCAGTCAAAAATCTGGTTACTATAATGGTCGTTACCGAAACCCGCCTGACACACCTGATCAGCGTCGCCCGCCACGGGCATTTTGGCCTGGCTGCGGCCTCACTGGGCATATCGCAACCTGCACTGTCAAAAAGCATCCAGGGCCTTGAGGCTGCGCTTGGTGTCAAAGTGCTGGATCGCCAACACGACAGGGTGATACCCACAACCTTCGGCGAGATAGTCATACAATACGGAACTGAAATCTTACGCAGCCAGAATGCGATGCTGCGAAATCTAATGTCGCTGAACGAGCTCGATGCCGGGCTGGTCAATGTGGGGTTCGGTCCTTATCCCGGTGTTATTTCCGGTTACCCGGCTGCCGGTCGGCTGCTCGCGAAACACCCCAAAATACAACTGTCTCTGCAGGTCAGTGACTGGCGCGAAGTGTTGGATGCGGTGATCGAAGGCCGCGTGGATTTTGGCGTTGCTGAACAAAACGAGTTGGAGACGGACATGCGTTTCCAATTCGAAGTTCTGGGCACCCACGCCGGCCGCCTGTTCTGTGACCCGGAGCATCCTATCCTGCGCCAGCGGCGAATCACCCTGGCAGACACCCTTCAGTACCCCTGGGCCAGCAGTCGGTTACCCGCTCGCATCAGCGGCGTGTTCCCCCGGCAGCGTAGCCCCGCCGGCCACATCAACCCACTGAATGGCGACTTCGTCCCCAGTGTGCAATTTGATATTCCCATTAATCTGGGCGGTTTTACCAAGGGCAAGAATACCCTGGTTGTTGCCGCCCTGACGCTGGTGGAACAGGAGCTGGCAGCGGGCACAATGGTGCCGCTGCCCGGCCTGAAATTCCATGCCAGGTACGGCATTCTTAGATTGAAAACGCGTTCTCTTTCCCCCGCCGCCCTGGCGTACATTACGGAAATTCGTGCCGTGGAGGCGGACTTCGTGCAGCGCGAAGAACAGCTCGCGGTTATTTGGGGTTAATCTGGGTTCACAAAAAGGTACTGACAAGTTAACTTATTTTCTCTTCAAAAGTGGGAGTTATAAGCGAAAATCCCCGACCGATAAAGGCCAACGTGGAGTCCGATGACGCATTTCTGGTGAGTCTTGCTTCACTTATGTAGCACCAGCCCATGGCATTGAGTTGACTTGTCAGTACTAGCTGATAAAACGCCCTGCTGTTCATGTATACCCCCGAGGTTGCCGGTGAGGTGAAAATCCGCCGACGGGAAATGGGTGGTGGTCTTGATTAAATCAATCGCCCAACAATCACATCCAGCTGACTCAAATATCTCTACGCGCTTTTCGTTCGACTGATGTGAAACGTTAACGTCTCTTCATGGCACGAAGCGGCCTCTCAAATAGCTGAGTTTGCTGATGTCTAAAGAGCGCCTTGAGGTGGCAAGGGAAGTTCCCGGAAATCTGTATAAAACGAAGGTTAGGGCCGCCTTCGCCTATGAGCGGCCCTTTGGTCCATCCTTGTCAGGTGTCTAACTATAACGAGAGAGAAGTAGAATTATACTCCCGACTACCGGCCGCACTTTCGTCGTCTATACTTCACAGGCACCTGGCCTGAGAGTTGCTGGTAAGGTCTCGGGGATTGCTTACGGACAAACAACCTGGAGGTATCTGGACATGAGTAGCAGTAATTCGATTAAGGGCAGTTGTTTTTGCGGTTCAGTTGAGATCGAAGTCTCAGGTTCACCAGAGGCGATGGGGTATTGCCACTGCGAATCCTGTCGGCACTGGTCGGCGGGGCCGGTTAATGCCTTCTCCCTCTGGAAACCGGAAGCTGTTGCTATCACGAAGGGTAAAGATAAAATTGGCACTTACGCAAAAACAGACAATAGTCATCGCAAGTGGTGCACGGCTTGTGGTGGGCATCTAATGACGGATCACCCGAACATGGGGCTGGTCGATGTGTATGCGGCTGTCATTCCATCTTTCGACTATCGTCCGGCCCTGCATGTCTTTTACTCCGAATCTGTTCTTCCAATTCGTGATGGCCTGCCTAAGATGCGCGATGTACCGGCGGAAATGGGCGGCACCGGGGAAACTATGGCGGAATAGAAGAAATAGATGATTTTTTATGGCCGCTTCGAGGTGTTTTGCGATCAAACCTCGATCACACTGTGAAGGTCCCCTTTGGAAAATGGCCGCCATTCAATCCCGGGGACCCATCCAAGACCCGCATAGACGCTCTTCTGTTGCTTTCCGTTGATCTTGACGAAAACTTCTTCGATATAGAATGTATCACCGAAACCCCTGTATTTACGTTTCAATCTTATCGCGTATAGGGCACCGAACTTGATGGACCACAGACGGATTACTTCTCGGCTGACGGTGATGTCTCGTTCTACAAGTAAGTCCTCGATATCTCGGTGGCCCAGGTCGAATCTGAAGTAGATCCAGACTGCCTGGCTGATGCTATCTGGCGGGCATCGATGTCGTTTGAAAGTTTTCATCCACCCATTTTAACCAATTTCAGTGAGTTACCTTGGCACTCCATTGCCCGGTAATGAAGGAGCAACCGTAAAAGGCTAGCTCTGGTGGGAATCGTTACCTCGCCCCAGGGCTTTCTCCCTGCGCAGCTTGAGGAGCCACGAGCTTTGGTTTCTATCCGCGTCATAAAACACCGCCATGGTGAAGAAAAACATCAGGATCAGAACGATATGTACGGCAATACTTATTCCAAAATAGATGATGCTCCCCAGATATACCGCAAAGGCTCCACTCCACATAAACGCCAGAATAGTCATTATGAACATGCGACTGGTCGGGTCCGGGATATGCCTTAACGGATTTTTACTGGAGTCAAAAATGTACTGGTAGGCTTCGTAGATGGAAAGTCCGATACGCTTCATAACAGTGTCCCTCTTGTCAGTGATGGGGTGTTTACGTCGGCTTGCCATTCCCGGATTGATCCTGCTGGAATTTGCATGCGTATTCTCTATCAGCCATTCAAACAGACTGCATATCGAGGTGAAGCAATGTTCGGATTGTTCAGGAAGAGCCCACTGAAGCAGTGGCAAAAGAACTACGAGGTCCTGCTGACCAGGGCTTTCCAGGCGCAGCGTGACGGCAACATTCGGCTCTACTCAACGCTCACCGCAGAAGCAGAGGCGATTCGGGAGGATATCGAAGCCTTCAAGACTGCGGACGGTGCCAACAAGTAAACGTCCTGCAATACCCGCAGAGCCTGTAATTCAATAGGTCGCGCCTCTGCGTTTTCGGCATCATGGGCTGCATACACTTCAAGCCGGTAGTCCTCTGCGGCGCGATAGCGGGGCCTGATACTGTTGGAGTTTCTGGACTCAAGTTGGCTCATCCTGCCGCGCAAAATAGCTCTCGAAGTAGGCCCGGGATTAACGGCAACTCAACAAAAAACGTGCCATTCGTGTCCAGAGCCCCAGAACCCAACTGTAATAAATTCGTCACATTACCAAACTAGTATTCGACGCTTGTCTTACAGTTTCAATCCAACTACGCATTCACTTTAAAAAGCAGTGGGGACGAAGTGATAGATCATGAAATCAAAATTTGCACTCAGACTGCGTGACCTTATCGATAAAATCGTCGGCGAGAAAAGTCGAGTTTCTCCGGAGCAACGGCAACAGGCACTTGATATGAGTTTGGCAGTGATGGCACTGGTAGCTGCGGCGGATGAGAGCATTGATGATTCCGAGGTCGTTGCGGTGCAGGAGCTGTATGCTAAATACGGTGGTGGCCTGGTGGATAATGCCACCGTACGAAAGGCGTTTAACATCGTCGTCTCGGATCAGGCGTCAACGTGGCGACAATTGAACGCGGCCAATGGCCTTAGCAGTGAAGTGCGCGAAGATATTTTCGCGGTGGCACTACAGGTAGCGAGAGCCGATTCGAATGTACATCAACAGGAGTCAGCCCTGTTGCGCAGGATTGGAATAGCGCTTGGACTCGCCCAGACTCGAATCGACGATCTGTGTGGTAGCGATTAACTTTATTGCAAGTACGCGCCGCCATCCCCGAAAGCGAGACCCGTTGGATTTCTTGGACTTGCCACACTGAACCTGCCACTCTCACAGGTTCTCATAATCGACGGGGCGCGGGTTTACGTCTTTCTGTACGACATTTTCTCATATTATTCAAAGACTTATATCTCCCCGGAGCATCCGGCTAGGCCGGGGGAATAGGTGGCGCTCAAACATCGATAGTCGATAGGTGTATGCTTCCCGTCTTGCCTATCTGGCAGCAACCGAGCTCTTTCAGGGGTACCGACATGCAACAGCGATTTTCCCTATCAGTCTTCGCAGGAATGGCACTGACAGCGGTCGTCTGCAATTCATCAATGGCTGCGGACTGGGTAGTGCTCCATGCCGCTCCAGACGCATCGCTCTACACGGATCCCTCGAGCATCGATAAAAATGGCGACAGTGTCCAAATGTGGGTGCTGATTGACTACAAACAACCCCAACCCGATAAGACGGGAAAGCAGGTGTTATCAGATAAGCTGTACTATCAATTTCACTGCAAAGACAAAACACAATCAATTGTCGCCACCACGGCCTACGCTGGCCCCATGGCCAGTGGCGACATTATCAATGAAAATCCCGATGCTCCGCAGGTGATGCCGATTGAAGCAGGCACGCTGGCCGAAGACATGTGGAAACTGGCTTGTGGGGGGGGCGCTTAGAGCACCCGACCAGTCCGGTGAGACGGACGATAGTTAGTAGCAGTGTGGGGTAATGGGCGGGGTCGCGGTCACCCCGCTATAGGTGCTGTCCATCAAGGTAATACCAGCGACCATCGATTTTCTCAAAGCGACTGATCTCGTGCAGGCGATGGCCCTTGCCATCGATCTTGAAGCGGGCAACGAATTCAACTGTACCGGTCATGTCGTCAATTCCGCCTGCCCCAGTGGAACGTATACTGAGTCCCAGCCAACGCTCCTGTCTGTCCAGGCGGACTCTGCCAGGGCGCGTACCAGGATGCCAGGTGGCCAGAAGGTAGGGCTCATCGCAAAGTACGAAGCCACAATAGCGTGAACGCATCAGTTGTTCGGCGGTTTGTGGGATCTCTGCGCCATTGAGATAACGACCACAGCATTGGTCATACTTGAGCGCGGTGCCACAGTGGCAGGTAGGGCTCTCTTCCCTTTTCAATATCTCAGTACCCCGGCTGGGTTATACACGTTCAATCTGGCGGTCATGTATACCTATAATTATTCCTGCGTGGGTCATCGGTATTCTGTATCGAATTGATAGTCGCAAGATCAATCTAGGGAATACCGCAGTCTCCTGTAAATGATGAAGAGCAGCAGAGCAACCCTTTTGCCGCGCTGGAGTACCCCTCGGTCAGATCTTATACTCCTTGAGACCTACAATGCACAAGTGAGCCTTCGGCTCTCTCAATTTACAACTTACAAAGGGCCCGATTGTTTGCTATATATGCAGGATGCCGCCTAGAGGGCACATCGTAAACATTGACTGAGGAAGCAGGTTATGGGTAAGGCATCAGCAGTATTCGGTATCGCGTTGTTGACTTTTATCTCCAACATTTCGCTGGCACAGGATGCGGAAGTGTCCTGCAAAGATCAGCAGGGCAAAGTTACTGTCCAGACGGCACCTTGCGGCGCAGGTGAAGAGCTTGTCGATGTTATGGATTCGCAGGCGGAGGCCGGAAAGGCTTCATCAGGAAGCGCCACTGAACCGACAAAAGTGTCCTGCAAAAATCAACAGGGCAAAGTTACTATCCAGACGGCACCCTGCGGTGAAGATGACGAACTTGTCGATGTTATGGATTGAAAATTGGAACAGTCGCGCCTAGAGGGTGGCGTATTAAGCTACCAGTAGGTCAACTCTCCGTACAATTCAACAGCACGGTACGCTTGGATCTCTCTATCGAAGACACTGACACCAACAGTGCAGTACCGGTTCGGGGATGCCGCCGAAGAAACCATCAAACAACCCGAGGCACTCGACAAACCCGACGCCAGCCATGTGCGGCATGGCCCTTACCCACCATCATTGGCGTCGAGTGTGTCAGGTTTGGCTGGAATTGCCATCTCGACGCTTCTCATCCTCTTCCGGAACCGCCCTCTTTCTCAGGCTTCCCATTAGTACGGTCAACAGGCCAATGATAATTTCATCAACAAATGGAATGACGTCAGGGATAAATAGGTCGAGAACGAACAATACGGCCAACAAGCCGAACACAAACGGAAACCGTAGACTTGATGCCCATCGGAGAATAATCCCAACCAGACCGCCACGAGCCATCTTTCCGATCACCTGAATACCTCAAAAAATATATCGTATGGATGGACCAGTGTAGTCTACGGATGGTAAATCTCGTAGCCAGATGCACTGCCCCGTGACCGTAAAGGGGGAAATTGTGCGAGTTAGCATAAGCTGACGCCAAATTGGCGCGCTACTGACACTGGGAAGACGTCGCTCTCGGTAAGCAGATTTCAATGTCCCTGCGACTCAGACTGATGTGATAATAGCACCAGATCACACAGGCGACGGTATCCAGCGAAAATCGGTGGAACTTTTAGGTATTCATTCAACGATTCGAACATTCACTACCGGTTAACTCGGCAATAACGGTTCGGGAAGTCAACCTGGAGCTACTGGTGGTCCGCTTGATTCCGGTCCGGTATGCAGTGGGCCGCGGAAATTAATATCGCGCTGCGGAAAGGGAATCTCAATACCCAGTTTTTTGAACTCGGTATTGATCTGGCGATTTATATCGCTGATCACCTGCATCCGCCGATTTACATTGTGGATTATCGCGCGCAGTTCAAAATTGAGTGAACTGTCTCCGAACGACAGAAAAAGGACGTAAGGGTCCGGTTGCAGGTGACTGCCTGTGATGACTTCCTTGTGATTATGCGCCACTTCGATCAGGGTGTTGATAACAGTTTCGACATCGCTGCCGTAGCCGACACCGATATCTACCTTGATCCGCCCACGCGTATTTCCCAGCGTCCAGTTGGTGACCTGCCCGGATATCAATTCTGAGTTGGGCACGATTACATCGGCCTGATCAAAGGTTCTTATGGTTGTCGAGCGAATACTGATGCTCTGAATAGTACCTTCAGCATTACCCACGACGATCCAGTCGCCGACTCTCACTGGTCGTTCAACCAGCATGATTACACCGGATACAAAGTTATTGACGATATTTTGCAGGCCGAATCCAAGTCCGACTGACAGAGCTCCGGCGATAATCGCCAGGTTGGCAAAATCGAACCCCGCAAACAAAAGTGCCACGATCACCGCGATTGCCGCTGCCACATAACCAAAGGCGGTGACCATGGCCTCCCGCGCGCTGGGCTCCATGCGCGTCTTCACCAGCCATCGTGTATTCAGCCTGTCCTTGAGCCAGCCGGTGAATGTGAGCAGCAGGGCAAGAACAATGATCGCGTAGAGCAAATGAGAGGGAACGATCGTTACGCTGCCGACCTGGAAACCCTGTGTAAAATACCCCATGATGTCGCTGGTGATATTTTCATTCGCGTCCCAAATACGCAACAACAGCTGGCCGGCACAGAGCCACAGCACGAGGTTAACGGCCAGTCGAATCCAGCCCAGGCCGGGCATATACTCGGTACCTTTGAGCCCGATGACGCGACGCACTGTTTTCTGCCAGCGGTAGTGTCCCTCGTCAAGTCCGTCAAACAGATCGGAAAAGAACTGAATCAACACCAGCGTAACACCGAGCAGTATCAGGCTGAAGTAAACACCAACGATCACCAGTGCTGCGAGGTTAATATAGCCGAACCCGGCGATAATCCCGCAGCTAAAAACCACCAGACTGAGCAACAGCAGCAGCGCCCACTTGTCACGCCAACCTTCCAGCTTGCGCAGCAACCAAACCGTCCAGATAGCACTCAGGATCCAGAGCCAGCCGAGTATTTGTCGCGTCAGTTCGAACATGCTGTCATCGAGCATCCCCTGCGTGTGAAGTTCCAGCATTGGTTCTCTCAGCAACAGCAACACGGCCAGAAAGCGCAGGCGACGGCTGAGAGGAAGCGCGATGGCTTCAGGCAGCGGTAGATAGGAGTTCGCGGGTGGGCAGGGATTCAGTAGCGCCCTTATGACGGCTGCGATGGCAAAATAGGCAAGCATGCCAAGCAGAATGGTCAAGATAAATGACAGGTCGCCATCGCCCGAAGCTACATATGTTAGATAGGCGAGGCTACTCCCCAAAGCAAACAGCACGGGCGCATAGCTGGCGCCACTGGCAACGAATGCCTGTATGAGGCCGGCGGAGACACCATCGTCATCGTCCTGTACTCTGGCCGTCCATTCGCGAAGCCGGCGCGGCAGAATGCGGACCAGCAAAAAACCGAACAGGCCCGCTATCGCAGCGCCGGCGAGATGCATAGGGCTGACCGCATCCCGGTGCATGACCATCGCTGCGAACTGACTGCCCAAGCTCACCCAACGTTCCCGCTCGTCCAGATTCGTCTTTACCAGGCTGACCAATGTCGGCCCGCGGGTCCGTAATTGCCGCGTAAAGAGGCTATTGAGGTAGTCATCTACATTCGAGTCCAGCTCATTGCTACTCAGCAGCATCAGTTTACAGATAGCGACACTGCCCAGCAGACTCGCTTTGCTGTCCTGCAGATCCTGTAACTGTCGGGCGATGGCAGGGGAATACGACAATGCCGTTTGCTGGCCAGACTGTGTTTCTTGTCCGCTGGTGGCCTTGCTATCCTCGGGCTGGAGAACGGCAAGCTGACTATCCAACTGCTCGATCTTGGCTTCCTGCGCCTGCACACAGTCCTGCGCCGCAGTGCGAACCATGGCGATTTCCTGCTGGAGGGCTTTCAGTTCCTGCTGCGTCGCTGAATCGGCAGTTTTAACCCGTTGTTCGAGGCGCTTGAGTGCATTCTGCGCTTGTGCCAGCGTCATTTGCTGCGGATCGGATTTCAGTGCCTCTTCTGCGTGAGCCGCAGGAACGAGCTGGCCCAACAGCAGTAAAGCCAACACCTGACAGCACAGAAGCCGGAAGAATGACCGGGCACTCGCTATGCTGGTTACCATATCTCAATCCCCGGGCCCCAAGGGCAAAACCTAACTATAAAACATCCCTGCTTACCCACCAACAAGCAGAATCCGAGTATCCATTGCCTCCGTGGAGATTTCTGCTCTGCCTCCGTGTCGTCATCACAACACCGGTGCTTGGCGAATCATTTCGCGACTGAACGTAGTTTCTCTGCTGGCCAGTAGCTCTTCGATATCGCGGCGGTCCAGTTTGAACTTATGTTGGAGCCAGATAAACTGCGAGATCTGCTGATAACCCCAAGCCGGTGGGAAGCGTTCTGGCTTATACGCGCATGAGTGAGCTACCAGAACCCGGCAATCTCACCAGTAGAAAATGACGAAACTGGCTCTGTTCATTGTGGCTCAGGAGACCCCCACCCTCTCATATACACCGCTGAAGGGTGCCGACTTTGTACAGCGAATACTTACACCCGTCAGTATGGATACGCTGTTGCTATTGAACACCTCCGGCTGGAGCTAGGAACGATTGTTCCGCCTTTTGGTAAACGATATGAATGACATCGGGAACGCCCGGGGCGCGAACGGTCCAACGCCGTCAAAGTATTGATTTTTGAGCCCGAAGCGCTTCATCGTCCCGAATATCTTGAGTGGTGCCGCGCTCTCGGCCCGAACTCAGGTAAACGGATTTTTCCGGTTAACCTGGCCGCCGGTGATGGTTCTGATGGCAGCATCAATCTGAGCTTCAGGTCTCTAGCCGGAGTTCTGTATTTCCTGTCCCAATCCGTTCAGGTCCCACAGCAGGATGTTGCAGCTGGTCGTGTAACGGTCACCACCGACGATGCAGGTCAACCGTTTGACTGGCAACAGGTCACCGAGGACCTACTGACAATCAAATCCAGTCCCAACCCGCCAGAGAACGCTTCTGTTGCGGTCAACTACCGCAACAGTTGGTTTTACATCGACGATTCAGACCTGGAGTCAAAGTCCACTTTTGTCCTGCTGGGGCAGGTTTATCAGCCGCAAGCGGGCGATGCCAAGAGCACTGTGCCAGTGCTGACTCTTCCGGTTGGCAACTGACTCAGCCTGCGTAGTGTTATCGGCCGTGGCTGCCATTTCCTCGGGGGTATTCGGGGAGGAAGGCTAGCCAGGCCGGTTCAAAATTCGCTGCAAACAGTGGGTTAGATCTCAGAGCAATTCAACATGAAGTTGCCAGGGAGAGGCACGGCGTTTCCCGTCGACCCCTACGGTCGTCGGAGCCAGACGTAACCGGTCAGCACGACCAGATCGCGGCCGTCGACCACGTCGTATCGGTAGCGATCTTCGCCGGTCGCGGGCGCTTTGACCGGGACCTCGTGGATGAAAGGATCACCCGTGACCCGGACAGTCGTCATGAGTGCGCCGTTCTTCCACACTCGCAGCAACATGCCGGCTGAGGCCGTGACTGTCGCACGAAGCGTACTCACGTCGGCGAAAACCGTGTCTCCCCTTCGGAGGCCGTCCATCTCGGTCTCGATCATCGGGCCATCCTTGCCACGGATCTGAACCACGGTGCGGCCGTTGCGAATCCCCTTCCAGGATGCCCGTCAGGCTCAGCTCTTCCGCCCAGACCCGCGTGGTGGGCCTCCCCAGGGGCGAGTAGGTCGGTCCATCGCCGTTGCCGCCCCGGTGATCGTCGCTTCCGCCCAGCGCGGCCGCGTGTCCTCCGCGATCGAGGAGATCCTCCCAGAAGGGGATGCCGCTGAAGATGCCCCTATGACCTCGACCGCGTCGATCGAGTCCGGCGCGACGTCGTAGTTCCAGCCGCAGCCAATGCACACGTCGCCGACGTTCAGGAGGGGGTGACTGATGGAGAAGAGGCCGCCTTGCTCGTGGGTGTTGGTAATCGCGTCCTCAAGCGTCGCGCCCCTGACCCCGATGCGGTGGTTGATCCACTCGGTCGTTCCGATGGTGTTCGCATGTCCGGCGTAGGTTGTGAACTCCATACCTGGCAGGAGAAGTACCGGCGTGGTCAGCTGCTTCGCCGGGTACCAGCTGAGTTGGCTAACCGTGTTGTGCTCGGACATGAGGATGAAGTCGAGGCCGCGGCTCTCCGCGAACGAGATGAGCTCGTCGATGGTCGGGGTGCCATCGGACTCCACGGTGTGTGAGTGAAAATCTCCCGCGTACCAGCGCGCGGTGGACTCGAGCGCCGGCGGCGGTTCGTACGGCCGTCGCTCAGTCTGCGGCGCGAGCGTCGCCTTGTCGCGCAGGATCACCTCGACATCGTAGCGCGCGGGTTGCTCGACGATCTTGGCCTTGCCGACCACGACCTCCCAGGTGCCGGCCGGGATCGGCCCGGGGACGTAGCTCGGTGAGGCCGCTGCGCGACCTACGATGGCGGGTTCCGACTTGCCACCGCCCCAGCCCCGGAACCCGACCGGGTCGTCGAGGCCCCAATCCAGGATGTTCGCGTCGGAGAGGTCGTCATGGTGAATCTCGATCTCGGCTACGCCCGCCGGTACCTCGAAGGAAAGGAAGAAGTGCGTCTCGTCTCCCTCGGGAACCTCACCCGAGAGCGAGATCCTGCTCTCACCCGTGAACGTACTTTGAACACTGTCATTACCATCGCTGCAGCCGAGTAGGGCAAGGAAGCCACATAAGGCGCATGCCGATTTGAATAATCGAATCCATCGTGATCCATCCATAGGCGACACTCCCTAACCGTTCGTAGATCTGCCTCAAAAAAGGCAATATGTATGGAATCAGTGAGATAGACAAGCACAATTAGACCGGTGGTTTCACTGGTCCAGCCCAGGTTCGGTATCAGTTACTGACAGTCCCGGCCCACGGAAAATCAGTTACAACCCTTGGCCTTACCGACCTGCCTCTCCTCTCCCCCTGCTCTACACCATCGGCAGGTCGAGGGTCAAAGTCCTTCTGGACGCATCATCTTATTGTTTTTTATGATCTTTTTATAGGCCAGAGGATCCGGCTCCTACAGCAGATTCGTAAACCGGGAGTCGGGGGGTATATTGGGGGATGCAGGGGTGCCGGATTGCGTCGGCATCAAAAGAGAAGCGGCCATTCGAACCAATCAGACTCACTGAGAGTGCCCATGCGATGCTGGAAGTATCCTGCAGAAATGTATGAAAAAGACCGGAACGCCAGATTCGAGAACCGCTAGAATTCTTCAGAATTTAACTGCTCCATATCCACTCGCCACCGGACGAAGACGTCATTTATCTCGGGATCCTCGATCAGTGTGCGGAAGAAATCAGTGTACCTTGCCGCGGCGGCCAGCTTGGCCTCAACCTTTGCTGCCACGTTGCTCACACGTAGCTGCACCGACAGATACAACGGGGTAACTATGACGCCAATAGCGCCTGCAACCATCATCACCCTGGTGTACCTGGCATTACAGATTCGCCAGAACACCTCTTTATCGAAGCTGTCCGAGGTTCGGGGCATTCTGGAATATGTCGATCAGTTTTCCGGGTAAGCTTGGGCCAGGCTCTACCCAATCAACGCGGGGATGGGCATTCATACACACACGATTGACGATGACACCATGAGTTCCAGCAACAGCTTTTATCGCTACGTTCTCAATCCGGTCATGCGCAGCCTGCTCCGCTCGCCACTGCATGCCATTACCAGCCATAATATCGGTATTGTCCACTTCCCTGGACGTAAGAGCGGTCGCAAGCTCAGCACGCCACTGAGTTACACCCTGGAAGGTAATATTGTGCGCCTGTTATCCAACCGGAGTACCCGGTGGTGGCTGAACTTCCGGGGCGACGGTGTAAAGGTTGAAATGGAGATTGCCCGGAACCGCTACCCGGGCACTGCGGTACTACTGGAAGGCGACAGTGAGGCATTGCGGAACGGGGTGCGCCGTTTCATCCAGGCCCTGCCCAGAGACGCGAAAGTCTACGGTCTGGAGTTGGATGCTAATGGGCAGGTCATCGAGACAAGCCTGGCAGCAATTGCTGATCAGTTGATATTGGTAGAGATTCGCTTGGATAAGTAAGTGTTCATTGGGATAGCCCAATCTATCTCGAACTCACGTATGCCTGTAATCCTTCCTGCGTTGGACATCGGTTTTCTCCAGGCAACCGTAGCCAGCAGAAACAGAGAGAGTATTTCAGGTTCGTCTACAGAAGCTGACGCCAGATCGTCCATTGGAATAGCTTCGTTTACGTTGGTCCGTGTTCCTGCCGAAGATTGAACTGATGTTATCGGCTGCAGCAAACCTATTATCCCGACAAACCGATCACCCCGACCTCCCAATATCGAAAGAAAGTCCAGCCTTGCGCCCTTGACGGTCAAAAGAGACGCTGTGGAACAGGGTACTGTCCAATGGCCGATTCCGGCCCGTTACGTTATCAGTACCGGGATTGCTCCTCGCTATAGGTGTGCCATACTCCGCGGTGTATGGTCAGTCTGACACGGGAGCCGGACTTGGCGCTGAAGAGTGTGTGCAGCGATCTCCAGTTCGCCGGTATGCACAGCAGGATGTGATATGGCCCTTAAACAACTTCCCAAGCACCAGCAGAAAGAGTTCGAAAGTACGGGGAAGATCAGTAGCCCCGAATTCCTGGCCTGCGCCACGCATGACGTCCGTGATCTACCGTTCAATCCCTACGACTACCAGAAGCTGCTTTCGAGCGGCGTAATCGGTACGGTGCCGAAGGAGATGCTTGGTACTCGCGTCGCGATAATAGGCGCGGGTGCGGCAGGGCTCTGCGCTGCCTACGAGTTAATGAAGGTTGGTTTGGAGCCGGTCATCTATGAAGCATCAGACCGGATCGGTGGACGCATATATTCCTGCCCCATAAAGAGTGATCCCTCCAGCGTCCTCGAGTTAGGCGCCATGCGGTACCCACACAACAACAGGTCTTCGCTTTCTACAAGAAGGCGTTCAGGATCAATGCTGTCACCTTTCCCAACCCCGGCATCGTCGATACCATGCTGTGGTGGGAGGATAAACGGTATCGCTGGGACGAAGGTACGGAGCCGCCGCCGGCCGTTGCCAATGTCCGCGCCAAGTTTGGTGCCTTCCTCAGCGACTCAGTAAAGGGGGCAAGTGGCTCGGGAAATACAAGTCACCTCGAAAAAAGCGATATATGGGACAAGCTCGTAAAGCAATTCGAGAACTCGAACCTCCTCAGCGCGCTCACCAGCACCGGAACCTGGAGCTATGAGGAGCTGAATATACTGGGCATTCTTGGCCTTGGTACCGGCGGTCTTTCCGCTCAGCTGCAGGTGGCGGCACTCGAGATGTTTCGCGCCTTCTTCGGCATGTGGATAAGCGACGAACAAATCCTGGGTAACGACTTCGGGGTAGGACTGGAGTCGCTCACCAACACGTTCTGGCGACAGGAGGTCGCCACTCCTGGCGGAGTGACCAGTCTCAAGAAAATGCAGGAGATGGAATGCTGGAGGCCGGGTGTTGTCGCCATCCGCTCCACCGCGAGCAGGAAGGGGGTGGAAGTGGAGGCCGCGGATGGCACCTGCGAGACATTCACCGCAGCGATCCTGACCTGCACCACGCGCGCGGCGCAGCTGGGAATCCACATCGAGGATTCGCTGCTGTCTACCGATGTCTGGGGCGCGCTGCGCCGCCTTCACTATACGAGTTCGACCAAGATCATGTGCAGCTCCGGGACAAAATTCTGGCTGGACGAAAAACTCCCGGTGGTGACGCTCACGGACCGTCCGACAAGGACGTCCTACTTTATGGATTACGGCGAGTGCGCCAAGGGCGGGGCCCTGCTGCTTTCCTACACCTGGGGAGACGATTCCAACAAACTCATGGCGCTGTCCGAGAGCCAGCTGCGCGCCATGTGCGAGAACGTGCTGGGCGAGCTCTACGGCCCGGCCTTCAGCAAGCAGGAATTGTCGGACTTCCGCGTCATCTCCTGGCAACAGGAGCCTGGCTACAATGGCGCTTTCCGGTTGGATTACGCGGGACAGTACCAGGACCACAATGCGCTGTTCAATCAGGCCCGCGGCAGCGTGCAGGGGGGTAGCAAGGACGGCCTTTTCCTTGCGGGAGAGGGCGCGTCCTGGGAAGGCGGCTGGATCGAGGGAGGCCTGCAGACAGGGCTGGACGCAGCCTGCTGCACGATTCGCCTGCTGGGCGGGTCGATCAACGCATGATGGAAGTCCCGCAGGACCAATCACAGGATGAATACGACTTTCCATGACGGTTGATTCGACACTCTGCGCGGGATGCAGCGCCGAGCTCCCCCCCCATGCAAACTTCTGCCCGAACTGTGGGCACAAGGTCGATGCGTCAGCGGCGGCTCCGCCCGGGCTGAAGGTTTCCGGGCCTGAGCAGATGCTCGCCTCGACAGCCAGGGGCGAGCGGCGCCAGATCACCGTGATGTTCTGCGACCTGGTCGATTCCACGGCACTGTCGGATCGCCTGGACCCCGAGGACGAGCGAGAAACACTCCGGCAGTATCACGCTCACGCTGAGATGGTGGTCGAGTCCTTCGGGGGCCTCGTCGCCCAGTATCGCGGCGATGGTGTGCAGGTCTATTTCGGCGCCCTGCAGGCCAACGAGGATGATGCGGAGCGGGCGATTCTGGCTGCGCTGCAGATCATTGAGGGTATGCCGCAGATCAATGAGCGCCTCGCGCAAACCATCCCTTCGCTGGTCTCGAATCCGATACGCGTTCGCATAGGCGTGCACACAGGGCCCGTTGTGGTCGATGCGGCGCATGTCGGTGATCGTCAGGACAGGCTCGCGTGGGGGGTGACCATCAACGTCACCAGCCGTCTCGAGGCCGTTGCACCCGCGGGTACATGTGTCATCAGTGACGCAACGCGCAAGCTCGTGGAAGGCCAGTTCGAGCTGGAACCCCTTGGCCTGAAGGCACTCAAGGGCGTCGACCAGCCGATGGAGGTGTACCGGGTCAAGTCACCCATCAGCCCCCATGATCGTCACCGCGACGCCACCGGTCACCGCCTGCCCACCTTCACCGGCCGGCGGGATGAGCGGGACCGTCTGCTCTCCCTGTGGCGAGCATCAATCGGTGGGCGCGGCCATGCGCTCCGTATCACCGGCGAGCCCGGGATGGGCAAGTCCCGCCTGGCAGAGAGCCTGAAAGCGGAGTTGAGGGAGCCTTATGAGTGGGTGGAGATTCACTGCTCTGCCTACCACAGCTTCAGTCCATTCTTCCCGGTGATTGAAGCCATGCGCCATGCGCTCGGGTTCCGCGCGGGAGACAGCGCACAAGATCAGCTGCGCGCACTCGACAGGGCAATTGCTCACATGGCCGTGGCAGGTGATGTTCAGGAGGCTCGAGGCCTGATTGCGGCACTGCTGGCGATCCCGTTGCCGGAAGGGTCGCCCACCACAGCTGGTGACTCCGAGTTGCTGCGCAAAAAGACCATGCGGGTTCTCTGCCAATGGATACAGACACTCTCGCTACGGCGGCCAATTGTTTTGCTGGTTGAGGATCTCCAATGGATTGACGCGTCGACGCTGGAATTGCTCGAGCTGCTGGTTGAGGGCATCCCGCAGGCGCGTATTCTGGCCATCATTACCCATCGCAGCGGCTTCACGCCGACCTCGTCCTGCTGGGTGGATCTGCCAGAGCTTCGGCTTACGGCGCTGAACCCGGCTGACATCGCGGATATCATACGCGACGTCCGGGGTGCGGAGGATTTGTCCGAAGCGGTGCTGGAAGACATCGTCGCCCGCAGTGACGGCGTACCCCTGTATGCCGAGGAGTTCGCGCGGAGTGTGCTGGAAGCGGGCGATCATACCGAGGACACCGACACGGAGGTGCAGATTCCCGCCACGCTGCAAGACGCGCTCACCGCGCGCCTCGACCGGCTGGGGGATGCGAGAGCTGTGGCACAGCAGGCCGCGGTACTCGGACGCCGCTTCAGGCTTGATCATCTGGCCGCGCTCTCACCGCTCGGGAGCGAGGCACTGTCGCATGGTCTCGAAAAACTGGTCACGGCCCAATTGCTGCAGCCGCTCGAAGGTGCAGGTCATAAAAGCTTCTTTTTCAAGCACGCGCTGATTCAACAAGCGGCTTACGACTCGCTGCTCAGGCGCAAGCGGCGCGAACTGCACACCCGAATTGTCCGTGTGCTGGAAGAGCAATTTCCTGAGGGGCTCCAGGATACGCCGGAAGTGGCTGCACGCCACTGCGAGTCCGGCGGTCTGCAGGAGGAAGCGCTCGGCTACTGGCGTAAAGCCGCGTACCACGCCCGCCTGCGCATGGCGCAAACCGAGGAGATCGACCACCTCCGGCGAGCAATATCGATTTTGCAGGAGCACATTCCCGCGAGCAGGGAGCGTGACGAACAGGAACTGGAACTGCGACTTGCCCTGACTGAACAGCTGCTCAGCTCCTCCGGTATTGCATCTGCCGAGGTGGAACGGCAGTCAATGCGAGCCAGGGAACTCTGCGAGAAGCTGGATTCACCTGACAAGCTGTTCATCGCGCTGCTCGTCCGAGCAATCGTGGACCTGGGCCGCGGGCGAAGTCGCGCTGCGTTGCAGCTTTCCCTGGAACTCGCAAATATCGCCTCCCGTATCGACTCGCCGGATGTCACAGCCCAGGCAGCCCTGCCGCTCGGTGGTGCCCTCGGCATGCGGGGGGACCCGGTAGCTGCGCTGCGGGAATTGGAATCAGGCGCTGCCGCTGCCCAGGAGGCAGCCCGGAAGGGTATCAATCCCCACGTGGTGGATGGAGTGCGTATTACGTGCATGACCTGGGCGGCCGATAACCTCTGGTTGCTTGGTTTTCCGGACCGCGCGCTCGATGCCAGCAATCAAGCCCTGGCGGAGTCGCAATCAGAAGATATCCCACCACCCATCCGTGCCCAGGGGTTGGTGGGCGCGTCCACGATTGCAGTGCTGCGCGGCGAGTTCGAAAAAGCAGTTGAGTACGCGAACCAACTCACTGCCCTCTCAGAACAGCATGACCTGCCTTTTGGTGTCGCGCACGGTGCGATATGTCGGGGCTGGGCGGAGGCGTGGCAGGGCAATGCGCCCGAAGGCATCCGCACAATGCAGAACGGACTGGACCGCCTGGCGGAGGTAGGCACGGGCATGAAGCGCACTTTTTACTTGTGCCTGCTGGGCGAAGCGAGCCTGAACGCGGGTAGGCTGGATGTATGCGAGGCGGCGCTGCGAGAGGCCTCTGACTACGCACAGGAGTATGAAGAAGTCTTTTATCTCGCGGAGATCCAGCGTCTGCGCGGGGCGTTGGCGCGCGCCCGGGGTCACGAGGAACAGGCCAGTCATTATTATGCGCAGGCCATTGAGACCGCGGAGCGGCAAGGAGCGAAGATGTTGCAGCAGAGGGTTGCTACACATCATCCCCGACTATCACCTTGATCGTCGAATATTGTGCGCGCCCTTGCATTTCCGGCTTATGATCTATACTAAGTCGATCTTGAGCGTAGCATAAGGGTGTGCCGCGCATGTCGACAGTGAAGACGAACATCTAAACAGGGAGAGATAGGGCATGGCGGGAATAAAGGCAATGGCGGGTATTGGGAAGCTTTCCCCGGAAGGCGTGAATAAGATCGCGGATGGCTTTCGTGCGGACGGACTGACTGAAAGCGCGATGGCTGACCTCAAGAATCAGTTGGGCACTAAATTGCAGCCCCTTTTCGACCTGGATGACGGCGAAGTGAAGATGTTGAATGCACTGCCGCCAGAGAGCGTTGAAACGCTGTTTCACGTTTGCACCCGCGCTGTCACATCAGGTGGTAAGGTAGAATACGAGCGCCTCGAGACCGGCGGGCCGAAGATGCAGATCGGCTACACCGAGCATATCGATCACAAACCTGCGGACGGCGGCACTCCAAAGTCGGTTGGTCATGTGAAGATCACCTGCATGAAGTAGGCCAATCGGGGTCCCCGGAGCGTTGGAGCTCACGGTCGGCTATCTCACGCCACCGCCCAGTCGCATTCCCCGAACGCGCTCACCCTGGGATTCCAATAGCGTTTCGTCCTCACCGGATGACGGCCAGGATTGAAAGGATTACTGGCAGCGGCATGGGCAAGGTTTCGAGAACCACTGGCACCTCTCCAAATCACCGAAAATACTGCCCACATTTGCTCCCGTAATGCAGTAACCGGGAACCCACTTGAAAGGACAGATCAAGAAGGGTCAGTGCGCGCGCAACTGAAGTCGGGAAGATGCCCAAATTCTGTTGTAGTGTGGTGCCCTACCCCAATCGTACCTGGAGCACCTATGGAACCCGGGCTCAAACTGTCACTCGTATCGTGCGGTCTGTTCTTCCTCACCGGCCTGCTCACCGGCCTGTGGAAGTATGTTTGCATCGCACGCAGCCCTGATGCACTTGCACCAGTTTACGTAGATGTGTGCCACCGCGCTTCATTGATGTATAGCTTCGCCTGCCTGGTGCTGGCCAAGTTTGTGGAGTTATCGGTTTGGTCCCCTTCAGTCAATTTCTGGGCCACGCTCGCACCCATCGTGTTCTTTGCGAATGCAGTGCTGGCCTATGCCGTACATGGCTATCTACGCGACACTGACAACCAGCTGCAGAAACCGCACGTGCTCGGTCGCTTCAAAGTACCGAATGCGCAGATGGCGGGTTTTATGTGGATGCTGGCGGCTGCGGAAATCGGCGGATTCGTCGTACTGTTGGCGGGTGCGATGAAGGGATTGTTCGCACCTGCCTGACGGTGCACTAATCGTTTGAGTCGTGGCCAACAGGAAAGAGCTGCCGATTACCAGGCTGCAGGATGTCGAATGCCGCAAGAAACTACTGAAAATGCTCGAGCTGATCGAACGTATGCCCCTAATTCGAGCGACGCAGAATGTCGTCATCGCAAGCGTCGCCTCCGTCATTCGCTTCATCCGTATTAATTTGGTCAGCGTTGGGATCGGAAGGGCAATTATCGGCATTGTCAGGGATAACGTTACTGTCGAAATGTATGATGCGCTACTGTCAAACTCTCTTTCGAATCCCCATGTTCCCCGGGTGTTTGCAGATGAATTTATAAATTGACCGGTTGAATCCGCAGGTGAGTTCTCGGAGACTCACGCCCTACCCCATGACAACTGAATTCTACGGATGGAGTGGTGCTCGATCTATTCATTGGCATTCTTTGAGCTTGAAGCTACCCCCAAGCCACAACTCCGCAAGTCGGCTCTCGCCTCCTTTGAGACCTTGGGATCAAATTGGACCAATAACCGCTTTGTACGCATTGGTCCCGGACAGATTTTTCATGCACGCTGTCAGATATTTTTACAAATGCTCTACCTCGGTTGTTCGGAAATTCCTTAGATCGCTTTAGTATTACGCAATTATTCACAATGGCATGAAGCTTGCATGTTGCGAAAACGTAATCAAACAAGGATATTACGTAATGAAAATATATGGTGCCATTGGCGTCGTCGCTCTAGGTTTATTTCTACCCGCAATTACACACGCAACGCTTATCCTCTCGCCTGTCGCTACGGCGAATAACACGATGGGGCAATTTAGTGTTCTCCTTGCCCCCGGCAACATGATCAATCAATCCGGGCTGAACACACCATTTGTAAGTGGTGTGACTGATTACGATTCCTATATTGCGGCCAATCCCACCCATGCGAACCTGGCAAGTGGCAACGCTTTTGCATCACCATCTGGCATTACAAGCGGCAGCATTGACTTCGATTTGGGTGATATCTTTAACATCGACAAGTTCGTTCTGTGGTCAGACAATCCTGGCGGTGATACGAGCTCTGCCCCCAAAAACTTTTCCCTTCTAGCCTCGATAACTTCAGATTTTACGAGTTCGATTTCTCTTGGAAGTTTTGTCGGATCAGTAGGTTCGTCTCCGATTGCTGCACAGGTTTTCTCCTTTGATAGTACCGATGCACGTTTTGTAAGGTGGACAATCATCGACCAATATGAACAGCCAAATATAAACGTTGGTGAAGTTGCGTTTAGTGTTATTCAGCCCGGTGAGCCTGTTCCAGAACCCGCTACCTTAGTCTTGATTTGCCTTGGCCTTGCCGGACTCGGCTACAGTCGCAGGCAACTAAAGGCCGTGTAAGACTCGCTATTCAGGCAACTTACAGGTAAATATCCAGTCAGGCTCGGCTTGTCCGGGTTTTTTAAAATTGGCCGATGCCGCTTCGTCCCACAAAGCAGCCCCCCCCAAATCACAAAATTCATTCCATGTTAACGTCCTGCATGAGGTGTTTAGCATCAAAGATTAGCCATCTGTGCGTAGCGTCTTGTCATCGTCCTGGCCTTCAGCAATTCACGCTGCCCCGCAATGTGATGGCGTCACTTCTTGGGCCGCGGGTGTTATGACGGATATCCTTGACCGCTCTTTCGGCGTTTGACGTGCTCAAATAGAGAGTACCCTGCTGCAGTTTCTGGGCAGAGGAGTCTCTCTTGACGGTTCAGGTGAATTGGTCCTCCATGCTTTGACAGCTCACACGCAATCCTTTCCATTTGTCTTGCACCGCAAGTTGGTGATACACGGGAATGGCAAGCTTGTCGGGGCACCTGAAAAAGAGCGTCCCAGGCGCACGCTCAGCAGGTTAACAGCCAGGAGGGAGTGGCAGCTGGGGACCCTGGTTGAGTCCAGCAAAGACAGTTTCGTGATGGAAATCAACGCTGCGCTGGAAGAGCGTTACTCCTTGAACGGCATTGTAATCATACAGGCTGGGCACATGTCCTGCGCCAGTAACCGCCTGAAAATCGAGAGGCAACCCTGCGCTGATAGCCCAGTTCTGTATCGCTACAGCTTCTGAATACGGAACGGTGGGATCGCTGGTTCCATGCACGACCATCAGTACCGGGTCGCTGCCCGTCGGATCATCAAAGGGAGTACCGATGGAACAATTCCCCAGACCGCCGGCCACATTGACAACCGCGGCGACCGGGGGGCGTGTGATACCGTAATCATCCAGGCAGTAGGCGGTGATGAGAGACGTATACGCCCCGGCGGAAACCCCCCACAGTGTGGTCCAGGGCTTGTAGACATCGCCGCGGGTTTGCAGAAAGTCCAGTGCAGTCAGGGTGTCATCCACCGCCGCAACCGCGGTGCGGATCTGTAAGGGTGCGTTCGCCCCGCCGAAAGCCGCGTACAGCGCCTGTACCCTGGAAGAGGGTATCGGGTTATCGTCCATCAATCGGTAGTTTATGGCGGCAACCAGCCAACCGCGCTGCGCAATATCCTGCGCGGAGCGCACTATATCGGCATTGGCTTTGCTCCCACCGGAGAAGCCGCCACCGTGGATCATCACCATGAGAGATAACTTGTTGACGGCGTTCACCGGCGGCGGAATATCAGGAATGTAAAGATCCAGTGTAAGATTCTTGAAGCTGCCGCCGCCATTGATCTCGCCCTGCCCATAGACGATCTCGCTCTGCACCTCATAGGTGTAGTACGGGGTAGCCCAAGGCACGTTGCGGGCCTCCCAGGGGGCGTCGTCGGTCGGGTTCTGGGCTGAAAGATTCCCGGCAAATGAGAACAAGCCCGGGAAAATCGCGATACTGACAGCGCAGAAAACGCTCCTCCGACAGGTCCGGCGCACTGTCTGCAGAAACGAGCAGATCGGGAAACCAGCCAATTTCATAGTCAATAACCTGTTGTTGGGTGTTACACGGTCTCCAAGGACATCCCGGGAACGGCTGGGGAGGAGAGAACGTAGCACGCCGTCCGTTTCGTGATCAATCGCGGCCTCAAGGAACGTCAATGTGTTCTGGCAAATGAAACGGGGCAAAACCTAAACACCTACCACCCACCACCAAGCGGTTGCCCTAGCCGATTCGCCAAACGCACCGTCCCGGAGATTTTGATAGGTGCTGGCAAGTTACTTTCTCCCGACCCCAAAAGTCTGGGACCTGATCCTGAGCGACTGCCCCACTCGCTGACTCCAGTCAGCTCACGACTCTGCTGCGCCATCCCATTTGGCTTGAGGCCAGACATCCACCACCTCGTCATCCTGGTCTACGGCCCGCCAGAGACAGTGTTGCTTGCCGGTGATACCCCGTTCGTCAAGAGGTCTTCTATGCCAAGGTGGCCGAGATTGAATCTGCAGTCGAGCCAGACAGCATACGAGATGATATTTGGTGTGAATCGGTGGCGCTTGCAGGTCTTCATCCCACGGGTTTTACCAAAATCGGAAATTAGACCTGGGAATACCTCTGAATGCTAAGAGACGCGCGATGTGAGGTTTCGCAACCGGACGCCAAACTTTTCCACCCGAAGGACCGGCTTTTCGCAGGAATTGTGACGCGGAATGCACTTTTCCATGCTGGAAATTGCTTGTTGTTGCTCCGATACTAATAGTTACCCATGAGCACAGTGTGGAGTAGGCCAATCCCAGTTACCCAGTACGCGTCCCAGTAATACGCAAGCCACTGCAGGATAGCCTACGCAAATAACCCATAAACACCAGCGGGCACTGATATTACATTAGCAAAAGGAGTTTGCTTCATGAAAACCAAACGGGATGGCTTGTCCACTCCAGCCAAATGGGGCCGCTCTGACCGTTGTGGCGGTTATCGCTACCTTGATTATTGCTGCCGCTGCCGAAGGAATGATCAGACTGCGGCAAATGATAAAGTATGGCACTGCAACCAGCTTCGAAAGTCTTTACCGCGTAGATGATAACATCGGTCTTCGCGTACTGGTTCCCAACGCCACCATGGGAAATATTTCGATCAATTCAATGGATTCAGGGGTCCCGAACTTGATTAAAGCAAGCCCGAAGGCCGCATTCGCTTCGCCTTTCTGGGCGCATCCACGACATTCTGCGGCGAGGTCAGCAATGACGCGATGGCCTGGCCAAACCTTGTCGTCGAGGGCCTCCGCGGACGTTTTCCAGGTATCGATATCGATTATGTCAATGCTGCAGTACCCGGATACACGACGCAAACGTCGCTCAAGAATCTCAATTATCGTATCGAGAATCTTCATCCTGATATTGTCATAATTTATCACGCGACCAACGACTTAAGCCAGGAAGTGTGGAAACTTGCGGAATCACAGGGGCTGACCCCATCTTCGTCTAACAACCAACCAAGCTGGCTTGCGCAGCATATGCTTCTGTGGGATCTGGCCGAAAAAAATATTCGCATAATATTTGCCCAACACACTGCAGAATCTGAAGTGGGCCGCGTGAGTTTGGACGAGAAACGTTTTGGAGAATCATTCCGTAGCGATTTGGGGCAACTTGTAGAGGCCGCGTCGTCTGGCGGCCGAACTGTCGCCGTTGTCACTTTCTCTGCGCGTCTGAGGCCGGAGCAGTCACTGGAAGAAAAGAAAAAATCAGCAGTTTCAGCGCTTTTTTATATGCCCTTTATGAGCCTGGATGGATTACTGTTTGGCTACAAGCGCTACAACGAAATCATTCGCGAAGTCGCACGGAACCACAATGCAATTCTAATCGAAGGTGAAAATCTGATTCCAGGCGATGCAACGCATTTTGTCGATTCCGTACATTTCACAGACACGGGAAGCAGATTGATGGCAGACCGGGTCATTAACTCGCTTTCCACTAATCCTGACTTTGTGGCTCGCCTACAGCTGGCTGGATCCTCGCAAAATTAACGGTGAAACTCGTTTTGGCGTGTGATTCACAACGTAAATTACATCGCGTAAGCCGTCGGATACGGGCAGCATTTTAGGGTGAGCGAGCAGGGGTGGCCGCTTCCGTGATAACAATATTTGTGTATTTGTTATTGTTTTTCAGTCGAACGCCAGGAATCGTTAGATCGCCAGCTTTTGTCACTGTAATCTGCCCTGATTGTGGTTCGAGACCCTCTTGTTGCAGCGACCAGTTTAATACCTTGCCCAGAGGTAACTCGAATTTCTGGGTTCTGCGCACTGTGAAATCAAATTTCACCGAGGGAGGTTGATCCTTGGTATTTACCATACCAGTACGTCTGCGATAACGAATTGGAATCGAAATTCGTGTTGGGGTGTCTATATAACTTGATTTGGCATTGGACCACTCCAGACCCATGTTGTAATGGCCATAGGGCCCCCAGTCATTTGCTGTTGAATTTGTAAATATTGGCAACATAAGGTCCAGGCGAACGTACATATCCGGCCCACTGTAGCGGCTTCCCATACTGTCCTTGTACCACTTCGGCGTTGTTGGATTGGGATCAGGAAAATCGTGATTGCTTCGGTACCACTGGCCATAGCAGGCTACCCTTTGGCCGTCGCACACTTTTTTGAAGAAGTCTCTGGCGAAACCAATATCATCCTCAATAACAGCACCGACCGCCCTGAAATAGATATGATCCACCTTCCCAAGGTTGATGGGATTGAGGTAGTCCGCTTTGGCGATATTGTAACTACCCCAGGCATAGGGCATGGCCGGGTTGCGGAAATAGTAGCCTTCCGAATACCTGGGGTTACCTCCTGGTAGTGTAACGTCCACTTTGTGGTTAACCATGAGCATGCCCGGCGTATCGACGTGTACTATCGAAATATGCTTCTGCCAATAGGGGTCAGGAAGCATCAGTGCCTGATGAAATGCTGCTGCGCCACCGTAACATTGCCCTGTGAGGGCAACACCGGCATTTATATCCACAGAATATCCGGACTGGGCAATTTTGCTCAAAGTACCCGCCAGTCTCCAGCCATTGGAATTGTTTCCATAGGAAGCGCCTCCCCAATCCAGCGGTCGAAGGTCAGGGTTATTCGCAGGGGCGAATCGAGTCCAGTCTGGATAATGGCTGTACACTAACTTGACGACGAAGCCATTCGGGTTAATTTCTGAGTAGTTATTGTTGATTCCTGCGGGTGGATAGGCCGGTGTATCGCCATCCAGTCGGACGGCGATGGGCATCTTCGGTAGCGGAGGGTTTGGCATTACCCAACCCGTTGGATAGTCCCAGGTATCCCTGAAGTTCGGCACATACCTGGAGCCGTGCTTGGCCATGCATTGGTAGAATTTTATCCTTGGCGCATCTGGATCGACGGTGCCGTTATCGCAAACAATCTTCGCTTCAGGATTTACCTGGGCGAATACAAACGCGGACTGCAAAAGCAGTGAAGCCAGTAGGAAGTTTTTCATTACCTATCCCGATGTCGGCAAACGCAGGGAGTTCAATATACGCCTGATATCCATTATATTTTGGCAGGGAACTCCTTTTGCTGTACCTAATTGTACACCCGGACTTCGGAACACGCTGCGCGTGAAGGCGGGACTGGTCAAGAACTGACGGCGCACCCGTAAGCTGCTGTTACATGCAAATCCTCAGGCAACGGCTCCCGCTGCCCCACGCGATGCCTCCGCAGCCTCGGTTACAAGCCTCCTGGGCTCGCTTGCCAAGGTTCCGCAACGGGCGCCCTGAGGCAGCGTTTTGCCGGCAGGCTAGCGCTGCGAATTTAGCATCCAGGTGGCAGGTAGTGAATGATGACTACGCCGGAGGTTGCGGAGGCACCGGCATCGTCGGTCGCCACGGCGGTCAACCTGGAGTTGCCGGCCGGCGCGTCGCTCCAATCGAGCGTGTAGGGAGCGGCGGTGTCGACGCCAAGCGAAACGCCGTTGGAGAAAAACTCCACTTGCGTGATACTGCCATCCGGATCATTGGCGTCGGCACTGAGGGTGATGGTATCGCCGTTGTTATAGAGTGTCCTGTTCTTCGGCGCGGTCAGCGCGACAGTGGGTCGGCGGTTGGCATTTTCATCGACCTGGAGAATCAGCTTTGGCCGCAGCGTCGGATCAGCTGAATATTCGCTGGCACGGAAGGATTTTTGGTTTTCATTGCCGGTGCCGGCGATCAACTCCCAGCCGTAATTGCTCAGTTCCTTCAGACTCATTGACTGCACGCTGTCAGTGACATCAAACACGACCCAACCAGGATCCCAGCCAGTGTATGCCTGGCTGCCCTTGGCGGCGTAATCGGAGCCATTTCCGGCAGCGCCTGGCTTATGCCAAGGGATACCTGCGGACGCCTCGATCCAAGTGGCTTGGCTTTCAACCCAATTCACCTTGAGCGGATGTGCGCTATAGGTGTAGTCGTAGTAGGAAAATTTGTACATGGCGAGGGCAGCGTAGGTAATAGTCGCCCCTTCCGGAACCGGGCCGCCTTCGTTAGAGAAAATAGCGAAGCGCACGAGCGGGTTGAACAAATTCCTGACGCTATTGAGTATATCCTCGCCACCTCTGGGATAGGTTGTAGCGTAGCCGTCGAGATAGGTATCGGTGGTTCCCGAATAGCCGTTGACGCCATCCTGCAGAATAATGAGATCCCCTATCCCCGGTGGGAGTCACCCTGAGCCTAGTCGGAGCCGACTCAGCAGTCATGTTGGTATTATCAGTAGCCACCGCGGTCAGCATGTGGCTACCCAACTGCACTTTCCAGTTGATGGCGTACGGTGCGGTCGTGTCTACACCCACAGAGCGCCCGTCCAGGAAAAACTCTACTCGTGCGATGCTTCCGTCCGAATCGCTCGCGTCCGCGCTTAGTGTGATAAGTCTGCCATCAAAATACTCTATCGATGCCCCATCAATAGGCGCACTTATACTCACAGAGGGTGGATTATTGACGTGGTTGGCGACTGTTGCCGATACCCTTGGAGAAATAAAGCGATTACCGTGATTGTCAGTAGCTATGGCCTCAAACGTGTAGACACCCAGCATGGCCGAAGTCAGCGTTGTCGTGTATGGCGGCTCAGTCAAAACCGCGAGCGTTTGGCCATCCATTAAGAGCTCAACCTGTGTAATGGTGCTGCTCGGGTTTGAAGTGACGGCCGTCACCACAATATCATCGTTCGGCAGAAAGTACCCTTTGCTGGTCGGTGCAGCGATCGTGATATGCGGATCATCGCTGACGGGCTCGATCCAGTTTTCTGGTTTATAAACCCAAATATTGCCGGCATACGAGTCGGCAAACGTGCCCCCTTCCAGCGCAATAAACGCGTCAATTTGGGCTATGTATTTCCATTTACCCAACACGCCGGCACCGGGATAGGGTCCGGGGGTTTGTGTGGAAGCGCTCTGGAGTTTCTGAATACGCCAACCCACGGGAGAAACAACCGGCGGAGGATAAAGCGCCCAAACGTCACCACCGCCTCCCCAGAGAAGAAGCCTGTTCCGGGGTGCGTCATAATCCATGCCATAGTCCCCAAGTCCATTGTTATTATCCCCGAGTGTCGTAGGCACGAATTGACCGTTGGGAACAAAGGGTACCAGTGGATTTGTTGGGCCTGGAGTAGATAAATCCCAATAGGCGAACAGCCCGGGGGAGATCCTCACAAAGAGGTCAAGAGTTGGAAGATAAGCGCCGACGGGCTGACCCCAACCGATACCATAACCAACCTGCTCCCAGGAGTCCTGCGTTGGATCATCGATATCATTAATGGTGTATTTATCAAGGTACTGTTGCGCACCATGCACGAACACAACATCTTTACCGTTTTCCTGCGTATAACCGGCAGAATTCTCGATAAAATGCGGCGGAAAATTCGCATCTGGCAGGTTTTTTGGAACGTCTCGATTTTCCCACATCTCGCCGCCAATGACCCACAAATTGGGATTGTTCCATTGAGAGTGAGAGCCTGTCAGTCCTCCAACTTTGTTCTCGTCGGCGCGAGCTGGATCGAAAAAATAGGGCCCGGTATTGCGATAGGTGTTTCCATTTATTACCAACGGACCATCGGGGTCCTGGATTATGTACGGTTGGGCAAAGTTAAATCCTGCTCCACCAAATGTGAGGAATCGATCAACGATTGGAAGGTAGATGTTGCCGTCGTAGGTGTGGTGGGCTTGCGGCGACGCATTGGGACCATCGACCGTCAGCCAGGGGTAGCTTCCCAAAGATGCAATATCGCTAGGCAAAGACATCCGTTCCCAATCAAGCGTCGTGCCTCGCCAGCGATAGACATCGTTTCCGCCATAGTTCGCGTGCCCTCCGCCATAGATAATTAAGTCGCCTCTGCGACTATCCCACGCAAAACCGCTCCACGCAGCAATTATGCCGCGTGGTACCCAGGGGACTGAATTAGGCGCTTTATCGGAGGACACCAGAAGCCCTGTGGGCGTCCAAACGTCCTGGAACTGGTTGTTGTTTACTCGAACCCACCCCTTTTCCGGTGTGGATCTCAGGATGGAGATCAACTGCTCGAGATCAGGCTGTGAAGGTCGGGGATCGACACCAACGGGCAGTTCAGACTCGGAATACGCCAAATTGGGGAGCAAAAAAATCAATGCCATTGGCACGGATAAGAGCAGCTTTCCAAATGCATTGAGGTAACCAATCATAATTTTGCCCTATGTCTTTCGTGGAAAAGAAAATTAAAACCCAGGGTTCACAATGATCTTCGAACTTGGTTTATCTGCCGCACTTTTTACCAAGCTATCCTGCTGCAAGAATTGTATACCAGTTCGTACCAAAGACTGTGAAGTTTAGTGAGCGACGTTGTGCTGCTCCAGCCAGCACATGCGCCACCTGTCAGTACTCTTGTGACTGCACTCATGTGGGGCATTCCGTCGCTATCAGTGCGGTCGCTGAAAACACTTGCAAAAACTGTACCGCATTCATTAATTCAATAGCTTACGAGTGGATAGCAGCGCCAATCAGAAAAACTGTACAAAACTCCGACAGTTTTTTAAGGGCTCCAATAAACGAAAGTTTAACTCTCTTCAAGATGGTCATGATCAAGAATGACCTTGCGAATGTTCGACATTCTGCAGCGGGAATTACCCGGGGCGTATCCCCGCTGGCGCATCCTCGTCGCGGCATGTGATCGCTCGTCTCGATCATCGGCATATCGATCACTGACACGGTGCAATGCGGGTGTTGCGTCTATTACTGCTACTGCGAATCTGCCGCCTGCGAGATGCGGTGTGGCGGGCTAATTGCCGTTTTGGTCCAATCGCTCGCGAATCTTATACAACATGTTTGCCCCCGCGCACAGTTCCCGGTGGCTCATACCGTCGAACAACTCCTGCCGAAAGGCAACCACCACTGCATTGATTTCGCGGATGATGCGCGCCGATTTCTTCGTTGGGTATACCTGCTTGCAGCGACGATCGTTCACATCCTCGCGGCGTTCTATGTAGCCGTCACGCGACAGCCGATCCAGTAAACGAACCAACGTAGGACCCTCGATAGACAGCCTCTGCGAGAGTTCCCTTTGGCTGAGCCCGGGGGACAGGGACAGGTGCAGCAGCGCCCTCCACTTGGCCTGGCTAAGACCGAGTGGGCGCAACCGATGGTCGAGCCGCTGACGCCAGTACCGTGCGATCTCGCCAATCAGGTTGGCAATTTCCTCGTCCAATTCATTCATGCCGCTATTTCCCAATCCCCAATATTCCGATAGCATGCTATCTTTTTATCAACCTATAGCCAAGTCAGCCAGGTTCGTTGCTTTTACTCTTCTGGCGGCATGGTGGGTCGTGCGCACGGTGTAAGGTCATGTCCATTCCACTTTGGTGGCGAATCTCCACACTTCTGCTATTGTCGGGCACCCTGCTCGGCGCCGTCGGCTGCGGCGAAAACAATGGAACGGCGATTACTCCCGAGTCGGGTATTCCGGTAACGCTGGCGACAAGCGAACAACGCACCGTCCCCTATGTGCTGACAGCGATTGGCAATGTCGAGCCCGTCGCGAGTGTCGACGTCGAATCGCGAGTTGACGGACAAATTACCGATGTGCTCATTGGCGACGGTGAGAACGTGGTCAAGGACCAACTCCTGTTTCAGATTGATCCCCGCCCGTTCCAGATCCAGATCCAGCAGATAGAAGCGAACCTGGTCCGCGATCAGGCACTGCTGAAAATCGCTACCGCGCAGGACAAGCGCTATAGCGATTTGCTGGCGAAAAAATTTATCTCGCAGGACGGCTACGCGGAAATAGCGGCAAAAAGGGACATCGCTGCGGCAGCGCTGAAAACCGACGAGGGCAATCTCGCCAACGCCAAATTACAACTGGATTTCACCAGGATCACCGCGCCAATCAGCGGCCGACTGGGCAAGGTCGAATTGTGGCGGGGCAACCTGGTGAAGGCCAATGATGCCAGGCCCCTGGTCGTTCTCAACCAGGTCGACCCTATCTACGTCAGCTTCGCCGTGCCGGAACGAGCGCTGGTTGCAATTCGCGAAGAAAGCGCTGAATCGCGGGCCATTGCCCGTGACAGCACGGTTCCACGACAGCACCGCAATCGACGAGGCCGGTGTACTGAGCTTTTTCGATAACACAGTGGACACCAGCATAAGTACGATTCGGCTGCGGGCGCGCCTTCGACAACGGCAGGAATTCCACATGGCCCGGTCAGTTCGTGAATGTCAGCATGGAACTGGGCAAACAGGAGGATGCCGTGGTCGTACCGTTGAGCAGTGCTAACGGGGCCGAAGGGACCGTTTGCCTATGTGGTGACGAAAGAGGGGGCGGCTATACGCGAGCTGAAGGTGGCGCGTACGACGCCGGAAGGCGCGGTCATCGCACAGGGCCTCACCGCCGGTGAGAAAGTCGTGGTGGACGGCCAGTCCCGGCTGTCGCCAGGGGCCGCGCTCAGTATCAAACCGGCTGCGGATACCGGGTCCCAGTGAACATGTCGGAAATTTTCATTCACCGGCCGGTCATGACGGTACTGATCATGGCCGGTATCCTGCTGGCAGGGATCGCGGGCTTTTTCGTAACCTGCCGGTAGCCGCGCTTCCCAACGTGGATTTCCCGACCATCCAGGTGAGCGCTACCTTACCCGGTGCGGGTGGAAACCATGGCGGCGTCGATGGCGACGCCCTGGAAAAGCAGTTCTCGACTATCGCCTCCCTCGATTCGATCAGTTCTCCAGTGCCCAGGGCACCACCCAGATCACCTCCAGTTCGCGCTTGATCGCTCCATAGGCGGCGGCAGCACAGGATGTACAATCCGCTATCTCGGCGACACTAAGTCAGCTACCGCCGGAAATGACCACGCCGCCCTCCTTTCGCAAGGTGAATCCGGCGGACTCCCCGGTGATGTTTCTGGCCATGACATCGGACACCCATCCGCTGTCAGTGGTGGACGAGTATACGGAAACCATGCTGGCCCAACGCATTTCCACGATCAGCGGCGTCGCGCAGGTGCAGGTATACGGTGCGCAGAAATACGCCGTCCGCGTACAGCTTGACCCCAATCTGCTGGCAGCCCGCGGCGTTAGTCTGGAGGACGTATCGCAGGCGATTTCCAGTGGCAATGTCAACCTGCCCACCGGCACACTCTACGGCAGTGAGCGGGCGTACACGATTGAGGCCAACGGCCAGTTGGCGGACGCCGCTGCATACCGCCCCATCATTGTCGCCTACCGCAACGGAGCGCCCATTCGACTGAATGAACTCGGCAGGGTAATCGACAGCGTGCAGACCGACAAGGTGGCGGCATGGTTCAATGACAAGCGCGGCATACTGCTGGCAATTCTGCGGCAGCCCGGTACCAATACCATCGAACTGGCTGAGGCAGTGCGCAATCTGCTGCCGGGCTTTCAGGAACAGCTCCCGGCGGGGATGAAGCTCGAACTGTTGTTTGACCGGTCGCAATCGATTCGCGAATCGGTCGACGACGTCGAATTCACCCTGCTGCTTGCACTGGCCCTTGTGGTCATGGTCATCTTCCTGTTCCTGCGCACACTCTCGGCCACGCTCATTCCCAGCCTCGCATTGCCATTGTCCATTGTCGGCACTTTCGCTGCCATGTCCCTGTTCGGTTACAGCCTGGATACACTGTCGCTGATGGCGCTCACCTTGTGCGTGGGATTCGTGGTGGACGATGCCATTGTCGTGCTGGAGAACATTTCCCGCCATATGGAAGTGGGCAAGACGGCACTGCAGGCCTCGCTGGATGGAGCACGGGAAATCGGTTTTACGGTGGTCTCCATGACCGTGTCGCTGATCGCCGTGTTCATACCCATCCTGTTTATGGGCGGCATACTCGGGCGCTTGTTGCACGAATTCGCCGTCACCATCATGGTCGCCGTGCTGGTGTCGGGTTTTGTTTCGCTCACGCTCACGCCGATGTTATGCAGCCGCATGCTCAAACCGCACGGCGGCGGACGGTTCCACCATCTTACTGAACGCTTTTTCGTCGGCTGGCGCGACCTGTACGATGAGTCGCTCAAATGGGTGTTGCGCCATCAGCGGGTGACGCTGATCGGATTCATCATTCTCACGGTTATGACCGGGTGGCTATTTACGTCGATGCCGATGGGCTTCCTGCCCGACGATGATACGGGTCAACTGTTTGCCTTCACCGAAGCGGCGCAGGATATCTCGTTCGACGCCATGGTGGAAAAGCAACAGCAGGCAGCGGCGATTATCGCCGCCGACCCGAACGTCGCCGCGACAATGTCCTTCATCGGCGCCAATGGCTCCAGCCAGTCGTTGAATGTCGGCCGTATCTTCAGCCGGCTCAAACCTCGCTCAGAGCGCGAGAGCGTTCCAAAAATCATTGCGGAGCTGCGCCCTCAACTGGAGAAAATAACCGGGCTTAAAGTCTTCCTGCAGAACATCCCGGTTATCCGTATCGGTGGCCGCCTTACCAAAAGCCAATACCAGTACACCATCCAGGACGCGGATATAGGCGAACTCTATGGGTGGGCACCAAGACTCACCGAGCAACTGGCGAAGGCGCCCGGCTTTCAGGATGTAACCAGCGACCTGCAGCTGAACCTGCCTAAAATCCAGGTCGAGATCGACCGCAACAAGGCTTCCGTGCTGGGCGTCAGCCCGCAGGCTATCGAAAACACACTGTATAACGCCTACGGCTCGCGACAGGTTTCGACCATCTACACGTCAACGAATGAATACTGGGTCATCATGGAACTGCTGCCGGAATTCCAGCTCGACCCTGGAGCCCTCGGCTCACTCTATATACGTTCATCCAATGGTGCGCTGGTACCGCTGAACGCGGTGGCCAGCATCAGCCACAGCGTGGGTCCGCTATCGATTGCGCATCAGGGACAATTGCCGGCAGTCACCATCTCATTCAACCTGCAGCCAGGCGTCGCGCTGAGCGACGCCATAACGACATTGGAGGAGATCAAGGCACAACTGCGCATTCCGGATACGGTCATCGGCAGCTTCCAGGGTGAGGCGCAGGCGTTCCAGTCCTCACTCAGTGGTATGGGCCTGTTGCTGCTCGCGTCGGTGGTGGTCATTTATCTGGTGCTTGGAATACTGTATGAAAGTTTCATCCATCCACTGACCATCCTGTCCGGACTGCCGACCGCGGGTCTCGGGGCGCTGTTGACGCTATTGGTATTTCGGGTGGATCTGGATATTTATGGTTTTGTCGGCGTCATCATGCTCGTTGGGCTGGTTATGAAGAACGCAATTATGATGATCGATTTCGCGCTCGACGCGCAGCGCACACAAGGTATGGCGCCCGCCGATGCGATCTACCAGGCGTGCATCGTGCGGTTCCGTCCGATCATGATGACCACGATGGCGGCATTGTTCGGCACCCTGCCCATTGCACTGGGATTGGGCGCGGGCGCTGAAAGCCGGCAACCGATGGGTCTTACCGTGGTGGGTGGGCTCGCCGTATCACAGTTGCTGACGCTCTATTTCACACCCGCTATCTATCTCTACCTTGATCGTTTTAGCAGCAGCTCAAAACCGCGATTGATTGCAGTGACGACCTGATGGACTGACCCCTGCCGGTGGCAGGTGTTTCGTCATCGCCGGGAACCCATTCCCTCCTTGTGGCGGCAGCAAGCGATGTCAAAGGGGGCGATCGTTTCAATAACACCGATGGCAAACGCACTGTCGCGGGCTATTGGAGCGACCGTTCGCAGCGTAAACTATTCATTCGCCAGGGACGGGAGACTCTTATACTCTTCTTATAATTGCGCGGCTGACAGCAGCCGAGGGCGCACAGTCCATCGTCGCAAGGGCCAGGAATTGAAAGGTTGGGGGCAATGACTTCACGGAGAACCGAACTGACCGAAGCGGAATACGCGAAAGCATTCTGTCCGGATGTGAAACGGTCAGCGTGGCTGCTGGTGAAGAATATTTTCCTGCATCCTGTTCTCTTTTTACGCACCTTCAGGAAGCATTCCAACCTGGAGAATTCCTTTGACGAATACGCGCACAGGGTGTCATTCGGCCGAACCGATCATCCTCTGGATGACATTGGACCCATGCAAGGTTCATTCACCGCGATCCCGAAGATGCTTCTCAGATCTTCACAATCGGTGCTGAGCGTAGCACTCGTAGAACGGCAGGAAAATCAGTTTCTGTTCCAGGCAGAGGCATTCAATATCTTCAACCTTATCAGCCCGGAGCGGTTCTACAAGCACGTCTATGAAATTGATAAAAAGGCACCGACTGCACTGTTGAGCCTGCGTATCGATATCCCCCGGGATGATGTCTGTCGCGTCAGGCTGCAGAAGGATAACCGCTTTGACGACGCATTTACCCCCATGATAGCCAACGACATCTCCGACGAGGGCTGCCAGGTTGATTTGATTGAAGACGAGCGTTGCTATCGCCTGCGAACCAGCAAGCTGAGCCTGCACGTCTACAAGGCCGATTTCAGAATCGAAATCTTCGACCAGGAGGGCAATAGAATAACCAGCACCGGCGGGCGGACTGACAACCATTTTGGTATTGCCTACGACTCGTACCCCATGGGCTTTGTCCGCGACAGGCGCCACAAGCACTGGTATGCCGTGAACGCCTTTGACCTGACCCACGATGAATCCATCTACGGGCTGGGGGAGCATTTTGGCCCCATGAACAAGGTGGGAGAAACCCTTCGTCTCTGGATTACCGAGGGCGTCGGAAACTCCACAGGCCGGGTTTACAAGACCGTCCCGTTCTATGTGAGCACGCGCGGCTATGGTGTGTTCTTCAACCAGACACATCCCATGACCTTCTGGGTCGGCTCGAAGGAAAAGTCCAAGGTGCAGGTGGCGGTGGAAGAGCAAAAGCTGGACTACTACCTCTTCGTCGGGAACATCAAGGCAGTTCTCAACAGCTACACCAGCCTGACCGGTCGCTCCCCGGTGCTGCCCAAATACTCGTTCGGCACCTGGGTCTCCAGGATGTCCTATACATCGCAACAGGAAATACTGGACGTCGCGAATACCCTGAGAGAAAAGCGATTCCCCGCTGACGTGATAAACCTGGATGTGAGCTGGTTTGCGAACGACTGGGAGTGCGACTGGCAGTTCGACCCGGTACGCTTTCCAGACCACAAGGCTATGTGCAGCAACCTACATGCCAATGGTTTTCGCCTCTCATTATGGCAACAGCCTTATATACTCAAGGGAACCGCCCCATGGAAGGAAGCCTGCGAGAAGAACCTGCTGGCCAGGAGCAAGGTGCCATTCTCCTTTTGCGGCCAGTTTGAGGCAGCTCCCATTGACTTCACCAGGCCGGAAGCCGCCACCTGGTACAAGGACCGGCTTATCAAACCGCTTCTCGAAGCCGGTGTGGATGTCATCAAGACCGATTTCGGTGAAGGCATACATCCCGCCATGCAGTTTGCCGGGGGCACCGGCCACGCCCTGCACAATGTCTACCCCCTGCTCTACAATCAGGCGGCCTTCGAGATTACCCGGGATGTTCACGGCGAGGATAATGCCATGGTCTGGGGCCGCAGCGCCTATGCCGGCTCGCAGCGCTACCCGGTACAGTGGAGCGGCGATAATGCCTCGACCTTCGGCGCCATGCAGGCCTCGCTCCGGGGCGGACTGAGCTACGGGCTGTCGGGGTTCACCTACTGGAGCCAGGACACCGGCGGCTTTGTGGGAGAACCCACCGATGAACTGATGGTTCGCTGGACGCAGCTCTCCATATTCCAGTCCCACCTCCGTTACCACGGCTGCTACCCATTTCGGGAGCCCTGGCAGTTCTCAGAAACGGCACAAGGCATCCTGAGAGACTACCTCAATTACCGCTATCAGCTTATACCCTACCTCTACAGCGAATCGATCGACAGCGCTGCGTCAGGCCTTCCCATGCTGCGGCCCCTGGTTCTCGATTACCAGGACGATCGCACAGTACATGCTATCGATGACCAGTTTATGTGCGGCACTGGCATTCTGGTAGCACCGGTGATGCGAGAAGAAAACCACCGGACCCTGTATCTTCCCGAGGGTATCTGGTACGACTTCTTCAGCAAGGAATCTTCAGGCGGCAGGCAATGGATTACGCAGGATTGTCCCCTGCACAGAATCCCTGTTTGGCTGAAGGGAGGCTCCATCATCCCGTTTGGCCCGGTGGTACAAAGCACCAACGAACTGACAGATGACACACCGCTTGAGTTGGTTATCCTCCTTGACGAGGAGAAAAAAGCTTCGGGGCTATTTCATGTCAACAAGAGCGGCGCATCAGTCATTACAGCAGAATGCAAGGATGGACAGGTGCATGTAACGATTGGCAAAGATCTGTCTTTGCGAAAGATCCGAGTGTATGGACAAACAGGGGAAGTCTCCGGGGACAATATCATAATAAATAAGAGCGATGACTTGATCCGGTAGTGCGGAGAAGAAACAATGGCAGCGCGATTATTGCGAGAAAGGCGGTGTTCGGCAACGAAATAACTTCAACCGGTTTTGAATATTCTCGCACGGGAATTACGCCGGTGGGTACAAAACCGGCAGACCAAAATACCGCTGAAGTATCTCCGAATATAATACCGGGGCCAAAAAAGGTGGCGGCGCAAGGTGTTGTGTCCGCCTGAAAACAGATTCAGTGTCTTCAAATAGCATGAACCCATATCCACTTTCCTGGGTCCCGAATGTGAGTTTGTAGCGGATAAACGAAGCACAGGCGACATGCGACCAAAGTCACATGGTAAGAACTGGAACCACGAGATGCGTATTTGTCATTGTCTTCTGCACATTTTTTTAATGTTGGCGCTATAGCGTCTGGCTGTTTCTACAGAATCGGCCAGACGATTGACGACATTCTCGCGCACGGGTGGACACATCAACAATTACGCCCACTTTCCGTGATTGTGATGCCAGCAAGAGCCAGGGGGCGACCATTACAGAAAAGCGGCAATGGGGAAAAATACCTGCCGCGCGGACAAGTCAGTCTGTCCATTACGTTTTACACATCCCAACCTGGTTAAGGTGCTTTTCTTAATATCTGGACAGGTCACCAGACCATTTTTCAGGCCTGGTAGACCTTCGGCGATCGGCAGCATTTCTCGGGGTTATGCGCTTTCGTAATTCCACCGGCACGCGCCGTTAACTCAGCAACACCTTGCCCAATAATTTGCGCCAACGACCCATTGGCAGATTGACAAAGGCGCTCCCCACGGCTTTTCAGCTGGCAAGAAGTGGACACCGATGGCTGTTCATACGGCCAGCGATTGTCTTTTAGGGATAAACGCCCGGAAAACGAACCAGGCAAAAGCAAATACGCCAACACTAAATACCACGTCACCAGGTACCCGAGCCCAAACCAGAGCTTGCATGACTGGACTGTGGATAAACTCTGCGGACCGGGCGAATGAATACCCATGTTCGATACTGGTATACGTTTGCAAAATACCCTGGGGCAGCAGGGACAGGAGGGTCATCATGGCGAGCCCTATATTCAGAGACCAGAATGACGTTTTCAACAGCTTCTGATTCCAAAGTGACACATCAGTCAGCCCCCGCATGCAGTACAGGGTGAGACCAAGGCCAAGCATGCCATAAACACCGAACAGGGAAGCGTGGCCGTGGTTTGCCGTCGTGTTCAGTCCCTGCATGTAATAAAGAGCAATTGGCGGATTGATCAAAAATCCGAACAGCCCTGCCCCGACAAGATTCCAGAACAAAACCGCCGCGAAGAACATGAATGGCCAGTGGTAGTTGTGCTCCCAGTCCGCCAGATTTTCTACCTTGTAGCGGTTATAGGCTTCAAAGCCGACAACCAGCAGGGGTACGACCTCAAGCGCCGATATCATCGCACCAACGGCGATCGTTGAGGTCGGAGTACCACTGAAATACAGGTGATGAAATGTGCCCAGTACACCACCAAACAGGAAGATTACAGTGGCTAACAGAACCATTACCGTCGCCGTTGATGTTCGCAGGATTCCCATCCGCACAAAGAGTAGTGAGATGATCGCCGTGGCAAAGACTTCAAAAATCCCCTCAACCCAGAGGTGAACTACCCACCAGCGCCAGTATTCCATAATGGAAATATGTGTATGCTGGCCCCACATCAGGCCCGCCGCATACAACAACCCTATCGCGAGTGTCGATACAAGCACGAGGTAGATCAGCGACTTTCCACCCTTCTGCTTTAAAACCGGCCACAGGGCGCGCACCACAAGAACGACCCATAGCAGCAGGCCGATCGTCAGGTAGATTTGCCAGAAGCGGCCGAGGTCGACATATTCATAGCCCTGGTGACCAAACCAGAAATTCATTGTCAGATCAGTGAAAAAGCGGTGAACTGCCGCCCATTGTCCTGCAAATGAACCTATGACGATGACGAGCAAACTGACGAACAAAAAGTTGACGCCAAAGCGTTGAAATTTCGGGTCATGTCCTGTCAACATCGGAGCCACATACAGACCTGTCGCGAGCCAGGCGGTTGCGATCCATAGCACGGCAAGCTGTGTATGCCAGGTGCGAGTTATGGTGTACGGGAGGTAATCGGCAAACGGCAAACCGTACAATCCCTGACCCTCAACCGCATAGTGGGCGGTCACGATGCCTAGCATCACCTGCCCCAAAAAAGAGCACAGACAACCCAGAAATACTTTGCGGTAGCCCGCATTGAGGGCGTGATGACTGCCCCGGCCAACAGGTCGGACGTCGCAACACCCTCTTCAGGCAACATATCTGCACGCCATAAGTCAAACTGCTTGGCGTAATACGCGATCAGCGCACCGGCGGCGCCAAGCAGTAATATTACTGACGCAATGCTCCACATTAATATCCCGGTTGTGGGTTGATTACCCACCAACGGCTCATGTGGCCAGTTACTGGTGTACGTTATATTCTGTCCGGGACGATTGGTCGTGGCTCCCCAGGCCGTCAAAAATAGAAGGCAGCGAGCTGCTCGGCCTGTGTTTTGGTCAACATGCCATGAACGGGGAACGCATAGTCACGACGCAATGCGAGCGAGGCAGCGTCACTGCCTTCATAGAGACTCAGGAAGTGAGACTCCACTTTCCTGATCGCTTTGGCGCGATTCTCGCTGACCACAATCTCGCCAGTTGCCGGGTTGTACGAGTTTTCGCGCATTTCTTCCTGCAGCGCGACTTTCTCCATCGCCTTCTGCTGCGCCGGTGAAAGTCCTGGTATCGGGTTGTTGGTCGAAAGTGCCAATAGTGCTTCCGCTTCTCTGTGCAGCCAATCCGCGCTCCAGTCGGGTGCGAGGTAGCTGCCGTGTCCCCATATCGAGCCCTGCTCCATTCCCCCGATGGACTGCCAGACATTCTGGCCAGACTCAATGTCGTCCCGGGTAAAAAGGATTTCACCCGCGACAGATTTCACCAGCGTCGGTATCGGAGGCGCCTGCTGATAAATCTCCCGCCCGAGGAGGAGGAGTATTCCGAACATTGCGATCATCCCAACGAGGAGGATCAACCATAACCTTTTGATGCTAAACGTCGATTGATACGAAGTCATATTTCCTCTCCCGCGCCGCTCAGAAAGTGAATTCACATGTTATGTCGGTGGATAATCCCTGCAGGGTCACGCAATCTTGAGAATCCGTGCCAGCGCCCTGCTCCGTTTTTCCGGCAGGATATTTTCCAGGGTGTAACCATCCAGAACCTCAAAAAAACTCTCCAGGGCGTCGGCAAAAACCGCCTGGAGAGCACAGGCCGGCGTCAGGATGCATTGGTTTCTCTTCCCGAAGCATTCCGCCAGGGTGAGATCACTCTCCATCGTCCGCACCAGTGCCCCAATGTTTATCTCAGTGGATTTTTTGCTCAGACGCAGTCCGCCGTTCTTGCCTCTCGTGGCCGTCACGTAGCCCTTCTGACTGAGCTCCTGCACCACCTTCATCAGATGATTTTTCGAAATCCCGTAGCATTGGGCTATTTCCGCTATGGTGGCGCTCTCCTCACCTCTAAGTGCAAGGTAGATGAGTACCCGCAGCGAATAATCTGTAAACGTTGTGAGGCGCATATGCCACCGTCCAGCCCAGTTGCCGAAATGATCTAAAGATGAATTCAAACCGCACTTTATTAAGATGTATTTAAAATACCTATTTAAAACTTCGCCGTCTACAAGGCGGTGGCGCGATGTGCAACCAACATGATCCAGATCAACAGAGACACATGTCATGTCTGTGCTGGATGACTATGGGGGGGTACGGTCAAAAGCTGTCATCCTGCGGGTTATTCCAATCACGTCAAGATACTTCCTGTCGATATATACAGCTTCCGTGCGTTTTCGACAGACTGCTATTATCAGACTCCAGCCCGGAGGAGTAACCCATGAAGTTCCTCGCCTATATCCTGATCCTCTTCACCACACCCGCGTTTGCCGACAGCTATATCGTCAAATCAGGCAACAAGTGCCCACCGGGTTATTCCGACACCAAAGGTAATTACTGCAGATCCTTTAGCGACCAGCCCAAGCAGGTCCTGACAAAAACCGGGGGCAAGTGTCCTCCGGGCTGGAGTAACACCAAAGGTAACTACTGCGTGAATAACACGCGGAGGCAGGAGGATGTCATTCTGAAGTCGGGGACTACATGTCCGAATGGGTACAGGAATACACAGGGCGGTTATTGTAAGCGGTAGCGCGTAATGCTTGACGAACTCGAAACCCTGAATCGATTTGTTAACGCGCAGAACCCCGTATACCAGCGAGTCGTCCAGGAGCTCAAACACGGACATAAAGAGACCCACTGGATGTGGTTTGTCTTTCCCCAAATAGCCGGCCTGGGACACAGTGCCACCGCAACGTTTTATGCAATACACGATGCACGCGAAGCAGAGGCCTATCTACACCATCCAAGCCTTGGTGAACGCCTTCTGGAATGCACCAGGATTGTTCTGTCCGTCCAGGGAAAATCTGCAAACGAGATTTTCGGCGGCATGGATGCAATGAAGTTTCGATCGTCGATGACGTTATTCAAGTCCATTGCCGGGAGCGAATCAATATTCCAGGAGGCCATCGATACATACTATTCAGGTGAACCTGATAGAAAGACCCTGGAGATCCTTTTTCGTGATCGCGCCTGAAGTTACTCTTTCCAACGGGAACGATTGCGTTCATGTCACCAATTCCACTAGTGCCCTGCCGGGCAAACAGATCGTCAATAGTTCTAACACCGGGAATCGATCAGAAATGCAGCTGGTTTTTGAGTATAGTTTGCAGCCATGTAAAATTGGGTTGTGCGGGCAGGCCGGTCAATTTGAGGATATCCTTACCGTGGATGCTTGTGCCAATTTGATAACCAGGTGGAGAAATTCTCATGTCTGCGATTGTTGATGTTCTCTCGAGTGATTACCACGAGCAAATCTACACTCGCTATGCTTCGCTGCGTCAGGACCACCCCGTCTATTTCGACGCAAGTCGCAACATCTGGATGATTACCCGCTACGAGGACGTTCGTCAGCTATTGCGCTATCCCGACCACACGCTCAATGGCAGCACCGGGCACAGCTATATTCCCTCGCTGGCCACTTCCGACGGAGAGTTGCACAAAAAAGTTCGCAGCCATGTGATCCCGATGTTCTCCAAGGCTGTCGCGGCACAGTTGGAACCGATGCTCGAGGAGATCGTTGACGAGGTGTTTGCCTGCCTGCCAAAACACGGCGAGATAGACCTGTACCAGGCCGTCATCAAGTGTGTACCCCAGAAATTCATGACTGCTTCCTCGATTTCCGAGGAGTCGGCACCCTGTGGTATGCGCTGGGCGATATTCTCATGGGCCAGGATCCGCAGGACAGTTCACGACCAGCGCCGAAGTCGCCATCAAGTGACCTGGACGCCGTCGCGGACATGGTGCAGGACGTGTTGGAAGAAAAGCGTAGCAACCCGGGCGATGATCATCTCAGCTGGCTGGTGCAGCAGGAAGCCGAGGGTCTGTTATTCCGGGAAGAATGGCCGTTGTTTGCCAACTGCCTCGCTTTCGCCGGCGTGGACACCACGGTCAACCTGCTGGGCAATGGCACAGGCCTGCCGGGACGCTACCCGGACCAGCGAGCCAAGCTTTATCAACTGGCCGGACGGCTCGACGGTGCTATCGAGGAGATGTTGCGCATGTGCGCGCCAGCGCAGGGACTTCCCCGTCGCCTGACCAGGGACCTTACCCTGCACGGTACAACCATCCCGCGGGCGAAGAGATCAGCCTGATGTTCGCGGCCGCAAACCACGATCCGGCGCACTATCCCGGACCCGGACTCCTTCGACATGGAGCGGCAAAACAAGGATCATCTGGCGTTTGGCTTTGGATTGCATAAGTGCGTCGGGCAGCACGTGGCAAGGCTGAGGCAGGGCTACTTTCCACGCCTGCTGCAGTATTTTCCAACTACGAAATTGCCGAATCTCGTCGTTTATCCCACTGGGCACGAGGGTATGCTGCGCTGGTAATCAAGGTTTAGATGGAAAGTGCGTCATTCGGGTCTGTGACCGTTAAGTACCGTTACCTGCATACTGTCGGGTGCACCCAGTGCTGACTTCGCTGCCGTTCGCGTCCTTCTGGCTCACCATTTGTTATATTTTTCAATAAGTTATAAATCATACCCATCAGGGCAGGCCGGGAGCCGGGTGACGCTCACAGACAGGTAATGGGCGGCTGCTCGGCTCCGCAACGGCTCCGGGGGGGCGGGAATTGCGATCACGCTGTGGGTTCCGCAGTGTCCTCGCTCCATGGCAGCAACAGATCCTCCAGAAAGAACGCGGAAAGAGCGGATCTCCCGGCGAGCCCTGCTTTGCGATACAGCGCCCGCGCTTGTTCACGAATTGTCCTCTCACTGGTCTGGCGGATCGCGGCGATCTCCTTGTGACTCAGGCCCTTGAGGAGAAAAAGTCCCACCTCTGCTTCGGCTTTCGTCAGGTGCCAGGTATCAAACTGGCTTTTTATTGCCACTCCCAGTCCCCGGAGCAGTTCGTCGCTCTCCCTTCGCCACTGTTCCGCCGCCACGTGTGCCTGCACAAGATCCGATTGGGCCCGGCGAAACTGCGACCAGAGATATGTAATGCCACTCGCGGCTATCAAGAGGACAAAAAGCTCAATGGCCATATGTTCCCAATCGGCGCCCTCCTTAAAGTCCGCGATCACATCCCATCCGATAAGCAGCGCAATGACTGCAAAGAGCATTATTACCGCTCGAGCGGATCCGGAATCCTGTAGGTCATCCGACATATGTATCCCTGGCTGGCATATAAAGTGCGATCTAGGTTAAATGCCGGATTGTAGCAGAACCGCATGTACCCCAGAGTGTGCTCTGGTTATTACCGGGAACCATTACATGCACGCTACTGAAGATACCGTAACAGTCTGGGACCCCATCGTCCGCATCGGACATTGGACACTGGTCATTGCCTTCTTGACGGCCTATTTCACCGAGGACGACCTCCTTACGCTACACGTCTGGGCAGGCTACGTAGTCGGGGGCATCATCTGCTTCCGCCTGATCTGGGGATTGGTGGGGTCCAGGCATGCCAGGTTCAGCGATTTTGTCCGCTCACCCACGGTGGTGTGGCATTATCTTCGCGATTTGTTTGCCCATAGGGCAAAGCGGTATATCGGGCACAACCCCGCCGGCGGCGCAATGATTGTCGCCCTGCTTATCAGTATCGCC
>JAWKZM010000019.1:0-62514 GCA_041395965.1 Halioglobus sp.
GCACCGCCCTCGCCCTATTGCCCGCACAACCGCCGTCGGCTGCCCGCACCGTCGTGCTGCCGGTGTATTACGCCGCCGAGGTGGGTGCGGACCTGGAGGCACTGGCACGGCGCGCCGGCCTCTCCACGGACCAGGTGATCGACCTGCACGCCGGGACCCTCTATCGCGTTTACGCGATCGGCTTCGCCCCGGGTTTCGCCGACCTCGGGCAGGTGGACGAGCGCATCGCGGCCCCGCGCCTCGCCACGCCCAGGGCCAGCGTGCCGTGCGGCTCGGTGGCCATCGCCGACCGGCAGACCGCGGTGTATCCCGCGCAGTCCCCGGGAGGCTGGAACCTCATCGGTCGCTGTCCAGTGTCGATGTTCGACCCTCAGTCGCAGCCCTGCATGCCGGTGGCGGTGGGCGACAGCGTGCGCTTCGAAGCCATCAGCCGCGAGCGCTTTCTGGCGCTGGGGGGCGAGCTGGCATGAGCATCACCGTGTTGCAACCGGGTGTGCTCAGCCTGTTACAGGACAGCGGGCGGCGCGGCTACCACCGCCTGGGACTGAGCAACGGTGGCCCGCTGGACGGCGAGGCGTTTCACTATTGCAACCGGCTGCTGCAAAATCCCGCCGGCTGTACCGTCATCGAGGTGAGTGTTGGCGGACTCAGGCTGGAGTCAGCCGTGGCAACCTACTGCTGCCTCACCGGCGCGGCGATGCCGCTGAGTATCAACGGCGCGGAGCGCGCCGCCTGGGAAGTCCACCCCGTCGCGGCCGGTGATGTCATTGACATCGGCTTTGCCCGCTCCGGGTGCCGGGCCTACTTCGCCGTGGCCGGCGGCTTTCCCGTCGCGACGAGTTTCGGCAGCACCGCGACCGTGGTGCGAGAACACATCGGCGGTCTGCACGGTGCGCCCCTGCGCGTCGGCGACATCCTCCCCTGCTCCCCGGTCACCGGGCGGCGCCGCCTTTTTCTCCCCGCAAAAGACCAGCCGCGCTACCAGACCATGTTGACGGTGCGCGTGATCCCCGGCTACCAGCAGCGCCAGTTCAGCCGCGCCGAGCAGCGCCGTTTCTTTGGCGGCACCTACCGGGTATCAGAGCGCTGTGACCGCATGGGCTATCGCCTGGAGGGACCGCCTATCCACTGCGCTATCGCGGGCATCCTGTCGGAGGGGATCTGCCCGGGCGCAATCCAGCTGCCGCCGGACGGCCAGCCTATCGTGCTGCTGAATGACCGCCAGACTATCGGTGGCTACCCCAAGATCGGCTCCGCCCTGTCGCTGGATGCCGCGCGGCTGACCCAGTTGGTACCCGGTAGTCGCGTGCATTTCGCCCCGATCACGCCCCGCACCGCGCAACGGGCATTACAGCTGGCCCGGCGTTTCACCCTGGACAAGACCCTGCGGGAGCGCCCGGCTTGAACGACGAGCGCCTGAGCGAGGCAATCGAGCAACTGCTGGTGGCGCGCAACCTCCGCCACATGCAGGCGGCGCGCGCGGCGCTGCGACCCGGTTACTACCTGCGCGCCGCCCGCCACCTGCGCGACCTCGATGGCGCGGTGATCATCGGCACGGGCTTTCCGGTCGCGGACACCTTTGAAACGGATGGGCCGGTCGGCGCCATGGCGCTCTACCAGGCGCTGGCAGCCCTGGGCGCGCAGCCGGTCATTGCCTGCGGCGCGCCCCTGTCGCAGGCACTGGCGGAGGAATACCGGGTGCTGGAACTGACCGCGAGCGACCTGCCCTCGGCCGGGAAAGAGGCGGCGCGGCACCTGGCGGCCATGGCGCCGCAGGGCATCGTCGCTATCGAGCGGCCCGGACTGGCCGTCGACGGCTGCTACTACAACATGCGCGGCGAGGACATTACCGCCCGTTGCACATTTTTTGATCCCTTCGTCACCCAGGCGCGTTGTCCCACTATCGCCATCGGCGACGGCGGCAACGAGATCGGCATGGGCAATATCGCCAGTGCCCTGGCCGGACTAGACATCAGGACCTCCGTGACTGGCTGCGACGAACTGCTGGTGGCCGATGTCTCCAACTGGGGCGCCTACGGCCTGATTGCCCTGCTGGCGCGCTGGGCCCGGCGAGACCTGCTGGCGGACCTCGCACCGGTTTCGCTGCTGAACTATCTCTCCCGCCGGGGCAGCCGCGATGGCGTGACCCGGCAGAACACGCTCACGGAGGACGGGCTGCAGGTCCGCGAAGGGCTGCGTGTGATCGACGCGCTGCGTGCGCTGACAAATTTTTCGCACGCCTGAATCGGCGCGTCCAATCTATGGGACAATAGGCCCCTGACATGAGCACAGTGTATCTAAACGGCAACTACCTCCCCATGAGCGAAGCGCGTATTTCGCCCATGGATCGCGGCTTCCTGTTCGGTGATGGCATCTACGAGGTCATCCCTTCCTACGCAGGCAGGCTGGTGGGCTTCGGCCCGCATATGACGCGCATGCAGGGCGGGCTGGACGCTATCGAAATTCCCCTGCGCATCGATCCGCCGCAGTGGCGGGAAATCGCCGCGCAGCTGAGCGCACGCAACGGCGGCGGCGATCTCGGTCTCTATTTCCAGGTGAGCCGCGGCACCGACAGCAAGCGCCACCACGCGTATCCCGCGGGCATCACGCCCACCGTGTTCGCCTTTGCCTACCCCATCCCGCCAGCGCCGGTTGCCGACAGGCACGCGGTAACGCCGTACCGGGTGGCCACCGCCGAGGACCTGCGGTGGCAGCGCTGCAATATCAAGTCGACCTCCCTGCTGGGCAACGTGATGCACTACCAACAGGGGCGTGCGCAAGGCCGGGACGAAACCGTGCTGTACAACCGGCGCGGTGAGCTCACGGAGGCCGCGGCCTGTAATGTTTACGTGGTGAAAAACGGCATCGTCGCCACACCCGCGCTGGATGAGCAGAAGCTGCCGGGCATCACCCGCTTCATGCTGCTGGACATACTGGGGCGCGATGGTCGCATCGCCGTGGAAGAGCGGGTGGTGACCCTGGACGAATTGCGCGCCGCGGACGAGGTGTGGTTGTCCAGCTCCAGCAAGGACCTCGTGCCGGTAGTCGAGGTCGACGGCCAAGCGGTGGGGGATGGGCGGCCGGGGGATGTATGGCTGGCGGCGCAAACCTTGTATAGCGCCCACAAGTTCGATTACTGATGGCCAGGCCCAACCAGGCGCGACTGGACCTCGGCGCACTGCGACACAATGTCGGTGTCGCCCGCCGCCACGCGCCCCACGCGCGCATGATGGCGGTGGTCAAGGCAAACGCCTACGGACACGGCGCGGTCACTATCGCCTCCGCCCTGCAGCCGCTCGTTGACGCGTTCGCCGTGGCCTGCATCGAGGAGGCACTGGAGCTACGCTACGCGGGTATCACCGCGCCCATCCTGCTGCTGGAAGGCGTATTCGAGGCTGACGAACCGCCAACGGCAGCGCAAACCGGACCGGCGGCTGACCGTGGACAACGAGCAGCAGCTGCGCTGGCTGGAGGAGGCCAGTCTGGTGGCGGCGGTCACCTGTTGGCTCAAGGTGGACACCGGCATGAACCGATCGGCGTGCCGCCCGGGCAGGCGGCGCTTACCAGCGCCTGCAGGGCAGTCGCAATGCCGCCGACGAGATCGTCGTCTACACGCACTTCGCCTCGGCGGACGACATTCTCAGCCGGCAGACGCTGCAGCAACTGGCCGGTTCGACGCCCTCCGCTGCACGCGCCACGCAGTGCGCCAACCCGCGGGCCTGCTGGGCAGGCCGCAGGCGCACTATGAGTGGGTGCGCCCCGGCTACCTGTTGTACGGTAATTCCCCGCTGCCGCAGACACACCGCGCGCGCGACCTGCAAGCGGTCATGACCCTCGTGTCCGCCGTGATCTCGCTGCGCGACGTGGCGGTGGGGGATGCCGTCGGCTACGGCGGCACCTGGGTGGCACAAAGACCCTCGCGCATCGCGACGGTGACCATCGGCTACGGCGACGGTTATCCCCGGGGCGCGCCCAACGGCACCCCGGTGCTGGTGAGGGGCTTGCGGGCGCCACTGGCGGGCCGGGTCTCCATGGATATGATCACCGTGGACGTCACCGACATCGCCGACGTGAGCATCGGCGATGAGGTGGTGCTGTGGGGCGCGGGTTTGCCATTGGCGGAAGTGGCGGACGCCGCGGGGACGATCGGCTACGAACTCACCACGCGCATGCCGGCACGCACGCCGCGAGTGGTCGTCAATGGGTAGGGGCGACCGGGCGCCGTCGTGGGCGGAGTAAGGCGCCGATGAACGCCGGCGGGCAGCCGGTGGTTTCCGCCGCGGTCGATTGCGCGCTGCTGCACCAGTTGCTCGAGCACCAGGCCATCGCGCAACCCGACGGTATCGCCCTCTTCTGGCAGGGCGAGCCGGTCTCCTACTCCAAGCTGCACCGGAACGTGCTGCGCGTCGCGGGGCGCCTGGCCAGTGTCGGCGCGCCGGGTGATCGCGTCGCGGTGCTGTCGTGGAATTGTCCGCAGTTTGTGGAACTGATCTACGGTGTACCCGCCGCCGGGAGAATCCTGGTGCCCCTCAACACCCGACTGGCGCCGGCGGAACTGGTCTACCAGCTACGGCATGCCGGCGTCACCGTGCTGTTCGGCGATCCCGATTTGCTGCGACCCCTGCTGGCGGCGGAAGGATTTCCCGCCGCCTTGCAGGTTGTTGCCCTCGATGCGCAGTACCCGGCATGGCGGGACACGGCGGGGGTCGCAGATCCGCCTACCACCACCGGCGACGCTCCCGCATGGATACTCTATACCTCCGGCTCCACCGGCCGCCCCAAGGGTGCGGTGCTGACTCACACGTCTTTCCTGGCCGGGCTACGTTCGGCCGCGCTGGCACGTCCGGTGCAAGCCGGCGACAGGTACTACTACCCCTTCCCGCTGTTCCACGTCTCCGCGCACAACGTGCTGCTGCAGCACCAGTACGGTGCCGCCGTGGTGCTGGCCCGGGCCTTCGACCCGGCCGACACGCTCGCGGCCTGCCGCGAACTGCAGGTGACCAGCATGTCCCTGGCCCCGACAATGATCGGGCTGCTGCTCGACCACCCGGACTTCACGCCCGCGGACTTACGCACCGTGCGCACCATCGGCTACGGGGCGTCGGCCATGCCCCAGACACTGCTGCAGCGGCTGCTGGCCGACACCCGGGTCGGGCTGTGCCAGAGTTACGGCATGACCGAACTGTCCGGCAGCGTGTCCTTCCTGACCGTCGAGGATCACCGGCGCGCCGCCCGCGACAGGCCGCAATTACTGCGCTCCGTGGGCCGGCCGCTGCCCACGGCGACGCTGCGCCTGCTCGATGACGCCGGGTGTCCCTGCCCGCCCGGGGAACCCGGCGAAATCGTCGTGCAGGCTGACCAGTGCATGCTGGGCTACTGGCGCGATGAGCTCGCCACGGCAACGGCGCTGGCGGGGGGCTGGTTGCACACCGGTGATATCGGCCGCCTCGACGAGGAGGGTTACCTGTACCTGGTCGACCGCAAAAAGGACATGATCATCAGCGGCGGTGAAAATATCGCGTCGCGCGAAGTCGAGGAAGCGCTGCGGCGGCATCCATCGGTCAGGGACTGCGCGGTGATCGGCCTGCCGGATCCGCAGTGGGGTGAACGGGTCTGCGCCGTGCTGTGCCTGCGCGAGGCTGCCAGCGACGAGACGCTATCCGCACACTGCCGCACACTGCTGGCCGGCTACAAAACGCCCGGGCGCTGGTTTCGCGTGGATCACCTGCCCGTCAACGCCGCCGGCAAGGTCGACAAGCCACTGCTGCGACAGCGGTACGGGGTGACAACCTAGCGCTTGTCCTGGGAGTCCAGGAATTCGGAGAACTCGCTCGTACAACTTGAACAACACCAGCGCGATCGAAAATATGAGCGGGCCGTAGATCAACCCGATCAGCCCGAAAACCTGCAGCCCCCCACCAGTGAGAAGAAATCACCACCGTGTTCATGCTGGCACCCTGCATGAACACGGGACGCAGGAAATTGTCGATCGAGCCGACCACCACCACGCCCCACACCACCAGGAACAGGCCCAACCCCATTCCCCCGTGACCAGCAGGTACAGGGCCGCCGGCAGCCAGACCAGGGCCGTGCCCACCATGGGTATCAGCGAGGCGAAGGCCATCACGGCGCCCCAGAAAATGCCAGGGAAACCGGCCAGCCACAGGCCAAAACCGCCGGCGATCCCCTGCGTGAGGGCCGTCAGCAGGGAACCCAGCAGGGCCGACTTGCTGACTTTCTTCACTTCCTGGAACAGGGTTTCCTCCTGGGTGCGCGACAACGGCAGCGCGCGGTGCAGGAAGGCCAGCAACTTGCCGTGGTCGCGCAGTACGAAGAACAGCACGAACAGCAACAACATGAAATTGATCGTGAAGCGGGTCAGGCTGCCCAGGATGGACGTCGATACATCGGCAAACTGGCGCCCCATAATGCCCGCCGCCGCAATCGCTCCGCTGCGGATATTATCGGGGTCGAGCGCGCCGCGGGGCAGAATTCGGGTGATGCGCGACTGAATCTCCAGCACCCATGGCTGCGCCATGAACTGGTGGATATTGTCCAGAGTCGCCCACTCGCGCACAACCACCGAGTACTTGATCCCCTGATCGAGTACTGCCAGCAACAGCGCCATGGTGGGAATCAGGCAGACGAGGGACAGCGTGAGACAGCTGAGCAGTGCGCCCGTGGTTTGCCGACCGCGCACGGCCACAACCACGCGCTCGTGCAGCGGATAGGCGAGCAGGCCGATCAGTATCGCCATGATGATCGGCTCCAGGAACGGCCTGACCAGCCAGTAACAGGCGTACAGCGCGATGCCCAGAAAGAGCAGTAGTACCAGGCGGTTGGCACCGCCTTCGGATGGAGCAGGCATGGCGATAATCCTTGCAGGCGGTGCCGTAGGAGGTCACCAACATAGAGCTTTTTCATGAAAAATCAACGGCGGCCGTCATGCGGGCGCACGGAGCGTGCGCCGGGGCCGGGGTGGATTTCCTCGATGATCCTGTTTATGTTGGGCCCCACAGGAATTCGACTAGCGGGAACGCAGCGCGCGCCATATGAACCAGACACCAGACAACACGCCCATCCTGGTGGGCTCCGGGCAGCGGACCTGGCACGCCACGGATGCCGCCAGGACACCGGTCGACGCGCTGCATGAAGCAGCCGCAGCCGCCTTCGCCGATGTGGGCGCACAGCGGCTGGAATCGGCGATCGATACCCTGGCCATGGTGCGGTTTATCGCCGACACCACACCCGGCGTCGGTGCCCTGTTTCCCCGCAATCCCGGCCGCGAGCTGGCCCGGCGCCTGGGCATTGACGACCCGGCTATCTTCCAGGGCACGATTGGAGGCAACACGCCGCAGTACCTGGTTAATCACTTTGCCGGCAAGCTGGCGCGCGGCGAACACGGTGCCGTTCTGCTGGCCGGTGCAGAGTTGCTGGCGACGCTGTTCAGCGTGCTGCGTTCGGGCGAGGATATATCCGCCTGGGCGGGAGACACCGCAACAGAGCCGCCCACCGTGGGCCAGGAGCGCGAGGGACATACCGCCACGGAACTCGCGCACGGGTTGTATGAACCGATCAACACCTATCCCTTGTTCGAAAACGCCCTTGGCCATCACCTGGGTTTGACCCGTGCGCAACACGCGGCGCACATAGCAGAAATTTGCAGTCGCATGAGCCGGGTCGCCGCGGATAATCCGCTGGCGTGGCGCCCGCAGTTCCTCGACGCGCAGCAAATCAGCGCCGTATCACAGAAGAATCGCTACATAGGCTACCCCTACACCCGCGCCATGAACCCGATACTGGAGGTGGACATGGCGGCGGCAGTGATCATGACAACGGCGGGCAAGGCACGCCAGCTGGGCATCGACGAGGGTCGGTGGATCTACCTGCACGGCGGCGCCGACGTCAACGACATCTGGTACGTGAGCGAGCGTCCCGACCTGCACAGTTCGCCCGCTATCGGCCAGGCGTGGCGCGCCGTTCGCGACCACAGCGGCGTCACGCTGGACCAGATTTGCCATTTCGACATTTACAGCTGCTTCCCGAGCGCCGTGCAGATCGCCTGCAATGCAATCGGCCTGTCGCCGCTCGACGAGCGTGGCGTGACGGTCACCGGGGGCCTGCCCTGCTTCGGCGGCCCCGGGAACAATTACTCGCTGCACGCGATCGCCCAGATGTACCAGACGCTCCGCCGCGGCACGGGTTACGGCCTGGTTACCGCCAACGGGTTCTACCTCACCAAACACTCCATCGGCCTGTACTCTACGCTGCCGCCGGCCAGACCCTGGCAGGCAATTGACTGCAGCGCACTGCAACGGCAGGTCGATGCCACACCGGCGCTGCCCCTGGCGCGCGATGTAGCCGGCGCGGCCACCGTGGAAACCTTTACGGTAAGTTTTTCGCGGGAGGGACCAAAGCAGGGGATCGTCATCGCGCGCAATGACGCCGGCGAACGCGTTGTCGCCAATACGGAAAGCAATTCGCAGGTACTGGACCAGCTGCTGGCGCAGGACCCGATTGGACACCGCGGCACCGTGCATGTCCGGGACGGCCTCAATTTATTTGATTTTTAGCAACGACTCCCGGGCGCCTTGAACTGTCGGGCTCGGGCGCTGTCACTAACAGCAGGGACGTTGATTCTCCCCTATACTGCATGTCCACTGTCGATACAGGAACGCCCCCATGACATCCGACAACTCATTCGACACACTTGCCACGCTGGAGGTGAATGGAAAGACCTATCACTACTACGCGGTGAACGGCGGTGCCCTGGCCGATCACCCGAGCGCCGGCCGCCTCCCGGTCTGCAGCAAGATCCTGCTGGAAAACCTGTTGCGCCATGAAGATGGTATCAGTTGCACCACCAGGGATATCGAGACGCTGGCCGCCAGCGCCGGCTGCGGATCGGACCAGGAAATCGCCTACCACCCGACGCGGGTGCTGATGCAGGACTTTACCGGCGTGCCCGCCGTGGTCGATCTGGCGGCCATGCGCGACGCGCTGGTAAAGCGCGGTGTCGACCCGCAAAAAATCAACCCGCTGTCACCGGTGGATCTGGTCATCGATCACTCCGTCAGTATCGACAAGTTTGCCAGCAGCGATGCCTTTGCGCAGAACGTCGCCCTGGAAATGGAGCGCAACAACGAGCGCTACCAGTTCCTCAAGTGGGGCCAGGGCGCATTCGACGATTTCCGCGTGGTGCCGCCCGGTACCGGCATCTGCCACCAGGTAAACCTGGAGTACCTGGCGCAGGTGGTCTGGCAGCAGGACGGGGGCAGCGGACCCCTGGCTTATCCTGACACGCTGGTGGGCACCGATAGCCACACCACCATGATCAACGGCCTGGGCGTGCTCGGCTGGGGTGTCGGCGGTATCGAGGCGGAAGCCGCCATGCTCGGACAGCCGATATCGATGCTGATACCGGACGTGGTCGGTTTCGAGCTCACCGGGCAGATGCGCGAGGGCATTACCGCCACAGACCTCGTGTTGCAGGTAGTGCAAATGCTGCGCGCACACGGCGTGGTGGGCAAGTTCGTGGAATTCTACGGCAGTGGCCTCGACCAGCTCCCACTCTCCGACCGCGCCACCATCGCCAACATGGCGCCGGAATACGGGGCTACCTGCGGATTCTTCCCGGTCGACACACAAACGCTTGCGTACCTGCGACTGACCGGTCGCGACGAGCATACTGTCGCGCTGGTGGAAGCCTACTGCAAGGCGCAGGGAATCTGGCGCGATGCCCGGTACGTGGCGCCAACCTTCGCCGCCACCCTGCACCTCGATATGTCCAGCGTCGAGCCCAACCTCGCGGGGCCCCGTCGCCCACAGGATCGGGTCGCCGTGCGGGACCTGCGCAAGGCCACTGACCAGTTCATCGAACTGGACGGCAAGGCCGGCCAGTTGGACAAGGCCTTCCCGCTCGACGACGGCGACACCGCCATGCACCACGGCGACGTGGTGATTGCGGCGATCACCTCCTGCACCAATACCTCCAACCCCGCGGTCATGATCGGCGCCGGACTGGTGGCGCAAAAAGCGCTGGCGCGCGGACTGCAGCGCAAGCCATGGGTCAAGTCTTCCCTCGCTCCCGGCTCCCGGGTGGTGACCGATTACCTGGCGAGGGCGGGCCTGCAGGACGCCCTCGACGCGCTGGGTTTCAACCTCGTCGGTTACGGCTGTACCACCTGTATCGGCAACTCCGGCCCGCTCCCGGCGCCGGTGGAAAAAGCGATAACGGACAACGACATCGTGGCCTGCGCGGTACTGTCGGGCAATCGCAATTTTGAGGGCCGCATTCACCCGCTGGTGCAGGCCAACTGGCTGGCCTCCCCGCCGCTGGTGGTCGCCTACGCCCTGGCGGGCACGACGCGCATCGACCTCAGCAGGGACCCGCTGGGCGACGACCGCGCCGGCAAGCCAGTCTACCTGCGCGACATCTGGCCGAGCAATGCCGAGATCGCCACACTGGTGCAGACGCTGGACAAGGAGATGTTTCGCCGGGAGTACAGCGCGGTATTCGATGGCGACAGCAGCTGGCAAGGCATCGAGACCAGCAGCGGCGCCACCTACGCATTTGATGCCGAATCCACCTACATCCAGCTGCCGCCCTTCTTCGAACCGCAGTACCAGGGCAACCGCGAGAATATCCTGGCGGCGCCGATGCTCGCGCTGCTGGGTGATTCGGTGACCACCGACCACATCTCCCCGGCCGGCGCGATTCCCGCGGACAGCCCCGCCGCCCTGTACCTGCGCGAGCATGGCGTGGCCGATGCAGACTTCGTTCCTACGGTTCCCGCCGCGGCAATCACCAGGTCATGATGCGCGGTACCTTCGGCAATATTCGCATTCGCAACGAGATGACACCGTCCCGTGAAGGCGGCTACACGCGACTGGTCGGCGAGTCGGAGCCGATGTTCATTTATGACGCCGCCATGACTTACCAGGCCCGGGGTGTGGCCACAGTGGTGGTTGCGGGCCGGGAGTACGGCACCGGTTCGAGCCGCGACTGGGCCGCCAAGGGCACGTTGCTGCTGGGCGTGAAGGCGGTTATCGTGGAAAGCTTCGAACGCATCCACCGCTCCAACCTGGTGGGCATGGGTGTACTGCCACTGCAGTTCATGCCGGGCGAATCGCGCAGGACGCTGGACCTGAAGGGCGACGAGACCTTTGACATTCTCGGGCTCGATGGCGAGCTGGCGCCACAGCAAATCCTGTCTGCGGTGGTGCACTACCCGTCGGGAGAGACGCGGTCGATCCAGCTGCAGTCGCGGCTCGATACGCTGGTGGACGTGGAGTACTACCGCTCTGGTGGCGTCCTGACCTACGTGCTGAACCGGATTGCCGGGCAATCCTGAGCGGGAGCGACACCATGAGTGACGTGCGGGTGGAGAAAGACAGCCTCGGCGAAGTTGCAGTACCTGTTACGGCGCTGTACGGCGCGCAGACGCAGCGGGCAGTGAACAACTTCCGTATCGGCGGCATGCCCATGCCGGGAGGTTTTCTGGCCGCGCTGGGATTGGTGAAGGCAGCCGCCGCGCGCGCCAATGCCGAGCTGGGACTGCTTGACCCGGTACTGGCCGCCAGCATAGCCGATGCCGCCATGACCATCGCTCACGGAGAGCACCACGAGCAGTTTCCCGTCGATGTGTTCCAGACCGGCTCCGGCACCAGTACCAATATGAACGCCAACGAGGTCATCGCCCCGCTCGCGACACGCCGGTCCGGACTCGCCGTGCATCCGAACGACCACGTCAACTGCAGCCAGAGCAGCAACGATGTCATACCCACGACGATTCACGTCAGCGCCGAGCTGGCGCTGGCGACTTCGCTGATACCGGCGCTGCACCGCCTTGTCGACGTACTGGCCGCGCGCGAGGCGGTGCTGGGCGACTGCATCAAGACTGGCCGTACGCACCTGATGGACGCCATGCCGATCAGCCTCGCGCAGGAACTGTCCGGGTGGCGCGCGCAACTGTTCCAGGCCGGACAGCGCATCGACACCTGCCGCGTCCAGCTGCGCCATCTTGCCCAGGGGGGCACAGCCGTGGGAACCGGCATCAATGCCGACCCGCAGTTCGCGCCACGCTTCTGCTTTTATCTCAGTGAAAGTTGTGGCGAGGTGTTCGAACCCGCGGAGAATTTCTTCGCCGCACTCGCCAGCCAGGACATCGCCGTGGCACTCTCAGGGCAGCTGAAGTCCCTGGCTGTGGCACTGATCAAAATCGCCAACGACCTGCGCTGGATGAACAGTGGGCCCCTGTCAGGCCTGGGCGAAATTAGCCTCAAGCCGCTGCAACCGGGGAGCAGTATCATGCCCGGCAAGGTGAACCCGGTGATCCCCGAGGCGGTCGCCATGGCGGCCGCCCAGGTCATCGGAAACGACAGCACGATCACGCTGGCGGGACAGTCGGGAAATTTCCAGTTGAACGTCATGCTGCCAGTGATCGCCCACAACCTGCTGCAAAGCATCGAACTGCTGGCCAACAGTTGCACGGCACTGGCCGATCACTGCGTCGCGGATTTCGTGGTGAACGATACCAACATCGAGGCCAACCTTGCGAGAAATCCGATACTCGTTACCGCGCTGAACCGCGAAATCGGCTACAACCGGGCGGCTGAAATCGCCAAACGCGCCTACCGCGAGGGGCGACCGGTGCTGGAGGTGGCGCTGGAAATGACGGATCTCAGCGAACGACAGTTATCGCAACTGCTGGATCCCAAAAACCTGGTCTAGCAATACGCAACCGCCCTATCGCATCCGGCGCGCCACGTTACCGCTCACGACAGCTTACTCGCCTACAGCGTCGTTTCCCGGGAAACCGCGGGCGATCGCCAGCTTGCCGTCCTGCACGGGAATGGTCTCACCGGGGTCATGGTCCAGACGCACCTCGCCGGGCTTGTCTCCAATACGGTATTTGACGTCGTAGCCGATAGTGCGCTCACTCACATCGACCACTGTATTGCACACGCGTTCAGTCGTCTGGTAAGTGTCGTTTTCCTGCATTTTTTCCTGCGTCTTGTTGCCGGCATAACCTCCCGCTGCGGCTCTACCGCATCACCGCTAGTGCAGATCGGGGGAGATGCTGCGGCGCATGGTCGCGGCGAGTTCACGATTGGCTGCAAGGAAGCCTTGCCGGAGGACATCGACCTGCTGCAGGTAGCCGTCGACTGCATCCGCATCCAGTCGCACGCCCAATGAGCCGCTGTCATCCCACACGGAGGACATGATCCGCTGCCCCAGTGGGGACCGGAAGTGGGTGCCATCGGAAAACGTGGACCCCTTCGATTCCCGCGCGTTGCGAATGGGCTCATCGACCACACCAGCGGCCTGGTTGAACCCAAACAGCGGAAAGGCATCGACCCCCAACTCGCGAGCCACCGCCTCATTGACCGCCACAACGCGACGATGAAATGCATTCCACAACTCGCCGTCTCCCAGCCGCCACCAGAGATCGAGCATAAAAACATGTTCCGGGGTGATGAACAGGCGAGTATCAATGCTCTGGCGGTGCGCGAATCGCAGGATCTCCGCGAGGATACTCATGTTTTCATCCAGCGAGAGACGTTCATTGCGCAGGTCGAATACGGTGCCACGGCCGATACGGATAAATCCCGCTTTGCCGGCAAAACGATTGCCGGTGGTTTCCCATGTGCCATCCGGAGAATAACGCCGCCCGACCTGTGCCGTTCCGCTCAGTGCCGACAGGCTGTTGCCGACGCTGGCCAGCGAGAACAACGCGTCCCGATCGTCCCGCAGGCGCTGCCAAAAAAAGCGCGGCGCCGACAGGGCATCGGCGGTGCGCGCCATTCTCCACTCCTCGAAGCCCTGCCTGAATTCGGGTTCGGGTTGGATGAAGGCCTCGAAATCCAGCCCGATCATCAGCTTCTTCAGGGGTCCGTTGGCCTGGGCGTGTTCGATAAAACGCAGCATTTCGTAGGGTGTCATGCCCGGCACCGACAGGTTATAACTGCCTTCCCGGGGCCAGCCGGGACCTTGCGGGTCTACCGTTGCCGTTCTTGACGTACCCACGACGACAGCGGTGGGTTTGGTTGCCGTCACCTGCCACGGCTTGGTCAATCGCAGGTAGTAGAACAGGTCGATCCGGCTGAGCCGATCGGCATTCGCGCTGTCGGCGTGATAAATCCCGTAGGGGTCCACGCTGTAATTAAACAGGCCCGCCAGCACGCATATACCAAGAGTGAGAGCGGCGGTGACGAGGAGATAGCGCTTCATCTCTAGAACTGGAAGTAGATAAATTCTGAAACAGCCGACAGGGAGAGCAGGCTCGCGCTCAATAACACTGCCACTATGCAGGCAGAAAACCAGCCGGGCTGCCATTGCAGGCTTCCCATGCCGGGCGAGCGGGTGGATTCGCCCACCAATACGGGATCGAAGCGCTCCATGTACGTCTGCGTATTGGGCATGCACCAACAAACAAACGCGCTTACCCCCAGCACACAGTAAACGGGAAGATAGCCGTAGTCAGGATACCCCAGAGCGGCGAAGCAGTGCCCGAGGAACGTGTTGGAGACAGCCTGCTGCAGCAGCGGGGGTATGTCCGCGGCAAGCGCGGTAAAGCCGGGCACTACGACGGCAAACGCGCTGCGCAGATCCGTGGCACGGAAAATGACGAAGGCCAACGACCAGGCCAATGAGGTGATGAAAATGTACAAGGGTGTCAGCAGCGCCGCGGCGAACTCGCTCCAGCCCCAGCAGCCGGCTCAGCGCGCGCCACCCGTGATTGATGCACAGGCACAGCCCCTGAGGCCACCCCAGATCACATAGGTCCACGCCGCGCCGTGCCAGAGACCGCCCAGCAGCATGGTAACAAGCAGGTTGCGGTAACGCCGCGCGCTGCCCTGACGATTCCCCCCGAGGGAGAAATACAGGTAGTCGCGCAGGAAGCGTGACAGGGTCATATGCCAGCGTCGCCAGAACTCGATGATGCTCGGAGACTTGTAGGGGGAACGAAAATTCTCGGGCAACCGGATGCCGAACAGGCGAGCGCTGCCGATTGCCATATCGCTGTAGCCGGAAAAATCGAAATAGATCTGGAAACTGAAACTGAAGGTCGCTATCCAGGAATCCTCGCGCTGAGCGGCACCCCCTGCGCCGCGGCATCGAAGAGCGGGTCGGCGTACTGCGCAAGCGAGTCAGCCAGCACCACCTTCTTGAACAGGCCGATTGCCATAATCGTGAATCCGACCGCCAGATCATCCCAGAGATACTCCTTTCGCCGCAGGCTCTCGAACTGCGGCATCATCTCCCGGTGATGGACGATGGGACCGGCAATCAGCTGCGGGAAAAACAGTACGAACAGCGCATACTGCAGGAAATGGTATTCCTTGCACTCGCCTCTTGCGACATCCACCAGATACGCTATCTGCTGGAAGGTAAAAAACGAGATGGCCAGCGGCAGCACGATGTTTGGCAGAGGAATCAGCCACAGGCCCAGCGCGCTCAGATTCTGCAGGAAAAAACCGGCGTATTTAAAATAGCCCAGCAGCAACAGATTAGAAATAATGCCTATTAGCAGCCACGATGAGCGCTGCGCTGCGGCGGACCTGATGCGTCGACCAATCAGGAAATTAAACGCCACGGGCCCGCGATCAGGACCACAAATACGGGATTCCAGCTGCCGTAAAAACCAGCGAAGCCAGAACCAGCCAGGTGACCTGGGCCCGGTTCGTCCCCGTGCGAGCGAGGCCAATGAAAACCAGGAGCACGACAGGGAGAAAGAGAAAAGGAACTCGGGGGAGTTAAATAACATAGTAGTGCAGGGAAGCGCGCTTTTTTATGTGCCGGGAGTGTACGCCAATCCGTTGGTGAGCGATAGCGCCGTGGCTCGCCGCCACGCTACCGGCCACTGTTAACGCCGGATACCGTGGGTAGCATGAACCTCCACACAACGAACCCGACCCGATGGCAAGCGGCGTGAAAAAATCTTCAAGTACTCTGTTTACACGCTGGTGGCACTTGCCCTGACTGCCGGCGCTCTGTTGTGGCTGCGCTTCGAGTTCCAGCGTATACAGGCGAACGGTGCGGATTTGGCCGCGTGGGACCAGGTAACCGTGCGCTCGCTCGACCAGGCGCCACGGCAGCAGGCGCCGTGCAGGCAGCAGTATCCACAACGGCGGGCCTGGTTCGGCGACCTCCACGTGCATACGGCGGCGTCCTACGACGCCACCTCCTTCGGCGTGACCACCACGGTGGACCAGGCCTACGGCTTCGCTCGCGGTACGCCGCTTTCGCTACACCTGCGCGGTGATCCTGTGACTTACCAACCTCCGCTGCTACAGATCAGTGCACCGCTGGATTTTGCCGCCGTCACCGATCACGCGGAGGCCCTGGGAGAAACTCGCCTGTGCTACACGCAAGGGGACCGTGCCTACGGCAGCGCGGTCTGTCGCCTGTACCGCGGCGACCTGCGCCTGCCGGTGGGCGAGCAGTTGCAGTCACTCGTGCGCCTGGCGAGCTTCGCCATCTTCGGCCAGGATCGCTCGACGCGGGTTTGCGGTGAGGATGGTTCGCTGTGCCGCGACGAGGCGACCGCCGTATGGCGTGAAAACCAGCACAGCACCGAGGCCTGGCAGGACTGGAGCGACAACTGTGAATTCACCACGTTCCACGCCTACGAATACACGCTGGCGGAGGAGGGTTCCAACCTGCACCGCAACGTCATCTTCAGGTCGAGCACGGTGCCACAGGCGCCGCTCAGCGCCAAGGACGCACCGACCCCGGAGCTGCTGTGGCAATGGCTGGACAGGACCTGCCTAGCGGGCAATACCCGGTGCGATGTACTGGCCATCCCGCACAACAGCAACTGGAGTAGCGGCCGCATGTGGTTCCCCTACAGCAATCGCCGGCTGCCGTTACACGAGCAACAAGCACTGGCGGCGCTGCGCGCCAGGCTGGAGCCGCTAGCGGAAATCATGCAGGTGAAGGGGGATTCCGAGTGTCGCAATGGCATGGCGAGCGTTATCGGCGCCGCCGACGAGTTCTGCGATTTCGAAAAACTGCGCCCCGCCGCGGAGTTCATCCCGGACTGCGGCGAGGACTTCAGCAGTGGCGGCATGCTGCTCAAGGGCTGCGCCTCCCGCTACAGTTTCGTGCGCTACGCCCTCACCGCCGGGCTGCTGGAAGAGCGCAGGCTGGGCGTCAACCCCTTCAAGCTGGGGATCATCGCATCCACTGATACGCATATCGGGGCGCCGGGCGCGGTGGCGGAACAAGGGTACCAGGGTTCCCACGGCAATGACCGGGACATACAGGACCGCCTGCTGGGGAAGATCGAGGTACCCGGGGATATCGCGACCGGGTCCCCCGTGCGTTACAACCCCGGCGGCCTCGCCGGTGTTTACGCTGAGGAAAATAGCCGCGATTCGCTATTCGCGGCGCTGCGACGGCGTGAGACCTTTGGCACCAGCGGCCCGCGCATCACGCCACGCTTCTTCGCCGGCTGGCACCTGGATGCCGACCTGTGTCGCAGCAGCGATTACCTGGCACAAGCCTATCGCGACGGTGTGCCGATGGGCGCCGACCTCCCCCCCGCCCCGGCCTATGCGGATCGCGGTCCGGTCTTTATCGCCAGCGCGACTGCCGACCCCCGGGAGGGTGGCAACCCGTTACAGCGTATCCAGATTATCAAGGGATGGATAGACAATGCGGGGAAAACGCACCAGGCAGTGTTCGATATCGCGGGGAACCAGCAGGGGATTGCCAGCGTCGATCCGACTACCTGCGCGGTGTCCGGGGCCGGCTATGCACAGCTTTGCTCGAGCTGGCAGGACCCGGATTTTGATCCGCGGTTGGCCGCAGTGTATTACGCCAGGGTACTGGAGAACCCCAGCTGCCGCTGGAGCCACTTCGACTGCCTCAGCCTGCCGACAGGACAACGCCCGGCCAGTTGCCGCGACCCGCAGTTACCCTGGCAGGTCCAGGAGCGGGCCTGGACCTCGCCCATCTGGTACCTGCCACCACCTGCAACCATCGCCGTGCAGTGAGTTGTAGACAGCGAATGGCGCTGGCCGATATGCTCGCCGCCACATAATCCTTTACCATAACCTGAACGCACATTACCCAGGGATCATTCGGCCATTGAATGCAGATAACCAGGAAGCTCTCCCGGACGGCAGCCTGCTGGCGGCGATAGACCTCGGCAGCAACTCCTTTCACCTTATCATCGCGAAAATCGACCACGGCGAGATGCGGCCGGTTGAAGCACTGGCTGAAAAAGTTCAGCTGGGCGCGGGGCTGGAGCACGGCCGACTGTCGGAAGCGGCCATCCAGCGCGGACTGGACTGCCTGGCGCGCTTCGCGCAGTTGCTGGGGAGCGTGGACGTGCAACGGGTGCGGGTCGTCGGCACCCATGCGCTGCGCATGGCGAAAAACCGCCGGGCCTTCACCGGCCCCGCGCAGCGCATCCTCGGCACCCGGGTGGATGTAGTCTACGGCCTGGAGGAAGCGCGACTGGTATACCTGGGCGTGGCGCACTCACTGGCCGACGATGCGCAATCGCGACTGGTGATCGATATCGGCGGCGGCAGCACGGAGTGCATTATCGGCCAGCGCTTCGAGCCGCAGTTCATGGAGAGCCTGCCCATGGGCTGCGTCTCCTTTGCGGCCACCTGCTTTCCGAAAGGGAAGATCAGCAAGAAAAACTACCGCAAGGCCTACGATCTCGCCTGCGACCAGGCCGTGCGTATCCGCCACCGGTTCCGCTCCCGGCACTGGGAGGAATGTGTGGGTTCCTCGGGCACCCTGCAGGCCATCGAGACCATACTGTCGCAGAACGACTGGGGGGACGGCGGAATTGATCGCCGGGGCCTGGCGACGCTCGAAGAGAAGATGCTCAAGTTCAAATTGTTCGAGGACATCGATGTGGACGGCCTGGCCGAGCAGCGGCGCAACGTGATCCTGCCCGGCGTGGCGATCGCCTGCGCCCTGTTCGACGTGCTGGGGATAAAACACATGCGCACCTCGCGCGGCGCGCTGCGCGAGGGTGTGATTTACGACCTGATGGGGCGCCTGACCCACGAGGACGTGCGCGAGCGCACCGTCAACGCCCTCATGTTGCGCTACGGTGTCGATGCGGACACGGCGGATATCGTGGAGCGCCGCGCGCGGACGTTTTACACTGCGACGCACCGGACCTGGCAGCTCACCGGCGACGACTGGGAGCTGCTGCACTGGCTGGCCCGCACCCATGAAATTGGAATGGCGATTTCCCACAAGCACTTCAACCGCCACACGGCATACCTCCTGCGCGAGGCGGACCTGCCCGGCTTTTCCCAGGAGGAACAGGAGTTGCTCGCCCTGCTCGCGCTGGGGCACCGGGGCAAGCCCGGCGCCGACCTGTTCAAGGGTGTCGGCGAGGCAGATCAGGCGCGGACGCTATACCTGCTCACGATTTTCCGCCTCGCCACCTGTTTCAAATACGTGGAGAACCTGGAGCAGTTGCCCGATTTCTCCATCCTGCCCAGCGAAAATGCCCTGACCCTGGATTTTCCTGCTGGCTGGCTGGCGGACCATCCACTCACCGCGCGTGAACTGGAGGCCGAACAGGGGGCGCTGCGCAAGGCCGGCCTGAAGCTCACAATCACCTGAGCCGGCATTCATCCCGCGGCGCGCCTGGCCCAGCTACGCCTGCGCCTGAATGTCCCGCAGGAAATCGAGCAGGATTTCGTTAACCTGGGCCGAGGCCTCCAGTTGCACCATGTGGCCGGCGCCGGGAATCATGCGCACCTGGCGCAGTTGCGGAAAGATGGCGCGCATCAGGCCGATCGGATCATCGCCGTGGAAGCCTTCCAGGTCGACGTCGTGTTCACTGCCCAGGAAATACGCGGGCACCGCGCTGCGCACCCCCTCGAAAGGCCTGCGCTGGGCCCACTTCAGGTCGAAGGAGCGGTACCAGTTGAGTCCGCCGGTGAAACCGCTGCGACTGTACTCGGAGACAAAAAATTCCATTTCCAGCTCGGACAGCCAGGACCACGGCAATGGCGGCGGCTCCGCCATGGCGTCGATATACGAGGTGCCCGGTGGGTAGTTGAACACGTCGAAATAGTTGCCGGCGCCACTGAGTGTATGGAACACCTTGTGCAGGAAGCGCCTGGGCTGCGCTGCCAGCTCCAGGTCCGCCCTCGGGGGCACGCGGAAGTACTCGATGTGCAGGAAATGCGCCTCCCCCATGCGCCGGTACTCGGTCAGCGGCGGCTCGTCGGGATTGTGCGGCGCCGCAGGATTCTCCAGGCCAATGACCGCGATCACCCGCTCGGGATGGCGCAGGGCCAGGTCATAGATCGCGAAGGCGCCAAAGTCCAGGCCGGCGAACACCGCGCGCTGCGTGCCCACGTGATCGAGCAGGCCGAGCAGGTCGCCGGTGATATGATCGATGTCATAGGCGGATGGATCGGGCGGCGCCTCGGTCTGCCCCATGCCGCGCATATCCGGAACGATCACCCGGTAGCCGGCGTTGGCCAGGGCGCTGATTTGTCGGTGCCAGCTGAACCACAGATGCGGAAATCCATGGCACAGCACCACCGGCATACCCTCGCCCTGCTCCACGAAGTGCGTCTGGATGCCATTGATCACAGCGTGGTGGTGTTGCCAGTTCACGCGAGCGCCCCCCCAACCGAAAAAGGCCACCGCCGGTGGCCCGTGCTCTACCGCAGCGGTGGTCAGAGGTCGTAGCCGCGCTCGTCGTGGAGCACCAGGTCGAGGCCCTGGGTTTCCTCGTCGGCATCGACTCGCAATCCAACCAGACTGTCCACCAGCTTGAGAATGACGAAGGTCGCGACGGCCGTGTAGACGAAGGTCGCCAACACGCCGGTGGCCTGTACCGCTACCTGGCCCCCGATACTGCCTATGCCCTCCGAAAAGCCGTTGCCGCTGAAGATACCCAGTTCGGTGGAACAGAACACGCCCGCCAGCAGCGTACCGAGTATACCGCCGACGCCGTGCACCGGAAATACGTCCAGGCTGTCGTCCACCCGCAGGGCGTTCTTGAGCAGGTTGGTGGCGAAGTAACAGATCACGCCGGCGCTGAGGCCGATCACCACCGCAGCGGCGGGACCCACCGAACCGGAGGCGGGCGTGATCGTGCCCAGGCCCGCCACCATCCCGGTGACCATACCCAGAACGGAAGGCTTGCCGTGGCGCACCCACTCCATGGTCATCCACGCCAGCGCGCCACAGGCCGCTGAGAGGTGAGTGACCAGCATGGCCATCGCGGCACTGTTGTCAGCGGCCAGCGCGGAACCGGCGTTAAAACCGAACCAGCCAACCCACAGCATGCCCGCGCCGGTGACCGTCATGGTGAGGTTGTGCGGCGGCATGGCCACCGTGCCGAAGCCCTTACGCGGCCCCATCACCAGCGCCGCCACCAACGCGGCCACAGCGGCGGTGATATGCACCACGGTACCGCCGGCAAAATCCTGCAGGCCCATGGCGCCCAGCCAACCGCCGCCCCAGACCCAGTGACACACGGGCGAATACACCACCAGCAGCCAGATCGTGCTGAACAACAGCATCGCGGAGAACCGCATACGCTCGGCAAAGGCCCCGGCGATGAGGGCCGGCGTAATGATGGCGAGACGTCATCTGGAAAATAGCGAACAGACTCGCGGGCACCGTCCCATTCATGGAGTCGATGTTCATGGCGCCAAACAGCACATTGCCGAAGTCGCCGATATAGGGTCCCGGCTCCACCCCATCGCTGCCGAAGGCGATGGTATAGCCCATGGCAAACCACACAACGGACATCAGGCAGGTCAGGGCGAAACACTGCATCAGTACCGACAACACGTTTTGACCCGCACCAGTCCGCCATAAAACAGCGACAAGCCCGGGATTGTCATAAACAGCACCAGCGCCGTGGAGGTCAGTAACCAGGCGGTATCGGCACCGTCGAGCGCATCGGCGCCGGCGCCGGCTGAAAACGCCAACAGCGCGGGCAACAGCAGCAGCCAGTTGCTCAGTGACTTCGTCGATCGGGTCATCGTCAGAGCGCCTCCTCGCCGGTCTCCCCGGTGCGAATGCGAATACTCTGCTCCAGCGGGGTCACGAATATCTTGCCGTCGCCGATCTTGCCGGTACTGGCCGCCTTGCATACCGCTTCGATAGCAGCCTCGAGCTGGTGATCCGCTATGCCGATCTGCAGCTTGACCTTGGGCTGGAATTCGACATGGTACTCTGCCCCACGATAGAGCTCCGTGGCCCTTCTGCCGGCCGTAGCCCTTGACTTCTTCCACCATCATCCCGGTGATGCCAATTTGTTGCAGCGCTTCGCGCACGTCGTCAAGCTTGAAAGGCTTGATGATTGCAGTCATCATTTTCATGGTATTTCCTCACCTTTACATTGCCCCATGGATTTATGCGTTATCGGCTGTCGGGGACTACAGGGCGCTTCTGAGCGTCAGCGGCCGCAGCGCAGCATCGTGCCACATTGCGGTGCAAAGGTTAACAGTTGGCCGCACCAAAAAGGGAAAAAAGCGGCGGCGGAACTCACCCATCGCCAGCTCCCCGGCGCAGCCGGCTGTGCCGGCCAGCAGCTGTTTTTTATCGTGCATCAACGCGCATGTCATGCTATCAATACGCGGTTTTTGCCATAGCACTACGGAACAGCAGCATGAGAATCCCACGGCTACGCCACCTGCCCATCTACCTCGCGCTCCTCGCGCTCCTCGCGTTACCCGGCATGGCGCAGGACCCGATGCCTGGCGCACTGCCCGGCGAGCAACCGCGGCAGGTCATCCTGATTATCGGCGACGGCATGGATGAACAGCAGGTCACCATCGCCCGCGACTATCTGCAGGGTGCCGCCGGGCACTTGTTGCTGGACACGATGCCTCTGCGCTCGGCGGTACAGATCCTTACCGTCGCCGAGCAGGCAGGCGGTGCGCCAGTCTACGTGGCCGACTCCGCCAATACCGCCACCAGCATGGCCTCCGGGGCGGTCACCAGCCGCGGCCGTATCAGCACCACCGCCGGCACCGACCAGGATGTCACCACCATCGTGGAGCTGGCGGCAGCGGCGGGCCTGCGGACCGGCCTGGTGACTACCGCCAGCGTCACCGACGCCACCCCGGCCGCTTTCGCCAGCCATATCAGTTTTCGCCTGTGTGAAGACCCGGACACCATGGTGAACATCCGCTACGGGGATATCCCGCTGGGCGATTGTTCCGGCGACCTCAAAGCGCAGGGCGGCAAGGGCTCAATCGCCGAGCAGCTGGCAGAGTCGCCGCTGGATGTGCTGCTCGGCGGCGGTCGCGACCACTTCACCCCCAACGCGGAGGGCGAGTCCACCAGCGTGGCGGCACTGGCCGGCCGCCACGGCTTTCAACTCGTGACCAGCGCCGCCGAGCTGGCGCAGGCGCCTCCCGACGGAAAGCTACTCGGACTGTTTGCCCCGGGCACGCTGCCCGTTCGCCTGCAGGGCGAAAACGGCCGGGAAGCGGAAGCGCCCCGGCCGAGCTGGCTCAATCGTATCCATCCGTACCTCGGTAGCGTGACTCTGCCGTCCCCGATGACCTGCGAACCCAACCCGGAATTCGCGGCGGTGCCCACCCTGCAACAAATGACCGACGCGGCCCTGCGCAACCTCAGCCACGACAACGAGCGGGGCTTCTTCCTGATGATCGAGTCCGCCTCCATCGACAAGCAGTCCCACGAGCGCAAGCCCTGTGGCTCGATCGGCGAGGTGGCGCAACTGGAAGAGGCGCTGGCGAGCGCGCTGGCGTTTGCCGGGACGCATCCCAACACGCTGGTATTGGTGACAGCCGATCACGCCCAGGCGGCGCAGTTGATTCCCGAGGAGAGCCTGTACGCGGCATTCCCGATACCGATCTACCCACCCGGCAAACTCGCCAGGATCACCACGCCGGAGGGCGGCCTGCTGGCGGTCAACTACGCCACGAACAATTTCAAAATGGAGGAACACACGGGGGCGGCGGTGCCGCTGTTTGGCAACAGTGAGGCGCAGGGACTGCTACCGCCCTTCCTGCAGCAGCCGCAGATCTTCATCATCATCCGGGACTACCTGGGGCTCTGACCCGGCCCGGCGCGCCTAGAGGTTGATCCAGCTGTTGAGGGCGCGCAGCCGGAACCGTGTACCCTGGTAGCTCAGTACCACGGAATCCGGCAGGATTTCTTCCACCCGCATCCCCGGCACCGGGCTGCCGCCCACCTTCACGGTGGCGCCGTTGAGCACCACGGAAGACTCGGCCGGATTGGCGGAGTAGTCGTGGCGCTGGTAGTACAACGTGGGGACGCCATCCTTGGTTTGCTGCGACAGGCTGGACAGGAACGGTGTCGCATTTTCCGCCAGGCTGGCGTTGGCAACCTCCTCCCGCGCCTGCTGCAGTATCTTCTCCACGTCAACCGGTTGTTCGGTGCGCGCCGCCGTGGCTGCCTGCTGCTTCGTTCTCGAGCGGGCAACGGGCTCCTGTTGCTGGTCCAGCTGGTCGCGATGCTGGTAGAGCTGCTCCACCGCCGCCCGCTGCGCCGCCGGTCGGGGCGATACGGCAGGGGCCTCCGCGGGGGTCGGGGCGACGGCGGCAGGCTCGCTCACTTCAGGCGGGTTGGCCGCGGCGGGTTGCATAGCCTCGGCCGGCGCAGGGACAGCGCCCGCGCCGGGCGCCGGGGTGCCCGAGGATGGCGGGGTGGCGGCGGGTTCCGCCGCGGCGACCACCGGCGTGGACTGCGCTGACTCCGCCGCCCGCGCTTTCAGTTCGGTGGTAACGGAGGCCACTGCACTGTCGATATTCCGCGACAGTTCCGCCACGGGGGCGCCGATATCCGTGGGCGCCGGCGGCGCGCTGAAACGCTCCAGCAGCAGCCAGGCGATTATGACCACCGCCGCCGACAGGGCAAGCCAGGGCATGTACTGGCGGCGGTCCGCCCGCACCGGCTCCAGCGGATGATTGGTGCCGAGGCCGGGCATCCCGTTCGCATCCTGCCGCGAACGATTGAGCGCATCGAGAATCAGTGACACGTGCTCACCGCAGTTTCCACGCCCGGCAAAAAATCTCGCTTCATGGTGTCAAGTGCTCCCTGGAGGCCGCCTGCAATGTTTGCCTGGCCTGTGTCGCTGAGACATCTATCCCCAGCTGTTCGTTCAATTTCAGCAGCGTTTGCACGCCGACCACGCCGTCGTCAGCCAAGCCGGTCTGCTGCTGGAACAGGCGCACCCGCTGCTGCAGTGCGCGATTGAAAACCCGGCCCGCCAACGGTTGCGGCTGCCCGTCCAGGCGCGCAAAGCGCTGCGCGACCGCGGCCACCACCTCGCTGTCGTCCCACAGTGCCAGCGGTTTGTCGAAACCCGCGGGAGGGTGCCAAAAAAGTCGGTAACGGCCCGTCCAGTAGGGCGCCAGTTCCGCCAGGCTTACCTGCTGGGGGCCGCCCGGCGCCAGCACCCAGGCGGTGGGGCCATCGATACCCAACAACAACAGCGCGGCGGAAAATCGTTCCGGTGTAATTGTGTCCAGCGCCAACGGTCGATCAAAGGCGGCCAGTTCATTCAGGTCCAGACCTCGCCTTCAGGCAGGCCAGCCCGCCCTGCACACTCCGGGAACAGGGACTGCCGGTACCGGCTGCTCAGAATTCAGGGCCCAGAGCTGCCCCATGACGGCGTCGGCCGGCTGCATCGCGCCGGCGATAGTCGCTGCCTCCGTCGCGACAGCCGTCTCTGGCGTCACATCGGGCTCGGGCGTCTGCCCTGCAGCCGGCTCACCGGGCGCCACGGGCGACGGCTCCACTTCCCCCGGCGGCGGCACCGGCACCGCACCAGCGGTGTCCGCCGGCCGCGGTGTCGGCGGTGCCGCCTGCGTCGAAGCCCGTTCGACGCCCGGGCCAGCCGTGTAGTTTCCGAGCAGCCAGCCACCCAGCCAGACCAGCAACAGGATGACAACGGCGGCCGCCAGCCAGCGCCATGTCGCGGTGGCGGCTGCCTGCTCGCCCAACACTTCCTGCTTCGCCAGTTGCAGCATCGCGTGATCCGCACGGGATTTGTTGCGACCGTAGGCGCCCAGCAGCATACGATCGCAGAGCACGTTGATAACCCGTGGAATCCCCCGGGTGGCCTTGTAAATGCCGCGCACAACAGACGGGGTGAAGATGACCCGCTCGGGACTCATCCCCGCGACCTGCAGCCGGTGCTGGATATAGGCGCCGGTTTCATCGAGGTTCAGCGGATCAAGGTTATAACGCGCGGTAATGCGCTGGTTCAGCTGGCGCAGTTCGGGCCGCGCGAGCAACTGGGCCAGTTCCGGCTGGCCGATCAGGATAATCTGCAGCAGCTTCTCGCTGTTGGTTTCCAGGTTGGTCAGCAGCCTGATTTGCTCCAACACGTCAAAGTCCAGGTGCTGCGCCTCGTCGATCAACAGGACCGTCTTGCGTCCCCGGGCGTGGTTTTCCAGCAGGAACGCGTGCAGCTTGTCGGTGAGCGTCTTGAGCGTGTGTTTTTCCGGGTCGTTGGCGATACCCAGTTCATCGCAAACACTGGCCAGCAACTCGATGGCGTTGAGGGCCGGGTTGAGAATCATCGCCACGTCGGTGTTCGCGGGCAGTTGCTCCAGCAGGCAGCGGTTGATCGTGGTTTTACCGGTACCGACCTCACCGGTCAGCAGGATAAAGCCCCCGCCCGCACCCACCCCGTAGAGCAGGTGCGCGAGCGCATCCCGGTGGCGGGCACTCATGAACAGGTAGCGGGGATTCACCGCGATGGAGAACGGCGCCTCGTTTAGCCCGGAAATATTGGTAGTACATGCAGTCGCGAGCCAGTGGCCTGTGCGTTTTCGCCTGCAGGCATTATGCCCAAGCGCCCACGTCAATGCTATGACGCCGGTCATGGCCCGGGAATGCATCGCCCCCGGCCCGGCGCCTTTCGCAGGCAGCGGCTCCTAGCCCGCCGGGCTCGCCGGCCTGGCTGGCAGAATGTCCAGTATATTGGAGAGCGCGTGCTCGGCGAAGCCCGCGCCCGCCTCCGCGTAATAGTTGAAGACCACGTCGGCACCGGCCGCTTTCATCCGGACCTGTTCGTCCTCGTACTTGGCGACCGCCGCCACCTTGCCGGTATAACCCGCATGGCGCAACTGTTGCACGGCATCCACCATTTCCGACAGGGAGGGCATGGTGAACATCACCAGTTTGTAGTCGGTGGCGTGCAGGCCCTCCCAGAAATCGGCGTCCTCCGCGTCGCCGTAAATCACCCGCCGCCCGGCAAGCCGGTGTTTGTGCAGCTTGGCCTTGTCGGTATCCACGCCGCAAGCCCGCAGGTTGTACTGTGATTCGACGGTGTCATACGCGCCGGAACCCACCCGGCCCATGCCGATGATGAGCACGTCGACATTCCTGGCAGGGCTCTCCGGATCGTCATCGGTGGCGGACGCCGTCTCGAAGCGCGTCAGGCTCGCCTTGAACCGGCTGTAGACTTTGTGCGAACGGCCATTGACCAGCGTGGAGAGCACGAACGAGAGCGACACCCCCAGCGCCAGTACCGCCATCCAGTCCCGCGACAGCCAGCCGAGCTTCACGCCGAGCGCCGCGACGATCAGGCCAAACTCGCTGTACTGGGTCAGCGCCAGCGATGCCAGCAGGGCGGTTCGGGCCCGCATGCGATAACGGGTCAGCAGGAAGAAAAACGCGGCGCCTTTCACCGGCAGGAGCAGGCACAGCACCAGCGCGATAAAAAGCATGTCCAGCGAAGGCTGTGCCGACAAGCCGATATTGAGAAAGAAGCCGATCAGAAAAATATCCTTGAAACTGATCATCGCTTTGGCCAGTTCGGCCGCCTTGCGGTCGCCGCTGATCAGCATGCCCACCACCAGCGCACCCAGGTCCGCCTTCAAGCCGACCTGCTCGAACAGGGCGCTGCCGGCGAAGGTCAGGATGATGCCTGCCAGCACCAGCACCTCGTCGTGGCCACTGGCGCGCAGTACGTAGCTGGCCAGCGGGCGCGCGAAATAGAGCAGCGGCAGCAGCAGCGCCCAGGGCGAAGGCAGCGTGCCCGTGGACGCGGTCAGGAACAGCACGGCCACGATATCCTGGACGATGAGGATACCCACAGCGACCTGGCCGTGGCGCACCCGGAATTCCCCCCGGTCCTCCAGCATGGCGACCGCGCAGACCGTCGAGCTGAAGCTCAGGGCGAAGGCGACCAGCGCCGCCTGCTGCAGGCTGATACCCGTCACCAGCGGCAGTCCCAGGACACCCAGCACGAGCAGGAAACCGAACGTAACGAGCCCGAAGGACGCTACATGTTCAAGCGTGGAACGGTAGACCTCGGGCTTGATGAGACTGCGCAGGTCGAGCTTGAGGCCGATGATGAAGAGCATCAGCGCGATGCCGATATTGGCGATGGTCTCAATCACCAAAGAGGTGCCCAGCCCCCCGAGCCCGAGGGCGAAGCCCGCGACCAGGTAGCCCACCAGGGGTGGCTGGCCTATCTGCCGCGCGGCAAAACCGCTCAGGAAGGCGGCCAGGATGATCAGGCTGTCCATGCTATGAGACGCAGTGTTGCCGACCAGGGAACGGGCCGGAGGTTGGTTTCAAGGTTCTTATACCACAACCGGCGCGGCCGGACATCCGACCCCGCCCGCCGAGGGAGTGCAGGCGCGCGCCGCTACGGTCGCCGGGAAGGATCAGGCGAAATAGGCAGTCAACTCCGCAGCGTGCTGGCGGGTATCGAGATCACGGTGTTGCTGCCAGGGATGAAAACCGGGTCGGAAGAACGCCAGCCAGTCGCGCAGCGGCCGCACCAGGAAACCCTGTCGCGGTCCGAACAGGAATGCCAAACCGGTTTTCCAGGTGGACCATTTCCAGATACTGCCGTCTTTCCAGGTGAGCACCGTGAGGTTCACGAACAGGCCGAGCAGAAAGAAGAACGTTGAAAACAACATGGCGATACGCAGGAAAACCGGCCCGCCCCCGGTCGCCTGGTAGACGTCGAACGCCACGCCCTTGTGTTCCGTTTCCTCCAGCGCGTGCCACTTGAACAGCGCCGCCACGGCCGGGTCCAGCCCCTGCTGGGTCGCCTCGGCATTGGTGATGACCTGATAGGCGAGGATCGCCGTAAAGTGCTCCATGCACACGGTCATCGCCAGCGCCGCCCGCCGTGCGCCCCTGCTCGTCTTGCCGCGCTTGCTGAAGCGGCGCAGGTCACGGCGCACCAATCCCTCCAGCCTGGCCACCGGGTAGCCGTGCCGGGCAGCCAGCTCGTTCATCGCCTCGTGCACCAGCGTGTGCTGCGCCTCCTGGGCGCAAAACTCCCTGATTTCCGCCAGCAGCTTGGGGTCCGTGATCTGGTCGCGATAGGCCAGCACCGAACGGATAAAGAAGCGCTCGCCCTCCGGGAAGAGGATCGACAGGGCGTTCATGAAATGCGTCTTGAAGGGATCGTTACCGAAAAAATACTCGGGGGCATGTTGCGTCGCCGCCGGGTCGAATTTCCGCACCTCGATCGCCACCGGTGTATTGGACTCCCTGCTACCTGCCGCTGCGCCCACAGTACTCTCCTTCCGTGTTGTCGAATAATGCACGGCCCGGACTCGCGACCGCTTTTATGGATAATAGTATTATCCATTGAGTGTGTCAAGAAATTATCTATACTGACGCGGTAACGGACCCCAGCGGGACCTGAACGGGATACCAGCATGACCAGGCGCGCACACCAACCGCAGGAGAGGCACTACCGCATGTCGGAGCTGGTCGCGGCGTCCGGCGTCTCCCGCGACATGATCAAGTACTACCTGCGGGCGCAGCTGCTGCCCAAACCGCGCAAGCCCCGTCCCAACCTGTCCCTCTACAGCGAGAACCACCTGTTGCTGATCCGGCTCATTCAGCGCATCCAGCGGCAGACCGCCCTGTCGCTCCAGGACATCGCCACGGTATTCATGGCGGCCGCGTACGACCCCCACACCATCGAGATCGAATTGCTGTCGGACAAGTACAGCGCCGGCCGCCGGGAGCTCATCATTCCCTTTGAAGCCGAAACGAACAGCGGCGTCAGCCTGAACTTCCCGCCAGCCTTCATCGAGGAGCTGGAGCGACACGGCCTGCTGGAACAAGCGGGACCGCTCGACGACAGCCAGACGGAGATCGCCGGGCTCCTGTGGGCGGCGCGCAATGAGGGTGTGCCGCTGTCCTTTTTCCAGGCATCCAGGGACATGCTGCGCGCACTGGCAGACCTGGAGGTTAAAGCGCTGATCGCAATCCGGCGGCCTCGACTGGATTTTGCGGCGGTGGTGGCGGATGTCACCAATACGGACCGCGTGATCAACCGCTGGCTGATCAGCGAAAAGACACGCCTGGCCAGGGGCATGTTCCAGCGCATCCTGGACAACTCCGAAAAGGCCCTCGCCACCGTGCACGATGCGATCTATTTTCCCAGTCCGTTGTTTCGCAAGCGCTTCCGGGTCGCACAGGAGCTGGAGCGACTGGCAGAGAACAGTGCGGCGCATCCACGCGACCTGCAAACCCTGCTGGGTGCCAGCCGCACCTGCCTGTTGCTGGCGGATTTCCAGCGGGCGATCGCCTTCGCCGACGCGGCACTGCAGGTAGCCGGCGACGACGAGCTGGCGATCGCCCTGAAGTGCCTCGCCTTTGGCATGGATAACGACCTGGAGCGGGCCCTGCCCTACGCCAGGCGGCTGGAATCCTCCGACAGCCACCACACACTGGCCCTCGAGGCGCGCCTGCTCACGCTGCTGATGCAGGCGGCGAAGCTGGGGGGCGTGTCCGATACCACGGAATTACTGAAGGATGCCGCGGCGCTGTTCGCCGAGCCTGAAACCGGCGTGCCGGCGGACCCGATTGATCGCCTCGAAGCCTGCCTGCTGCAGGCCCGGGCGAACACCCTTGTTCCCCGACGCGATCAGCAACGCCCCGGAAGCCATCCGCGGTCTCGAGTCCATGCTGGCAAGTCTTGAAAACTATGCTTATGATAAACTCGGCTTGCCGATGGAGGCCATCCGCGCGGTGTACCAGGTGTACGCCAGTTTCTACCTCGGCCAACTACACGAGGCAGGAGGAGATACGGCACGGGCCAGCCCGTATTTCGAGCGGGTCATCCAGCTGGACCCATCCTCCAACTTCGGCGAAATGGCCTACCTGAAACTGGGGTGAGGTGAAATATGATGCGCACGAGACAGTTGTTCCCGTTCCTGTTGCTGGCACTTTCGTGCACCGGATTTGCCACCGGATCACCCTGGGTACTGGAGAAGGACGAGGACCACATCCAACTGTACACGCGGTCGGTGGCCGGCTCGCCGTTCATCGCCGTGAAGGTGACCACCACCATTAACGCGCCAATTGAGAAAGTCGCCAGTGCCTTTGGTGACGGCAATGGCTGCAGCCAGTGGCGCGCCATGTGCAAGTCGTCCGAAGTGTTGAGCACGGTGTCGGACACGGAGCGGTACGTTTACCTCGTGCTGGATTTACCCTGGCCGCTGTCGGACCGCGACATGGTCATACACTCCGTCGCCCGGGTCGATCCACAATCCAGGACGGCCACGGTGCAGTTGGAGTCCGCCTCCACCATGTACCCCGCAGGTGATTACGTGCGCGCCGAATCCGAAGGATCCTACCAGATCACAGCGCTCAGCAATGAGCAGGTCGAGTTCACCTACATCATGCACGCCGATCTCGGCGGCGACCTCTCGCCTGACGTGATTAATCCCAGGATGGCTTCCTCCACCTACGAGGACGTCAAGCGGCTGCGCCTGCTGGCGGAAAAGTAGCAGGACGCGGCACACCGCTACAGGAGACCTCGCCCGTCGACGCTGTCCATAGCCCGGCAAACGCCGATATCGCGAACCAGTACACTCAATTACAATGACTTTTTTCTCGAGCGCCTCTGAATGACTGAGCAGCGGCATGCAATCCGTCAGGCGATTTTTTTGTCCCTGCTGATGGTCCTGCTCGGCAGCACCGCGGCAGCGGCCACCAAATATGTTTCCGCCCATGTCGCCACCGAGGCGATTGTTACCGTGCAATATTTCCTGTGCACCCTCCTGTGCCTGCCGAAAATCCTGCGCCACGGAATTCGCAGCCTCGCCACTGAACGCCTCGGCCTGCATCTGGTGCGCGGATTGGCGGGGCTGGCCGGCTTCTACCTGTTCTACGCCGCGCTCCACCACATTCCCATGATGGAGGCGATGATGCTGCGCCAGAGCGCGCCGCTCACCGTGCCACTGGTGATGTGGGCCTGGAGCCGCGAGAAAGTGGCGGCGAGCGCCTGGTTGCCGCTGTGCATCGGCTTTACCGGCGTTGCCATCATCCTGCGGCCCACGCCCCTGGGCTTGAGTTGGTGGCATGCCGGAGGCTTTCTGTCCGCGCTCACACTGGCTATTTCCATGGTGGCGACGCGCAAACTGGCGAGCACGGAAAATACCGCGCGCATCCTGTTCTATTACTGTGCGCTTTCACTGGCCTGCGTGGCGCCCTTCAGCTTCGATGAGTTTGGCGACGTGGCGGCCGTGGACTGGTTGGCGATGGTCTATGTGGGCATCGCAATCTACCTGGTGCTGGACCTGTACACGCGCGCCTACGGTATGGCGCCAACGGCGGCGATCGCGCCGATCAATTATTTCAGCGTGGTACTGGCGGGATTCTGGGGCTGGCTTTTCTGGGACCAGGTGCCGGACGGCTGGTCGGTGCTCGGCAGCGGCCTGGTCGTGGTCGGCGGCCTGACGACCATTTACCTCGCGCGCGAGCGGGCACCGCCTGCTCGCCCCGCCTGAGGTGCGCGGGAAGACGACTATTGCGCGGCGGCAGTCGCCTTGTTCTGGTACAGGCTACGACGTTCCGCGGTGTAATCTATGCCGGTCTTGCGGGTGTCCGCCTGGCTGCGCCAGGTCTTGGGTTTGTGGGGCTTCGCATAGTTCTTCCCCGAATCCAGATTGGCCGCGTCCACCCGCACTTCCTCGCGCGCGCTGGCAGTTGCACAGGCCTTGTCGGTAAAGCTGGTCCTGCCCGTCTCATGGTCGACACACATGTACACGCGAGCCGCCGCAAGTTGCGGCAGCAGCAGTAGCAGTGCAAGTAGCGTAAGCTGTTTCATGTTCCTCCGTCCCCGGTCGCCTGGGCGATCTCTTCTGTACCCTCAGGTTAGACCGGCAGCCGGGGGCAAATCGACGAAAAACTGGAGATTTCTCCGGAAAACCGGAATTGGCGTATAATTCGCTAGAAATTAGTGAATTATTTCTTTTATTCAGGTTTTTATGCTTTTTTTATCCACAAATGAACCGTATGAGTATTCTGTTGTCCACTAGGTTAGCCCGTTTGAATGAGGATCTACCCATGCGCCGCTCCCACCTGCTCCTGTGCGCCCTGCTCACCCTCGCCGCACCGGCCATGGCGGATTCCGCCAGGGCGATTTTCGCGGGAGGCTGTTTCTGGTGCATGGAGGCCGCATTCCAGGAGCACCCGGGCGTCACCGACGTGGTCTCGGGTTTTACCGGCGGGACCCTGAAAAACCCCACCTACTCCGGCAACCACGAGGGCCACTTCGAGGCCGTGGAGGTCACTTTCGACCCGGCGGTGGTGAGCTATCAGGCACTGCTCGACGTGTTTTGGCACAATATCGATCCCCTCGACGACAGCGGCCAGTTCTGTGACAGGGGGCCCAGCTACCGCAGCGCGCTCTTCCCGACGAATCCGGCCCAGCGCGAATTGGCGGAGCAGTCCAAAGCGGCGGTGGCGACACGGTTCAAGGGACAGCAGGTCTACACGGAGATTCGCGATGCCACCGCTTTCTGGCCGGTGGAGGCATACCACCAGGACTACTACCTGAAAAACCCGGTGCGTTATAAATACTATCGCTGGAATTGCGGACGCGACCAGCGGCTGCAACAGCTGTGGGGTAGCGAGGCGAGCGGCGGCGGCAAACACTGAGACGCGCCGCGAACGGTAACCAAACGCCGCGGTTTATCGCGCCCCCGAGTCGACCGTAGCGATCAATGCCAGCGCCTCGTCACACCAGGCCAGGAACTGCCGGCCATGCCCAAGCCCGCGAATCAACGCCAGGTAGGCACCCTTGCTGCGCGTGGGCAGCGACTGGGGATCGTTGTAATGGCGCATCCGGATTTTCTCGTAGACGTAAAGAAGACGCATCATCTGCTCCCTGCGATCGGCTATCTCTGCCGCCAGGTGGGCCGCATTCGCCGCGCTCAGGTTATACAGCTTGATGACCAGTTCATCCTTGGCCGCCTGCGTCCGGGTGGCACCGTAGACCCACTCTGCCAGCGCTTCCCGCCCGGCCTTGGTCAGGCCGTAGACGATCTTGTTGGGTTTACCGCTCTGGTGCACTTCCCGCTTGTTGAGCCAGGCCTTTTCCGCGAGTTTGTGCAGTTCCTGGTAGATCTGTTGATGGGAGGCATGCCAGAAGAAGCCCATCGAGGTCTCGAAGTCCCGCGCCAGTTCGTAACCGGAGAGGTCACTGTCGATCAGGGCCGTCATGATTGCGTGCGCAAGCGCCATACCTTTTCTTCCCGTGCCGCCGTGCCTGACGGGTCAGGGCCCACCGGCGGCAAGCTTCTTATTCTCGCGGTCGCGGTGGAGGCCCTCGGCGAGGTCCGCCCATCGACCGTCCCGCCTGCCAAAGTCTACCACGCAATCCCGTGCGCCACCCAGCGACCGGGTGGCCGCATCAACCGCCGGGTCCAGCGGCGAAGGGGTAATGCGAAATCCAGGGATGCGCCATCTCCAGCTGCCGCGCCACTTGCAGCAACAGGCCGTCATTGCCCAGGGCGGCCGTCAGCATGACCCCCACCGGCAGGCCATCACGCTCGTCGCGAAAGAGAGGCAGGCTGATCGAGGGTAGCCCGCTCAGGTTGGCCAGCTGGGTGTAGGGTACACGCGCAGCCGCCTCCCGGAAGCTGGTTTCCAGCAGCCCGGAGTGCAACACCAGTCGCCCCAGGCGCAGTGCGCGGATTACCCCCTGCGCCAGGCGCAGGGCCGGCGACGTATTGAGCGCGCCCAACTCGTGGGCCGTACCTACGGTGGTGGGTGTGAGATAAACGTCGTAGTCGCGGTAAAATGTCCCGAATGCCCGGTTGATCTGGTTGATTTCCCGCCGCGCCGCAGCGTACTGCGCACCGGTCAGGCAATCGCCCATGTAGGCAAGGAATCGCGTGTCGGCCTCGGTACCGCGTCGTGCAGCGGACCTTCCCGCCACCCCCTGGACTTCATGAAAATCTGCCGCGGCCGCGCTCATGTATACCGCACTGAAAGCGCTCATCACCTGTTGCCCTGAGATTGCAGGCCTGGCCTCCTCCACCGTATGACCCAGTCCCTCCAGCAGCCGCGCCATGGACTCGGTGGCGGCAACAGCGCTGTGCTGGACAGGGACATCGATAAGTGGCCGGATATCCAGGGCAACGCGCAGGGCCCGGGGCGCCGCCAGCCAGGACGCACAGCGTCCGGGATTGCCAGCATCCAGCACCGGCCCCGCATACGGGTCGCCGGGCATATTGCCCGCCACACGATCCAGCACGGCCGCGGTGTCGCGCACGGTGCGCGACACGACCAGGTCAGCATTGAGCCCGTCCCATAATTCCGCATAGTGCGGCCCGTTGCTGACCACCCCCCGACTCGGTTTCAGCCCGACCAGGCCGCAGTAGCTGGCCGGAATCCGGATGGACCCACCGCCGTCATTGGCCGTGGCGAGTGGGACCACGCCTGCGGCGACCATAGCCGCCGAACCGCCGCTGGATCCGCCGGGCGTGCGGTGCAGGTTCCACGGATTGCGCGAGGGCCCGAACGCCTCGGGTTCGGTGGTCGGCTTGAGGCCGAACTCCGGTACGTTGGTTTTGCCGGGAAATACGAATCCGGCAGCGGCGAGCTTTTCAACGAAGTAACTGCTGCGATCCGACGTGCGACGGCAATCTCGCAGGGCCGCATTGCCACTCGTTTGCGGCGCGCCCGCCAGGTGATGTCCCAGGTCCTTCAGGAGCAGTGGTACGCCGGCAAAGGGCGCGTCCGGGGGCAACGCACCCAACCGGGATCTGGCGTCATCGTACAGCTTGTGAATGACGGCATTCAGCGCCGGATTCAGCTCCTCGATCAGCGCGATGCAGGTCTGCAACACCTCGTCGGCGCTGACCTCGCCATTTCGAATCAGCCCGGCCAGCGCCGTGGCGTCACACTGCTGGTATTCAGTAACCGACAAGGCCAATGGCTATACCTCCTGCGTGTTGTCTGTCGCGGCTCCGGCGCTGCAGCTTCGTCAGCAACTCCGGCCGGGTCCCGGTAAATATGCACGTCGCGCTGGGGAAAGGGAATGGACAGGCCCTCGCGGTCGAACCGCATTTTGACTTCCCGGGTAAGATCCCAGTACACCGACCAGTAATCCGCGGACTTCACCCAGGGGCGAACGACGAAATCGAGCGATGATTCCCCGAGGTTATGCAGCCGGATTACCGGCCCGACTTGCCAGTACCAGCTCGTGGCCGGTGACAATTTCACGCAGTACCCGCTCGGCCAGTTCGATGTCATCGTCGTAGCCAATAGAGAACAGAAGGTCCACGCGGCGGGTGCTCTGGGCGGTCACATTTTTAATCACATCGCCCCAGATCTTGCTGTTGGGAACCACCAGCGTCTGGTTGTCCACCGTGGCGATCGTGGTCGAGACCAGGCTCATCTTCTTGACCAGGCCTGCGGCACCGGTCACCTCCACGTAGTCGTCCACGTCGTAGGGCCGGTAGAGCAGAATCATACTGCCAGCGGCGAAATTACCCAGGGTATCCTGCAGGGCGAAACCGACGATAAAACCCGCCACACCGAGTCCGGCCAACATCGGGCCCAGAGAAATGCCCACCTGGGACAGGGCGATCATGATACCGATGACCATGACCACGCCACTCGATACGGATGCCAGCGTATCCTTGAACAGGGTAGACATATTCAACTGGAACGCGTGCAAGCGGAGATGACCGCGCGCCGGGTGAGTCGGGACAGCGTCTGGAATACCAACAACACGACGACAAATATCGCCAGGTTAAAGAGTAAATCCGGAGCCTGTTCGATCAGGTCCACGCGCACGGAGTCCCAACTTTCACGTATGAGCCTGGTAACGAGCGCCCCTTCGATATCGCGCACCGACAGGTCGCTTCCCTGCTGCAGCAACAACGCCTTGTACTCGGAGTTGTCCAGGTCGAGTCGCCCCAATTCCGTACTGATCGCGCTGAGTTGCTGTAAATCCTCTGCGCGCGCCATGGCCGAAGAACCCAGGGCAGCAGTCAATTCAGCATTTTTCGAGTCCTCCTTCAGTCGATCACTGAGCGCAGATTCGACTGCGGCTGAATATTCCAGGCGACCCATGAGGATTTCAGCGCGTGTGTACAGTTGCTGTTTGAGCCTGTCCAGACTGTGATTCACCGGCAGTCCCAGTGCCTTGCGCCCCTCGATAACGTCCACTGCTGCCTGGAAGGACTTTATCTGCAACGTTTGGAGACTGAACAGGTACGCTTCCTGCTCGAGGCGCGGGGCACCCGTAAGGCTCTCCAATTCCCTGTTCAACCGCGAGATACGCTGATCGAGCTCCTCGTTACGCTGAAAAATGACGTCGATCACGCCACCCAGGTCCGCTTGGAGTCGTCGGGTCAGCACAGTTCTCTGCGGGTCATCCTCGGGCAGTTTTGCCGCGCGTTGCGCCAGTTCTCCCATCTCCTGCAACAAGCCGAAATCCCGCTGATCCCGGCGATAAATCATCGCCTCACGGTCCTTTTCAGATAGCATGCTTATCCGGCTATCCAGCAACTTGGCCTCCGCTATATTACGGTCAAGGTCCTGTAGCGTTTCCTCGATGCCCGCAGATTCGCTGCCTGCCTGTGTCTGCGCCATTCCCATGCCGGGCGCACACAGCAGCAGAATCAGCTGCAGGATACTCGCTACCCTTACCAACATCGCGCTGCTCCCTCTGTAAAAATTACGTTGCTTGCTCAAGGTACAGGGTAGGCACTGGTCGCCGTGCCGGGACGGCACGACTGCGCCATCAGGGGCCGGCGCCCAGCGCCTGCCTGGCATCCAGCCAGGCCTTACACTCCGGCAGATCGTAGAAATAGCCTTGGGTGGGTGCACCTCCAGGGCCGCGAGATACGTTGCCGTAGGTAGTATAGTACTGCTCGCAGTACTCCCTGCCATGCAGTTCCTGCTCTATGCAGGACTGGGTTCGCCTGGCGCGAATAGGCGCCAGTGCTTCCTGCCGCGCCGCTTCACACTCACTTTCCAGTACCGCCACATCGGCCTGTTCAACTGCGATGACTCGAGTCGCGCACAGCAGCGGGCTCGACAGCAGAAGCACCTGCACTAGAACGCGTCCATTGCGCCATCGCATTGTGTCTTACCTGTAAAAGATGTCCTGGGGGAATCTAACACAATTCGCCGCGCGACCGCGCATGGAGTAGACTACCAGGAAAATTTTTTGTCTCGGGAGAACAGGAGAGTGAAGCGAATTGACTCTCACAATAATTTCTTTTTCTTTACCGCCGCCTTGGTTTTCCTGTTGGTCTTTTCCTCCTTTGTAAACTCGTACTGGCAGCATGAAAACCGTATCCTGCTGCACGTGATCATGTTTCTGCCCCAACTGGCAGCCTATTTCAGCCTCAACCTGAGCAAGCGATGGCGGCGATTCGTGGCGCTCATTCTCGTGCTGCATCTGGCGGCAAATGGACTGTATGAAGTCAGGCAATCCCATGCGATCTCCCTCGCCTGCCTTGTTATCATCCTGGTTTTCTTTTGCGGCATGGTATACACCGCATCGAAGCAGGTCCTGCGCACCGGTGGTATAGAGCTGAACACCATTGCCGGTACCATCGCGATCTACCTATTGCTTGGCCTGATATGGACAGTGTTGTACCTCATCGCCCTGGAGGCCTGGCCGCAGGGCTTGAGTGGATTGAGTTACCAGCAATGGGACGAGAATTTCGGCGCGGCAGCGTATTTCAGCTATGTCACCATGACCACGCTGGGGTATGGTGATATCACTCCGGCGGTGCCGGTCATCCGTACACTGGCCTACCTGCAAGCGATCACCGGCAGCTTCTATATGGCGATAGTGGTCGCCAGCATGGTCGGCGCCTTTAACAGCCGGTCGCCGAAGAATCCAAAAGCGTAACTGGAGAACAGCATGACTGACGATAAATCCAACGCGGGATTCGATCCTCTCTTCGTCCGCAACATGATCGAATCGTCACTGCGCATCGGCCTGATCGTGCTGCTGCTGGTGCTGTCCTACGACATTATCAGGCCCTTCACGATCCCGATCATGTGGGGTGCCATCATCGCCATAGCGGCCTTTCCGTTGGTGCAGTGGCTACAGCCCAGGATGGGTGGGCACCGTGGCGTCGCCGTTACCATGGTGACCGTGGGTTTCATTCTCGTGCTGGTGTTACCCGCCTGGTCTCTTACCGATGCCACGGTCAAGGGATTCAGGCACCTCTCGGCGGCGTTGGACCAGGGCCAGATACGGGTCCCCCCACCTTCGGCCAAGGTTGAAAGCTGGCCGCTGATTGGCAAACCGCTTTACAGCGGCTGGAGTAGCGCGAGCAACGACCTTGAATCATTCTTACTGGCCCACGCGAACCAGATCAGGGAATTGAGTACGACCGCGCTGAAGCGACTGGGCAGCAGCCTCCTCGGTGTTCTGATGTTCGTGGTGTCGATCATCATCGCCGGTGGCTTCATGACCTATGCCGAGAGTTGCCAGGAGGCGGCCAAACGCTTTTTTGTCAGGGTGGGTGGTGTCAGTCCCGGCGGGGAGTGGGCTCCGCTCGCCGTGGCGACCGTCCGCAGCGTGCTGCAGGGTGTCGTCGGTGTGGCGGTTATACAAACCGGCCTGATCTCCCTGGGGCTGTTTGTTGCGGGGATTCCCGGCGCCGCGTTATGGAGCGCCATCATTCTGGTACTCACCATAGCGCAGTTGCCGGCACTGCTCGTGGTAGGTCCCATTGTTATCTACGTCTGGTCCACCATGGACACCACCACTGCCGTCATTTTCACCGTCTACCAAATGCTTGCCGGTGCCAGCGACAACATCCTGAAACCACTACTCATGGGCCGGGGACTCGATATCCCAATGCCCGTCATACTGATCGGAGCCATAGGCGGCATGATCATGTCCGGGATCATCGGTCTCTTTATCGGGGCCGTAGTCCTGTCAATCTGGTACAAGCTCTTCGGCCTGTGGCTGGACCAGAAAGAACAGTGACACTGGTGCATCACAACTCGGGAATGAGTTTGGCAAACTGCTCGATCATGGGCATCACGATCTCCGGCTTGTCCCAGTTCTGCATGCCGACACCGATATTGCAGCGATCTACCCCGAGGTCGCGGTAGGATTTCAACACATCCGCCGTGACGGGTGCCATCACCACCAGCGTGATCTCTACCGCGTCGGGGTTACGGCCATGCTCGCGCACCAACTCCCTGAAGTTCCTGATCTCCTGACCGATATCCTGCATCGCCACATCCACCGGCATCCAGCCATCCGCCCACTGCGCCGCGTGCTTGACACCCAGTGGACCCATCGCCCCGAAGGTGACAGGCGGGCCACCCGGGCGCATCGCCTTCGGCTCGAACCAGACCGGATCGAAATCAACCAACTCGCCGTGGAACTCGGGCTCGGGGTCGGTGAACAGGGCGCGCTGGGCCAGCACTGTTTCCTTCAGGGCGAGGTAACGCCGCTTGAACGGCAGGTCCGTCGCATTCTCGAATTCCTCCTGGTTCCAACCCACGCCGCAGCCTATTATCACACGACCGTTGGAGAGCCGATCCAGTGTTGCAATAGTCTTGGCCTGGGAGAACAGCTCCCGCTCCATCAGCAGCGCGATGCCGGTGCCCAGCTTCAGTGTGGTGGTTGCGGCGGCAGCAGCCATCAGCGACACATAGGGGTCCATCATTTTCTTGTAGGGCTCGGGCAATTCACCGCCCGGCGGATACGGTGTCCGGCGCTCCACCGGGATATGGCTGTGCTCGCCATACCAGAGCGACTCAAATCCTGCCTCTTCCAGCGTTTTCGCCAGAATATGGGGGGCCGGATCATCCGCTGTGTTCATGGAGCTGAATCCCAGATGCATGGTCTCTACCTCACTCGTAAACGAAGATTACTGTCGGGGAGCCCCACAGTAGCGCCGACGGGTCGCGCACTCCAGCGAATGCGCCATAAGCGCCCGGACGGTTCAGATTTACATCCCGAGCGGGCACGAATCCGCGCGTGGGACCCCGGCAGCCACAGGCTATCGCGCGCGGCGCTGGCGTACCGCGCCGGCCAGTTCCTGCAAAAGGGGGAGAGTACTTTCCCAGCTGATACAGGGGTCGGTGATACTCTGTCCGTAGGTCAAGGGCTGGCCCGCGACGACTTCCTGCCGACCTTCCACGAGATTGCTCTCCAGCATGAGCCCGATAATGCTCCGACTCCCGCGCATCACCTGGGTGGCGATATCGCTGGCAACATCGACCTGCCGTGCGGGAACCTTGCGGGAATTGGCATGACTCGCGTCGATCATAATGCGCGCCGGCAGCCCCGCTTTGTCGAGCATCGCCTCGGCATCCTCCACCGAAAACATGTCGTAATTCGGGTGGTTGCCGCCGCGCAGTATAATGTGGCAGTCCTCATTCCCTGTTGTCTGGAAAATAGCCGAGCGACCCTGCTTGGTTACCGACAGGAAATGGTGTGGCTGGGACGCCGACTTGATAGCGTCTATCGCCACCTGGATATCGCCGTCAGTCGCATTCTTGAACCCCACCGGGCACGATAATCCCGACGTCAACTCGCGATGGGTCTGGCTTTCTGTAGTACGCGCGCCAATTGCGCCCCAGGAGACCAGGTCAGCGACATACTGCGGGCTGATCAGGTCCAGGTATTCGGTACCGGCGGGCAAACCCAGTTCTGCGAGATCCAGCAGCAACTGCCGCGCGATGTGCAAACCCTTGTTGATATGAAAGCTGTTGTTGAGGTCCGGGTCGTTGATCAGCCCCTTCCAACCCACCGTGGTGCGGGGCTTTTCAAAATAGACGCGCATCACCACGAACAGGTCGTCCTCCAGTTCCTGTGCGGCCCGCTGCAGCAGAGCGGCGTAATCCAGCGCCGCCGCCGGGTCGTGGATGGAACAGGGGCCCGCGATGACCAACAGGCGGTCATCCTCGCCATTGAGGATGCGGTGTATGGTCTGCCGGGCCTGGGCGACGGTCTCCGCCGCACGTTCGCTGACGCCGATATCTCGGATCAACTGTTCCGGGGAAATCAATTCATTGATCTGCTGGATGCGCAGATCATCGGTTCTCGCGGTCATGCTCTTTACCAGGTTGTCGTCTCGGGAGAAGGCCCCGAAACCAGGGCCGCGTAATATACCACAGTAAAACAAGGCTCGCGGCTATCGGGCCGATAGTTTGCGCCAGTGGTCATCAAGCAGCCTGCCCACCGTATTGGGCACGACAAGATGTGCGCCGTACCAGGTATGCAGGCAGCGGATACGGGAGAAATCGGCGATTCCGCCGATACCCTTGTTGGCCAGCGCGCCGCCAAAATTCAACGCCAGCAGTCGCCGGCGTAAAGCCGGTCGCATGGACGCCTCACGCAACGCAATATGGGCTTGATGATCCTCCCGCATCGCCTGCCGCAAGTCCGGATCCGCGTCCACACGCTGTTGCAACTGCCTGATGAATCCCGCGGCCTCCAACTGGTCTATGCGGTAGCACATCGCGGGGTCAACCAGCCAGAAGAGCGTGGGAAAGGGCTTGTCATCCACCAGGGACGCCACACGAATTACCACGGGCTCCCCATCGGCGCCCACTACGGCGATTTCCTCCAGTCCCCGGGGCGGCCTGCCCAACAGAGCAGCGACCCGTTCAACCATCTGCGGGGTGAGATTCAAGCGTTATTACCATGCTGGACAACAGGCCCGCCAGTTTACGCAATGCCGGCAAGTCTTGTCAGCCTTCCCCATCGGGTGCTGTACAACCCACTCCCTGCCGGGGACTCCGCGCCCTGCGGGCGCGAACGGTCTTCATTGACAACGTGCATCCATCTCTTTAGAGTCCCTCCCCTATCCAGGTGCCCACCGCGAATGCTTTATCTCTTCGCTGGGTGGGTTAAATGGGAAGTGTGGAACGGCTATCGCCCAATCCACCGCTGCCCCCGCAACGGTATACAGTCAGCGACTGTGAGCCCGATACCTGCCTGGTGATGCGCAACGATGGAGCGGAGGGCTTCATACACGGTTGCTCAATGCTTGCATTGCGTTCCCAGATCCCCTCCCTCAATCGCCAATGATATTCGGCAATTGAGGATAATAAGATGCAGAAATTTCCAGGTTTTACCCTTGTGTTGCTGGCGACTGCGGCACCCCTGCCAGGAATAGCACAAAGCACCGCTGCCACCGACAAGCTTGAGGAAATAGTCGTCACCTCCTCCCGTGTGCCCATGCCGCTGCGCGAGATCGGCACATCGGTGTCCGTCGTCACTCAGGATGATATCGACCAGCTCGGATTCAACTCCCTGTACGAAATCCTGCGGACCCAGCCGGGCGTGCAGGTTTCCAACGCCGGAGGACCGGGCGGCGCCACTTCTTTCAGGATTCGCGGCGAGGACGGCTACCGCACCATGATGTTGCTGGACGGGATCGATATTTCCGACACGTCGTCTCCGCAGGTCAGCCCGCGCGTCGAGCAACTGCTGAGTTCCGGGGTCCAGCGCGTCGAGATCCTGCGCGGGCCACAGGGCCTGATGTATGGCGCTGATGCGGGCGGAGTGGTCAACATCACCACCTTCGCACCCGAACAGGGTGCAGGCGGGAAATCAGCGCCGAGGGAGGTCGATACGGCACGCAACAATTTGCAGGCAATGTGGGCGCCGGCAACGACAGCGTAGACTTTAACCTGTCCGCCGCAAACTACCAGACCGACGGTTTCAACTCGCGCACTGACGACACTGACCTGCGCGATGATGACGGCTACAAGAACACAACCTGCATGGCAGGTTCGGGTGGAATGCCGCCGACAATCTGCGTTTCGGTCTGGCGATTCATAACATCGACTCCACCAACGACTACGACGAGTGCTACACCGCCGATTTCGAGCGCACGGACCAGTGCCAGGACGATTACAAGCAGCAGGCGTGGCGAGTGCAGGGCAACTACGAACTCGGTCGCTTCGACCACGAACTGTTCTACAGCAACAGCGATACCGACCGTAACTTTTATTCCCAAGGCGTTTCCAGCTTCAGGCCCGAAGGCTCCCTGGAACGCAGCGGGTACCTGGGGACGTTTTCCGCCGATGATGCCCTGAAGCTGGTATACGGCGTCGACCTGGAGAAAGAATCCATGAATGACGGCAGTATCGATACCGACCGCAACCAGCAGGGCTATTACATGGAATACCAGGGAGGTTTCCAGGACACCTTATACGTAACCGCCGGAGGGCGCTACGACGACAACGATGACTTCGGCAGCCATACGTCATACCGCGTAAGCGGCGCCTACCTGCTAAACCTGTTCGAGGGCGAACTCAAACTCAAGGGAACCTACGGTACCGGGTTCCGCGCACCGAGCCTGTACGAGATTGCCTACAACCAGGGTGATTTCGCCTATCCACCAGCACAGGGAACCCAGCTGTCCGAGGAAGAGAGCAAGGGCTACGACCTGGGCGTGTCCTGGTCGACCGTGTCCGGCGTCTATCTCGAAGCCGTATATTTCAACCAGACCGTGAAAGACGAAATTTACTTCGACCTGGTGGACTACTCAGGCTACCTGCAAGGCGATGGTGACTCCCGCTCAACAGGAGTGGAACTGGTCGCGCAGGCGCCGGTCGCCGATAACCTTTGGGTCTCCAGCAACTACACCTATAACGAGACCGAAGCCAATGGCGGCACCAATCGCATCTTCCGCCCGAAGGAGCTGGCGAACCTGGGCCTGACGTGGAAGCCATTGGCGCAGCGCCTGGTGCTGGGCCTCTTTGTCCGCATGTCGCGCGATGCGCAGGGCCTGGACGGTGAGAAACTGGACAACTACGAGGTGGTGGATCTGACTGCCAGCTATGCCCTGGTCACCGGCCTGGATATTTACGGGCGGGTGGAAAACCTGCTCAATGAAGACTACGAGGAGGTTCCAACTTACAATACCAGCGGGACCGCCACCTATGCCGGCCTGAGATATTCCTTCTAGGGGATGCCCGATGAGTGACAACCGAAAGGACGCCAAGCACAAGGCGGCGATGCAAAAGCAGAAGGCCAATGTGGACGCCAGCATCGACGCCGCCCGCCTGGATCGCGGGGTCGCCATACTGCTGACCGGCGATGGCAAGGGCAAATCCAGCTCCGCCTTCGGCATGGTGATGCGCGCGCTCGGCTACGGTTACAAGGTTGGCGTCGTGCAGTTCATCAAGGGCGAGCAACTATCGGGCGAGGAAATCTACCTGCGGGAACACTGCCCACAGGTGGACTTCTACCAGATGGGTACGGGCTTTACCTGGGACACGCAGGATCGCAGCGGCGATATCGTCGCCGCTATCCGGACCTGGGCGGTGGCCCGGGACATGCTTCGCGATGCTCGCTACGACCTCGTGGTACTGGATGAGCTGACCTACATGATTGCCTTCGACTACCTGCCCGAAGACGAGATCATCCACACCATCGCCGAGCGACCGACCACGCAGAGTGTCATTGTGACCGGTCGTGGTGGCGGCTCGGCGCTGCAAGGGGTGATGGATACTGTGTCGGAAGTAAAGGATGTCAAACACGCATTCAGGGCCGGCATCATGGCGCGCAAGGGCGTCGACTATTAACGCCAGCCATTACTCCCATCGGCAACAGCGCGCGCGACTATTACTCGTCGCGCTCGCAGCCCTCCTGCCATGTGCCATGGCACTGGGCCTGGCCACCGGCGCCGTGAGCCTGTCCCTGCCGGAAGTCGGTCACGGACTGGCTGATACATTGCGCGGGCAGGTGGCAACCCAACAGGCGCTGATAGTGGGCCAAATCCGTTTGCCGCGGGTCCTGCTCGCCGCCGTCATGGGCGCCACACTGGCCATCAGCGGCGCGGCGATGCAGGGCCTGTTTCGAAATCCACTGGCAGATCCTTCCCTGATTGGCGTCACCGCGGGTGCCTCCCTCGGCGCCGCTCTGGTGATCGTGACCGGCGGCAGCCTGCTGCAGGGCTATGTCGGCCTCACTCTGGTATCAGCCGGCGCCTTCACGGGTGGCGTGATCGCGGTGTTACTCGTCTATCGGTTGGCGACCTCCCCCAGCGGCACCTCGGTTGCAACGATGTTGCTTGCCGGGATCGCGATTACCGCCCTGTCCGGAGCTCTGGGTAGCCTGCTGGAGTTCTTTGCTGACAACGACATGCTGCGGCGCATCAGCCTGTGGAAAATGGGGGGGCTGGATGGCGCCAATTACCCCCGCCTTATTCTGGCCACGGTGGTCAGCAGCGCGTTGCTGGCAGTACTGCCGCGGTATGCCAGGGCGCTCAATGCGCTGCTGCTGGGGGAATCCGAGGCACGGCACCTTGGTATCAGCGTGAGCCATGTCAAGCTGGCGCTGATCAGTTGGGTCGCGGTGGGCGTTGGTACCTCAGTTGCGCTCGTGGGTACCATCGCCTTCGTGGGGCTGGTAGTGCCACACATGGTACGGATGCTGGCGGGGCCTGATCACCGCTACCTGATGCCGGCTTCGGCTTTGGCAGGCGCACTACTGCTGGTCGTGGCGGACACGCTCGCGCGCATCGTGGTGGCGCCTACGGGTTGCCGGTTGGTGTAATCACCACGGTTGTCGGCGTGCCCTTTTTTATCTCGCTACTGCGCAAGCGTCACCACTATGGCATGCAATAGTGCAATGCAGCCTGCTCCCGGGCAATTTTCGCAGTTGACCACGCTGCAACTGCAACGTATCTGTGCCGCGCCCTGGGGGAGTGCGCTGCTGGAAAATATCACATTCACACTGGAACACGGATCGATACTGGCGCTGGCGGGACCCAATGGGGCCGGCAAGTCCAGCCTGCTGCAGTTTATATCCGGAGACATCCCCGCGACGACCGGACAGGCGATCTTCCGGAATCGCTCCCTGTCGGACTGGTCATCGCAGGAGCGCGCTCGACACATGGCCTTCCTGCCACAAATGTCGCTGCTCAACTTTCCCTACACGGTCGAGGAGGTGGTCATGCTGGGACGCACACCACACAGCAGCGGTCACCAGGTTGATCTGGCCATCGTGGAGGAAGCCCTGCGACTCACAGACACATCGGCTCTGCGGCACCGGCTGTATACAAGGCTTTCAGTCGGAGAGAAACAGCGCACCCAGGTCGCCAGGGTGTTCGCCCAGATCTGCGGCGAGCAGTCGTTGCACGGGCAGTTGCTGCTGCTGGACGAGCCCACCTCAGCCCTGGACCTGGCCCATCAGCAGCAGGTGCTTGAGGCGGTGCGTCACCTTGCGAATCGCGGCTGCAGCGTGGTGCTGGTGATACACGATGTCAACCTGGCCGCGAGTATCGCCGACCGGATACTGGTGCTCGACGGCGGCCGCGCGGCGGCCCTGGGACGTCCGCAAGAGGTATTCACCGCGGTGTTGTTCAAAGCGGTGTTCGGCGTCGATGTCACCATAAGCCACCATCCGCTGGAGGGCTACCCGATGATCATCCCCCGACGCGGCGCCGCGCCATGAAATGGCTTTACCCGCTGGTGATGCTGTGCGCCCTCGCCACATCCGCACAGGCGATTACCGTACAGGACTCCGCCGGTCGGCAGGTTACCCTGGAGCATCCCGCCGGCCGTATCGTGGCGCTTGCGCCGGACATCGTGGAAAACCTGTTCAGCGCCGGAGCGGGCGATCGGGTGGTGGGTGCCGTCACTTACAGTAATTACCCGCCAGCGGCCGGGGCTATTCCCGAGGTAGGCACCTATAACGCCTTCAGCCTGGAGCAGATTCTCGCACTGCACCCGGATTTGGTTGTGATGTGGGGCTCCGGCAATGGCATGCAGACGCTGTCAAAACTCGATGGCCTGGGTATTCCCGTATTCGTGAGTGAGTTGCGGCATCTTACCGACATACCACAAACCATCCGCGCGCTCAGCCAGCTGGCCGGCACCGGGAGTACCGGCGAAATCGAGGCGGCTCGCATAGAAACGCAACTGGACGCATTGCGCAACCGCTATAGCGGTCGACGGCAGCTCGGCGTTTTTTACCAGGTCTGGAACGAGCCGCTGCAAACGATAAACGGCGACCACCTTATCAGCGAGGTCATAGCCCTGTGTGGTGGCCATAACGTTTTCAGCGACGCCAGGGCGTTGGCTCCGCGCGTCAGCGTAGAGTCCGTCTTGCTGAAAGACCCGGACGCCATTGTTGCCAGCGGCATGGATGAAGCGCGCCCCGAGTGGCTTGATCAGTGGCTCGCCTATCCCTCGCTGGCGGCGGTTGCCGGTCATGGGCTGTTTTTTATCAATCCTGACCACATGCAGCGCCCCACGGCCCGTATACTGTTGGGCGCAGGGCGCCTGTGCGAACAACTCGACCAACTGCGCTAACCCCTTGCCGCCGTCACGCGTCAAGGCAGCAACAACAGACCCCTTGCGAGTAGCCCCGCCTTTGCTAAGCTCTGCGTTCCAGCAACCGACGGATCATCCCCGCAGACAAGGACCACACCATGAAACCAGAAACAATCGCGCTGCACGCCGGCTACGCAGGCGACCCCACCACCAACGCAGCCACTACACCGATCTACCAGACTACCTCCTTCACTTTCAACGATAGTCAGCATGGGGCGGACCTGTTTAACCTGCAGGTACCCGGCAATATCTACAGCCGCATCATGAATCCTACCAACGCAGTTCTGGAACAGCGCCTGACGGAACTGGAGGGTGGCGTCGGGGCGCTGGCACTGGCGTCAGGAATGGCAGCGATACGCTACGCTATCGAGGCGATTGCCGCCGTCGGCAGTAATATCGTCAGTACTTCGCAACTTTACGGGGGCACTTACAACCTGTTCGCCCATACGTTTCCCCGACAGGGTATCGAGACGCGCTTTGCCGCCGCGGACGACTTCGATACAGTCGCTGCGCTGATCGACGAAAATACCAAGGCACTTTTCTGCGAGTCCATCGGTAATCCGGCGGGCAATATCGTTGATATTGCCCGCTGGGCCGAAATAGCCCACGCCGCGGGCGTTCCGCTGATTGTCGACAATACCGTGGCGACGCCTTTGTTGTGCCGCGTGTTCGATTATGGCGCGGATATCTCGGTACACTCGCTGACCAAGTATATTGGCGGTCATGGCACCACCATCGGCGGTGCGATTGTCGACTCCGGCAGATTCGACTGGGCGGCAAACAGGGGCAACGCTTCGCCATCATGAGCACGCCAGACCCATCGTATCACGGTGTGGTGTATACCGAGGCCATGGGGCCCGCTGCCTATATCGGCAGGTGTCGGGTGGTGCCGTTGCGCAATACCGGCGCCGCCCTTTCACCGCACAGCGCATTCCTCATCATGCAGGGCCTGGAAACCCTGAGCCTGAGGATGAAGCAACACTGCAAGAATGCGAAAAAAGTGGCAAAACACCTGCATAAGCATCCACAGGTCAGCTGGGTAAACTACGCCGCGCTGCACGACAGTCCGTACCGCGAAAACTGCAAAAAGTACTGTGGTGGCAAAGCGGCCGGCATCCTCAGCTTTGGCATCAAGGGTGGCATGGCGGCGGGCATGCGCTTCATCGACGCCCTGCAATTGATCCTGCGCCTGGTAAACATCGGAGACGCCAAATCGCTGGCCTGCCATCCCGCCAGCACGACGCACAGACAGCTCAACGAGCAGGAACTGGCATCGGCGGGAGTAAGCGAGGATATGGTGCGATTGTCTATTGGGATAGAGCACATCGACGACATCCTGGCAGACATTGACCAGGCGCTGGTGGCGGCCCAGTAACCCGGCCGGCTCGCGGATTAACGGCCCTGGTTAAATAGCGCGGGAATATCCTTCAGGGCGGCGGTTTGTTGCGGGCTCCCGCTGCCGCGCAGCGCGGGCCCCAATTGCGGCCTGACCTCCTGTGGGCGAAGCGGTTCGCCGCATTCGTTGCAGGTCAGCGTGGGCCTGGTCTTGTGTCCGCAGGACTGGTGCACGTATTCCAGTGGCGCTCCATTTCCCTTGTCCATCCATTCATCGCCCCAGCGCGACAGGCTCATCAGTACCGGATAAAGCCCGAGACCTTTGCGGGTCAGGCGATATTCATAACGTAGTGGTCGATCGTGATATGGCACTTTCACCAACACACCTTGCTCCACCAGCTTACCCAGCCGCTCCGACAGGCGGTGGCGGGTGATGCCCAGGTTACTCTGGAACTGATCGAAGCGGCGGGTGCCGAGAAAGGCATCTCGCAGGATCAACATGGTCCAGCGCTCACCGACCACGGACAGGGCCCGGGCGACAGAGCATACCTGCTTATCAATATCGTCCCAGCGCATGTTGTCTCTCCTCCGCTGCACCTGCCATCGTAACCGACGGTCGAGGCAGAATGTACCACACTCATAACCTGTTGGACCCCGATACCGGGGGACAAAAAAAAGGGCGGGTAAACACCCGCCCTTGCACCGCAGTCACTGCAGACGTGGATAGCCAGGCTTAGCCAAACTGGTTCATGGTGTTGTCCTTACCGCCCGCTTTCAGTGCGGCTTCGCCTGCAAAGTATTCCTTGTGATCGTCACCCAGGTCAGAACCGGCCATATTCTGGTGTTTCACGCAGGCTATGCCCTCGCGGATCTCCCTGCGCTGCACACCTTTGACGTAGCCCAGCATGCCCTGCTCACCGAAGTACTCCCTGGCCAGGTTGTCCGTGGACAAGGCTGCGGTGTGATACGTCGGCAACGTAATCAGGTGATGGAAAATGCCCGCCTCGCGCGCGGCGTCCGCCTGGAACGTACGAATTCGCTCGTCGGCTTCAGCGGCCAGTTCGGTCGCGTCATAATCCACGCTCATCAAGGCGTCACGATCGTAAGCGGATACATCCTTCCCTGCTTTTTTCCAGGCGTCATACGTCTGCTGCCGGAAGTTGAGTGTCCAGTTGAAGGAGGGCGAATTGTTGTATACCAGTTTGGCGTTGGGGATCACCTCACGGATGCGGTTTACCATACCGGCTATCTGGCCTATGTGCGGCTTCTCGGTCTCGATCCACAGCAGGTCGGCGCCGTGCTGCAGCGAGGTAATACAGTCCAGCACACAGCGATCCTCACCGGTGCCTTTGCGAAACTGGTACAGGTTGGATGGCAGGCGCTTTGGACGCATCAGCTGGTCGTGATACTTGATAATGACATCGCCGTGGTTCATGTCCGCGACGCTAAGCTCTTCCATATCGAGAAAGCTGTTGTACTGGTCTCCCAGGTCACCCGGTGTATGTGTTACGGCGATCTGCTTGGTCAGGCCGGCACCAAGGGAGTCGGTTCGGGCCACGATGACCCCGTCATCAACGCCCAACTCGAGGAAGGCGTAACGCACCGCACGAATCTTTGCGAGAAAATCCTCATGCGGCACAGTGACCTTGCCGTCCTGGTGCCCGCACTGTTTCTCATCAGACACCTGATTTTCGATCTGGATAGCACAGGCGCCAGCCTCGATCATCTTCCTGGCCAGCAGATAGGTGGCTTCGGCGTTGCCAAAGCCGGCATCGATGTCGGCGATGATCGGCACCACGTGGGTCTGGAAGTTGTCAATCTTCTTCTGCGCGGCCTTTTGCGCGACGTTATCTCCGGCGGCGCGGGCAGCATCCAGTTCCCGGAACAATCCACCCAGTTCGCGGGCGTCTGCCTGCCGTAAAAACGTGTAGAGCTCCTCGATCAGTGCCGGTACCGAGGTCTTCTCATGCATTGACTGATCGGGCAACGGACCGAACTCCGAGCGGAGTGCAGCGATCATCCAGCCAGAAAGGTATAGGTAGCGCTTGCGGGTATCGCCGAAGTGCTTTTTGATGGCAATCAGTTTCTGCTGGCCAATAAAGCCGTGCCAGCAGCCCAGGGACTGGGTGTACTGACTGCTGTCGGCATCGTACTCAGCCATATCCTTGCGCATGATGGCCGCCGTGTACCTGGCGATATCAAGGCCAGTCCGAAAGCGGTTTTGCAGGCGCATACGCGCGGCAGACTCAGGGTTGATGTCATCCCACGCACTGCCGTTTTGCTCGCGCAGCCGGGCCAATTCAGCAATTTCATTTTTGAAATGTAGACATGGTACTACCTCTGGATACTGGGTTGCGGTCATTCTGGTTGTTGGGGTTGCCGTGCCGGGTCGGGCAGGCAACCTCTGGTAAAAGCCGGCCCAGTGTAGCTATGCCGCTGCCATAATTGAAATCAATAGTGAGGATTTTTACTATTCACTAAACAAATTGATATAAGGTCGGCGGAGGATTCGTACCGGCAGCCCCTGTTGCAGCGTGTCAGTCGTCCCCGAGAAGGACCCGCGCATCCATGCACGTCGCACCCGCCGCATCCATCGCCCACAACCGGACCGCCTGTCCCTCCTGACTCCCGTGCACCGTGAAGGGCTTGCCCCCAGCAATGTCCCGAGCGCACGAAACCCAACTCCCTGACGGCCGCCGAAGGCATTTCCCGTATAGCAAATCCAGCAGCAGAGTAGCGGTGAGCGGACCCTGAACTACCAGGGATGGATAACCTTCCCCGCCTGTCGCGTAATCCCGGTCGTAGTGGATTCGGTGACTGTTGAAGGTGAGGGCGGAATAGCGAAACAGCAGGACCGGATCCGGCATTATCCTTCTGGACCACTGCGACCCTGACCGCGCCGAGACAGCAACGGGACGATATCCCCGCCGCAGGCCCCCGGTATACGAGGTCCTGTTCTTCTTCGATGGCGAGCGTGTTGCCGTGAAAGATCCGGTGGTGCACGGTGACAAAAACCAACTGACCACTGCGACCCTGTCTGGATACGACACTGGCGATAGTAGACGTTCGACGCACCTCCTCACCCACACACAGCGGGTCGATAAAACGCAGGCGGCTACCTGCCCACATGCGCCGTGGCAGGAAACCGGCAGGAGGAACTCTCCACGTGGGGGGTGTCCATCCACTCCCAGAGCGGACGTCGCCACCGGCTCCTGGAAATACAACCAATGCCAGCAGGCGGGCAGCTCATCACCGGCGCGCGCGCGCGGCTGCGCGTAATCCAGCGTTGCGGACAAGGCGGCGGCGGGCCCGGCAGACAGCACATCCTCACAAGTACGAGTGCGGCCTATCCAGTCCTGTAATTTCTCTGTCGATTGGTGTCACAAGCGGGCAAGCCTCACCCGATGGCCAGCGCCAGACGCGCCCACGCTGAAACTCCTGCGAATCTGCTCGCTGTGCTCCTTCAGCCCCGGCACCGCCCGCAATCGGGGCTGCTGTCCCTCGTCGAATGGTGGCGCCACCAGATCAACCACACCAGACGCCGTCCACCGACACCCGCCGCAACTGCGGATGCCGGACGAGGTCGGCCACCGAATTGACTGCGCCGAAGGCAATCCTAGCCGCAACAATCGCCCGGCCAGCTCCGCGCGCTCAATTGCGAGAAGACGCGGTTGATCTCTTCCTCCAGTGCCGGGCGATTGGCGCAACGCCCCACGTTGGTCTGAAAGTGCGGATCACCGGCCAGGTCGGGTCGCGCCAGCACCGCCTCGCAAAAACTCACCCACTCGCGATCATTCTGGATGGCTATGACAACCTGCTCACCGCCCTTACAGGAGAATGCGCCATAGGGCGCTATGGACGGGTGGTTGAGACCCACGCGCCCGGGTGCCCCGCCCCCGCGTACTGGCGATGCAATAGCGGAACGGTCATCCAGTCCGCCATCGCATCAAACAGGGACACGGAGAGTCCCTGCCACGACCGGTTTGTCGCCGTTCAAGCAGCGCCTCGAGAACCGCCGCATGAGCGTACATACCACACGCGATATCGCAGACAGACACCCCTACCCTGCCCGGCTGCTCCGGGGCGCCGGCTATGGCCGCCAGTCCGCTCTCACACTGCACCAGTAAGTCATATGCCTTCATATCGCGATAAGGCCCGGTGTCGCCATAACCGGAGATGTCCACTGTAATCAGTTGTGGATTGGCCACCCGCAGCGCCTTTGACTCAAAGCCAGCGCGCGCAGCCGCGCCGGAGCAAGATTCTGGATAAATACATCCGCCTCACCAAGCATCGTGTGCAGCAGGTCGGCATCGAACGGAATCTTTGATATCCAGGCAAATGGATTCCTTGCCGCGATTGACCCAGACAAAATAGGCGCTTTCGCCATCCACAACATGGTCATAGCCGCGAGCGAAATCGCCCTCGGTCCGTTCGACCTTGATTACCCTGGCACCGGCATCGGCGAGTCGCGACGTGCAAAAAGGCGCCGCCACCGCCTGTTCCAGTGCAATCACCAACACCCCATCCAATGGCCGACTCATCAGAACGACCGGGGCAGGTCGAGTTCCCGCGTGGCCACGTGGGACAGAATCAGGTTGGTCGAGATCGGCGCCACCTGATAGAGTCGAGTCTCTCGAAACTTGCGCTCAACATCGTAGTCAGTGGCAAACCCGTAGCCGCCCAACGTCTGGATGCAGGTGTCCGCCGACGCCCACGCGGCTTCGGACGCCAGCAGCTTGGCCATGTTGGCCTCTGACCCCGCAGGCCTGCCTGCGTCGTACAGGTCTGCCGCCTGTTGCACCATCAGGGCCGCCGCCTCGGTCTGCACATGAGCCCGGGCAATGGGAAACTGGATGCCCTGGTTTGCTCCGATCGGGCGATCGAATACCGTGCGCTCGCGCGCGTAGTCGGCTGCCCTGCGAATAAACCAGCGGGCATCGCCGATGCATTCCGCTGCTATCAGAATGCGCTCGGCATTCATGCCGTCGAGAATACACCTGAACCCCTGCCCCTCCTCGCCGATCAGGTTCCGTACCGGCACCCGCAGGTTGTCAAAGAACAACTCGGTGCTGGCATGATTCATCATTGTACTGATGGGATTGATAGTCAGTCCGTTACCGACAGCCTCGCGCATGTCCACCAGCAGCACGGACATGCCATCGGTGTGCTTTTTACACTGATCGCGCGGGGTAGTCCTGACCAGAAGAATCATCAGATCAGAATGCTCGGCGCGGGAAATAAACACTTTCTGGCCGTTGACGACATAATCATCGCCCTCCCTCACGGCACGGGTACGAATGCGAGAGGTGTCGGTGCCACTGGCTGGCTCGGTGACGCCAAAGGCCTGCAGGCGCAGTGACCCTTCCGCGATGGCCGGCAGGTATTGCTGCTTCTGCTGTTCACTGCCGTGGCGCAGCAGCGTCCCCATGGTATACATCTGTGCGTGGCAGGCAGCACCGTTACCCCCGCTGCGGTGCACTTCCTCCAGCACAGCGCAGCCGGCTCCGAGCGGCAGGCCGGCGCCACCGAATTCAGTGGGAATCAGGGTGGCGAGAAACCCCGCGCTGGTCAGCGCCTGGACAAACTCCACGGGGTACGCCCGTTTGCTGTCAAGGTCACGCCAGTAAGTACCCGGATACTGCGCGCACAACGCCGCCACGGCCGCGCGAATTTCGGGGTAGGTTGCTGCAGTCGTCAATTCGTTGGTCCTCAGGTTGCCGACACCCAGTGAGCACTACAAAAACCAGGAACCGCCGTCCACCATGTGAGTCTGCCCGGTGACAAACGCACTGCTGTCCGAGGCCAGATAGACAATGGTCCCGGTAAGGTCTTCTGTTTGCAGGTTACGCTGGATCAATTGCCCGGCGGCAATCACCTGCCTGGCTTTTTCCAGCTTCTCACCAAAAAACTCCTCGGTGCCTTCGGTCATCACGGCCGAGGGTGCCACGGCGTTGACCCGAATGCGATCGCGACCGAGTTCGCGGGCCATGCCGCGAGTCATGCCGATAACGGCCGCCTTGGATGCCACATAGTCCAGGCCGTAGGGCAAGCCAAATACTGCCGCCAGTGACGAGATATTGATGATGGACCCACCCCCGGCGGCGCGCATCGGCCCCACTACGGCCTTGCAGCACTGCCACAGGCCCTTGACGTTGACGTTCATCACCGCATCCCATTGCGCCTCATCCAGCAGTTCAAAGCGGGCGCCCTTGAGTCCGCCGTACAGCGCGGCGTTGTTTACCAGTATGTCGACCCGGCCAAAGGCAGCGACAGCCAGTTCCGCCATCGCGGTGCAACTGGGCATGCTGGTGATGTCGGTTATGGTCCCATGGGCGCGACCGCCGACGGCGACAATCGATGCGACGGTGTCATCGCAGGGCTTGATATCGCAGGCGAGCACGGCCGCCCCCTCCCCCGCCAGGGCCTGCGCATAGGCTCTTCCGAGGCCACGCGCGGCGCCTGTAACAATTGCTACCTTGTCCTTGAGTTGAGCCATAACCACTTCCCATTCGTCACAACCGGGCCGTTAACAGTAACAAAAAAACGGCCCGGGGGAAGTAGAGCAGGTCGATATTGGCAATGCAGGGGTTCTTCGCTATTTTGTAACCTGCAGCATGTACTTCGCTACCGCCAGCCGGGTCGCCTCGTCCAGGTAGTTCTGGGGCGGCATCTCCGGATAATCGTCCCGCTTCTTGGTCGGATTGGCGATGAAATCGGCAATACCCTGCGGGTTATCCATGTACAGCGCCTGGATCACCTGCACCGGGGGGCCGATCATGCGGCCGGTATAGGTGTGACAGCCGGCGCAGATACCGAGGTAGGCGATTTTACCCTTGTCCTCCGCTTTTATCTCCCGTGGCGGGACCGTAGCCAGCAAATAGTTACCGATGCTGGCGGTATTGGTGAAATCGCATTCTGAGAAGTTGTCGATCCCCACAGTGACATATTGGTGTCGATTGATTATGCAGCTGTCCTTGGTGGGGCCAACGCTGATGATATCGGGATTACCCGTTTTAAGTTCCGTCAGCATGAAGGCCTTGATTTCGGGAATGGGATCGGTACCGTTATTGAGCATGGTGTTGTTGAGTATTTTCACCCGGTCTGAATTTGGATCGGACTCCGGATCCTCCGTCACATTGGCTGCGTGTGCGTGATCGGTCACCAGTATGCCGACGTTCTTGTTGTCGCGAATGATATTCCCCTCAATGACCACGTCGTCCGCCGCCATAACCAGTATCCCGGTGCCCGACGGCACTCCGGCGACCGTGGAACCGGGCGCGCCGAAGTTGACGTGATTATTCGCGAGAACGAAATTGTTGCGAATAATCACGTCGAACGTGGTTTTTATCGGCAACCCAGGGGTAATGAAAGCGAGTATACCGCCAGTATTGTTGTACACGCGGTTCGACTCGACGACGGCGTGGCGGCTGTTCTCGATTTCAATACCCGCCACGCTGTCGAACACATCGTTGTAAGCGACGTGAACATTGTCGCTCATACCAACGTAGATCGCCGCATCCTCGATACCTGACACGACGTTGTGCTCTATGACGCCATTCTGGCCCAGCTGTGGAAAAATTCCGTACACCCCAGTGTCAATAATGAGGTTGTTGCGAATCTCCCAGTTGTTGCCGGCCTGACTCATGATGCCATTGCCCTTGTAACGGGTAATGGTGAAGTTCTCCACCACGATATTGTTTCCGGAGTAGAGGATCGCATCGTTCAATTTCCCCTCTCCATCCAGTACGGGACGCCGGCCCTCTTCAATAACTCCGATCAGGCGGATACCGTCCTTGTCTACGAACACTGTCTCCTTGTAGGTGCCGGGCATCACCTGAATGGTTGTACCGGGTTGCGCCTCCTGCACGGCCTGCTGTATTGAATCACCGTCCCTGACAACAACAACCACATCAGTCATTGGGGGCCCCGCGACGGATGTGCCATTGCCGCTCAGTGTGAGTTCGTTGTCCTTGGCACTAAACCCACCGGTGTAACTGGCACCGCCGCTGCCCGCGGAAATGATCGGGGCGGGCGCAGGTGCCTTGTTCTTGCCTACGAAGAGGCCCACTGCAAACGCGGCCAGTATCAGGACCAGGGCAATTAATTTTCCACCTTTCATGAAGCATCTCCCGATGTTTTCTTTGTTGTTGCAATTTGCGGCCGGGGCGAATGAACGACCGGCTCCAATCCTGAAGGCAACTGCTCCGGAACCCGAGGCGTCAGGCTCTCGTCGGTCAGGGTCCCCAGGAAATCGACCAATCGATCCAGTTCATATTCCGTCAGGTTCGGGGACGAGATATGCCAGTGCAAGTGCAGGTCCATGCCGGCCGGCACAGCGTGACCCCGACCACCATTATAGAACTCGGCTACCTCATGCAGGTTATTAAACTTGCCCGAGTGCATGTAGGGTGCGGTGCGGTCGATATTACGCAGGGTCGGCACCTTGAATCCCGCTTTGAGCTTAGGCGCGTTGAAGGTTTTTTCCGCCCCTACATCGAGGGGTCGCCCATCGGGCTCCGGCGCCCCAATCACCGCCACCTGCTGGTTGGTAAAAAGGGGCGGCATGTGACACTCGGCGCAACGGGCGACGAACGAACGAAAGATATTGAGGCCTTCTACTTCATGTTCTGATAAAGCGGCGTGGTAGCCGTGGGCATAACGATCGTAGCGACTATTGAGCGAAATAAGCGAAGTCTGGAAAGCCGCCAGAGACTGGTACACTTCCGCCAGCGAAATGTCGTCGCCTTCACGCTGCGGATAGGCCTGCCGAAACAACGAGCGATAGGCGGGAATACCGTTGAGCGTGGCGAGCAAAGCCTGGGGCGTATTCCCCATTTCATCGGCAGCGAACAAGGGTCCCTGCATCTGCTCTTCCAGCGTGGTGGCGCGGGCATCCCAGAAAAACTTGTTCAGGTAACCCACGTTCCACAGGGTAGGGGCGGCGCGAGCGACTTCCTGACCGTCAATTCCCACAGAACGCGGCAGCCCGTCACTGAAGCCCTTTTGCGGATTATGGCAACTGGCGCAGGAGACGGAACCATCCCTGGAGAGCACCGGATCGAAGAAAAGGTAACGTCCCAGGTCAATTTGCTGCGGCGAGAAACCGTCCCGGTGCGCTGGTAGCGAGGTCTGTGTGCCGCCAAGGCCCGCCCCCTGTACGGACTCGTAAAAGTCGTACATGGTCCTCAGGGTGCAGTGCCCGTCAGCGGTTTTTTCAAAACTTGGCGGGCAGTTTTCATTCAGCACGAAGTCTGCGGCGGCAGCGGCGACAGTGCCGCACCACAGCAGTAGCGCGGCGGCTGACAGCTTGGAGAGAGATACCCTCATATGCAAAGAAACTAGCGGGAGCCGGCCAGCGACTGGATATAGGCGATGACGTCATCCAGGTCTTTATCCGTGGGCAAACTGGTCGACATCATTTTCATTTGCCGACCGTACGTGTCGTCCGGGTGGGCTCCCCGGATCCCCTGCTGGAAGTTCCGGAACTGGTGCTTCAGATAACCCGCATCAAGCCAGGCCAGCCCAGGTGAGTTAAGGCCCGGATTTCCTTCCGCCTGGCCACCGTGACAGGCGCCGCATTTTGACTGGTAGTAGTTGTTGCCGTTGCGCAGGTCCCCCTCCTGGACGGTCGCCGGCAACGGGGTTGGCATGGCGGCGAGATAATTGGCGACGATGACGATCTCAGCGTCTCCCAGGGTGCCGGCCATCGCGCGCATCTGCGCGCCCTGCGTATCACGGGCATCCGCACCGCGCACACCACTCTTGAAATGCTTGAGTTGACGCTCCAGATACGCTGCCCCCTGGCTAGCTATGGCCGGCGCGCCAACCGCCGCGTTTCCCTGTCCCGTGTCGCCATGGCAGGCGACACAGTTCCGGTACAAGGTGGCGCCATCAGCCTCGGCCAGCGCACTCAAAGGCAGCAGTGAGAGGCCTGTCACAAGGGATATCACGGCCAGGAATTGCATGGTCAGTCGCTCCTGTTTACAGGATCAGGAAGGTGGTCCCCTGAAATCGGGTGCACAAGTAAACCACAAAACGTTAATCATGACTACTGTATTTTATTTGCGGTGGCTTTCGGTTATGATCAGCCCAATAATGCGTTCGATAATAATGGAAAACCCACAGGAAGCCCCCGAATGATCACGATAAAAAGCTTAGCAGGCTTGCCCCGTGCGTGCGCGCAGCCCCGCCTTCTGGCCCTGGCAATCACCTTCGCCATTGCCGGCGGGGCTCTTGCCCAGGAGGACGCCCCACCAAAGTCGGCGACAAAGCCCAGGGCCTATAACCTGCAGTTGGAGGAAGTCGTGGTTACTGCCCAGAAGCGGGAGGAGGACACCATGTCGGTTCCGATCACCGTGAACGCCTTCACGGCACAGGATATGGTCAATACCGGCGCCGACAATATCCAGGACATCGCTGATTTCATGCCGGGCGTTGAAATCGGTGCGGGCGGCGCGACCCAGGTGACCATTGCGATCCGCGGCATTTCCAGCCCCAACATCAGCTCCGGTGGCGACCCGTCCGTGGCCACTTTTTACGACAACGCCTACATGCCGAGGGCGGCGACCTCGATACCCTTCACCGACATCGCCCGCACGGAAGTACTGAAAGGACCCCAGGGTACGCTGTTTGGCCGCAACGCCACGGCGGGCGTCATCAATATCGTACCCAACAAGCCGGTGCAGGAATTTGAGGGTTTTATCAAGACGCGTGCGGGTAACTACGAACTGCTGAACGTCGAAGGCATGGTGAACCAACCATTGCGGGACGATATCGCGATCCGGGCCAATGTTTTTTCCCACCAACGACACGGCATCATCGAAAACGAGGGCGTGGGCGACAACCTGCGCAACGAGGGCTTCATTGCCTCCCGGATAGCCGTCCTGTATGACCTGTCCGAGAACACGAGTATTCAACTGGCTGGTGACTATGAAGACCGGAAGGAAGACCCACAGTATTCCATCGGCGTCAGCAAGTACGCCTACAGCACCGATCCCTATAACAGCAAGACGGCCAACGACACTGCCAATCGCGAGGAAAAACCGTGACATGTACGGCCTGTCCCTGCAGGCAGACCACAGTTTCAACGACGAGCTCTCGCTGTTCGGAATCCTCAGTTACCGTGACTGGAAAACCTGGAATAAGCAGGATGAGGACGGCACGGCTGACCCCAGTCGCTATATTGACTCCAACAATATTGAAAAATCCAATATCTGGTACAGCGAGGTGCGATTCAATTTTGTAAACGATAAGTTCAACGTGGTCACGGGCGTCAACTACAGCCTGGAAGACGTCTACCAGCGCACGGACCTCGGTCTGCTGGCCGATTCCTATATGCAGTTCCTGAGTCTGGAATTTTTCCCGGCAATTGGTCTGGAACCAGACCCGGACGTGAGCCTATGGGACATATTCCCCAATGAATCGGACCAGTTCTGGCTGGACGCGTCGGAGTTGGCAGGCCAGTTTGTAACACCGCCACAGGCGGGCATTGCCGTATTGCCGCCGAGCTACACTGGTCAGTACTTTACCGAAACCATGGACAACACCGGAGACTTCAAGAACGGCGGCATCTTCGGCGATGTGACGTATAACCTGACCGATACCGTCCGCGTGGCAGGGGGACTGCGCTACAGTTACGACAAGAAAAACTACTCCTGGCAGACTTTCCCGGAGTCGATCGACTGGCACTACCCGCCAGCCCGCGTGGCCTACGATACCGCGCAAACCGGCGCCGATCCGGCGAATTATTACGACAAGTTCACGCAGTCCAAGGACTGGAGCAAGGTCACCGGGCGCCTGGTCACAGACTGGCAGTTTACCGATACCGCCATGGCTTACCTTTCCTACGCCACCGGCTATAAATCCGGTGGTTTCGACGGGCAGGTGTTCTCGGCCTACGTGACCGGACCGTATGATCCGGAGGAAATGACCAGTATTGAACTCGGCCTCAAGGGTGATTTCTTCGAGGATACCCTGCGCGTGGAGACCTCCATTTTTCACCAGGACCTGGACAATCAGCAGTCTTCCGCGGAAACCAAGGATTGTACAGCCGGCTCTACGCAGGAACAGTGCAACGAGGAAGACCCCACTGCCCAACCCACCATCATCTCGCAGGACGTAACCACCGATGGCACCGAAATTGTCCTGCAATGGCACGCCCTGGATAATCTGTTACTGACCGGCATGACCACTGTGCGCCAGTCCAAGACGACACCGCAGGCATACTTCAACGGTGACGGTGAACCCGTCGGAGGCAGGAAACAAAGCGACAGCACCAATACCGACTACACCCTGCGCGTGGACTGGACGCCGGCCATCCCCGTGGGCTACCTGCTGGTACACGTGGACTACGTATTTGAACAGGCGCCTGACGATAGCAATGTTGCTATCTACACCACCGGCCCCTGGTATTTCCAGGACAGGGAAATTCTCAGCGCCCGCATCGCCTGGACCAACGAGGCTGACAATTTTGAGGTCGCGATCTGGGGACGAAACCTGCAGGACAACCAGATCGCGGAGAATCCCGGTGGCTACGCGGCCAGCACATTGGGCGCCTACAAGACCAGCATAGAGGATCCGATCACCTACGGCATCGACCTGCGCTATTCCTTCTGAGGGCTATTACACCGAGGGCACGGCGGGCAGGCTGCGCTGCA
>JAWKZM010000020.1:0-62135 GCA_041395965.1 Halioglobus sp.
GCCTCCAACCCGATGGTCGCCAGCCTGTACCCGGAAGAGAAGACCCATCGCCTGAATATTCTGCACGCCTGGTGGCCGGCGGGCATTGTCGTGGGCGGCCTGCTCGGCGTCGCCATTACCGGCCTCGGCCTGCCCTGGGAGCTGAAAATGCTGGTGCTGATGTTGCCGGCCCTGGTGCAGGCCTGGATGGTGGCCACCTCGGTGTTCCCGGTCACCGAGCGCGTCGCCGCCGGAGTCAGTTATAGCGGCATGTTCGGCGAGCTCCTGCAACGCCCGCTGTTCTGGGTATTCTGGGTGTGCATGTTCCTGACCGCTGCGGCGGAACTGGCGCCCGGTCAGTGGGTGAATATCTCCCTGTCGAATATCGTGGGGATGCAGGGCATCCTGCTGCTGGTGTATGTCAGTGCGCTGATGTTCGTCATGCGCCACTTCGCAGGTCCGATCGTCGCGCGTATTTCATCGATGGGTCTGATGTTCATGAGCTGCCTCGCCGCCGGCGTCGGATTGTACCTGCTCAGTCTCGCCGACTCCCCGGCGCTGGCGTTTGCCGCCGCGACCGTGTGGGGTATAGGGGTCTGTTACATGTGGCCCACCATGCTGGCGATCGTGTCCGAGCGCTTCCCGCGCGGCGGCGCGCTGGCGATGGGGTTGATGGGCTTCGCCGGCGGTATGTCAATCCAGTTTGTGTTGCCAAAGATGGGGGCCATCTTCGATAGCGCCAAGGCCCAAGCGGCCGGCGGCGCGGATAAACTCGCCAGCCTGTCGCCCGAGGCCATGCAGGAAGTGGTTCGCTACGCTTCCGTGGAATCCTTCCAGTCAGTGGCCATAGTGCCGCTGTTGTTGCTGCCCGTGTTCGGGTTGATCTGGCTGGTCGACCGCAAGCGGGGTGGCTTCCGCGCGCAGGTGATTGGCGAACCGGGCACCCCGGTGTGAGCGGGCGGGGCCGATGCCTGTGAACGTTAAAATTGGCATGAATATGCTGTTGTGGGGTACGCATATCACTCCGGAACATATCCCGGTGTTTGCCGAACTGGCGGCGGCGGGCTACGACGGCGTGGAAATCCCCGTTGTCGGGCAGTCGCCAGAGGACCTGAAAACTATGGCGGCCGCCTGTGATGACCTGGGGTTGGCGCGCACCGCTTCGGCGTTCGTTGACGCCCGCGCGAACCTGATTTCAGCCCCGATCCCTGCGGGCTGGCGCCGTGGACAACCTCAAGAAGGGCATCGACGCTGCCCACGCCATAGGGCCGATATCCTGATCGGCGGCTCTACCAGGCCCATAAATACTTCACCGGCAACGCGCCCACGCAACAGGAGTGGGAGACTGGTCGGCTGGATTACCTGCGCACCTGCGGCGAGTATGCCGCGGCCTCGGCATTCACCTTCGCTGGAATTCCTCAACCGCTTCGAGGTGTTCCTTGATCAACACGTCCGCTGATTGCCGGCGTATGGTGGAGCAGGTGGGGCTGCCCAATGTCGGGGTGCACTGGCGACACGCACCAGCCGCACGAGGACCCCGACCTCCCGAGGCGCTGCAGCATATCCGGGAGGTACTCAACCATGTGCACCTGAGCGAAAGCCACCGGGGTACCCTGGGTACCGGCCAGGTTGACTGGGACGCGAATTTCGCCGCACTGCGAGAAATAGACTACAGCGGGTGGCTGGTAATCGAGGCGTTTGGTAACAGGGATCCCGGCCTGGCCGCCGCGGCCAATATCTGGCGCAATGCGTTCAGCTCCGAGGAAGAGGTCTACCGGGACGGCATCGAATTTATCCGTGCGCGCCTGTAGCGATCCCGGACGCTTGTGTATCATGCCAACCAGATAACAGTGAGTGAAACCATGCTGACATCAAAACGCCCCTGGATTATTGCGCTCGCGGTCGGGCTGTATCTCTACTACCTGTTACCCGCGACGGCGAACCTGTTTTTCGAGCTCTACCATCTCACTCACATTGACCCGATCTACTGGGGGTACAGCGGTTTCAAGATAGCCGGTTACTACCTGGGCACCTACGAACACCGCTCGCTTGCCTGCGTCGGCGCTGCAGCGATGGTGCTGGTCGTTGCCGCCGTTGTAACAAAGCTCCGAAGAGCCTGAGAGGTTGTTATGAATCGACGCGAGTTTATGCAGTGCGCCGCCATCCTGATTTCCGGCGTCAGCGCCAGCCAGATGGGATTTTCACTGAGCGAGGAACAGCGGGTCTACCTGGCCAGTGCGCCGAACTACAATACCGAGCCGGTGAATTTCTTCACGCCGGCGCAACGCCGGATCATAGCTGCCATGGCGGAGGTGATCATTCCACGCACCGCTACGCCGGGCGCCAACGATGCCCGGGTACCCGTGTTTCTTGAACTGATGGCGGCGCACTGGCTCAACGACGGGGAGCGGGCCATCTTCATGGCGGGACTGCGGGACATCGAGACCCGCATCCCGACCGAGTACGGCAAACCCTTCGATGCCCTGGATGCAAACGAGCAACTGCGCATCATGGAGGCGCTGGAGGACGCGGCTTCCGATTCCCCCTGGTATGAATTCGGCAATGTACAACGGGAATATATCAGCGACGCGCCGTTTATCTGCCAGTTGAAGGAACTCACGATCTGGGGCTTTTTCACTTCCCAGGAAGGCAGTTCGCAGGTACTGCGGTATGACCCCATGCCCATGTATTTCGACGGTGATATTCCACTGGCGGCCGACGAGAGTTCCTGGGCACTTCCCATCTGAACGGTGACAAGATCATGAGTGACAACAAGCCGACTGATTTCGATGCTATCGTCGTGGGCTCCGGTATTTCCGGCGGCTGGGCTGCCAAGGAACTCACAGAAAAAGGGCTCAAGGTGCTGGTGCTGGAGCGCGGCAAGCCACTGGAAGCGGGCTCCGGGTACCTCTGCGAACACGCGCCGAACTGGAAATTGCCCTTTCAGGGCAAGCGTCCACGCAAGCTCTACGAAGAGGAGTACCCGGTGCAGAGCCAGGTCTGGCACTCCTTCAACGAGGCGACCCGGCAATTCTGGAACAACGACAAGGAAAACCCCTACGCCATGGACGAGGGCAAGCCGTTTCTGTGGGCGCGAGCGGACGTGGTGGGCGGTCGCTCGCTGATCTGGGGGCGGCAGACCTACCGCTGGAGCGAAATGGATTTCCAGGCCAATGCGACCGACGGCTACGGCATCCCCTGGCCGGTTGGATACAAGGACATCGCCCCCTGGTACAGCTACGTTGAGAAATTCGTCGGTATCAACGGCAAGAAGGAGGGCCTGCCGCAGTTGCCGGACAGCGAATTCCAGAAACCCATGCCCTGGTTCGAGCTGGAGAAAACGATTCACGCCCGGCTGCAGGAAAACGCCCCGGATGTCACCCTGACCAACGGCAGGGTCGCCATCCTCACGGAAGACCTGCCCGGGCGCAAGGCCTGTCACTATTGCGGGCCCTGTCCGCGGGGCTGTTCGACCGGCAGTTATTTCAGTTCCCAGGCGTCCACGCTGCCGGCCGCAAAGGCCACCGGCAACATGACCCTGCGGCCCAACTCCGTGGTCGAACGCCTTGAGTACGACAGGGAATCGGGAAAAATCGCCCGCGTGCACGTGATCGATGCGGTCACGAAGGAGCGGCTGACCTTCTCCGCACGGATTTTCTTCCTTTGTGCGTCCACCGCGGGCAGCACCCAGATACTGCTCAATTCCGCCAGCGACGCCTTTCCCAACGGGCTGGCCAACAGCAGCGGGGTGCTCGGGCGCTACATGATGGATCATACGCTGGGGGTCAGCGGCATCGGCGTCTTCCTGGACGACATGGACAGCTATTACCACGGCAACCGGCCCACCGGTCTGTACATCCCGCGCTTTCGCAACCTGCACGGGCAGGATGAGGATGCCGATTTCGTACGCGGCTACGGCTACCAGACCGCGACACTGCGCATGGACTGGCAGACAGGCATCAACGCCAGGGGCTTCGGCGCCGGCCTGAAGGAAGCGCTGCGCAAACCCGGCCCGTGGATCTTCGCACTGGCCGGTTTTACCGAGTGCCTGCCCCGCGAATCCAATCGCATGTACCTCAGCCGGGACAAGGTGGACCGTTACGGCATTCCCCAGGTGGTGTTTGACTTCCAGTGGAGCGAGAACGAGATCAACCTGCGCCGGGACGCCAGCAAGCAGGCCGAGCGACTGCTGAAGGCCGCGGGCGCGGTGATCATACTGCCCGGGGATGAGAAGATGTCCATTCCCGGGGAGGGCATCCACGAGATGGGCACCGCACGCATGGGAGACGACCCTGCCCAGTCGGTGCTCAACGCCCATAACCAGGCCCACGACGTCCCCAACCTGTTCATCACGGATGGCTCCTTCATGACCTCGGCGTCCTGTGTCAACCCGTCGCTGACCTACATGGCCTTTAACGCCAGGGCCTGTGACTACGCTGTGAAACAACTTGCACAGGGTACGGTGACCGCGACGGCCGCTGCGGTGTAGACCAGGCTGCTGCAGGCCCTGACCCTCGATGAAAAGCTGCTGCTCTGTACGGGCAGGGCCTGTGGCGAACCAAACTCTATTAAACGCCTGGGTATCAGGTCGTTCAAACTGACCGACGGCCCCCGCGGCGTCGGCTTTCATTCCAGTGGCCGTCGCTGCACGGCGTTTCCCGCGGGCATCGCCCAGGCCGCGAGTTGGGACTCCGGCGCTGCTGGCCTGTTTCGGCGCGGCACTGGGCCAGGAATGCAGGGCGGTGGGAGGGCGGACCCTGCTGGGGCCGGTGATCAACATCACGCGCACCCTGCTCAATGGACGCACCTTCGAGTACCTCAGCGAGGACCTGCACCTGAACAGCCGCCTGGTAGTGCCCATCGTCAAAGCCATACAGGCGCAGGGTGTCGCGGCCTGCATCAAGCATTTCGCCGCCAACAACCAGGAGACCAACCGTGTCCGCATCAGCGCCGAAGTCAGCGAACGGGCGCTGCAGGAGATTTACCTGCCGGCGTTTCGCGCCGAGGGCGATGCCTGGGCGGTCATGTCGGCCTACAATGCAATCAACGGCACTCCCGCCAGCCAGAACCGCGACCTGCTCCGGCACAAGCTGCAGCACCAGTGGGGCTTTCGCGGTTTCGTGGTCAGCGACTGGTTCGCCGCGCGCGGCACGACAGCACCCGGGCCTGCGTCAAGGGCGGGCTCAGCCTTGAAATGCCGGGCAAGGGTTCGCGCTACCGATACCGGAACATCAAGGCCAGCTTCGAGCTGCGTTCACCGAGGCGGAGCTTCCTGATGACAACCTGCGGGGCCTGCTCAACGCCATGGTCCTGACCGGGCATCTGGACAACGCGCATGCCCGCGGCCAGCGCAATACTCCCGAACACCAGGCGCTGGCCCGCGACATGGCCGAAGCCGGCATGACCCTGTTGAAGAATGCGCGCGGACTGTTGCCACTGGATCCTGCGCGCACGCGTCGCATCGCGGTGGTTGGCCCGAAACTGAAGAAGCGCAATTGCCTGCCGCTTTGGGGGGGCAGTGCGGGCGTCTGGCCGCCCTATGAAATAACGCCCTGGCAGGGCCTTCACCAGGAGAATCGCGGTCGTTTCGAATGGGTGAGTGACCCGGCGCAGGCAGATGCGGTGCTGCTCTTCGTCGGACTCAGCCACCGCCCGGGCCTGGACTCCGAAGTCAAGGACCGCAAGAACCTCGACCTGCCCAATGCACAGGACCAGCTGGTGCGGGACACGCTGACGATCAATCCCAATACGGTGCTGGTGCTGATCAACGGCAGCCCGGTCGCCATGCCCTGGGTCGATGCTGCGCCCGCCATCCTGGAGTGCTGGTACCCGGGGATGGCAGGCGGCGCGGCCATCGCCAGGACGTTGTTCGGGGATTGCAATCCCTCCGGCAAGCTGCCGGTCACCTTTCCCCGCGCACTGCGCGACTCTCCGGCCCACGCGTCCGGGCGGACCTTTCCCGGCACCCGGCACGCCGTGCACTACGACGAGGAACTGATGGTGGGGTACCGCCATTTTGACAAATACGGTATCGAGCCGCTCTTTCCCTTCGGTCACGGCCTGTCCTACACACAGTTTGAATACAACGACCTGCGCCTGGACGCGCAGCAGCTGCCGTCGGGAGGCAGCCTGGCACTGACCTTCAGCGTGGCCAACACGGGCACTGTCGCCGGCGCCGAGGTGGCGCAGCTGTACGTCGCGGATCAGCAGCCGGGCGACGACCGACCGGCGCAGGTTCTCAGGGGCTTCGAAAAAGTGTGGCTGGAACCCGGCGTTGCGACAACAGTAACGATGGTGCTGCGTGCGGTCGATCTCGATATCTTCTGTCCGCGCAGCAATGCCTGGCTCCCGAAGCCCGGCGTGTATACAGCCCGTGTGGGGAGTTCCTCACGGGACATCCGCCTGCAGGCGGATTTTACCGTCACCGGGGCGACCTGATCCGCGCAGCGCGGTGGCGGGATAACGGGCCCGGCTGGTTCAACGTCATAGACCTTTCGCACCCGCATCGTGCGGCATGGGGCCTGTCAGGGCGCGGTGCTTGCGTCCGGTCAAGGCGTTTGGTATCACTGGCCCCTCCATGAACCACCAGCAACCGCAAAAGAGAATTCGTATGTCGATGTCAGATGCCGAAAAGAGAGTGCTCGATGGGACGACCTGGGACCAGTTTTGTGACGCGCTGAAAGAGGCCGGGAAAATAGTGCGCAGCCCCAGGGCGCCGCAGGACGCTTTCAACCAGGCGGAAGGTTACCGCTACCTGTCTCGCCTGCTGCGGGGGGGGCTGGAGAGTTTCCTCGAATTCCGTGACCCGCTGTTCCCGCAGCTGCGCTGTGGCGCCCACGAAACCATCAAGCTGGGCGCCGACAATCCGGACAACCGCTACGAGAGTGCGCCGGTGAGCCCCAAGTACGATTACCGCATCATCGGCAATCGCGGCAGCGTCGACTACCTGGGCATCAGCACCATTATTAACAAGTATGCCTCCGGCGGCACCATGGAGGTCACCGGCCATATTGATTCACGGCAGATGGAGTTGGGACCGGACGGTGAACTGGAAATTATCATCAGCCGCAACAAACAACCCGGCAACTGGTTACCGATGGGGAAGAGACCAACTCCATTACCGTTCGCCAGACATTCCAGGATCGGGTCAACGAAAAACCCGCTGAGCTGAAGATCGAGCGCATCGGGGCGAAGGAAGATCGCCCGGAGCCGCTTTCCGCGGAAAAACTTGAACGCGGCCTGCAGGGCGCGGTGATGTTCGTGCAGGGTTCAGCCAAGATGTTCGAGAGCTGGTCCGAGAGTTTCCTGCCCACGCTGAATGAGCTTCCCCCGGCTGACCAGGCTTACTGCCAGTTGATCGGCGGCGACCCCAATATCTTTTACTTCCACAGCGCCTGGCAACTGGCCGATGACGAGGTGTTCATCATCGACGCGCCGGAGATTCCGGAATGCCAGACCTGGAACTTCCAACTGGACAACTGGTGGATGGAGTCCCTGGACTACCGTCACCACACCATCCACGTGAACAAGCACACCGCCCATTACAACAGTGACGGCAGTGTGCGCGTGGTCGTGTCGCACACCGACCCGGGTGTTCCCAATTGGATCGAAACCGCCGGGCACCGCATGGGCACCATGTGCTGGCGCTGGATCGGCGCCAAAACACACCCGTTGTTGAAAACCCGCGTCGCGAAACTGAAGGAGCTCCAATGAGCGACACACCCGTGCGCTTTGCAGCCGACGAACTGATCACCGAGGCCAGGGGCCAGACCGGTTTCGAGGAGTTTGGCGAACCGCCTTTTCGGGAAGGGCTGGAGGTCCTGCTGGAAACCTATGATCGCAACGTGCGTGACCCCGAGGGGCGCAAGCGCTGCCGCGACCGGGTGGTAATGCTGCTGGCAACCCGCCTGAAATGCGAGAACGCCTTCCGGACAATCCCGGAGATTGCGGATCAGGAGATCGCCGCGCCGATCTTTGTCACCGGCCTGCCGCGTTCCGGCACCTCTGCCCTGCTGAACCTGCTGGTGGCTGCCCCGGACAATCGCGGCCTGCTGCAATGGGAGGTACAATTTCCCGATCCCTGGCCCAACAGCAGGCCCGGCGAGGAGGACCCGCGCTATCCCTACCTGGTGAAAGCGCTGGAACAGACCCGCAACTCCGAATTTTCCAAGATCCATTACATCGACGCGGACACCCCGGAGGAGTGTGTGCTGTTGCATGCCTACGCTCTCCACGGCGTGCAGCTGGGCTTCGAGATCATGCTCGAACCCTGGCGCAGCTGGTTGCTGCAGCAGGACCTCGAGCCGCTCTACGCCTACCAGAAGCGGCAGATGCAGATGCTGAACTGGCGCAACCCGGGCAAGCAGTGGATGCTGAAGGCGCCCGCCCACATGTGGGGCATCGACGCCATTCTCAAGGTGTTCCCGGACGCGCGGTTCGTCTGGTGCCACCGCGACCCCCTCCTGGTGGTCCCCAGTATCAACAGCATGAACAAGGTCATCATGAAAATGTACGCGGGCGATATCAGTCACCTGGATGCAGGCGAAATTGGCCGGGCCGTCATGGAGTGGTATGCGATGTCACTGGAAAAGGGACTGGCGGAGCGGGCCACCCTTCCGCCAGAGCTGTTCGTCGATTGCTCCCAGCGCGAATTTGTTGACCAGCCGCTCGCCGTCGTGGAGAAAGTGTACCGGGCGTTCGGCCTGCACCTGGGTGATGCTTCCCGCGCCGCGATGCAGGCCCATATCGACGCCAATCCCAAGGGCAAGCATGGCAAACACGAGTACAACCTGGCGGAATACGGCCTGACGCGGGAGCTGATCGAAGAACGTTTCGCCTTTTACACCGCGGACCAACGCTGGCCGATTTCTGACTAGCATCCACCGCCGTGGTAATTTCCCCGCGGGTGATCGCCAGGTGGTCGTCACCGGCGGGGGTCCGACACTGCGCGCGGCGGTAAGTTCGCCGGTGCTAGAGCCAGCGAATTCTCCGGAACACGTACACCATCCCCGCCGCCAGCACCGTGATCACTCCCAGCACAGCGTAGTAGCCGTACTCGCTGTGCAGCTCGGGCATATTGTCAAAATTCATCCCGTAAAGACCGGCGATGAATGTGATCGGCACAAATACCGCCGTGATGATGGTCAGTATTTTCATCGTATTGTTCAGCTGGTGTGAACTCAGCGAAATGTAACCGTCTACCAGGTCGCCGCACAGCTCGTAATACAGCGTGCTGAGGCTCAGCAAACGCTCACAGCGGTCGTAGAGGTCGCGCCTGATGTGGTAGGAATCACCCTCTCCGACCCCCAGGTAGGGGCAGCCGTCCCTGACGATGGTCTCAGCCATCCTCAGATGGTAATTGAAGATGCGGCGCAACTTCCGCAGGCGGCTGCGGTAGGCAACCAGCTCCTTGAGCGCGTTGTCCGAATGCAGATCCAGCAGACTGTCCTCGAGAATGACTATCTTTTCCTCGACCGCCATGAGCTTGTCGAGGTAACGACCGGAGGCGTAGTGCAGCAAACGCAGCGCCAACACATTGGGCGTCCGCAGCAGCCCTTCCTCGACAGCCATTGAGAAGAAATAATCAATGCTGACGGAATGCCCACGGTGCACCGTGATCAGGTAATTGCGGCCCACCCAGATACCCAGTTGCTGCGGCACCAGGGTCAGTTCGTCATCCAGCTGGTTGATCCCCCTGAAGAGGATAAACGTGTTGGCACTGAAATTTTCCACCTTGGGCGGGTGCCGGACCCGGGAGGAGTCAGTGACGGCCAGCTCGTTGCAGCCAAGCTCCAGCAGCAATGCCCGGATGGCGGGGGTAACCTCATCCTCGATATCAAGCCAGAGCCAACTCTCCGGAGTGTCCCGCCAACGGCGCACCAGCTGTTCGTCACCCTCCGCGTGCTGGCCGTCACCCGATAGTAAAAGTGCCCTGATCATGTATTATATTTCCCGAGCTTATTAAGCGATGACCCTTGTTTGAGTGTAAACGCGCGTCACCCCTAGCCTAGATAGATGCCGGACGAGGCGCAAGGGTTTAGTCCAGGTCCACCCTCGAGCGTAACAGGGCTGCAGCCGGCCCCCTCCGCAGCGGTGCCGGACGGCGGTCCCGCTCGGCAGGTTCCGGGTACTATGCGGCAAATGTTCGCGCGCGTGGCAGTGAGCCGCGTGCGATGAGGTTGTGGATATGTCAGTCATTCAGGAGTTAACGCGCATCGTGCAGGCTGCGGCCGAGGCCGATTCCCCCTCGGCGCAGGTGTCGGTTATCGTCGACTCCATACAGCACTACATGGGTCTGGACGTCTGCAGCCTTTATCTGGCCGATGAGCGGGGGGATATGGCGCTGCTGGCCAGTCGCGGCCTCGATCCCGCCGCGGTGGGCAGCGTCCGCATTCCCGCGGGCAAGGGCCTGGTCGGACTGGTCGCGCAATCCCGGCACCCGATCAACATCGCCGATCCCTCGCGGCATCCGGCCTTCTACGGGGTGCGGGAGACACAGGAGCAGCGCTTCAACAGTTTTTTCGGCGTGCCGATCGTGCGCAGTGGCGTGGTCATCGGGGTGCTGGTCGCCCAGAGCCGGGAGTCTCGCGTCCTGTCCGCAGACGAAGCCGCGGTGCTGGTCACCCTGGGCAGCCAGCTGGCGCTGGTCGTGGCCACCGAGTCCATCTGGCAGGATATCAACAAGAGCAGCACGCGCACCCTGTCGGGGATAAAGGGCGCTCCCGGTGTCGGGATAGGCCAGGTGAAGCTGTGTGATGATGTCCGCCTGTTCTCGGTCACTGACGGGCCCTGCGGCGATACGGACGCCGCACTGGGCGAGTGGCATAGCCTGGTGACAACCGTGCTGGAGGATGTCAAGCGTGAGCAGGCGGGACTGGGCGACCTGCTCTCGCAGGATGTCGCCACCGTTTTCGATGCCTACCGCCTGCTACTTTCCGACCCGGCACTGGTAAACGGGGTAGCCCAGCTGATACGTGATGGTCACCACCTTCCCGGCGCCCTGAAGCGGGTGATCCAGCACCATGCGGACGTTTTCCTGGCAATGGACGATCCGTACTTGCGCGCCAGGCACGAGGATATCCGGCACCTCGGTAACAAGCTCTACAGCACCTGGCGCGGCCTGAAAAGCTCGACCGAGGTCGTCGCGCCCGACACCAAGGTCGTGCTGGTCGGTGAGCAGGTCAGCGTCTCCGACATCGCCCAGGTACCGATACCGTCCCTGGCGGGTATCGTCTGCTTCCAGGGTTCCAACCTGTCGCATACCGCGGTGCTGGCGAATGCGCTGGGGGTCCCGGTGGTCATGGGCGTGGGCGAAATAAAGGGCATTCTCAACAACGATACGCTGGTGGTGGACGGCAATGCGGCCCAGGTTACCGTGCGACCCAGCATCTCGGTACTGGCCGAGTACCAGCGCTTCCTCAAGGCCGAAGAGCAGCTCAAAAGCGACCTCCAGGCGCTGCGCAACGTGCCGGCGATCACACTGGACGGCGACAGAATCCAGTTGTACGCCAATAGCGGACTACTGGCCGATATTTCACCCGGCTTGCAGGCGGGCGCCGAGGGTCTCGGACTCTATCGCACCGAAATCCCGTTCATGGTCAGCGATACGTTTCCCTCGGAGGAGGAACAACTCGCCGTCTACCGCCAGATACTCGAGGCTTATGAAGACAAGCCGGTGTACATGCGGGTGCTGGATATCGGCGGGGACAAGCCGCTGCCCTACTTTCCGATAGTGGAGGAAAACCCTGCCCTGGGCTGGCGGGGGATCCGCTTTTGCCTGGACAACAGCTCGCTGTTCATGAGCCAGATCCGCGCCATGCTGCGCGCGTCCGAGGGCCGGCAGAATCTGCGCATCATGCTGCCCATGGTGGGCAGCACCTCCGAACTGGTGGAGTTTCACAAGTTGCTCAGCGACGCACTGCAACAACTGGCGGAAGAGGGCATGAGCGTGCGCAAGCCGCCGGTCGGCATTATGGTGGAAGTGCCCGCGGCCATATCGCAACTCGCCTCGTGGCGTGACCAGCTGGATTTCATTTCCATCGGCTCCAACGATCTCAGTCAGTACGTGCTGGCCCTCGATCGCAATAACCCCCGGGTGGCGGCCTCCTATGACCATGTACACCCCGCGGTCCTGCATGAGATATCCCGGGTCATCGCCACCGCCGGCAAGATCGGGCTTCCGCTCAGCCTGTGCGGGGAAATGTCTTCTGACCCCATCGCCGTCGTGCTGTTGGTGGGGATGGGCATCCGCACGCTGAGCATGAGTGCGGCGCAGTTACCCAAGATCAAGTGGTTGCTGCAGCGTATCAGCATCCAGGACGCCAAGGAGCTGGTCGAGCAGACGCTGGCACTTAACGACGCCAGGTTGATTCGTAAAACGGTGGCGGACAGGCTGTATGTGCTGGGCGCAGGGGAGATTATCTGGTGAACAATGAGCTGATTCTCGACAGCGCGGTGCGCCGGTGAGCGATAAGAAGCCTGTGGGCTGGCGGGAGTGGATCGGCCTGCCGGATTTTGACATCCCCAGAATCAAGGCCAAGATCGATACCGGCGCGCGTACCAGCGCCCTGCACGCGTTTCGGGTAGAGCCCTTCTCGCGCGACAGCCAACCCTGGGTGCGGTTCGCCATTCACCCGGTGCAGGCGGATACCCAGCTGGAGGTCGAATGCGAGGCCCCGGTAATCGACCAGCGCACGGTCCGCGATTCCGGAGGGCACGATGAACTGCGCTACGTCATCGCCGCACGCATCACCCTGGGGGAAGACCAGATCGACTGTGAGGTCACACTCACGGACCGCGACTCGATGACTTTCCGGGTTCTCCTGGGGCGCACGGCGCTGCGCGGCAGGTATCTCGTCGATCCCGGCAGATCCTACCTGCAGAGCAAATCTCGCCGCCGCGCAAAGGGAGCAGAGTGACCATGCCCAAACCGAAACAGGCAGAGCTTCTGATCGGCGGCGTCGGCATCGCACCGGGCGAGCGCACCGTCGTGGAGATTCCCGTGGCGCCCATGTATACCCACGATGACCTCTCCATTTCCGTACAGGTGATACGCGGCAAACTGCCGGGGCCCACACTGTTCATCTGTGCCGCGATCCACGGCGACGAGATCAACGGTGTCGAGATTATTCGCCGCTTGCTGCAACACAAATCCCTGAAGTATGTGCGCGGCACGATTCTCGCCATTCCCATTGTCAACGTCTACGGATTCCTGAACCACACCCGATACCTGCCGGATGGACGCGATCTCAACCGTTCGTTCCCGGGCTCGCCCAAGGGCTCACTGACCGGGCGCGTGGCACACACTTTCCTGCAGGAAATCGTGCTCAAGTCCACGCACGGCATCGACCTGCACACCGGCTCGCGCCACCGGTCCAATTTTCCACAGATACGCGCCGACCTGGACGGTGCGGCGACCGTGGCCATGACCGAGGCCTTCGGGGTGCCGCTGGCCCTGGACGCGAAGCTGCGTGATGGCTCTCTGCGCGCCTGCGCGCAGGAGGCGGGCATACCGGTCATCCTGTACGAGGCCGGCGAGGCGCTGCGGTTCGAGGAGCTCTACATCCGTGCGGGGCTCAAGGGTATCATCAACGTGATGCGCTGCATCGGGATGCTGAGCAGGTCAAAGCGCAAGCACGATCTTCCCAAGCCCGTGATCAGTCACCAGACGACGTGGATCCGCGCTCCCGAGAGCGGTGTACTGCGCACCCTGGTACCGCTGGGCGCGAAAGTTACCGCCGGCCAGGTCATAGGCATGGTGGCGGACCCGATGGGGGCCAGCGAAACCCTGATGACCGCGCCCAATGACGGGATCGTGATCGGGCGTACCAACCTGCCGCTGGTCTACGAGGGTGACGCCACCTTCCACATCGCCCACTATGGACGGCACGTGGCGACGGTGTTGCGGGAAGTGGCTCGTTTCAGGAGGGCTTACAGCCCTCGGACGACGTGGACGATATCAACCATGCACCGATCATCTGACACGGCGGGTTCTTCGCGCTGTTCACCGCGTTAATCATGTCATGAGTTTGTTCCTGCTGATCGTCGGTTTGTTGCTGCTCCTCGGCGGGGGAGCCGCCCTGGTGCGCGGCGCTTCCGCGATCGCCGCCTGGCACGGCGTTTCCCGCTGCTCGTCGGCCTCACCGTGGTCGCCTTCGGGACCAGCGCCCCCGAACTCGTGGTCAATGTGGTCGGTGCCCTGCGCAACGAGACGGCGCTGGCCTTTGGTAATGTGGTGGGATCCAACCTGGCGAATCTCGCGCTGGTCCTGGGTGCGGCCGCCCTGGTCAAGCCCATGGCGATAGAGGGACAAATCGTACGCCGGGAACTCCCGCTGCTGCTGCTGGGTACCAGCATCCTGCTGGTGCTGGCGCTGGATCGTCCACTGGAGGGTTTACCGGCGCAAATTTCCCGCCCGACGGACTGGTTCTGCTGATGCTGTTCAGTATTTTCGTCTATATCAGCGTAGGGGACGTTCTGGCACGCCCGCAGGATCCTGTGCTCGAGCACCTGCTGGATGTCAAGAGCAGGCTCCTCCACCCCGAGTGATTACCCCGGGAGCCCACTGGATGCTGGTCGGGACAGGGATCATCTGTTTGGCCGTGGGCGGCAACCTGACCATCACCGGGGCCGCTGAGCTGGCGCACATCCTGGGCCTGCCCCCGGTGATCGTGGGCATGGTAATCGTGGCCATAGGGCACCAGCCTGCCCGAACTGGTTACGTCGGTAATCGCGGCGTTCAAGGGCGAAGCAGAACTGTGTCTGGGCAACGTGATCGGATCCAATCTCTTCAACAGCCTCTTCGTGCTCCCGATCAGCGCCGTGATCCGCCCTCTGCCAATACCCGCCGGTGGGATAACGGATATCCTGGTGACGCTGGCGTACAGCGCAGTGCTGCTGCTGGTCTTTTTTTCGGCAGTGCCACCATGAGCCGCAAAACAGCGCTGGGCATGATCGCGGCTTACTGTGTCTACATGACCGTGCGTGCAGTCGGTTAATTGCTTTTCGGTACTGCGTGGTCCATCTGTCCACGAGGGGGACAAAGGCTGTACCATGCGACCCTCTGCCGTGACGGCCCCGCCGGGTGCCCGAGGATAATGGAATGAAGCTTGCAATACTATCCTGCTCGCCCAACGCGTACAGCACGCGGCGCCTGAAGGAAGCGGCGGTGCAGCGCAACCAGAAGGTCGACGTGCTCAATACCCTGAAGTTCTGCCATCGATCTCGATCGCGGCACACCCGACCTGTATTATCGGCAGAAGCAACTCAGCCATTACGATGCGGTGTTGCCACGCATCGGTGCCTCGATAACCTACTATGGCACCGCCGTCGTGCGCCAGTTTCAGGAAATGGATGTCTTTGCGCCAATACCGCACACGGCATCCTCAACTCACGGGACAAGTTGCGCAGCCTGCAGATTCTCAGCCGGCACCACGGGCATCCCCCGCACGACCTTCGTGCGCGACCGCAAGGACGTGCTGCCCGCTATCGACCGCGTGGGCGGCGCGCCCGTGGTGATCAAGCTGATCGAGGGCACCCAGGGCATTGGCGTGCTGCTCGCCGAATCAGTGAAAACCGCCGAGGGAATTGTCGAGTTGTTACAGAGCCAGCGGCAAAACGTCCTGATCCAGAAGTTCGTGGCGGAGAGCAAGGGGCGCGACATACGCGCTTTCGTGGTGGGCGACCGGGTGGTCGCGGCGATGCGGCGGGTGGCGCAGGGGCAGGAGTTTCGCAGCAACGTGCACCGCGGTGGGATCGCGGAACCGGTGGAACTGAGCGAGGAATACCGCGAAACCGCGGTGCGCTGTACCCAGATTCTCGGCTTGCAGGTAGCCGGCGTCGACATGCTGGAGGGCACGGACGGACCGCAGGTCATGGAGGTCAACTCGTCCCCCGGACTGGAGGGTATCGAAACGTGCACCGGGCTGGACGTGGCGGGTGCCGTGATCGAGTATATCGCCGCCCAGGTCGACTTCCCCGAAATCGACGTCAGGCAGCGCCTCACGGTCAGCAAGGGCTACGGTGTGAGCGAGATCTATGTGCCGGATGGCTCGAAGTTTGTCGGCCAGCGGATCAACGAAACCGGTCTGGCGGAGAGCGATATCAATGTGCTCACGCTGTACCGCGGAGCCAAGGTCATCCCCAATCCGCGCGCGGAGCGGGTGCTGGAGTCGGGGGACAAACTACTGTGTTTCGGCAAGCTCGAAGCCATGCGCGGGATGATACCCGCACGGACGCGGCGCCGGCGGCGCCCGGAGGTGCAGGAGCTGGACAAGGCGCGGCACCCCGGGTGAGCCCGGGCGCGGGATCGCCGACAGGGCCGGGTACCGGAATTCCCGGAAAACCTGCCTTACCCGGTAGCAAATCCGGGGAAACTGGGCTAGCGTATAAGGGTTTCCACGCTCGGAATACGCACGCGCAATCATGATGTTACCGCAGACAAGTCGTCGCAGATTCCTGCTCGTGCTGGTCTTGCTCGCCTATGTGGGGCAAGGTTTTGCCGCGACTCACATGGCTTGCCACACCGCCCCGGACCGGGGTCACGCGCCCGCGTCCTCGGTGCAGCCCACCGGTTGTGCGCAACATGCCCAGCCCCAGCCAGTGCCGGTCGCCGGGCACGGCAACTCCCATGACTGTTGCAAGGGTTGCGCTTGCGTTTCCGGGGGTTGCTCCACATTGGCATTACCTGCAACGACAGTGGGCCTGGCACCTGTTACAACCTCCCACGCGTTCAAGCACACTGTCGACGCAACCCTGAGCCCCTTCACACTGTCCCTGTTGCGCCCGCCCATCGTCCGCTAGCGCAGGATAGGTGCGCCTGAAATTTGGCGCATTCTGGCAGCCGGAGATGCAGCGGGGTTTCCTCACCATTGCGCTGTACCAGCCGGCTCACGCATCCCTTGAGCAGGACATAGCCATGCAGCATGCAATATCCCGACAGCGACGGCAGACCGCATTCCGGCAGCAACAGCGCACCGCGCTGGCTTTGCTTTTCACCGGCTTGCTGACCATCGGCGGTTGTGCCCCATTGCCGCCTGACCACGGGCGAGGCCAGGTAGACCGGTTACTGGCGGAGCGGGGCAGGCCGGCAGCGAACGCCGAACTGATGGCCGCGCTCAACGCAGCCCTTGACGAGCGAGACTGCCGTCAGCATCGCGTTGCTCAATAATCCGGAACTCCAGTCGACCTACGCCACCCTCGGGCTGGGCGCGGCGGACGTCTATGCCGCCGGGCGTATTCGCAATCCCGTGTTCAGCGCGTCTGTCCTGGGTTCCAGCAGGGCAGACGAGCGCGACCAGATCACCTTCGGCCTGGTCACCTCCTTTACCGACCTGATTACGCTGCCTGCCCGCCAGCGGCTGGCCGAGGGCGCCTTCGCGGCCCTGCAACAGTCCGTCGGCGCACAGGTTCTGGCGGTGGCGACCCGTACCGAAAAGGCGTACTACCGTTACCTGGCAGCGCAGCAGATCGCGACACTGCGCGACCGGATAGCCAATGCGGGCTCGCTGTCCGCGGAACTGGCCTCGCGCTACCAGCAAGCGGGTAATCTGCCGCCCCGGGAGCTGGCGCTGGAGCGGGCTGCCGCGTCCCAGGCGCGCCTCGCGGCGCTGGATGCACAGGCGGCAGCCTACCTGGCGAGGACTGAACTGGCGGCGCTGCTGGGCGTGTCGGCGGGCGACCAGTGGACGGTACCGGCGCGCTTGCCCTGCCGGTCGCCGCAGAACCGGAACTGGCGTCCCTGTTGGCCCTGGCGCAGGACGCCAGGCTGGACCTGGCCGCCGCGCGGGTGCAGGCCGGGGTGCGGGCGGACCAGCTCGGTACCGTCAACTGGACGCGCTGGCTCGGGGAGCTGGACGTGGGGGTTGAACGCGAACGGGAGAGCGGCGGGGGCCGCCTGGCGGGTCCCTCCCTGGAATGGGAGCTGCCCCTGTTCAACCAGCACGAGGACGCCGTTGTGCGGGCGGATACCGAACTGCAAATCGCCATCAACGAGGTGCGCAGGCTGACCCTGGATGTCGATAACGGCGTCAGGCTGGCCTATGCAAATCTAGGCAATGCCCGGACGCGCATCACGGAGTACCAAACGGTGCTCATTCCCCAGCGGACTCGGGCCGTGGCCCTGGGGCAGCAGGAACTCAATTTCATGCTGACCGGCGTCTTCGAACTGATTGCTTTCAAACAGGACGAGTACACCGCCTACCAGGGCTACCTGGAGGCCATCCGGGATTACTGGCTGGCGCGTGCCGACCTCGCCGCGGCCACCGGCACCAGCCTTCCCGGCAGTTCGGGCGACGACCAGCCGGGCGCCAGCCTGCGGCCGCTCGAGGCGACGGCGCCAGTTGCCACGGATCATTCTGCCCACGGTGATATGACCGGGATGGCAGCCGGAAAAGCCCACGCCACCGCACACCACGATCTGCATGAAGGAGGTTCACAGTGACATCGCGACGCGAATTTTTAGCCTACACCGGGGTCGGCGCGCTGGCCGCTGCCGTTGGATCGGTAGCAGACAACAGCAGCGCGGGTGTGGCCGTCCCCGCGCAAGCGGCGTCCCAGCCCTACGTACCCGTACACACCCTGAACGGCTGGACGCTGCCCTATAGAGTGATAAACGGGGTAAAGGAATTCCACCTGGTTGCGGAGGAAATCGAACACGAGTTTGCCCCGGGGTGCCGCGCAAAGTGCTGGGGCTACAACGGCAGCACGCCCGGCCCCACCATTGAGGCGGTAGCAGGCGACCGGGTGCGTATTCTGCTCACCAACCGGCTGCCGGAACATACCACGGTGCACTGGCACGGTATCCTGCTCCCCAGCGGGATGGACGGGGTAGGGGGGCTGAGTCAACCGCACATCCAGCCGGGAGAGACCTACGCCTACGAATTCACGCTCAAACAACACGGGACCCACATGTACCACCCGCATGCCGACGAATTGACACAACTGGCCGTGGGCATGATGGGTATGTTCATCATCCACCCGCGGGCGGGGGATCCGGTCCCGGTCGATCGCGACTACTGTTTCATGCTGCACAACTGGGCATTGCATCCGGGCACCTATCGGCCGGACCCCTCGATCCTGCAGAACTTTGACCTGTGGACCTTTAACAGCAAGGTATTTCCCGCGATAGACCCGCTGGTGGCACGCACAGGAGAACGCGTGCGGGTGCGCATGGCAAACCTGTCGATGTGGAACCATCCCATCCACATGCACGGCGTGCAGTACCAGGTGACCGGTTCCGACGGCGGTCGCTGGCCACAGAACCAGTGGCGCTCCGAGGTAACGGAAATTGTCGCGGTCGGGCAGACGCGGGACATCGAGTTCATCGCGGTACCGGGCGACTGGGCATTCCACTGCCACATGGCCCACCACACCATGAACGCCATGGGCCACGCTGTCCCCAACCCGCTGGGCGTGGACCAGGGCGGCATCGATAGCCAGCTGCAGGAGCTGTTGCCGGGATTTATGGCCATGGGGGAGAACGGCATGGCAGAGCACCAGTCCCACGCCGAGATGGGACACCACCGGGGCCCCGACAACACGCTGCCGATGATGATGGGGAAGGGACCCTACGGCAACCTCGAGATGGGCGGGATGTTCACGACGGTGAAGGTACGGGATGACCTGCCCGCTGGCAGCTACGCCGACCCCGGCTGGTACGACGCCCCGGCCGGGACTGTTGCGGCCCGTGTCAGTGACGATCCGGATTTTGGCAATCCGCCGCGCAGGCGGCCCGGCTGATGCCCTTGCGATCCAGGTCGCTTGACCCTACTGTTAGGGCAAGATGCAGCCTCGGCCAGCAGACGGGCTGGCCAATGTTCCGTGCCGACGGGAGGAGGGAGGATGAACCACCCCACGATCCAGCACCCGCAACCGGCGCATGACGGGGGCGTGCAGCGCGGCCCGCAGCCGGCGCACTACCCGGGAGCCGAACAGTGCCTGGCGATAGAGGGAGCGGGGTGCGCCAGCTGCGTCATGCGCATCGAGGCCGCGCTGAACCAGGTAACGGGCGTTACCCGTGCGCAAATGAACTTCGCCGAGCGGACCGTGACGGTCACCGGTGACGCCGACACGCAGGCGCTGATCGACGCCGTGCAGGGTGCGGGCTATCACGCGCACGCCATCGCGAGCGACTCCGAAGAATCCGACCTGGCGGTGAAAGACCAAGCGGAGGCAGCGTATTACCGGCGCCTGCTCCGGGACATGGCGATTGCCCTGCTGCTGGGCATCCCCCTGATGGCCTACGGGCTCATGGGTGGCAACATGACGATCACCACCAGCGGCGACCGTGTCGCCTGGTTGATCGTGGGCATCCTGACGCTCGCTGTGATGGGCTTTGCTGGCAGGCATTTTTACGTCGGGGCGCTGCACTCGCTGCGCAACCACTCCGCCAACATGGATACGCTGATCGCCCTGGGCACAGGCACGGCCTGGTTGTACTCGATGGTCGTGGTGCTGGTGCCGGGTATGATCCCCGACATGGCGCGCCACGTGTATTTTGAGGCCACCGCGATGATCATCGGCCTGGTGAACCTCGGGATGGCGCTGGAACTGCGCGCGCGGGGACGAACATCCGATGCCATCAAGCGCCTGATCGGCCTGCAGCCGAAAACCGCCCGGGTTGTCCGTGACCGCGAGGAAACTGACATACCGATCGCCATGGTCCGGGTCGGCGATATCCTCCGCGCCCGCCCCGGAGAGAAGATTCCCGTGGACGGGATGGTCACGGAGGGCCACACCTCGGTTGACGAATCGATGCTCACGGGTGAACCCATGCCAGTGGAAAAAGGCGAGGGCGATGCGGTGGCCGCCGGCACCCTGAACAAAAGTGGCGCCGTGCTTTTCAGGGCCTCCCGCGTAGGAAAGGACACGGCCCTGGCCCAGATCATCGCCATGGTCAAACGCGCACAGAATTCCAAACCGCCTATCGGGCGTCTCGCGGATGTCATCGCCAGCTATTTCGTGCCGGGGATCATGATCATAGCGGTCATCAGTGCGCTGGCGTGGCTCAACTTCGGCCCAGACCCGGCTGTGGCGTTCGCCGTCGTTGCGGCCACGACCGTGCTGATTATCGCCTGTCCCTGCGCACTGGGCCTGGCGACGCCCATGTCCGTGATGGTGGGCGTGGGCAAAGCGGCGGAAGCGGGGGTATTGATACGCAATGGCGAGGCCCTGCAGACAGCCTCCCGGATCACCACCATGGTGCTCGACAAGACCGGGACCATCACCCTGGGTACGCCCAAGGTAACCGATATCGTGCTGGCCGGCGCGGACACCGAGGAAAGCGTGCTACAACTGGCCGCGAGTCTCGAGTCCGCCTCGGAGCATCCGCTGGCCATGGCCATTGTCGATTCGGCCCGCGAGCGGGGGCTACAGCCAGGGAAGGTCACCGGGTTCACGGCACTGGCCGGGCACGGTGTCGCAGCGCAGGCAGGCGGCAGGCACCTGCTGCTTGGCAATGAAAAACTGATGCGCCAGCACCAGGTTGACTGCGATGCACTGTTGACGACAGCACAACGACTGGCCGGCGAAGCGAAGACGCCCATGTACCTTGCCGTGGACAGGCAGCTGGTCGCGATCATTGCCGTGGCGGATCCCATCAAGGACGACTCCGTAGCCGCGATAAAACGACTGCAGGACGATGGCCTGCGCGTCGTCATGCTGACCGGCGACAACCGCGCAACGGCTGAGGTCATCGCCGCCAGGGTGGGTATCACGGAATTTTACGCCGAGGTACTGCCACAGGATAAAACTGACAGGATCATAGCGCTGCAGGAAGCCGGGGAGATCGTCGGCATGACCGGGGACGGCATCAATGACGCGCCCGCCCTTGCGATGGCCGACGTCGGGTTTGCCATTGGCACGGGCACCGACGTGGCGATCGAGAGTGCCGATATCACGCTGATGCGCGGCTCACTGCACGGACTCGCCGATGCCATCGCCATCAGTAAGGCCACCTTGCGCAACATCAAGCAGAATCTCTTCGGGGCATTCATTTACAACATGGCGGGCGTGCCGGTGGCGGCGGGGTTGCTGTACCCGTTGTTCGGGGTGCTGCTCAACCCGGTGATCGCCGGGGCCGCCATGGCGTTCTCGTCCCTGACGGTCGTTACCAACGCAAATCGGCTGCGCCTGTTCCGGGCCCGTACGCACTGAGGAGGTTCGCGCCATGCTGCTCATCAATATCGCAGGAGCCGCGCTGGTGGCTCTCATCGTGTGGTGGTTCTGGCTCTTCAAACCGGGGGAAGTGGCAGCGGGACGCGAGGTACTGACGGTCATGGTGGAAAACGGCAGCTACCGACCGGCGCGAATCAGGCTGCCGGCCAACCAGGCAAATCAACTGCGGTTCCTGCGCAGGGATGCCTCTCCCTGTGCCGAAATGCTGATACTGCCGGACCTGGAGATCAGCGTGAGCCTGCCATTGGATGCGCCCAGGACCCTATCATTGCCGCCGCTGGCAAGAGGCGAATACGCTTTTCACTGCCAGATGCAGATGTACCGGGGTGTACTCGTCGTCGAATGACCAGGACCCATGACAGGCCACGCATAAACGCCCCGTGGCCCCATCCTTATATGCGTATAATATATATTATGTTAAATAGAGTAATGACTTGCCGCAGCACTGCGCCGACTGCCGGGTATGCCTGATGCGCTTCCCCCACCCCGGACTGTCAGGCAGCTGACTGCCAGACGGCGGCCAGGGTGGGCTCCAGTTCAAGGCGGGTGTGTTCGGGAATAACGTCACCGACGCCCACCGGACCGGCGAAAGCGGCCATCGCGTTCACCAGTTGATCGACGCCGTGGCGGTCCAGGAAGCGCTCGCCGGCATAAATGACGTCGAGCTGGGCGGCTTCATGCAGGAACCAGTGGTTGATCTGGACCTGGTCGTCGGTCCCGATGATGTCGACCACCAGGTGGTCGCCGCGCCGTGACCACCACAACTGGTCGTAGGGACTATCGGTAAACAACAGGGTATCGCGGGATGCGGGATCTACATCATTATTATTGATCCGGTCGTGGCCGTCACCGCTGGCAAACAGATACGTGTCATCACCCTCGGCTCCCTGCACGATGTCATTGCCCGCACCCCCTGGAGGATGTCATCACCGGCCTCGCCCCGGAGCACGTCATCGCCCTGGCCGCCGGTTATCCGGTCGTTTCCCGGGGAGCCGAGGATTCTGTCGTCGCCGTTCCCCCCGGCTATCAGTGCGATGGCGGTCAATACGGTGTGCGACAGGTTGAGGTGATTGTCGCCGGCCGTTCCGGCTATAACGTCGTAGCCGCCCGCCCCGTCAATTTCCTCGATGGTGAAACCCGCCGCGACCACCGAGAACGTGAACGTATCATCACCTGCGCTGCCGCGAATCACGTCATAGCCTTCGCCACCCACGATACGGTCCATCCCCTGGTCGCGCCCGGTGACGAGGAAGACGTCATTGCCACCCTCACCCTTGAGGACGTCGTTTCCCGCGCCCCCGACGATGACATCGTCACCCTGCGAGCCCGTGATCCTGTCGTTGCCGGCGCCGCCGAGGATCCGTGTGATATTGCGTAAGCGCGTCGCCGAGAAATTGAAACGATCTTCATGCGCGGTACCGGAAATCGTGTTCACGCCGGCGCCGCCGTCGATCTCCTCGATACTGAACGCGAGTGGCAGCCCGGACAGGCTGAAAGTATCATCACCAGGACCCCCGACCAGCATGTCGTAACCCTCACCCCCAACCACGCGGTCAGTGCCCTGATCGACTCCCTCGACAAGAAAGATGTCGCTGCCCCCTTCACCCCAGAGGCGGTCGTCGCCCTGCCCGCCAATAATCAAGTCGTCTCGCCCGCTCCCGGTTATCCGATCGCTGCCAGGCGTTCCTTCAAACAGGTCGGGCGGCGGCGCGGACAGGGCGACCAGCTGCTCGCCGGACAGCTCCCGGCCATCACTGAAGCGCACCCCTGCAAGGGTTCCCTGCGGATTGGGGATGAAGGCGTCCGCCGCCGCAGCGTAAACCAGTGGTTGGAGGAACAGTGAATCCCGGGTTGCGGCCAACGAGACCTGTAGCAACTCCTCATTGGCAGAGGGGTAGCGATAGACCTTTATATTCTCGATTGTCGCGCCCTCCCCCAACTCGAGAATCATTGCGCCGCCCTCCGTGCCGGTGTCGAACGATAGATAGTCAATGCCGTCGCCCGGCCCAAAGCACAGGATGTTGTCCCCGCCCGACAGGAAGACAGTATCCGTGCCGGGCCCCGGTCGGACCACGTTATTGCCGGAGAGGAAAAAATGATCGTCGCCGGCGCCACCGTCGAGTACATTGTTCCCCGACCCCGAGATGACGTCGTCGCCGGACCCGGCGTCAACCGTATTTTCCCCGGACAATCGAATTTCGTCGTCACCGGCGCCCGCCTCTATGGTATTACGGCCTCCGAGCACTTCAATGTAGTCGTTTCCGGCAAAGGACTCGATGACGTCGCCCTCCCCTGAACCGAAGAGTCGGTCGTCCCCCTCACTTCCCATTACCGTTGCGGCCGAGTATTCCAGCAGCCACAGCAGTGCAGCCTGCATATCGATTTCGGTGCCGTCGAAAAAGCGCAACGTGGAGACCGGGGTCGCGGGCAGCGCAGCCAGAATATCCGGTGTCAGCAGGCTATCGACGGCGGCGACACGGGTTTCGTCGGTTACCAGAGCGAACAGTCGTTCGCCCGCGTCTGCGGGTGTGTGCATGTCCCACGCCGGAAAGAAGTTTTCGAACCTGACGCTGCCCGTATCGTGGCGCAGGGAAATAACCAGTTTGTCGCCATTACGGATGAAGCGCAGGTCTGCCGGTGAAATACCCTCGCCGAATGCCAGCACATCCTCCCCATAGGGTTGCAGCGATGCGGTTGTGAGGGTCTCATCCACAACAAATCGGTAGGGATGCAGCCAGGAATACGACCAGTCGTATGCAATGGTATCGACCCCGTCTCCCCGGTCGTACGGTAGGTCAGCCCCTGGTAGAGTGGCGTTACAACGGTGTCGTCCCCCGCCTGTCCCAGGATCTGTTTGCGCCCGATGCCACCGGGCGCTTCGTACAGGTAAAGATCATTGAGCACGATACGGTCCGGACCCTCTCCGCCGGCGATCAGGTCGTCGCCATACCCGGGCAGTATCGTATCGGCGTAGGCACCGCCCACGATCTCGTCGGTGCCATAGCTCCCGTAAACGGTGCCCACGTAACCCTGGGCGCGAATGACGGGAATCCAGCCGGGATCCGCCTCGGCAACGAGCTTGAAGCGGGTCAATGCGTTGTCCAGCGGGGAATACACGCTTTGCGTTTCCAGGCTGAGCAGATCCCCCGCGTCATGGCTGATTGCGGCATCGCCATTGAGGAAGGCGAAATCCAGGGATTGCAGGTCGATAGCCTCTGCGAAGCGGATTTCGCCCATGGTCTCCACGTACGACGCCACGTTGTCGATGGTAACGGTGTCCCGACCATCTCCTGCGGATACACGGATGGCGTCACTGCCCCAACCGGTCAGGTGAATGGTGTCGTCGCCGTCGCCCGGCTCGAAAACGTCGTTCCACCGGGTGTCGCGAAATAGGCCATCAACCAGGTCCGAGCGCTGGACCAGTGGGATTGCGAGGCCGCCCACCGAGATGCTATTGATCCAGTAGGAGGACGCGCCCCCCAGCGATGCCAATGTATCACCGACGCCGTATTCAATACGAAAATCAGCGTGGGACAAGCCTGTGTAGTAGAGCACTACCGAATCAGGATCAACCGAAGGGTCGAACTCAAGCAACAGGTAACCGTCCGGGTCGCTGAGCAGGTCCTGTCCATCGCCGGCGGCGAATGCGTAGGTGTCGTTGCCGAACCCGCCATCGAGGTTGTCGTCGCCCCGGCCGCCGTCGAGGTAGTCACCAGCGCTGTCCGGACCGCCATAGAGCGCATCGTTCCCGTCACCCCCGCGCAGGAGGTCGAAGCCGGGGCCACCATAGAGTTGGTCGTCACCCCCCTGCCCCTCCAGCCGGTCGTTGCCGCTACGGCCGTCGATGCTATCAGCCGAGTCACTACCGACTACCCAGTCATCCCCTGTGGTGCCGAAGATGTCGCCAGACAGCCCTGTCTGCCCAAACAGTGTACCCTCCGCGAGGCTGAGGTAATCGCGCTCCGCATCAGCGAGCTGCAGTGCGGTGAGCTCAATGATGAATGGCCACACCCCATTGGCGACCTGCAACAGGGCCCCACCGCTACCACCGTCAACCGCCTCCAGTACCACCTCATCCACACCCGGGCCGACAACAATGCGTGGCTTGCCGGGGTCGCTGTCATCAATGGCAAACAGCGCATCCCGGTCAGCCTCTGGGAGGGAGTCGTTTCCCCTGACAGCAAGTAGCAGGTTACCGGTTGCGTCAAAATACCAGGTGTCCAGCCGCGAGCGCTCGACCAACGCAGCCGGCGTCTCCAGAGCGATTTGGACGTTGCTCCATTCACTCCTGGAGAGGGACAGGCCTTCGCCAAACCCCGTGCCAACGACAACCTCGCTGCCCCTGAACAACACCTGCAGTTCGGTCAGGTCAATCCCGGAAAACACCAGCGTATGCGTACCCGCAGCGTCCTCGATAAAGTCGAGGCCATCCCCCGCCGCAAACAGGTAGGTATCGTTGCCGTCACCACCGTAGAGGTTATCGATGCCGGTACCGCCTACCAACAGGTCGTTACCACCGAGCCCCTTGAGCAGGTCGTTTCCGGGGCCGCCATACAGCCGGTCATCACCGTGCAGTAGGGGCTCCAGCTCCGGCGACGTGCCAGCCGCCGCCGGTAGCTCGCCGGCAAAGAATTCGGCGTCGACATACCGATCCCCGATCAGCTGGTCGTTGCCGGCCTCGCCGTAAAGCTCATCATCGCCCAGTTCTCCCCAGACGAGATCGTCGCCGTCACCGGCGTAGACGACATCATCGTACACCCCTACCGCATCGAGGCCCGCGGCGAAGGCTATCACCGTTTGCGCCATTAACTCGTGGGCGGCGTTCTCGACGTACACAATGCCGAATTCGGAGTCGCCGTAGACTGTGTCTCCGTCTGCGCCCCCGCTGATATAGTCGCTGCCGGTACCGCCGAACAGGTAATCCAGGCCGGCACCGCCGGCAATATAATCCGTATACTCGCCGCCGCTGATAATATCCTTCCCTGCCCCGCCATCGATTGTATTGGTATCACCGTGGACATCCGCCAGGTGGGGCAGCAGGAACTGGAGGCTACCCTGGTTCGGGGAGTCTTCCGCCAACTCGACTGCACCGGCGACCGAGCTACCAAACAGGAGATCGTCACCATCACCGCCAAGGATCCGGTCAGAGCCTTTGCCGCCGGCCAGGTAGTCAGCGCCCGCCTGGCCTTCGATAAAGTCGTCGCCGGACAATCCAAACAAGCGGTTGGAGACGCCGTCCCCCGTGAGGTAATCATCCAATGGGCCGCCCTCAAAGGTTCCGCCAAACCCGTAGGCGTTGATCGCGCCGGTGTAGTTGGCGACATCGGCGGCGTTGTAACGAATACTGATACTGGAACAGTCAAGTCCGCGCTGTGGACCGTGGAACTGTCGGTAGTACGCGTCAGAATCGACTTCGTTGTCCTCGCCGTCATCGCTATCCCCCAGTGTGGTGACGGTAATATGCGTCAACTCGGGGGGCGTATAGGCAACATCGTTCAGGGCAATGCCATAGCCGGCGCCCATATCGGGTTGGAATTGCGTTACAGTGACTGCGCCCGATCCGGCGCCGCTGCCGATGTTGATCACCAGGTAAGACCCGTCGCAGTGCAGTGTGATATCCGGCTGCGCCTGATCCAGGTAGTAAGGCGATTCCGACGAGGTGCGTGCAAACTGCAGTGTGGCGAGATCAACGCCATTGATGACGATCCTGTCGCCGCCGTCGTCGTAATCGCAGATGACATCATGGCCATCGCCAGTGGACCAATGGAAGCTGTCTGCTCCTGGCCCACCGATGAGTCGATCGTCGCCCCCGCCCCCGATCAGCGTATCATTGCCCACACCGCCGTCCAGCACATCGGCGCCGTCATGGCCACTCAGGGTGTCAGCGCCGCCCTGTCCGAAAAGATAATCGCCCACGGTGCCGTAGGTCACGCTGATCGTATCGTCGCCCTCTCCACCAAATATGTAAGATTGTGGGTCTGGCGAGAGCACATAGGTTTGCAGCTCCAGCCCTGTGGTCATATCGGTAAACGCCGAAATTTCGCCAGCGAGCCCCTGTACTATTCCAGGGATCCCCGTGGCATCCTGCTTGTTGCGTTCAAGTACCAACTCGAGGAAGCGCGCCCTTGCGTTGAGGTACTCGCCGGAATATCGATTGGCATCATAGAGTTCCGCATTGGCTGCCAAGGCCGTATCGTCACAGGTGATTGCGAATGGCAACAAGTTCACCAGGGCATATCGATAGCCTCGACCGGAGTTGGAATCCTCGCTTGCGGCAGTGGTCAGCGCCTGTTGATCCCTGTCCACGAGCGACTCCAGCGCGCAACCCAAGGATGCCGCATCACCCAACGCCGCGTTGATGGCCTGCCTGAAGTCTTCCGTGTCAGCCAGGGTGGAAAAATCGTAGCCATTGCCCAGCAGGTCTGAAAGTGCCCTGACACAGCGGTCGAGGCTTTCGACAGAAACATTCGACATCGCGTAAAGTACGTCTTTGGCATCTTCGAATCCGAATTGCGGATCAACCAGGGACAACAAGCTGTAAACGCCAAGTGCATCCACGATCAAGCTCTGTGAGTGGAATCCTGCTGTGGATAACGCGTCCCGCCTTTCGATAAAAAGTCCCTGGCGTTCTCCTGGCCGGAAAAATGTCATATCGTTTGCGACAACTTCCGGGCCCTCTTCAGCGTAATAGTTGTAGATGCTGCCCAACTTGGCGGCGGACAGTGGATTTTCAGCCACGAGTTCCTGGACCTGCTTTAGATCGGAAGCCCATAACAGATTGGAAATACCCGCGCCGTTGAATGTGAAAACCTCATCGAACAGATCCGGGAATTCGTATGCTGCCCAAAGCGAAAGATAACCCCCAAGGGAATGACCAACGAAATTGACCTTACCGACAAACTCGGGTTTCGCGACGCCATTGCTGTCGACCAGCCCTGCGCTTGCAAGGAAATGAAATATCGAACTGTGTTGCTGCCCTGCAAGTGCGCTGGAAAGACTTAATGCCAGGAGCACGTCAGACATTCCATCTACGCCAAAAATCTGATCCGTGCCCCTGAAGGCAACCGTGTACTTACTCTCCACCGTGTCATAGAACAGTGTTGCGGAGAAGCCGTTGCCCTGATTGGGTTGGTGAAAGATGACATTATATCGTTCCGAGAATGCTTCAAATTCGTTGCGACTCCAACCTCTCCCTTCGGACATCGCGCCAAACTGCACCTCGTTGGGCACTGAACCACCATCAAATGCATGGATGTCTATTCGACTGGGTATGGCAGGATCATCCCACGCATTAATGTTGAGATAGAACTCAGTGTTAAACGTAACGTATGCTGCATCGGCCAACAGCGCCGACTGGTAAGATCTCTCAATCCTCGACCCCATTTGAACGCTCCCTAACTGGTATTATGACTTCCTGTCTATCCAGTACTCGTTGCCCTGGCTCTCGAGTGAAATCATTACAACTCTGAGTCGTCGCGAACGAACTGATACGAATGAACGGATACTTAATCAAAGAATAGGTCGTATATTCAGCCAGAACTTCATCTACATCGTGATCGAAATAGTAGATTCTGGTGGCATAAATCCTTGACCCGGTAACGGCACTGGACCGGATAGTCCCTGCATCCTCAACGTAATAGGCGTAGCGCGCCTTGCGCGAGGAAAATTTTTCCAGCTGAAAGCACCAATTATTGCGTTCAAACAATTTGCGGCCAGTTTCGGTTCTTGTATAGAACGCCGTCAATTTCTCGTGACAATGTACCGAACCGGTCGAAATTCGACTGGCGCGATAAATTCCTGGTTCGTTTATCGGTCCCCAGGACTTGTTATCGGAGATTGAAAACTCAATAAATTTGTAGTCCGTATTTTCCAGGTAATTCCAGCATCCCCAGCAGTCCTCGGCTGAACCATAAAAGAAGCCCTCCGCGTTTACGGACCTGAATACGGTGGGATTACCCTGCTGACTGCACAATGCAAATAAATCATCTTCATCCGGCTCCAGCCAGGCCAGGAAGGCGAACAGGCACGCCATTCCAATAACGGCGGGCCACCGGTAGCGCAGTTTGCGTCGTTTCCTGGCGCTCCTTTTTTCGTCCTGCGGGTCTGCCATCACGCGCTCCGTCATTCGGCCCGGGGCTCATCGAGCCGAAGCCCCATTTTAGCGGGTGGATTGGGTCAAGCCGCGCTCACCGTTTGTACTCGAGCAACGTGCTAACCGCTTGCAACCGGTGCACGCAATAATCGCCGATATCGCCGCGGTCTGCACCCCTCAGGCTACATCTGGTGGATTTCAGCGCGCACCCCCGAACCGGGCATGCCTTTTCCCGTACGCCTGGCGGCAGGCGCCGGCGCGGAGCGCCCGAGGTCCCACATGCCTGTGCCGCGTTTATCGTATAAGATGAATGACCCCGACGGCAGCTGCGCAGCGATGTCCAATAACCTGTTTGTTACGCTCGGTATCGCACTGGCATACGCGCTGGGGGCGAAAATCGGCTTCCTGTTTCAGATCCCCCTGTGGCATGTGCCGCTGGTCTGGCCGCCGCCCGCCATTGCCCTGACGGCGACCCTGCTGTTGGGCAGCCGGGCGCTTCCGGGTATTTTCCTCGGGGCCGTGATAGCCAACTTGCTGGTGATTCCCTCCTTGCGGCCGCCGAGCCTGATAACAGTGGCCTCGGCGCAACCGGTCGTGATGCTCGGGATCATGATTGCCCAGGCTACCGGGGCAATGCTGGTCGCGCTGATTGCGGGCCGCGTGCTCAGGCGCATTTCGAGCAAAGCGCCGATCTGGGGCAGCGCCCGGGAGATCCTGCTGGGCACATTAGCCATCGGCCTCGTCTGCATCCTTTACGCCGTGATCGGGACCACCAGCCTGAGGCTCTCCGGCCTGCTTCCCGTGCACATGTCGGTCGTAACCGGCGGCCTGTGGTGGCTGATCACCTTTTTCGGCATGACCATCTTTACGCCGCTCTTTTACATGAGCGTAAAATACCTCTTCTTCCGGTCTGAATGGCCGCAATACGCTCCCCGCTTGCGCCCGGTCGTTTTCAGCAGCTCGTTTTCCGCCGCGACGCTTGCCACGTTCCTGCTGCTTTGGAATTCAGATACTGACGCGATAACCAAACATCTCGACGCGGAAGCGAAGATCGCGACGGATAATGTAGGCATCGTGTTACACAATGCGCAGCGGGACCTGGAGGATATCCGCGCCCTCTTCTACGCCTCGGATTACGTTACGCCGGAACTGTTTCAACGTTTTCTGGCCGCGAACACAGCCGACGCCAGCGATCGGCCTGTTGCCCGCAGCAAAGGCTGGGTGGCGCGCGTGACTGACCCGGCGGCCTGGGAGGAGAAGATGCGCAGGACGACTCCAGGGGTGGTCAGCTTGTTTGAAGTCGGTGTCTCGGGAGCACCGGAGCCCGTCGGGAAACGCGACGAGTATTTCCCGCTGGAATTGATAGATCCGCTCAACGAACTCACCCGCCAGGCGATCGGGTTCGATATTGGCACTGAGGAGAGCCGACTCGCTGCACTGGAATTTGCCCGCGACACTGGCCAGGTCGGCATGACGGCGCCGATCCTGCTTTCCTTCACAGAGTTGCAGGATCCCGCGATGCAATTGTGCCTGGCCGTCTATCGCCCGGACACTCCACTGGAGACGGTCGCCGCACGTCGAGCCAATCTTACGGGATTTGCCTGTGGCGCTTACCTTATCAAGCGGGTGTTCGGCGACGCGATGGTTGCCGTGAATGCCGATATCGAGCTACGCCTCTTTGACCTGTCTCCGGCCGGCGTCATCCGGCTCCACCAGGCCGGCGTCACAACGGCACAAACGAATCCACAGTCCTGGAGTGCCGCAGCCAAACTGGAGGACCTGCGACGACGCCCGAACGGTACGGCACGGCTCAGCTTTGGCGGACACAACTGGCTCGTCATGGCGAGCCCGCGCGCAGGCTATGTCGCAGCCATGCGCTCGTGGACACCCTGGGGAACGATGGTGTTGCTGCTGGCGCTGGGCACAACCATCAGCAGTATCATGATCGAACGGGCCAACGCGCGACGCAGGGTGGGAGAAGAACGCCGCAAAACCGAGCGGGCCCTGGTTGAGGCGCAAGAAGCCAACGCGGCAAAATCCTATTTTATGGCGGCGGCCAGCCATGACATCAAGCAACCCCTCGTCGCCCTTGGCATCCTGACAGACAAGGCCTTGCTGGACAATTCACACGCCGCTACGGAACAGTTGGTGCGGCGACTTCGGGATGGTATCAACGAGATGTCCGCGCATTTCGACACCCTCATGGACCTGGAGAGATTCCGTTCCGGGACATTTGCGGTGAGCCAGGCGACGTTCAAACTGGGCGGTTTCGCCAGTCGCATCGACCTGGAGATCGCACCCCTGTGCGCCGAAAAAGACCTGGAATGGCACCTCGATATGGATAATGTGGCGGTGCGCACTGACCAGGAACTCTTACTGCGCCTGTTCCGCAACCTGCTCAGCAATGCCGTCCAGAATACCGTGCACGGCGAGGTGCGCTGTGTCGCCAGCGCCCACGGCGCCTATGTCGAGTTCCTCATCGCCGATACCGGCCCCGGGCTCCCTGAGCAGCAACGCCAGACCCTGCTTGACGCACTGGAAAACATCGCTCCCACCCGGCTTACGGGTTCCGGACTGGGTTTGTCCATCGTGGGAAAAATCGCGCGGGCCCTGGATCTGGACCTGCGGATGTCCTCGACGGCAGGCGCGGGCACCCGTTTCTGGTTCCGACTGCGCCTGGCAGCCGCTGCATGAGGCACCGAGGACTCTACACCACACTGGGTATCGCGCTGCTGTACGCGTCCGCGGCGCAACTGAGTTTCCTGTTGCGGCTGCCCGGTTGGCAGTTCAGCCTCATCTGGCCTCACCCGGGCATCGCGCTGGCGGCGGTGTTACTGCTCGGGCGCGCCGCCCTGCCGGGAATTTTCCTCGGTGCGCTGGTGACGAATGTATTCCTGCTGCTGGGCACGATCAAATTGAACCTTATCGCGGTCGCGACAGTGGCGACACCGACGAAGCTGGGTATCGCGGTGGCCATTTCCGCCGCGTCCACCCTCGTGCCCTTTGTCGCCGCGCGCGCATTGAGGATTGTCGCGCCCCGGGCCCCGCTGTGGGCCAGTGCGCGGGAGGTAGTGCTGGGTACCCTGGTTATGGGCACGGCAAGTGTGATTTATGTCGGCGGCGTCGCGAGTATCAGGGCATTTGATATGTTGCCGCAGGATGTCACAGCGGGTATCTGGGCGATGTGGTGGCTGGCGAATTTCTGCGGCATGCTGATCTTCGCGCCCTTTGCCTTCATCCTGGGACAGCATGTACTCGCCGGAACGCGCACTTCGCAATCGGGCGCGGCAATTGGCCCCACCCTGCTTTACAGCGCCGCTGCGGCACTCGCGCTCACCGTTTACATGGCGCTGTGGACCGCCGATACCGAGGAAATATCAGCGCAGTTGTCGCGGGAATCGAAGCTTGCAGCGAACAACACCGCTGAGGTGTTACGGAACGCGCAACGAGATCTGGAGGGATTGCGCGCGCTGTTCAGCGCATCGACACAGGTTACCAGAGCACAATTCCGGCGCTTCCTGCTGGCCCACAACGGTGATACGACCGACAGGCCGCAGGCGCGCGCCAAAGTGTGGATTCCTCACGTCACCGATCGCGCAGCGTGGGAAGCCTCGATGCAGCGAGAACTCGGCAGGCCAGTCACGATATTCCAGATGGGTCGCACAGGAGGTGCCGTGCCCGCGGAGCAACGTGAAAACTACTTCCCCGTCGAATTTATCGAGCCACTGGACCAATTCAACCGGGGAGCGGTCGGCTTCGACGTCAGCTCCGAGGCATTGCGACGGGCAGCGCTGGACTACGCGCGCGACACCGGCAAAGCGGGTATGACGGTGCCGATAACCCTGCGCCAGACCCAATTGCCGGACCCGGTAATGCAATTGTGCCTGGGCGTCTACGCACGCGGCACGACGGTGCAGTCCGTGGACGCTCGTCGCGCCGGCCTGACCGGGTTCATCTGTGGTGCCTATCCGGTTCACTCAGTATTCGCAAAATCGCTGGTCGCCGCCCGCGGCGACATAGATCTGTACCTTTTCGATCTGTCGAATGCAGCGCCGGTGGAGTTGTACCGCGCCTCGGCGGCGGGCACCCGCACCGAAGGCAAACCCGACGGGGGGCTTGCCACGTTGGCCGGACTTCGGCTCCGCGCCCACGGCATGGCCGATATCCATTTCGCCGGTCAGCAGTGGCTGGTATTGGCCTCTCCCGGTCCAGCCTTCATCGATGCCCAGCGCACGTGGACGCCCTGGGGAGCCATGACGCTGCTGCTGTCGCTGGGACTGGTGGTCACCTGCATCCGGGTCGAACGGTTAGCCGCCGACCAGCAGATGGAGGGGGAACGCCGCAAGACGGAACAGGCGCTCATTGCCGCGCGCGAGGCAAATAAGGCACAGGACTTTTTCATGGCGGCCGCCAGCCACGACATCAAACAACCCGCTGGCGCTGGGCGTTTACCGACACTGTGCTTATGGCCGACCCACGGGGATCGGCACAGGAATTGGTGAAGAGCCTCCGCGGCAGCATCACCCAGATGGCGACCCATTTCGACGCGCTGATGGACATGGAGATTCCGCACCGGAACCTTTGAAGTCACTCCCACCACGTTCGGGCTTGGCCAGTTCTCGTCGCGCATTGACCTGGAAATTGCGTCCCTGTGCGCACAGAAAGGGCTGGCATGGCGCCTGGAGATGGAAGATGTTCAGGTGCGCACCGACCAGGAGCTGTTGCTGCGCCTCTTCCGCAATCTGCTGATCAACGCGGTCCGGCACACAGAGACCGGCGCGGTATCCTGTCGCGCCTGGACCGAGGGGGACCGCGTCGAACTACGGATCGCGGATACCGGCGAAGGAATTGCCGTGGAACGACAGCAGCAGCTTTTTGATACGTTCCAGCGGCTCGAGCGACACCGGACCGGGTTCGCCGGCGCCGGCCTGGGGCTCTCCATCGTCGGAAAAATCAGTGCGGTGCTGAATCTGCAACTGTCCATGACCAGTACGCCCGGCCAGGGCACCGAGTTCCGGTTCCAGTTGCACCGGGCCCGTTAGCAACCCCAAGCCCGCACGCCCGGTGGCGGCACCCGGCCGCCTCGCTTACCTTCACGCACCCGCCACGGCCACTCGTCAGTTGGGCCAGTAGATGTACTCGTCGCCCTCCTCGTAAGGGACACCGCCGGGCTTGTCGATCAGCTGCGCGTCCTGCACCACACTGGGCCACATCGGTGCGGCCTGCTGCGCGTTGTGTGCTGCCAGCAGCGCCTCCAGTTCGGCCACTTTCGCCGGATTCTGCGCCGCCACGTTGTGCTGCTCCGTGGGATCAGCCGCCAGCTCAAATAACCACTTCTTCTGGGGCGTTCCGGCGGGCTTGTCCGGCTGGTCCGCCCGAATCAGCTTCCAGCCCTGGTGCCAGACCGTCTGCTGGTAGCCCTCGCGCCAGAACAGGGTGTCGTGAGGCGAACCTTGCGTCTCTCCGCGCACGAACGGCAGCAGATTGACGCCATCGAGCGTGCGCCCCGCGGGCACCGGCGCCCCCGCGGCGGCGGCGATCGTGTGAAACAGGTCGACCTGCTGGATCGGCGCCGACATCACGCTGCCTGCGCTGATGCGTGCGGGCCAGCGGGCCATGAACGGTACGTGTATGCCCCCCTCGAAGTGGTCCAGCTTCCAGCCCCGGTAGGGCTTGTTGATGTTGGGCAGGCCAATATAACCCGCCCCACCATTGTCACTGGTAAAAATGACGAGGGTGTTATCCGCCAGCCCGTTTGCCTGCAGCGCGTCCTCGATGCGGCCAACGCTGCGATCCAGGGCGCGGATCATGCCCGCATAAACGCGCAGCGCGTGGTCCTGGATCTGCGGGAAGGCGTCGTAATCCTCCTGGCTCGCCTGCAGCGGATTATGTATTCCCCAGTGCGCCAGGTACAGGAAGAACGGCCGGTTGCGGTTGGCCTCGATCACTTTTATCGCCTCGTCGGTGTAGTAATCGGTCAGGTAGCCACGCGGCTGGAAACGCTCTCCGCCGTTGAATTGCGCGGCGTAGCGGGCGGTGGCCCAGACCATCCGGTCGATCGCGTCGTTTTCACGCTTGGCGTTCACGACGCCGGGGTCGTCCTTGGGCAGGTACAGGGTGCCCGCCAGATACAGGCTGTCGTCGAATCCCTGGTCCTCCGGCCGCATACCCGGCAGGGAGCCAAGGTGCCATTTACCGATGTGCGCGGTGTAATAGCCCTGCGCCTTGAGCACCTCGGCGATGGTGATCTCTTCCGCCGGCATGCCCAGTTCCTCAAACGGCGGGAGTGCGTCGGCCGCCGCATGATCGATGAACAACGGCAGCGGCGGCGGATCGATGTCAGCCATCCACTGGAAGATGGTGGCCCCGATATTCATGAACGGTGTGTACTCGAAACCGAAGCGGGTGGAGTAACGCCCCGTGAGCAGCGACGCCCGCGACGGCGCGCAGACGGCATTGGCCGCGTAGCCGTTTGCAAATAACACGCCCTGGTGGGCGAGCGCGTCGATATGGGGGGTCATCACGCTGCCGTCCCCCGCCCCGCCGTTATAGAGCGAAACGTCGTTGAAGCCCATATCGTCGGCGAGTATCAGGATGATGTTGGGGGGGCGCTCCGCCGGCGACTGGCTGGCGACAGCCGGCCCGCTTTGCCACGCCGTGGGTTGGTTCGGCTTTATCGGCTGCTTGATCTCCATGGCAATGGGCAACCCCCAGACGAGCAGGTTCACGCGATTTTGCCAGGCGACGTAACCGGCGAGAGCCAGCACCACCACTACCCATCCGAGTTTTTTCATCGCTGCCTCGCTCTGTATTGACAATAGGAAGTTCGCTGTTGGCACGCCTCGAGCGCACCCTGCCGACTATAACAGGGACACCATCAGCCCGCGGTTCGGCGCAACCCGGTTGTCCAGCAGGTCACGCCAGACCGTCGCCAGGGTGTTGGCGTCCCTGATCCATTCCACGGTCATTTGCCCCGCAACACTGTTCGCCACCTCGGCGGCCGCAGCCATGGCCTTCGTCATCACCACGCCGGGGCCCCAGTCTGCTTCGCGCTTGGCGATATGCCCGGGCGCGAAAAAGAACGTCGGCCTGGCGCCGGGGAGATTTTCCAGCGGCCCGCGCGCTTCCCAGTGTGTTGCGCCCACCATCGCGCTCTCCACCATGTTGTCGCCCAGCAGTGTGTGCAGCGCCGACGTCAGGCGCGCATCCCCTGACATGTCAACGTAGGCCGCCGGCAGATTGGCGTCAATGCGCCCCTCTTCGCCGTAGGCCAACACCTCGTCGCAACACGCCAGGCTTTTGACAAAGGGGACGTTCGCAGGTGACGTGAGACCCGTAATACGCTGGGTGACGCCGGGGTCTTTACGCAGCATGCTGGCGAGTCCGTAGCCGGTTCTGGAAGACACTGAGCCGATGAGCACCTGGCCGGCGCCGAAAAAAAGTCATTGTCCACAAGGCGTCGTAGGCACAAAGGACGTGGCGAAGAGCGGAAACAGCAGACAGCGCTCCACTTCGAAGCGGCGCAGGAACTCGGGTTCCGCACGGGTACGCCAAATAGGTGTTATAGAGCGCCGGCAGCGTCCGGCGGTGTTCGGCCAGGTCCGTAAACTGGTCTTCCCGAACCCTGCCCGGGCGCAATACCGCGTGGCTGGCCATGGGAAAGAATCCCCACAACCGCTCGCCGACCGGCACTTCCGCATTAGCATGCAGCGACCACATTGGCGCAGCCCAGACCGGTACCTTGCCCCAGTCGCCTGGGCCGGAAAGTAGGACCAGTAACCGATCATGTCGCCAGAGACCGCGTAACTGACGTTGTGGCGGTCAGGCCAAACTGGTCTATGGCAACCACTACTTCCCCCGGGCCGGGCACCGGCAGCGCGGTGGCCACGACACTGGTGGCGCGCAGGTTGGTGCGATCCACCCATAACTCTGTCGCTTGTTTCATGTGGCCCTCCTGGTGCGGGTTTGGGCCCTTGCCGAACCTGATTGGAAATACCGAGTGATGCGTCGCTGGCCGGCGTGACCGCGCCGGCCCCGGGCGAAGGCGGTTTGCATGACGGGGCACTGACCTGCGCATCCTGCATTCGCCAGGGCGCTCACACCCGTATCATCATCAGTACCGAGGCGGTGGCACAGGGCGGCGACGAGGAGGCGAGGCCGAGGCAACTGCCGTGCGCGGACCGAGCACCATACCGGAGAGCGCCTGCGTCGGTAGTGGGTTTGCTCCACCGCCGCCGCCTTGAACGGATATGCCCGGGTGAAACGTGGATCAAGGATCAGCTCCAGCATATCCCGCCGACTGCGATACCGTATCATCCCGACCAGCGTCCAGCCCGGGTCGGGCGGCGTGTTCCAGGAATCAATATAACCTGCCACCTTGCGCGAGGTCAGCACCGGATGTCCGCCACGCTGTAACAGGGCGACGACAAACTCCCTGAAATACGCCTGCAACAGGCGGCTCGACCTCGTCAGTTCACCGGTCCGGGGGTGGGGCACGGTCCCGGGGTGCAGCCTGACCAGATTGCACATCACAAACGCCTTGCCATCGTCGCGGCACAGGAACTCCTGCAATACCGCCCGCTCCGTGTGCTCGAAACCGGGGGTTGCCTCGGCCTGCCGCAGGTAACGTTCCACTTCCTCCCGGCTGAGCGGTTGTCGCCAGTTATCGTACCAGGCCCTGAACAACACGTAGACAGAAAGTGCGACCGGCCATACCCACCAGGCGCCGAACATGACCGTACCGTACATACGCAGCCTCGTTACCGTGAACAGGTGCGGCTGCCGCGCACGGAGGCCGCACCGTAAAACTTTGGACATAAAGTGTGCCATTATAGTATAGTCCACGGCTGGCGCCCGCAAGGGCAAGCTGCGACGTTACACCGCCCGGGCAGGAGGGAAAACAGTTGATGAAACTCGGATTGGGTTTAATCCAGACGGCGTTCAGCGCCCACCCGGCAATCGACCTGGCAATCGTTCGCCACGCGGAGTCCCTGGGATTCCACTCGGTCTGGGCGGCCGAGGCCTACGGCTGCGACGCAGTCACCAGCGCCACGTGGCTGGCCGCTCACACCCGCTCCATGAAGGTGGGCACCGCGATAATGCAAATGCCCGCCCGCACACCCGCCTGCGCCGCCATGACCGCAATCGGCCTGGACGCACTCTCCGAGGGCCGCTTCATCCTCGGCCTGGGAAGCTCCGGTCCGCAGGTGGCGGAGGGCTGGCACGGCGTGGCCTATGAGAAACCGCTTGCCCGCACCCGGGAATACGTCGATATCATTCGGAAAATCCTGGCACGGCAGGAGCCGGTACGGTACGACGGTTATCACTACCAGCTACCGCTCACGGGCGCTCACTCGACAGGCGTGGGCAAACCGCTGAAAAGCGTCGCCCACACGAATGCGGGCCAACCGATCTTTCTCGCCTCCATCAGCCCGGGGGGGCTGCGCCTGGCCGCGGAGATTGCCGACGGTGTGTTGCTGTCCTTTATCGATCCCAATGACACCGCGGACATCGTTGACAAACACCTGGCCGAGGGCTTTGCCACCGGGGGTGCGCGCTGTGCGCGCAAGGACTTTACGGTAGCGACCTTCGTCAACGTGATCGTGCATGACGATGTCGCGGCCGTGCCGGATATGATGAAACCCACGCTGGCACGACAGTTGGGCGGCATGGGTTCCAGGGGCAAGAATTTTTACGCCGAGTTCGCCCGGCGCATGGGCTACGAGGAAGCGGTGGAGCAGATACAAACCCTGTACCTGGCGGGCGACAAGGAACAGGCCGCCGCGGCGGTCCCGGTCGACCTGATCGATCGCACCAACCTGATCGGGCCGGCATCACGCATCCGCGAACGCCTCGCGCACTGGAAGGCGGCTGAGCGACGCGGCTCGCTGGACATGCTGCTGCTGACCACGGCGCAAGCGGAGGCCATGACCCTGATGGCGGAGGAGTTGCTCTAGTCAGGACGCCGCTTCGTCGGGATAGTATTCCCAGATGGCGCGTGTACCCTTGACGCAATAGGCGATGCTGTCGGAACTCTGCAGCATGCGGGGGTCACGACGTATGCCCGGGTCGGTATAGAACATGCCCACCTGTACCCCGGTACCGATGCCGACGAGGCCCGGTGGCGCGGTGGCGAAATACTTGTCCCAGAACTTCTCGGAATAAAACACGGCGCAGTAATCCAGGTTCAGGTACTCGTCCATGAACACGAACCCGCCGTTGACGATGTGCGGCCAGAGGTTGACAAGACAGTCGTGCAGGCTCGAGAAAAAATCCACATCCCAAAAGGCGAGCGCGATGTCGCCTTCATGATGGGGCAATGTTTCCGCGAACCAGCCCGGTTTAAACGTACAAACCTCGATGGCACCGTGAGCGCGCACGGCATCGGTGACTTCCTGCAGTGAGCCGCCGAATATGCCGGGAATAAATCCGTTCCTGAACGTATTCTCGGCCACCCGGTCACCGGGTGACGGCGCCGGCAAACCCTCGAAGGAATCGTAAACAATCAGCTCGCGACCGGTAATCCTGCAGACCAGGGAAAGGTTCACCGTGGAGCCACCTTTCCAGCATCCGCACTCGACCACCGCGCCCTTCAGGTCCGGTGGCATTTCCAGCAGGCGCATGGCGATCACGAGGTGGGCGCGCCAGGAGGTACCGGAAGTGACTTTCGTATGGTTGCGCCAGAATCGAAAGCCCATTTTCATTCGCTTGCCCCAGGTCATGCCGTAGGACGAGTGGACTTTGTAGGAATACGTCAGGAAGATTATCGCCAGGGGGCCAGTCAGCACACCGTGCGCTTTGCGGAGAAACTTTACGAGTCGCAGGGTTGACCTGTAGCGCAGCGATTTTTTCTTCGACATTGTGAATGCTCATCCCACGGGCGCGCCGTTACGGGAAGCGGCGTGCGCCTGCGGGAAGTAAATGGCTAGGATTGTTGTTATTTACGGGCCGACGTCGACGGACGGCGCAAGCCGGCCGCCATTGGCCCGCCAGACACCAGGGTAAAATCCAGTTGCGCACAGTGCCCGGGCCGCAGTGCCGCGACCGCGCGGTCTAGCGGCAGTAACGCGAGGCCACAGGCGTTAGTCGGGCCGCCACGCCAGTCCTGCCACGGTTGCATAAAACCCCGCCATGGTCTCGTCCACGATCTCGCGCGCCGTCTTGATGGAATCAATCCGCCCGCACACCTGGCCGCTCAGCGGAATCGCGACCTCCATATCGCCGCCAAAGTACAACGACTGCAGCTCGTACGACCATGTTTTTCCATCACGTTGAATTTCCCCAGCGGCGCCAGCGCAGCCGTCCGCCCGGTGCGCAGGGCACGTAACGCGGGACGCGACTCCTGGTTGAGAAACACGGTGTCCGTCTCGGCGGCGGCCAGTACCGCCTGCTTGAAATTGTCATGCACCGGTGATTCGGCGCAGGACAGCATGCGCGTCCCCATCTGCACGCCCTCGGCACCCAGCGCGAAAGCGCCCGCCATGGACAGGCCATCCACCATGCCCCCGGCGGCTATGATGGGCACGTCGACGCGGGAGCGGACCAGCGGCAGCAGCACCATCGTGGACACCGGACTGGGGTTCTTGAAGCCGCCGCCCTCCCCGCCTTCGACCACCAGCCCGTCGACACCCGCGTCGATCGCCTTGAGCGCCATCTCCAGTGTCGGCACCACGTGAAACACCTTGATGCCCGCCTGCTGGAAGGCCGCGGTGCAGACCTTGGGGCTGCCGGAGGAAGTGGTGACGAACCGGATCCCCTGCTCGATGACGAAGTCGATGATGTTGGAGCCCTTCACGTAGGAAAGTGCGACATTCATGCCGAAGGGCTGGTCGGTGAGGGTGCGCATCTTGGCGACTTCGGCCTTGACGTTGTCCAGCTCGCCGGAAGAGGTCTCGATGATGCCCAGCCCTCCGGCATTGCTCACCGCCGCGGCCAGTTGCGCGCGGGCTATCCAGCCCATGGGCGCCTGTACGATGGGATAGCGGGTGCCGGTCAACTGCGTGACGCGGTTGTGGATTGGCTTCTCGTTCATCGTCTTCCCCTTCTCCTGTTGTGCAGCGGCTTGTCCATCACCCCGCCACCGCGGCTTCGCAGCCGGTACCGGCCAGTACCTTGTCCACGCGGGCCCTGTCGTCGTCACCGAGGGCGAGGTAGTGCTCGCGAATCCACTTCAGGCACTTCGCCTGGTAGGGAAAGGTCTGCTGGCTCCACTGGGCGCCGTCGATCAGGGCCTGCCAGGTTTTCTCCCCGGCGGCCAGGGCACTCGCGTTGGCGAGCAGGGCCGGAATATAGACCCTGCCAATCTCGTTGAGCAGGCCACCCAGCGTGGCCGGGTTATCCTCCAGCGGCGTCCAGTCGCTGTCGGCGTTCAGACCACACTGGTCCTCCATCCGGTCGACCCAGGCGACCGTGCGCGAAGACCTCGTGCGCGATGGCCCGAAGTGGGATCGAAACCGACCAGTTGGGTCAACTGTCCGAACAGGGCGAAATCGCCCGCACCCGGACGTTACCAGCATAAACGGCTGGCGCGCCAAGGTGGGCTTCCATGGCGGCCAGGAAGCGTCGGTAGCTGGCATCGATCACCGGGGCGGTGATGTCATTGGAACCCACCACGTACAGGCGGCCGACCTGGCGTTCGGTGAAGACCCGCTTGAAGGTCTGGTGCGTGTCGGCCGGCAGGCTCGTCCATACCCAGCGGCAGCTTAACGTGCCGGCATTGTCCGCATCGACCCGGGGTACCACCGATAGTGAAACATGTACTTGGTGCACCACTCGTCGCCAGAAGTCCTCGATAAGGTAGTCGATAAAGGCCAGCGCGGGATCCGGGGGCAGCACCGAGCGTCCCGGGTAGAGTCCTTCGAGGCGACGGATGATCGGGCTGGAATCACAGGCCGGTTGCAGCGCGCCGTGCTCGTCCCGGAACAGGAACGTGGGGTGAAAGGTCGGCCGCGGCTTGTCGATACCAGCGCATCCGGCCTACTGCCGGCCAGGTCGGCCCAGTCGATAGCCAGAATGCGCCGGTAGCGCAGCAAGGCGACCATTTTGCGCGTGTACGGCGAACCTGTACCGCCGATCAGGCGCAGTCGTTCAACGGTGGTCATGGGCAGGTCTCCAGTTGCCGGGCCGGCGGCGAACGCGCCTGCAACCCCTGGTGAAGGGGTGATTATATTGACTTGCACATTAAATGTCATTATGTCACTCTTCCGACTCCATTCCGCCGCCGTTGGCGCAGCAGTTCGCACCTTCCAATACACTCTGACTCCTCGGGGAGGCTTAGCATGTATCGCGGCGAGTACGGCCTGATAGGCAGTGAACTGAGTATGTTCGGTCGCAAGCTGGAGGCCCAGTTGCGCGTGCAGGGCATCCCCTGGCACTGGTGCTTCAAGACACGCAGGCACGGACAGCGGAAATTGAAGCGCACTGGCACCCACTTCATCCCCGCCCTGCTGACGCCGGACAAATGGATGATCCACGACACCATCGCCATCGGGCCATTCCTGAATGACCGTTTCCACCTGGCGCCCGTGATTCCCCCGACGCCCGTGCAACGCGCCTGCTGCTTTATTCTTGAGGACGTGTTCAATCACTGGCTGGGGCGCGTCTGCGTCCATACGCGCTGGTGTTACCCTGACAACGTGGCCTGGGTGGGGCCCCGCTTCGGCGCCAATACCGTGTTGGACAGGTCTATCGAAGTGCCCTTTACCGAGCAGGAATTGCGCGACCTCTCGCCCATCGGCGACGTGATGTACGTTTGGCAGGAATGTCTGCGAGGTTAACGGGGTTGGACCAGTAGAGCCAGAAACAGCGCGGGCTGATTTCACCCGCCTGCTGCGGGCACTGGCAACCCACTTCGCCGATAATGACTTCCTGCTGGGTCCCCGCCCCTGCCTCGCGGACTTCGCACTGGCCGGTGCCTGCAAGGCGCATTTCGTCACAGATCCCGTGCCGGTAAGCTGGTTGGGAGAGTTTCGCGACATGCTGTTCGCCTATACGCAGCGCCTGTTTGGCGAGCGCCGATGCACGCTCGCGGATGGGCCGCGGGCGACACCGTTCCCGACTCGCTGCGCACGATTCCAGCCGATTACCCGCCCAGGGCACCTGTTCGCATTCGCCCGCGCCAATATCGCGGCCGGCCTGGCGAGGGGAAAAGTTCTACTCGTATGATTACGGGTTCGGGCCAACCCGGGCCCGCACGCAAAAGCGGCTGAACCGCAGCGCGCCTGCATGTGCAGGATGAATTGCTGGCCCTGGGCGCCGCGAACCACGGGGATCAATGACCTGTTCGCAGGACGGGGTATACTCGAACATTATCTGGCGTGAAGTCGCCGCTTGCCTGCACCTGCAGGCGTGGCATGCCAGCGCCGGACAGAACGCGAACCCGACGCCAACCGGACAGTTCACCCTTACCATAGGTGCCGCTCCTGAGGATGTGGGAATTTGTTGCAGTCATGCTGGCCGTCATGCTGGCAGCCATGGGTTGGCAGCACGTTCGCTACCTGCGTATTCAGGCGCGATCGCGCGCAGGACCGGCAGCGCCTGTTGCACTCCGGCGACGCATTCCATGTCCTCGTGTACTTCACCCCTGAAAGCGGGCGACCGGGTGATTGTTGATACCGCGCAGCGCCAGCAGCAGCTCGGAAGCCACCAGCCGGGCGCGACTGGTTTATACAACAGGCGGCGTTCACGCTCAACTCCCAACAACTGGGGAACAGCAACTGGGACGGCGTCGTGTTGTTCGAGTATCCCTCCGGGGCAGTACGAGGAACACTTTTTCCAATCCGGTGACGCGACTCGCCCGCCAGCACTTCGCCGACAGCTATCTGCACGGTATGCGTCGCAATCGCCGCAAGAACCTCGGGGTGCCCCAGTTCCTGCTCAAGCTGCGACTGCGTCTGCTGTCGGGCCGGTGGCGCGCGTGGAGCCGCTGGAGGGTTTCACCGCGCAAGACCTTTCCCGAATACCAGCAATGGCAGCGGCGCGACAAGGCTGCGGGCGCTCAACAAGGTCTATGGGCAGGGACTATTGGTTGTCTACAACCTGGTCAAGCGGGGCAACCGCGAGCAGCGCGCGGCCAGCAGGTCGTATCGCAGGAGCATGATTGCGCGCGTGGCGGCGCTCCGCAGGCCGTTGCACATGGGCCGCGCCGTCGCGGGACCGCGCCCGCTTCGACCAGGTATTCGTGATTATTACTACCCCAGTGCGGCCTGCTACGCGGACCTTGTGCCAGCCAGTTCTTCCAGCGTATCGCCGGCAGCAGGCGGGAGTCCGATGCGCTGGCCGTGTTACCATCCCGATCACGCAACGCCTGCGCTAGCCCGATCCTCCTGCTCCCTGATCGAGAGCAGGAGGAATACGAGTGTCAGGGGGGCGAGAATATAGACACCCACTTCCCCCGGTGGCAATACCGGCAACGGCTTGTAGTGAAGCAGGAATACGGCCAGCACCTCAGCGCACAATGACAGCAGGTACGCCAGCGGGATCAGCACCCGGTAGCGCAGTATCACCAGCCACAGCAACAGGGCCTCTAGCAGGTGGCCTATGCCGTAAACGCCAAAACTGTTAACGATCGCCATTACCGCACCGTCCGGGTAGTCCTGTAGCGGGATACCCGCAATCGTGCCGGAACCGCCATCGGCGGCGAAATAATGTACTGCACCGGCAAAGGTCTTGCGCAGTGCCAGCAGCACGAGGAAGTACAGTGCGAGTGGATGGCCCCGGTAGCCATTGGCGGGCGGTGGCAGGATGGATGACCAGTTGAACATCGCGGAGCGCCCCGTCAGACAGGTGTTTCGGGAGAGGATATTGTTTTCAACGTACTTTATTGGCATTATGCATGTCAATAGATTGAGGGCGCGTCCGCTGCGTTTTTTCAGCAGCAGCGCGCCCTGTCGACACCGGAGACGCATTATGACAGCAAGCTTGATCTGGGCGGGAGCCGCGGTGGCCTACGGCCTCTTCTGGTGGTGGTACGTGGGTTTCCGACCCAGGATCACGCCGGGCGAGGTCGAGGAAACCATGCGCCTGTTTGACCTTCACGGCATGGGCACACCCGCGCAGCGGGAACATGTGCGCTACTTCCTGGCCAACGACGACGGCCGGGATTTCGTGATGGTGAACCTGTTGCACCTGAAACCGCCGGTGGCCGAGTCGCGGAGGAAGCTGGATACCTACCAGAAGGTTTTCCTCGGCGCACTGCTGCGCAAGGCGGGCCATCCGGTATTGATTGCCCGGGCGGCCAGCGGCAATGTCGAGAACGTCGCCTGCGAACACGCCGATAACTGGAGCGCGGCCGGTATGATTCGCTACCGGAGTCGCCGCGATCTGATGGAAATGTTACCGTCGACCATCGGCAGCGAGCATCACGGGCTGAAGCTGGACGCGTTGGAGAAAACCCTCGCTTTCCCGTCCTCCCGCTGGTTCGTGCTGGGCGGCCCCCGGATCGTGGTCGCGCTCGCCATTGCGCTGGTCGCGGCCCTGCTGCAGTTGGCACTGCACGGCTGATCCACAGCGCCCGTCGAACGCTTTTCAGGCTATGGACAGATCGCCACCCCGGCCGCAATGGAGATGATCACATGGAGATAACAGGCAAGGTTATCGTTGTCACCGGCGCCGGCAGCGGCATCGGCGCGGCACTGGCGGCGAAGTTCGCCAGGGAGGGCGCCGCGGCCGTCGTCTGTGTCGATATCAACGAGGCCGCCGCGCAACGCACCGCCGCCGAACTCGGTGGCGTTGCCATGCAGGCTGACGTCACCCGGGAGGAGGACGTCGTGCGCGTCATAGAGGCGACTGAAAGCGGTATCGGCCCCATCGACCTGTACTGCAACAACGCAGGCGTTATCGCCGGGGCCAGCGAGCAGTCGCCGAACGCGGAGTGGCAGTTCGTATGGGAAGTGAACGTGATGTCACACGTGTATTCCGCCCGCCATCTCGTCCCGCGCATGATCAAGCGCGGCGGTGGCCACTTTCTCAACACTGCCTCCGCGGCGGGCCTGCTCAACCAGATCGGGGGCGCCGCCTACGGCACCAGCAAACACGCCGCCGTGGGCTTCGCCGAATGGCTGGCGCTGACCTATGCACACCAGGGTATCAGGGTCTCCATGCTGTGCCCGCAGGCTGTGCGCACCGCCATGACCGCCAATGCCGGCGACCAGGGCATCATGGCGGCAAGCACTGACGGCATGATGGAACCCGAGCAACTCGCCGATATTGTCGTTGACCACCTGCGCCGGGACGCCTTCCTGATCCTCACCCACGAAGAGGTACGGGTCTACATGCAGCGCAAGGCGTCCGACTACGATCGCTGGATTCGCGGCATGAACCGCCTGCAACAAAAATTATCCGGTACCAGCCCGTGAGGGCCGGGCGCCATGGCCGGAATCCGCCGTGACAGGGCGCTGCACCGGCAGCCGGGGCCGATCGGCGACCCGGTGCGGTCTGGGGCCCCGCTACCGGGCTATACTATTGCATTGCTTTCGAGGAGAGATCCGATGAGAAAATCCGTCATTGTCCTGGCAGCAGTCGTGGTGATTGCCGCGATCGCCTACAGCCAGCGGGCGAATATCGCCATGCGCATCATGGCCAGGGGCGCGGAAGCCGCCATGACCAGCGATGCCACCGCGGCCCTGCAGGACGGCCTGCACATGGCACTGTGCGGCGCGGGTGGACCGCTGCCCGACCCCAAACGCTCCGGTGCCTGTGTGGTAGTGATAGCGGGCCAGCACGAATTCGTCGTCGACGCCGGTACCAACGGGTTGCGCAACCTGCTGCGGATGCGCTATCCGGTGGGCAGGATCGAAGCGGTACTGCTGACCCACTTTCATTCCGACCACATCGACGGGCTCGGGGAAATGGCCACCATCCGCTGGGTCAACGGCAACAACACTTCCCCGCTACCGGTGATCGGCCCGGAAGGTGTGCAAGAGGTGGTCGCGGGCTTTGACATGGCCTATGCCCAGGATGCGGTGTATCGCAATGCACACCATGGGGACAAGGTCGCCCCGCCGACCGGTGCCGGAATGGTGGCGCGCCCGTTTCCCCTGCCCGCCCCCGGCCAACTGGCCACAGTTTTTGACCAGGACGGTGTCAGGATCCAGGCGCTCGCCGTCAACCACGACCCGGTCAAACCCGCTGTTGGTTACCTGTTTACCTACAAGGACCGCACGTTGTTGCTCAGCGGCGATACCGCGAAGTCGGCGAATCTCGAGCATTTTGCCAGGGGCGTGGATTTACTGGTGCACGAGGGGCTGGCGCGCAACCTCGTAGGACTGATGCACGACACCGCCGCCCGCGTGGGCGCGGAGAGCCTGGCCAAGATCACCCTCGATATCCAGGGTTACCACGCCACCCCGGTGGAGGCCGCTGAAATCGCCAGGGACGCGGGTGTGGGCCACCTGCTCTACTACCATATCGTGCCGCCACTGATACTGCCCGGCATGGAAGCCGCCTGGCTGGAGGGAGTGGACGCCGTCTACCCCAACTACACGCTCGGCCAGGACGGCACGGCCTTTTCGCTGCCGGCGGGGTCGAAAGAGATCGTTCTCACCAGCAAGGGATTGTAAGGGCAGCTACGGGCTAGGGCGTGTGCCAGGGCCGAGTGCTCCGGCGAATTGCAGCCATCAGTTCTTCGACGGGCCGGGTTTTTTGCAGGTAAAGACAGGCGCCAGCGGCGATCATCCGGGGCTGCGCTTCGTCGGGAGCATGCATGGAAAAGCCGATCACGTTGATCTGGGGAAACTCGGAACTGATGTGTCGTGTCGCCTCCACCCCATCCATTATCGGCATGGTGACGTCCATCAAGACCACGTCCGGGACCAGCAGGCGCGTTTTCTCCAGGGCATCCAGCCCATCCACCGCCTCGCCGACGACATCCATATCTGCCTCGCGGCTGAGAATCTGCACAAGACTGGTTCGGGCGCCCTCGTGATTTTCCGTCACCAGCACACGGATGGGACCAGACCTGTCGCCTGGTAGCTGCCTGGACCGCCGGGTGTGCGCGGGACGCTCCTCGATGTCCGCGGCGCCTGCCAACCCCACGGGCACCGAGATAATGGCTTGGGTGCCGTGCCCGGGGGCGCCGCGAATATCCAGCCTGCCGTTAATCGGGGTCAACTGCTCCTGGATACCGAACAGGCCAAATGACTTGCGGTTTTCCAGGTTTGCCGTCACATCGAAACCCCTTCCCCGATCGGCAACCGACACCTCCAGCAACTGGTCTGACAAGCGCATCGACACGCTGGCCTGATTGGTGCCCGCGTGCTTCACAACGTTCAGCAACAGTTCGCGCACGGCCTGAAAGAGCGCGGTGCTTGTCTCCGTGGGAATGGGCATCATCGGGAGCGAGCCCACCACCGTCACGCCAAGGTGGTGATGCTCCTCCATCCAGTTGGCCAACCACTGCATCGCAACGGCAAAGCCTGAGCCGTACAGGATTGGCGGCGCAAGTTCCATCGTCAGCGTGCGGGAGGCTTCGAGCGCCTCTTCCAGAATACCCAGGATCTGTCGGCTGGCATCGGCAAGCTCCGCTGTGTCGGCGGTGGTTTCCAGCAACTCCATCTTCATCTTGGCGGCCACCAGTAACTGCTGCTGGTTATCGTGCAGGAATCGTGCGATTCGCCTGCGCTCTTCGTTCTCGGCCTGCTTGATCTGTGAGGCCAGCGACCTGAATTGTGCGTTGCGCTCCAGCAGTTCCGCACAGGCTTTCTCCAGTTCCCGGGTTCGTTGCAGGACGCGTTTTTCCAGCGTTTTGTTGAGGTCGAGCAAAGTCGCCTCCATCTGCTTGCGCCGCGTGATGTCCCGCATGATTGACTGCTCAAACGGCCTGTCCCCCAGCATGAACGTGGACAGGGTAATCTCGACGATAACCGGTGAGCCGTCGCGCTTGCGGCCATGCCATTCATAGCGCTGGGGCGTGCCCGAGCGGGACGCCTTTACTTTTTCGGCAAAGAACTCACTTGAATCCTGTCCGTTCGGCTGGGTCGGCGGAAAGAAATCGACTGTTTTCCTGGACTCTATATCGGCGCGGGCATAGCCGTAGATCTCCGGCAAGCGATCGTTGAATTCGACGAATTTCCCGTCTTCTATTACCGCAATGGCCTCGCCGGCGGACTCGAAGAGTGCACGAAACCGCGCCTCGCTATACCTCAGCGCGTTCTCCATGTGTACCCGATGGGAAATATCGCGAATCAGCGAAAGCGTATGTAGTTTGCCATCCCGCAAAAAGGTGCTCAATGTGACTTCGGTCTGGATCGGCGTACCGTCGTACTTGTTGCCGGTCCATTCGAAAATCTGGGGTATACCTGAATGACAGGCTGCCACTTTTTCAAAATAGAAGTCGGAGGACATCTCGCCGTTGGGTTGGCGCTGTGGCGATAAGGAAAATCCGGAAGCGCTCATCATCTGATCGCGCGACAGACCGTAAATTTCCAGGGCGCGTGGATTGCACTCAACGACCCGATCGCCTTCCAGTATCAGGATTCCGTCTCCCGCACAATCCATCAGCGTGGAAAAGCCTTGCTCGCTTTCACGCAGAGCGGCCTGTAAATGTGCATGCCGCGTAAGGTCCTTTATCGTCGCCGCATACAGCTCGGTTTTTCCGTTGGGACCCTGGATCGCGAACGGATTGACGATCACGGGGAAGCGCTCGCCGTTTTTGCGCATGAAGGTCAACTCGATTTCGGCGAAATCCCCGCGCAGGGTTCTGGTAAAAGCGGCCTGGATTGTCTGGCGTTCCTCCGGCGGCCAGTACAGGTGTTCCGGTGGGCAGCCGACCAGTTCCTCGGCCGCAAAGCCCGTCATCTGGCAAAACGCGGGGTTAACGTCCACGTGCACGCCGCTGGCGTCCACAACTGAAAAGCCATCCTGCATGTACTGGAAACACAACAGCCTCAAGCTATCGCGGGACGGGGTTGGCAGCGCCAAATGCTTTTCCGATGCGGACGCAGTCCGGGCGGTATTGGGCGTTACGGCCGGGGAATTGCCATCGCCAGGCATAAAGGCTCTCCATCACCGGGATAAAAACGCTTCCGCAGGGCGGTCGCTGCAATTAGTCTATACCTAAATGCCGTGGAGTCACCGTGAATTTTCGTACACCAGCCGGTGATGCTGCACACCGGGAAACGGATCGCAGGCGTGTGAAGCAGGGCCCCAGCTGGTTTCCTCAGCAGATACTGATGTCAGGCGGCCTCGGACTTGCCAACCATGGCCTGCGCGGTGGGCGCGTTGGCCAGCGCCGCGAATAACTGCTGGTGGTAATCGGCGTCGCCGAACAGCGTGTTGATGATCATCAGCCGTTTGACATAGAACCCCACCGGCAGCTCATCGGTCATACCCATGCCCCCGTGCAACTGGATGGCCTCCCCCCCGATCAGGCGCCCGGCCCGCCCGGTCATTACCTTGAGGGCGAGCACGCTGCGCCGCGCGTCGGCGCTGTTTTCCTGCGCGGCGCAAACCGCGCGATACAGGAGTGATTTCACGTTCTCGCAAGCACTCAGCATATCGACCATGCGGTGCTGGAGGGCCTGGAACGAGCCGATGGGCACGGCGAATTGCTCGCGGGTCTTGCAGTAGCTGAGTGTCTGCTCGTTGAGCGACTCCATGGCGCCCAGTGCGTTGGCGCACACGGCGATGCGCGCAGCATCGACAACGGTGTCGGTGACCTCACTGCCCTCACCCACGGCGCCGATGACCGCCTCGGCAACGACATTCTCCAACGAGATATTGGCTGCTTCCTGTCCATCCGTCATGCGGTAGACCGTGCGGGTGATACCGCTGGCCGCGGCATCGACCAGAAACAGGGTCACTCCCTGCGCGTCAGCCTGATCACCCGAGGTGCGGGCACTCACAATCAACTTTTGTGCCGCGCCACCATTGAGTACCACGGTTTTGCTGCCATTCAATACCCACTGCCCCCTTCTGCACGGCCCGCGTCGCGATATCCGCCATCGCGTACCGGCTCTGGCGCTCAAGGTAGGCGAACGCGCCCTGCAGCTCACCGGCGATGATTTGCGGGATATACTGCGCCTGCAATTCCGCACTCGCGGCGGCCTGTAACAGGCCGCCGAACAGCACCACCGTTGCCAGGTACGGCTCGGCGACCAACCCGCGCCCGAATTCCTGCATGATGACCATGGTATCGACCGCCCCCCCGCCGAATCCGCCATGCTCCTCAGCAAACGGGATCGACAACCAACCCAGTTCCGCGAACTGCTGCCAGTGGGCGTCACTGAAACCGTGCTCCATGGCGACCACCGCATTGCGCTGGTCGAACGCGTAGTTTTCCGCCACAAACCGGGCAATGCTGTCGCGAATCTGCCCCTGTTCCTCACTCAAATTAAAATTCATCTTCAGACTCCACAGGCCTAGCACAAACTTTGCCGTGATATTTTTCTGCACCTCGTTGGAACCGCCATAGATCGACGACGCACGCCCCCTGAAATACATTTTCTGGGCGTAATCCGCGAACTCGTGGCCCAACTGCGCGGCACTGAGCTCACCCTGCAGCGTGCCGCTGTAATACCCGGCCACATCCATGCGCAGGGTCTGTATCGCCTGCTGTATCTCGGTGCCCTGCAGCTTCAACAGGGAGGACTCGGGCCCGGCCGCCTTGCCCTCGGCGATGGCAGCCAGTACGCGCAGCTCGGTGAATTCCAGCGCCATGAGATCGATTTCGACGTCGGTGAGACGCTTGCTGAACAGGGGGTCCGACAGCAGGGCGGTACCGCCGTTGATTTCCCGGCGCGCCAGTTCGCGCACTTCCGCCAGTGCCCGCTTCGAGTCGGCCACCTCGGCGATGGAGAGCCGCTCGTGCACGAGCAGGCTCTTGGCGTACGTCCAGCCCTTGCCCTCCTCACCGATACGGTTCTCCACCGGAACGCGCACGTTGTCGAAAAAGACCTCGTTGAGGTGATGAAAGCCATCGATGGTATGGATGGGGCGCACGGTGATTCCGGGGCTCTTCATGTCGATGAGCAGGAAGGTAATGCCTTCCTGCTTGCGCCCGGAACTGTCGGTGCGCACGAGGCAGAAAATCCAGTCCGCGTATTGGGCGTACGTGGTCCAGATCTTGCTGCCATTGATAACGTACTCCTCGCCCTCGCGATCGGCGCGCGTCTTCAGTGACGCCAGGTCGGAACCGGCGCCGGGCTCGGAATAACCCTGGCACCACCAGTCCTCACTCTTGAGAATGCGCGGCAGAAACCTGGCTTTCTGGGCATCACTGCCATAGGCGATAATCACCGAGGCAACCATGGTGACACCGAACGCCACCGCTTCGGGAGCGCCGACCGCCGCTCGTTCGGAATTGTAGATGAAGGATTGCGTCACGCTCCAGTTCGTGCCCCCGTGTTCCACTGGCCAGTGCGGGGCCATCCAGCCCTTGCGATAGAGGCGCCGCTGCCACTCCTCGACACCCTGCTTCATGGTCTCCCGGTTGTTGCAGGTGGCCTGCAATTCCTGATCCCATGCCTCCTTGAGAAACTGTCGAACCTCCGCCTGGAAGGCCAGGTCCTCCGCGCTAAAACGTGTGTCCATTATCTTGCTCCTGTACCTGTTCCGGTGTCGGGCCCAGGGAGCCTGACGCCGGAAAGTTATAATATGGCAGTAATTGTGCCATTTTACATTGCGCGACGAAAGTCAAAAATTTGCCGCCGCCACCGTCTCCTTATCCCCCACCCGATCGGCGTGGGTACTGATCAGGTCCACGAAACGCGGCAGCAGCGCCTCGGGCAGGTCGTGGCCCATGCCATCGATCAATTCCAGGACAGCGCCGCGGACCAGCCGCGCCGTATCCATGCCGCCGGAGACCGGCACCAGGGGATCAGCCGAACCGTGGATCACCAGCGTGGGGGCGGATATTTGCTGCAATGCACTCACGCGGTCGCCACTGGCCAGGATGGCTACCATTTGCCGGGCATTACCCGCGGGGTAATAGGAACGGCGCAGGCTGCGCTCTACCTTTTCCCGCAACGCCTCATCGCTGGGAGGGAATGCCGGACTGCCGATCAGGCGCCACGTCCGCATGGCGTGTTGCAGCACGGCTTCCGGATTGCCGCTGGTCGGCCGCCGCACCATGTGCAGGGCAATTTTCAGGTCCGGGCCGGGCAGTGATTTGCGTCCGCTGGTCGACATGATCGAGGTCAGCGAGAGTACCCTTGCCGGATGGCGGCTCGCCAGCAGTTGCGCGATCATACCGCCCATTGACGCCCCCACGATGTGGGCGCGCGGATATCGAGGGCGTCCAGCAGGCCGACCGCATCCAGTGCCATGTCGTCGAGCCGGTAGGGAACCCGCACCGGAATTCCCAGGCGCGCTGGCAGGCCGCCACCTTCAGGATGCCCGGTACCATGGCTCCCTCCATCTTGTCGGACAGGCCGACATCGCGATTGTCATAACGAATGACGCGGTAGCCGCGCGCCGCGATCCCGCGACAAAAATCTTCCGGCCAGGCAATCATCTGGGTGGCGAGGCCCATGATGAGCAGTATGACCGGCTTGTCCGAATCTCCAAATTCATCGTAGGCCAGCTGAATTCCATTGGCCCTGACATAACGTTCTGACATGCGACACTCCGCGCGTGATGGCTGTTTTCGACGAATTGATTGGCGGCGAATTATTCCGGTGTCCGCGCATCTTAAGTGAATCCCGTTCCCGCTCCAACAGCGGCCTTACGGTTCGCCGCCATACCGGTTAAGATGCCCACAGGCCCGGTGACCGCTCCAGGTTGGTGCCGGTCACTGCGTTGGCGCAACGGCAAGACGACTGGCACAAGCAGGCGACCGCTGGCAATAAAAAGCATACTGCGTAAAAGTGTTCGTATGAAGCTATCTGTCATCCTCATCTCGTACAACATGGCGCGGGAACTACCGCGAACCCTGCAGGGACTCGCGCGTTCCTACCAGCAAGGCGCCCGGGAACTGGAGTACGAGGTCATCCTGGTGGACAACGGCTCGCCTGTGCCGCTCGATGAAAATTCCTGGAGCCATGTCGATGTGCCAGTGCGATTGCTACAGTTGCACAATGCGTCGCCCTCGCCCGCCCGGGCGATCAACATCGCGCTGGGTGAAGCCAGCGGCGAGATCGTGTGCCTGATGATAGACGGCGCCCACCTGCTTACGCCCGGTGTGTTCCGCCTGGCCCTCGCCGGGATCGGCGTATTCGGGCGCGCTATAGTGGCAACCCGGTATTTCTGGCTGGGCCCGGATGAACAGAACGAATCCGTGCTGCACGGTTACAACCAGCGGGTTGAGGATCAGCTGCTGCACCATATCAACTGGCCCGCGGACGGTTACAAGCTGTTTCAGATAGGCTCGCCCCTCTCCGCCGGCGCGGAGAAGGTTACGTGGCTCAATCGCATGTTTGAATCCAACTGCCTGTTTATGAACCGCTCGGTGTTTGACGACCTTGGTGGCGCCGACGAACGCTTCGTTCTCCCCGGTGGCGGAATGATCAACTCGGACATCTACAAGCGGGCGGCCGACCTGCCGGATGTCGTGCCGGTGCAGCTAATCGGTGAGGGCAGCTTTCACCAGTTGCACGGGGGCACCACGACGAATGTCAGCCCCCGGGAGCGGGATGCGCGGGTCGAGCGGTTCATGGTGGAGTACCGGCAAATCCGCGGCCACGAACAGTTGATGACCGACAAGAAATTCCACTTCTTCGGCCACCTGCCAAACGAGTCTGCGAAAATTCACCGGACTCACCGCAGGGCCTTCATCGAGGCGATGAAGGCCGTCGGACTCACGACCGGAGCGTAACGCGCCCGTCAACAGAAGCTGGCAAGTCGCTCCTGGATGATACGCCGGGCGTCGGCCATGATGGTGTCGATCAGTTCCTGCACCGTGGGTACGTCGTGTACCAGGCCGGCCACCATGCCGCAGGACCAGGCGCCGGCATCCATTTCGCCGCCCTGCATGATCCGCGGATAGACACCGGCGACTTCTTCGGCGATGTCCTCAAATTTGAGCGCCGCGCCCAGCGATTTTTCCTTCTCCAGCAAGCGCTCAACCGCGTGGTTGTTCAGCACGCGCTCGGTATTCCGCAATGGCCGCATGACCAGGCGGGTGTCGAGTTCGCTGGCGGCCACGATGGCCTGCTTGACGTTGTCATGCACCGGCGCCTCCCGGGTGGCGATAAAGCGCGTGCCCATATTCATACCCTCCGCACCCAGGGCGAGTGCGGCCACCAGGCTGCGCCCGTCCGCCATGCCGCCGGAGGCGACAAAGGGAATCGTCAATTCGTCGGCGGCGCGCGGCAGCAGGATGAAGTTCGGGATATCGTCTTCACCGGGATGGCCGCCGCATTCAAAGCCGTCGACGGAGACCGCGTCGCAGCCGATAGCCTGGGCCTTCAGCGCGTGGCGCACGGCGGTGCACTTGTGTATCACCTTGATACCGGCCTCCTTCAACAGGGGCAACCACTGGGCGGGATTGTTGCCGGCGGTTTCCACCACCTTGATCCCGCCGTCAATGATCACCTGGAACAGCCCCGGATAGTCCGGCGGTGTCAGCGCAGGCAGGAAGGTGATGTTGACGCCGAACGGTTTGTCGGTCATCTGGCGGCAACGCGCTATCTCCCTGGCGAGCTTCTCGGGTGTGCCCTGCGTCAGGCCCGTGATGATGCCCAGCCCCCCGGCATTGGACACGGCTGCGGCAAGTTCCGCCAGGCCGACGAAATGCATGCCACCCTGGATGATGGGATGCTCAATGCCGAACAGTTCCGTAATACGCGTTTTCATGTTGCTCCTGATTTTTTTTTTGCGGACAGATTGACGAGTTTGTGACATTGTATCGGCCAATAGGGAGTATACCAACCACGGACAGTACCCCGGATCAGTCACGGACCCCTTGTGCAGCACAACAACTGTGTCGAAGACGCCCGCCCCGCGCAGGGCAATAACCAACCCTATGTGGAATCCTTCGTCGGCGAGGAGCCGCAGGCATTGCGCCAGCGTTTCGCCGACTGGGGTTACCTCTACTTCAGGCGATACGTCCCGGTGGAGGATTGCGAACTGCTGCTGGACGCTATCCTGCGGGAAACCGCGCCACACATCGTGCGGGACCGCGCGCAGCTACCGAGCCTGAAGGGCGAGCCCTTCTTCGAAACCGATGCGGCGTGGGATGAGCTATACCCGAGAATCCAGTCGCTGGAAGTGTTTCATGCATTTTTTCACCAGCAACACGTGCTGCGCCTGATGGAGACCATCACCGGCACCGCGGCTTTCGTCTACCCCATGAAGATGGCGCGTATCTCCACCCCGCGCAAGATCGGCTTCGAAACCCCGCCGCACCAGGACGCGCATTCCCACCACGCCGGCCCCACAATGGCAGGTATCTGGGTGGCGCTGCACGCCGTGACACAGCCTATGGGCCGGCTGCAGATCCTGCCAAAATCCCACACGCGCGGTGTGCGACCGGTGTCGGCCACGCCCGGCGTGGGCGGCGTGCAGTGCGCAATTTACCCTGACGAAACGACCTGGCACGTCGCTGACGTCCGCGCCGGCGATGTCGTTATTTTCAACTCCTGCACCGTACACCGGGCGGAGCCCAATACCACCGCCGACACCGTACGCATCAGTGTCGACACGCGCTTCTGCGACCACGGCGCGCCGGTATTTTCCACCAACCTGGAGCCGCACCACGGCTGGCGCATTGCGGGCCTGGACTGGGCGTCTATCTACAGCGGGTGGGAGGACAGGCACTTGCAATACTACTGGCGCGATTACCCCAATCTGTTCTGATGGCCTGACCGGGGGCCGTGCGTCCCCGCATAACCGCTATCGACGCTGGCGTCAGGCTACGGTCTGGCCGCCAGGTGGCGCTGGATTTCCCTGGCGAACAGCCACAGGCGGTCCTGTCCCCACAGCGCCAGCAGCGGTTTCCCCTGTTCGTCGAGCAGGCGAAAGCTGGGTACCCCCCACAGCCCCGACTCGTACATGGCCAGCCGATTGTTTTCCAACTCAGCCTCCCAACCGCTTCGGCCGACAATCTGCTGCGCACGCCCCCAATCGAGCCCGGCGTTCTCGACCGCTTTCCGCAGGCCCTTGTCCCTGTTCAGGTTGACGCCCTCGGCGAAGGCGCAGCTCAGAAAGGCGCTGATGAACTGTACACCCCTGCCCTGCTCGCAGGCCCAGGAGAAGAGGGAGTAACCGCGGCGCGCCGGGTCCCCGATCGGGTCGTAGAAATTGCCGAAGGGTACGCCGGCGGCACGTGCCTCACGCGCGGTATCCCAGAATATGTACATGCCCTTCTGGCGGGTAGCGGGTACCCCGCGCATCACCATGGGGAGCACCGGGCGCACCGCAAGCGTCACGCCGGTGGCGGTTGCGAGTTTCACCGCACGATCGAAGCTGATAGCGGTATAGGGACTGCGCAGCGAGCAATACACTTCCAGCGTCAGGCGGCCGTCATCCCTGAGCGGCCCTGCTTCGATGGGCGGTCGCGGTACCAGCCTGGGCAGGCCGGGCTGCCGGTCGACGCCCAGGTCCGCAAGGCGCTGCTCCAGGTGGTAGAGCCTGTCCACCCCCCAGTACCATTCTTCGCCGTAATGGAACATGGCGCCCGAATAATGCCGCAGTTGCTCCCGGCGCGCGGTTCCCTGTGCAATTCGTTCGCGCGTAACGCTGTCCGCGGCGCAGCCATGCTGCTGTGCAAGTCTTTGCAGCTCGGGCTGGTCGTCGGCCCACAGGGCACGGCCTACCGCCGGGGCGCAGTCAATGAAGCCCGCCGTATCCTGCGCCGCCAGAATGCTGGCGGCCAGCTGCACCAGCGCAGGATGCGGCGGCTGCGCATGTGGTGGAAACTCGAGGCCGTACTCGGGTGCCACGCAGTGGGCATCATAGCGGGAGAGCCGCAGCAGTAGTTCGGGCTCCGCCGCATTCTTGCCCTGTGGACCGCTGACCAGGTGGCAGCGCAATTGAATGTCATAACGGGACGACAGGGCGTTGAGCACCTGCGCCGCCAGGTGGCTGTAACCGTCCTCTACCTGGTGGAAATACTCCACCGTGTGGGGCTTGCCGGACCTCGCCCGCTCCTTTTCCACCCGCGCCCGTTGCCGCGCGAGGCGGCCGGGTTTGCACAATGCGGTCATCACCCTGGAGGTGGCCCAACGCAACGCCGCGCTCGGGTCCATCGTCGCCGCGCCGCCCTGTTCCTGAAACTGCTCGGCCATCAGGCTGCTCTCCGCTGCTGGTTTGTCGGTCGGGTCCCGCTAACGCTGGACAATCTTGCCCGCGTTTTCCTGGAATTTTTTTGTCGCTTCCTCGCTATCCAGGATATTGTCCACCTTCACCGGCACGGCGATCCCCCGGCGCAATCCCGGCTTTTCCTTCATCACGGCCAGCCAGCGATCGAGGTGTACCAGTCCGTCCCGGGACACGCCGGACCACTTGTAGGTCCTCACCCAGCACCAGTTGGCGATATCGGCGATAGAGTAATCATCCGCCAGCCACTCGCTCTCCCCCAGGCGACGATCCAGCACTTCGAACAGGCGCCGGCACTCATTCTGGTAGCGATCGATGGCGGGCTGGATTTTTTCGGGAAAATAGCGAAAGAACACGTTGGCCTGCCCCATCATGGGACCAATACCTCCCATCTGGAACATCAGCCACTGCAGGACCCTGGCCCGGCCTGCCCGATCGGCTGGCAGCAGCTTGCCGGCTTTTTCCGCCAGGTAGATCATGATCGCGCCGGATTCAAATATCGCCAGATTATGTTCGTCGCGGTCCACGATCGCCGGTATCCGCCCGTTCGGATTGATGGCCAGGTATTCCTCGCTGCGCTGCTCCCCAGCCGAGGTCCACTGCATGCACCTCGTAGGGCATGCCCAGTTCTTCCAGCGTACAGGAGGCCTTGTGGCCGTTGGGGGTGGAGGCGGTGTAAAGGTCGATCACGGGCAGCTCCTTGGGTTTCCGGCGGGGTCGGTGCATTGACGCACCATAGTGGCAGCATCCATTTTTCCGGGCAAGCCGGGCAGAGACGGCCGGTTCACGGACGATTCAGCTGCTGAAAATAATGCGTCGCAACAGCTCCGCGGTCAGCCGCACACAGGTTTTCCGGTTCAGGCCCTGGAACTCACGCAGGCGATGCCAGTGTTCAAAGGACGCGACGGCGTCAACCAGTTCACGTTCATCGGCCGAGAGCGCTTTCAATTCCGGTAACCAGTCATCGAGGTCCCTGCGCAGCTGGCGTTGCGCGCGCGCATACTGCTCACGCAGGATCGGGTAGCGCCACAATTGCGCCTTGGTGGTCAACAGGTGGTTGCCGATGGTCTCGTACGCCAGCGCGTGCTGCTCGACAGCGTGCGTGAGGCGATCCTCCAGTGAACCCTCCCGGTTACCGCCGGCAAACAACCCCTGGTACTGCTCCCTGATTTTGACATCGGCCGAGGCAAACAGGCTTTCCATGTCGGAGAAGTGCCTGAACACCGAGCGTATCCCGACCCCCGCGCGCTCCGATACCTGCTGGGCGGTAGGCACCAGCACACCCTCCTCCACGAGTTCCAGCATGGCGTCGATGATCACTCTGCCTGCTGCGTTCGCTGCGGCGGCGCCGCCCGTCGGTGGCCATTACCATTTCCTGTTTTTCCATAATTCCCGCTATCGCTATTGCCTGGCTTGAGATGCACACCAGGCGCGCCCTCGCCAAGTTAATGACAGCATATATGCCATTTGTTTGCAAGCTGTGGCAGACGCGGGAACTGCCACCCCGGTGCTCCGCGGGGCATCAGTACCGGGAGATGATGGTTTCCGCCAACTGCGTGAGCCCCGCGACCGGGTCCTTGCCGAGGGCGAAAACAGGCACGATGACCCGTGCCGCGCCAGCCGCTTCGAAGGCCTTGATAGCCTCGATCCCGCCCTGCATGTTCCACATACAGGATATTTCGATACTGGCGGGATCCCTGCCCAAGGCGGCGCAGGCGGCGGCCAGGGGCGACAGCTTGTCCGCCAGGGCGCCGGGATTGTCCACCGGCAGGAACCAGCCGTCCCCATGGCGCGCTACCCTGTCGTATATCCTGCCCTTGGTACCGCCCATGATGACCGGTATGCCGGACCCGCCGCCGGGAATGGGAAAACTCTTGAATCCGGACCAGTCCAGATACGCGCTGTGGTGCTCGACCACCTCGCCCGACCAGACCTTGCGCATGGCGACGATGTAGTCATCGAACCGGGCGCCGCGCCCGGCGAAGGGCACGCCCATGGCGTCAAACTCTTCCTTCAGCCAGCCTATACCGGCGCCGAGCATGAAGCGCCCACCGGACACGAAGTCAAGGCTGGCGGCCTGCTTGGCCAGCAGCATTGGGTTGGCCTGGGCCACGATATTGACTCCGGTGCCCAATCGCAGCGTGGTGGTACTGGCGGCGATCGCGCTGAGGGCGACCAGTGGATCCACGAAGTTGGTTTCCGGTCGCGCACCCATTTTCCCGTCGGCGCTGTAGGGGTATTTTGATGCGTAATCCTCAGGCACCATGACGTGTTCAAACGTCCACACCGATTCCAGGCCGAGGGACTCCGCCAACTGCGCAAGACCCACCATCTGCGCCACGCTTTTCACGCCGACGTTCACCGGGACAAGGCCAAATTTCATGCTGCTACTCCTGCGGCGTCAAGGGTCTGGGTGGTTGCCCCTCGACCAGTTCCAGTTGTCCGGCGCGGCGCTCCACCCAGTGGCGAATCGGGGTGTTCAGGGCCGCGCGACCGCCGACCCGTTCCAGCAGGGCATCAGCGGCAACCTTGTCGGGGCCGCGCAGCGACTGGTAGTGGAGCCAGGGCCGCTGAAACAGCCACTGGGCATAACTGCTGATGCAGCGCTCTCCGACGGCGGTTCCAAAGGTGAAGGAATGCATGCCCAGGAAGCGCGGGATACTGCCGCCCGGGTTCTCCTCCAGCCAGGCGCCGTTGTGGG
>JAWKZM010000021.1:0-62085 GCA_041395965.1 Halioglobus sp.
TGGCTCAGTGAATGCTGAAGCTTGGAAAAAACAAAAATGCCTCCCCGGATAGCGGGCTCAAAAAAGAGGCGGTAACCAATACACCCCAGGGGATCACTGCCAAGGGCAATACCCTGCGAGCGATTGGCAGCATGGCGCTGGCGGCGACCCTCGTTCCCGTGTTGCTGGGCTTCACCTACCTGATACTGCTGCGGGAACCTGACCTGCAGGAAAGGCAGGTCGAACGCGTCGCATCGTCATTCGCCCTCCAGCAGGCGACGAATGTGTACCAGTTTTATACTCGCATCAAGGAGCGTGTGCAAAGCGCCGCCATGTCACCTCTGGCCCTGTCCGCCATAGCAAGTGCATCCGAGGATGATATCGCGCTGGTGGAAAAGGCCATGCTGGACTTTTTTCCGGAGGTGGTGAGCCTGCGCATCATTCCCATTGGGGATATGGGCACGGCGGATTTCTCAGAGGGCAACCAGGGCCTGCGCAACCACATAGAGGTCGATCTGGTCAGGCGCGCCAGCGAAGGGGAGGAGACCCAGCCCGAAGCCTATCAATTTGAAGACCAGTGGCTTACGTCAATGGCCGCGCGCGTAACTCACCCACGAATTAAGGAACACTGGGCGGTGATGGTCGTAACTATCGACAACAAACAGCTTTCAAGGCAGCTTAAGTCACTTGGCGCGGACAGCGGCAGATTCGCGCTGGAGCAACAGTACACTACTCCGGGCGGCCAAAAGAAGCTGGACGTCATCGCAACCAGCGGCGATGGCCCAGTCGGCCCAAATACTCGCTACGCCGACGTTCCTGGCACGACATGGCGCATCTCCTTCAGCCCTTCAGAGACGCTGATGGCTACGCTGCATATAGATCAGGTCCCACTGTATGCGGTGCTGGCGCTGATCGTAATCGCGGCGCTTGCCTCTCTGGGTATTGTACTGATCCTGTTCCCGAGAAAGCTCGACGCCGAGGTCAACCTGGTGATTTCTGCGGCCGATCAAAAGACCCCCCTGACCCTGGGAGTACCGGAGCTGGTAACCATAGCCAAGCAATTGCGCCGCGCCACACTGCGCGCCCTGCGCCAAAGCAATACGAGCTTCTCGGACATTCCGCGGCCGGAAGTCGAGACGATCGATATGCCGGGGCCGAACCTGACCAATCCCTTGTTCCAGTCCAAGAAAATGATCGACGAGGACGAAAGTCTGGATCTGGACCTCGCCTCGGGCGCGCCAGCTGCCAGGCCCCCCGAGGGCAAATCCGGCCAGTTTCCCGAGCACATCTTCCGCGCCTATGATATTCGAGGTAACGCCCAGACCGAATTGACCGATGACCTGGTCGCAAATATCGCCAAGGCAATAGCTACCATCGCCGGCGAAATGGGTGAACAGGCACTGATCGTGGGGTGCGATGGCAGGACCTCCAGTCCCCGTATCAAATCGATTCTGGTCCGCTCGCTCATGGAAGCCGGCCGGGATGTTGTCGACATTGGCCTGGTGCAACCCCTGCTCTATTTCGCCACCCGGCGCCGCAGTTGGGTCAGGAATCACTGATCACCGGCAACCATAATCGCCGATGAAAACGGATTGAAGATAGTGCTCAACCAGCAAACAGTGCCGCTGGCGGCATTCAGCGAATCCGCGATCGGGTATTGGATGGCGCAGCTCAGGTAACGGACGCATGGTGCGCGAGGACGTACACCCGTACATGGAAGAAGTGTTGCACGATATCGCCACTGCTGGCCACCTAAAATAGTCATTGACGCAGGCAATGGCGCCGGGGAGATCGCCCCGCGACTGTTCGAGGAGCTCGGTTGCGAGGTTGAACGACTGAATTGCCAGATCGATGGACGCTTTCCCGGACACCCCCCGGATACCAGCAACGAAGAAAACCTCAAGGATCTGGCGAGAAAGGTGCTTGAGGTAAATGCTGACTTTGGCGTGGCCTTCGACGGCGATGGCGATCGCCTCGCCGTGGTTACGTCTTCAGGACAAATTGTACGCTCCGATGTCCTCCTCATGCTCTACGCCCAGGATGTGGTATCGCGCAACCCCGGAGCCGACGTGGTGTTTGACGTCAAGTGCAGCCGTCACCTCTCGAAGCTGATTACACGGCATGGCGGCCGACCGGTTCTGTGGAAAACCGGACACGCGTTTATGAAAGAGAAGATGAAAGAAACCGGTGCACTATTGGGGGGAGAATTCTCCGGCCATATGTTCTTCGGCGAACGCTGGTATGGATTCGATGACGGTATGTATGCCGCGGGACGGCTGGCGGAAATCCTCAGTACCCACGGGGAGAGCCTGGATGACTCCATCGCCAAATTCCCTGTTACTATCAACACGCCGGAAATCATCATCCCGGTGGATGATGACTACAAGTTCGAGCTGGTGGAGAAGATCGTCAAGAACGCGGATTTCTCCTCCGGCAAGGTGAATACCATGGACGGCATCCGTGTGGATTTCAGTAATGGCTGGGGATTGGTCCGGGCCTCGAATACCGGACCGGCGCTCACCGCCCGTTTCGAGGCGGACACGCAGGAGAACCTCGACATCATCCAGGACGAATTCAGGGCCCAGATCGCGCTGATAGACCCGGATATCGAACTCAACTTCTAGGTCCCGTCCCGGAGAGGAGGGGGTACGGATAACCAGCAGGCCACGATATGTCACTTGATCGCGCAGAAGCCCTAAACATTGCCCAGGTCCTGACCGAGGCGCTGCCCTATATCCAGCGCTTCACCGGTAAAACCATCGTCGTCAAGTTTGGTGGCAACGCCATGGTCGATCCACTGCTCCACGAGAGCTTTGCCAGGGACGTCGTGCTGATGAAACTGGTGGGAATGAACCCCGTTGTTGTACATGGCGGCGGCCCGCAAATCGGCGCCCTGCTGGCGAAACTCAATATTCACACTGAATTCGTCGACGGAATGCGCGTCACGGACGCACAGACCATGGATGTGGTGGAAATGGTGCTCGGTGGCAGCGTAAACAAGGACATCGTTTCGTCCATCAATCGAAATGGCGGCAAAGCAATCGGTGTGACCGGCAAGGACGGCCGCATGATCAGGGCGCACAAGCTTACTGTCAGCCGCTTCAGCCCTGAACTCGACGCACCGGAAATCCTTGATATCGGGCATGTCGGAGAAGTCGACCAGATAGATACGGAAGTGCTCAATGTCATTCTGGGGAGCAATTTTATACCAGTCATAGCACCTATCGGCGTGGGTGAGGATGGCAGTACCTACAATATCAACGCCGACCTGGTTGCCGGAAAGCTGGCGGAGGTGATGCGTGCAGAAAAATTGATGCTGCTCACCAATGTCGCGGGGTTACTGGATAAAAAAGGCGAAATTCTCACCGGTCTGACTACCGCACAAGTCAACGAGCTAATCGCGGATGGGACTATCAGCGGGGGTATGCTGCCGAAAATTCGCTGCGCCCTAGACGCGGTCAAATCCGGAGTCACCAGTGCCCACATCGTTGATGGCCGGGTGCCACATGCCGTATTGCTTGAGACGTTCACTGACGAGGGAATGGGCACTCTCATTACCAATAAGCGCGCCTCGTAGAAAAAAACTCTCAAATCCACCCTCAAACGTCGCCACGCTTATTGCAGGCGCGACAGGTAATCGCTAGCATTGGCCCAAACGCTCTTCGATATGGAACGCCATGCCTCCGAGAAAATCACAAAGGCGCCAGCAAATATTGGAAGCCCTGGCCAAGATGCTTGAGGCCAACCCCTGTAACCGCATCACTACCGCCGGCCTGGCGAGGCAGGTCGGCGTCTCCGAGGCAGCTCTCTACCGACACTTTCCCAGCAAGACAAAGATGTTTGAAGGCCTCATTGAGTTTATCGAAGACACGCTTTTCAGTCGCATCACTATCATACTGGGCGAGGAACAAACGGCCGCCCAGCGCTGCGAGAAGATGTTGATGTTGTTGTTGGTGTTCACTGAGCGCAACCCTGGCCTTACCCGCATCCTCACCGGCGACGCACTGGCCGGTGAGACCGAGCGACTGCACCAGCGTGTTGCACAGTTGTTCGATCGTTTCGAAACGCAACTCAAGCAGGTCATCCGGGAGGCGGAGATCCGTGAAGGTTTGCGCCCGAGCATTCCTCTGCCAGCCGCGGCCAACCTGCTCATGGCAACCGCCGAGGGGCGGATATCCCAGTATGTGCGCAGCGGGTTCCGGCGCGTGCCCACAGCGGACTGGGCCAGGCAGTGGGAGCTACTGATGGGTGACTTCTTTCGTGATGCGATCACCGCGCCGTTGCCCGGCCAGGTGACCAGCTTCGGCAGCTAGGTTACCTGGTTTATTACGGCTTGGTGTTATTGGAACGCAGCGTTTGCCTGAGTTGCACCACGTCCTGCAACATTTTAAAGCGCTCTATATCCGCATCAAACGAGGCTGACAGCGCTTCTATCTCGCGCTCGCGGTCCACGATATCGCGCTCCGTCGCCGTAATTTCGTTTTGCAGGCTTTCTATCGCCCTGAGACGCTCCACTTCAACTTTCATGCCCGCTCGCTCTGTGGCCGCCGCCTGTGCCTGGTAATTTTCCACCTTCTGCTTGAGAGAGCGGCGGTTACCCCTGAGGATACTCAGCCTGATCTGCAGATCACCGAGCGCGCGACGCTCCGCGTCCTGTATGTCTTCAACGGTGCTGTATCGAAGCATAAGGGACTCGTCCCACTGCCGCAGGCGCTCTTGTTCCGCCCTGGCCTCCTTTTCCTGCTTTTCCAGGGCGTCTTTCTGCTTTTTTTCTTCCTCGGTCAACTCCCGGGGCACAACTTTTATCACCATGCCCTTACTATTGAGCACCTCGTAACCGCTACCAACCGATTCAGCGGGCACCTGGAAGCCCACCACTACAACGCCTTCAGCATTGCGATAGCGATAAAGCTGCTTGGACGATGCCGCTGTAAGGAGACCCAGCACGAGCGCACATATAACCAGACGCCGCACTGTAATTGGTTGAAAACTCATGTGCCCAATATAAAACCTGTACCCGGTCGGCACAAGCTAGACTCCGTAATGTTCGCGATATGACCGCATGGCGGCCAGGACACCGGCAGGAACCTCGGCGCCGGCTTCCAGATAATCAATTATCTGCCCCATGTTGATAATGCTTAATACGGGCACACCATGGGTCTGCTCCACCTCCTGCACTGCGGAGAGCTCTCCCGAGCCCCGCTCCTGACGGTCCAGGCCAATGACCACGCCCGCCAGCTCGGCACCGACGGCGTTAATCAGGCCGATCACTTCCCGCACCGCCGTACCGGCAGTGATGACATCGTCGATCACCAGTATCCGACCGCGCAACGAAGACCCTACCAGGTTGCCCCCTTCACCGTGATTCTTGGCCTCCTTTCGGTTGTAAACGAAAGGTACATCCCGGGCGTGGTCGACCGACAGCGCAATAGCGGTGGCGGCAGCCAGGGGGATGCCCTTGTAGGCAGGACCCAAGAGGACATCAAAGTGTATGCCGGACGCCACTATGGATTGGGCATAGCAGCGCCCGAGGGCAGCCAGCGCCGCACCAGTGGAGAAGGCGCCCGCGTTGAAAAAATAGGGGCTCACACGACCCGATTTCAGGGTAAACTCACCGAACTTCAGGACATCGCATCGACGGGCGAGTTCGATAAATTCTTTCTGGTAGGCAAGCATTCTGAATTTGAACCCTCAAACGAGGCATTGTATTCCCCCGTCCACGCTATAGAATACGCAAATCCGGTCTTGAACACTTACTAATAACAGGATTCGAACTGTGAAGTCTCTCCACGGGCGCGTGCGCAATTACTATCGGCGAGATTGATAAACTTCAACCCAAACAAACAGATGCACTTGCGCACTTCCGGGAAGCCGGTGGTATGCTAAATCGCCCACACAGCTTGCGCATCATACACGCTCTCATAGCACGGGGCCAAGAATGAGGATCATCAGTTTCAGCGCTGACGGCATTAAAAATGCCGCTGAAAAAGGATTTTTCGAGTGGCTGAAAGAACAGGATGCAGACTTCGTCTGTATTCAGGATCTGCGCTGCTCGGAATATGATTTACAGGACAAAATCTTCTTTCCGGACGAGTACAATGCGTATTTTCTGGACGAGGTAGACGGCAAAGACAACGGGGTCGCTATCTACTGCCGCCAGATGCCCAAGGCGATCATGACCGGGCTCGGATTCGCGGATTTTGATATGGAAGGGCGGTATATCCAGGCCGACTACGAGAATCTGAGTGTCGGTTGCCTGTTGGCGCCCCGGGCAGAGCCCGGCAACGCTGCGCAACAGGCCCGCAAGAACGACTTTTACCACCTGCTCGGCGCCCATCTGCAAAAAATACGCAATAAACGCAGGGAGTTCATTATTTGCGGCAACTGGCACCTCGCCCACAGCCCTGCCGATGTTCAGGACAGCCAGGGTAACAGCATGACTTCCGGCTTCCTCGCCGAAGAGCGCCAGTGGCTGAATGAGCTACTGGCGTCCGGTTACGTCGACGCGTTTCGGGAGATTAGCTCTGACCAGGACGAGTTCAGCTGGTGGCCGGAGGGCGAGCGCGGCGCCAACGGCTGGCGTACTGATTTCCAGATCATCTCCCAGGGCCTTAAATACGCTGTCGACTACGGTGCGATTTACAAAATCAGGGAGTTCTCCACCCACGCGCCTGTCATCATGGACTACGATATCGAACTCTAGTCCGGGTCCCATGAATCAGGACGCCAGGGCGGCCTTCTGGCTTGCTATCAGCCGTTGTATACCCTGCGCCGCCAGATCCAGCATATTGTCCAACTCCGAGCGGGCAAAAGGCGCCTTTTCCGCCGTACCCTGCACTTCGATAAAGCCGCCGGATTCACCCATGATGACGTTCATATCGGTGTCCGCCGCAGAATCCTCTGCATAATCCAGGTCGAGTACCGGAGTACCCTGATAGACCCCCACCGACACCGAAGCGACCATTTGCAGCAGCGGGTCCTCCGCAATCAGTTTCTTGCGCTGTAAATAGTTGAGCGCATCTACCAGTGCGACACAGGCGCCGGTTATAGCCGCCGTGCGTGTACCTCCGTCCGCCTGGATTACATCGCAGTCCACGGTTATCGTGTTCTCGCCCAGCAGCGAGAGATCCACGGCAGCGCGCAGCGAACGACCAATCAGTCGCTGAATTTCCACCGTGCGCCCGCCCTGTTTGCCACGACTCGCTTCGCGCCCCATACGGGTGCCGGTGGATCGCGGCAACATGCCGTATTCGGCAGTTACCCAGCCCCGTCCTTCCCCTCGCATAAACGCGGGAACCCCCTTTTCCACAGAGGCGGTGCAGATTACCCGGGTATCACCAAAGCAAACCAGCACAGAACCCTCTGCGTGTCGCGTGAAATGGCGTGTCAAGGTGATTGCGCGCAATTCCTGAGCCGAACGGCCACTGGGTCGTTGCATGGGAAACTCCTTCTTGTATCCGTAAAAAGCCAGTATACGCGAGGGGCGAGACCAGTGGCGTAATTGCGCGGCGCGGCCCTTTATGCCGACGCTGTTTACCGGGCATAGCTTACCGGGCATAGCCGTGCGCTCCAATCTGTATGCGCTACTAACAAGCTGCTACACTCGACGCCTGCCTTCCAGCAAGGGAACGAGTAGCCGCTATGATCCGCAGCATGACCGCTTTCGCCCGGGAAAGCGCGCCCTCCAGGCAAGGCGTACTGACGGTCGAGCTGCGCTCGGTAAACCACCGGTATCTGGACTGCAGCTTCAAACTGCACGATGCACTGCGAGGCCTGGAGCCGCGACTGCGCGAGCAGGCCGCTGGCGCGCTCTCCAGAGGGAAACTTGACTGCACGATACGCCTGCAGTCGGATCCCTCGGCAGCAGGCGAACTGCACATCGATCACGCGAGGCTGCGGGCGCTGATCGCCGCGAGCAGGATCGTCCAGGACCAGCTGGAGCAACCGGCCAGGATCAGCCCGCTGGACGTGCTGCAGTTTCCCGGCATTTGCGTCGGGCCGGAAGATTCCGAAGAGGCGTTGCAACAGGACGCCCTCGCACTGTTTGCCAGGGCACTGGATAACCTGAAGCAGACGCGCCGGCGCGAGGGGGCAAAGCTGGCCGAGCTGGTGATGGACCGGCTGGCGCAGGTCGACATCGCGGTAAAGTCCACCCGCGCGGTACTGCCCGCCCTGATGCAGCAGCAGCGTGACCGAATCTCTGCACGGATCGCTGAACTGGGCGTGGAAATTGACCAGGGCCGCCTGGAGCAGGAGCTGGTCTACCTGGCGCAAAAGGCCGATGTCGCCGAGGAGCTGGACCGGCTGGACGCACATGTTGGCGAGGTGCGTCGCACTGTGGAAAAAGGCGGTCCCTGTGGCCGGCGGCTGGATTTTCTGATGCAGGAGCTCAACCGGGAGGCCAACACCCTGTCGTCCAAGCTGCCAGCCGGCAGCGACGACTCAGAACGCGGGTGGAATTGAAAGTGCTGATTGAGCAGATGCGTGAAACAGATCCAGAATATCGATTAACGGCCCCGCCCCCCTCGAGCAAGCGTAAACAGGAACAAAAAAATGACAAGTACCGGTACACTTTTCACTGTCTCCGCGCCATCGGGTGCCGGCAAGACCAGCCTGGTAAACGCCCTGGTCGAGCGCTGCAAGGGGCTGAGGGTCTCTGTCTCGCACACCACCCGTTCCATGCGTCCTGGCGAGAAAGACGGGGTGGACTACCATTTCCGTGTCCGAGCAGACTTTCCTGACGATGTTGGAGAAGGCCGAATTCCTGGAGCATGCACGCGTGTTCGGTAACCTCTACGGCACATCCAGCGTGTGGGTCGAACAACAGCTAAAGCGGGGCCACGACATCATCCTGGAAATCGATTGGCAGGGCGCGCTACAGGTCAAGCGCCTGCTGCCCCTCACCCGCGCCATTTTTATTTTACCCCCTTCGCGCGAGGCCCTGCTGCAGCGACTCAGGTTGCGCGGGCAGGATGACCCGGGCACCATCGAAAGCCGCATGAGCGCCGCGGTAGAGGAAATGTCACACTACGTTGGAGATGACTACCTGCGGTAAACAAGGGATTTTGACCAGGCACTGGATGAGTTGCACCGGATCGTCGCCAGCCAGCGGCTGGTCACCTCCCGGCAGCAGGACAATTTCAGCGGTCTCCTGCTCGACCTGCTCAGCTAGCGCCCCAGGAACCTCGCCGGCAGACCTGTCGCGGGCGAAACTCCAGCACCAATACAGCTGGACGCACCTCAGGGTTCGGCTATAATTACCGGTTCCGCCGGGACAGCCATCACTGTCTGGTAAAGAAAATGCGGGGGCCGGTGTTTTAAGCCTGCCCGCCACAGCTGACATTAACCCAGCCTTCCAGGCGAACGCTTGCTCATAGGCACACCTGACATGGGAAGTAAGAACTAATGGCACGTGTAACCGTTGAAGATTGTCTGGAAAACGTCGCGAACCGCTTTGAGCTGGTCATGGTTGCCAGCAAACGCGCCCGACAGCTGGCCACCGGTGGCAAGGACCCGATGGTGCAGGAAGAGTCGGACAAACCCACCGTCATAGCCCTGCGTGAAATAGCAGAAGGTTTCGTCACCAATGAGATCCTCCGCCGGGAAAGTGAAATGGACGCCGAAGAGGAACTGGCGGAAGTGATGGAGGCCAGCGAAGCCCTGTAGAGCCAACCCGCAAACTCGCGGGCACCTCTGGCCCAGGTCATAGACCGACGACATGCAAACCATAGCTGCCCTCAATTCCACACTGCGCAGTTACCTCAACCCCGAGCAGGCGAACCACGTAAATCGCGCCTACTTCTTCGCTGAACAAGCACATTACGGACAACGGCGCCGCAGCGGCGAGCCCTACGTGACCCATCCGCTGGCGGTGGCGGGCATCCTGGCCGACATGCACATGGATCACCAGAGCCTGATCGCCGCCATGCTGCACGATGTCATCGAAGACACCGGCATTGAAAAGTCCGCCATCGGTGAGCAGTTTGGCCCAACGGTGGCCGAACTGGTGGACGGCGTCAGTAAACTGACACAGATGGAATTCCAGTCGCTGGAGGAGAAACAGGCGGAGAACTTCCAGAAAATGGCGCTGGCCATGGCCCAGGATATCAGGGTCATCCTGGTGAAATTGGCCGACCGCCTGCACAACATGCGCACGCTGGGGGTGCTGAACTCCACCAAAGCGCGACGTATCGCCCGCGAAACCCTGGATATTTACTCGCCGATCGCCATGCGCCTGGGCATGAACACCGTGCGCATGGAGTTTGAGGACCTGGGCTTCCGGGCGCTTTATCCGATGCGAGCCAGCCGTATCGAGGCCGCCCTGCGCCAGGTGCGCGGCAACCGCAAGGAACTGGTGGAAAAAGTCCGTCACCAGATCGAGGTCACGCTGCAGCAGGAGGGCCATGATATTTCGGTGGTGGGACGGGAAAAGCACCTTTACAGCATTTACAAGAAAATGAAGTCCAAGCGGAAGTCCTTTTCCGAGATTACGGACATTTACGCGTTCCGCATCATCGTGGACTCGGTCGATACGTGTTATCGCGTGCTGGGCTGCATACACAGCCTGTACAAACCCGTCCCCGGAGAGTTCAAGGATTACATTGCCATTCCCAAAGCCAATGGCTACCAATCACTGCACACTGTGCTGATGGGCATGCACGGCGTCCCCGTCGAGGTCCAGATCCGCACCCAGGAAATGGAAGACATGGCCAACAACGGCATCGCCGCCCACTGGCTCTACAAGAGTGACGGCCAGTCAGCCAAAGGCAGTCACGCCCGCGCCAGGGAGTGGGTGCAGGGCCTGTTGGAGATGCAGCAGCGGGCCGGCAATTCGCTGGAGTTTATCGAAAGCGTCAAAATCGACCTGTTCCCTGACGAGATCTACGTGTTCACGCCCAAGGGCCGCATCCTGGAACTGCCGCGGCGCGCCACCGCCGTGGACTTTGCCTACGCCGTACACACGGACGTAGGCAACAGCTGTGTGGCCTGCCGCATCAACCGGCGTCTCGCACCCTTGTCCGAACCGCTACAGAGCGGCCAGACAGTGGAGATACTGACGTCGACCGGCGCGCGACCCAATCCGTCCTGGCTCGACTATGCAGTTACTGCCAAGGCGCGCTCCAATATCCACCATTTTCTCAAGAACCAGACGAGAGATGATTCCGTGGCACTCGGGCGCAGCCTGCTCGACAAGGCGCTGACCGGCTTCGGCAGCAACCTGGAGCGACTCCCCGAGGATAAACTCGGGGATTTCCTGAAACAGCAACGGTACAAGAGCCTGGAGGACCTGCTGGTGGATGTGGCTCGCGGGAACCGGCTTCCCACGTTTACCGCCCAGCAATTGATCAGCGGGCTGGACGGCGGTCAGGCACAGCAGAACGGCGGCACCGCCCAACCAGTCGCCATTTGCGGCACGGAGGGCTTTATGGTCAGTTATGCGCGCTGCTGCCACCCGATACCGGGCGACGCCATAGAAGGGTACCTGAGCTTCGAGAAGGGCGTCGTGGTGCATCGTGAGCAATGTAAAAACCTGGTAGATATGCGCGATCACGGCGAGCGCCAGATCGCGCTGCGCTGGGATACAGCCGTAGAAGGGGAATACCCTGCGGAATTGCGGATCGAGGTCGAAAACCGTCGCGGCATGACTGCAGTGATCGCCACCCGCAGCAATAGCATGGGCGTCAACATCGAAAAGATATCCACCGAGGACAAAGACTACCAGTTCACCTACGTGAACCTGGAATTGTTGGTCAAGGGCCGCGTACACCTGGCCCGTATTATGAAACGCCTGCGCACGATCAACCACGTCCGGAAGGTCGCCCGGGTCAAGAACTAGTGACTCGGGAACTTCCCGCGTCCAACGGAGAATCGCCTTGAGTAATCGCGCCGTCATCTCGACACCCGCCGCTCCCGCCGCCATCGGACCCTATTCCCAGGCAATCAAGGTCGGCAACACCGTCTGGCTGTCCGGCCAGATTCCCCTGGTGCCCGGGTCGGCGGAACTGGTCGACGGGGATATCACCGCACAGGCCACCCAGGCCTTCAGGAACCTGGTCGCCGTCGCGGAAGCGGCGGGCGGCAGCCTGCAGCATGCGGTCAAAATCAATATCTCGCTGATCGACCTGAAGCACTTCGCCGCAGTGAATGCCGTTATGGCGCAGTTCCTACAGGAACCCTATCCCGCACGGGCCTGCGTGCAGGTCGCCGCCCTGCCCCGGGGTGCACTGATAGAGATAGAAGCAATCCTCTCGCTCGAGCCCCCTGCAAGCAAGGCCCGATACCCGCTTTTGTAGTCGGGGTAAATGAGTTGATAGCCGCTGTCATGCAGCGCCAGGTTGCGGCAACGCTTGTGTCCCGCGCTGTTGTGTCGTGTCGGCTCTTCGTCGGGTGCGGGCTGGCCGGCCACCTGATCCGCAAGTCCCATTTCCCGTGCGAGCCAGGTCTCCACTTCATAGCGCGGCGCCGGCCGGTCATCCACGCCGATATAAACCGGCAGCAGTACTTTGTCCGCCGCGGCCGCCAGCAACAGGTGCGCGAGGAAGCCCGCGCAATCCTCCCGATGGATGCGATTGGTGTAACTCACCGGTTCGGGCGGACACAGCTCGCCGCGGCGAATACGCGACAGGAGCCGGCCGCCGGGAATGCCGTAGATTCCGGCGAAGCGAACGATGCTTGCGTCGTAAGCGGACGCGAGCAATTGCTGCTCGGCGGCGATAATGGCCAGCGCGAAGGGGTCATCCGCGGTGAGGGCGCTGGCCTCATCAACCCAGCCGCCCTGCGCCTCGGCGAATACCCGGGTGCTGCTGGCCATGAAGATGTGTCGAGGCCGGTGTTCACCAAGGCCCGCCAGCAGGTTGCCCATCGCCTTTTTCAAAACCTGCTCTGTAGCCCGCGATCGAGCGGTCGGCGGGGTTGAACGTTGACAACACAAAATCCGGCTTCAGGTCCGCTATAAAATCAAGGCTCCCCGGCAGCGTGTAATTGGCTGCGCGGGGGTAAATTCCGCCGGCAACCGCGCTGGCTGCGCCGGACACCCGTTACGCTCCAGCCGTGGCTCAGCAGCAGTTTCCCTGCGCGGATACCCACATCCCCGCACCCGACAATAAGGACTGAACTGCTCTTCATAAACTGCTCACTCAATGGTTACACTAGGCACCACACTATCAGGGCCCTATTCCTATGACATTAACAGAACTGCGCTACCTTGTGGCCCTGTCTGAAACCGGCCACTTTCGCAAGGCGGCCGAGCAGTGCAATGTCAGCCAGCCCACGCTGAGTATTGCCATCAAGAAACTTGAAGAGGAGCTGGGCATCAGCCTGTTCGAACGCGCTCGCCACAAAGTGGCGACCACTCCCATCGGCGAGCGGGTCGTCGAGCAGGCCCGCATGGTACTGCGGGAAACCCAGACCCTCCGTCATCTGGCAGAACTGGGGAAGGATCCCATGGGCAGCATGCTCTCGGTGGGCGCGATCTATACCGTCGGTCCCTACCTGTTCCCTCGCCTGGTCAGCCGCCTGCAGCTGCTGGCGCCCAAGATGCCGCTGTTTATCGAGGAAAACTATACCGCCGTGCTGCGCGGCAAACTGACCAACGGCGAACTGGACGCCATTTTCGTCGCCCTCCCCTTTACTGAAACGGATGTGGTAACACGACCACTGTACGACGAGCCATTCGTCGTGCTGTTGCCGCAGGACCACAAGCTCGCCAAGAAAGCCCACATCGACACCCGCGCGCTCGCGGGCGAGCAGGTGCTGTTGATGGGCGAAGGACACTGTTTCCGCGACCAGGTACTGGAAGCCTGCCCCGGCTTGCAACAGGCCATACGCGATAACCAGGCCAAGGGTAAAGCGGTGGTGGAGGGTAGCTCCCTGGAAACGCTAAAACACATGGTCGCCAGCGGACTGGGGATAACGATCCTCCCGCACTCAGCGGCAAAAGAGGCCACCTATGGCGAGCGAACCCTGGCAGTGCGTCCGTTCCCCGACCCGTCGCCCAAGCGCAGCATCGCGCTGGCCTGGCGCGCGAGCTACCCGCGGCCTGAGGCCATAGATATCCTCATCAATGCGCTGAAAACCCAGTAGTGGCGCCGTGGAGGGTATCGCCAATGTGTCAGTGCGGGAACTGCGCGGCGTAGGCCCGAAACTGGCGCACAAACTGGCTGAATACGGCGTACTGCACCTGGAAGATCTGCTCTTCCACCTCCCACTTCGCTACCAGGACCGCACACGCATCACCGCCATCGCCGCCGCCAGGGAAGGCACCGACCTGGTGATAGAGGGGGAGGTGCGCGCGGCGGATGTCGTATTCGGGCGCCGCCGCAGCCTGGTCGCGCGCATCCAGGATGGCAGCGGCACCCTGACGCTGAGATTTTTCCACTTCACCGCCGCCCAGAAGGACAGCCTGCAGCCGGGCTCGCGCCTGCGTTGTTTCGGACAGGTCCGTCGCGGCAGCAGCGGCATGGAAATGTATCACCCGGAATATCGACAATTGCAGGGCGAGGAGTCCCCCGTGGAGGAGGCGCTCACACCCATCTACCCCACCACCGCCGGTATCGGCCAGAACCAGTGGCGCCGGCTGTGCGAGCAGGCCCTGGGCCGCCTCCAACATGAGCAGGTTATCGAGCTGCTGCCTCCGAGCGACAGGTATCCCTATGAACTGAAGCGGGCACTGCAGTACCTGCACGCGCCCCCGCCGGATGCGCACGTGGAACTGCTGCGCGAGGGCCGGCACCCGGCCCAGTTGCGACTGGCACTGGAAGAGCTGGTAGCACACAACCTGTCCCTGCACCGCCTGCGCGAGCGACAACAACGGGAGGGTGCACCGCGCCTGCCGAGGCAGGCGCTGGTGCAGGAGGCCTTTCTGGACAGCCTGCCCTTTGCCCCAACAACCGCACAGCAGCGGGTAATGCAGGAGATTGCGACCGATCTGGCCAAGCCCGTGCCGATGCTGCGCCTGGTACAGGGGGACGTCGGCTCGGGCAAGACGCTGGTAGCGGCCGGAGCCGCCCTGCAGGCGATCAGCAATGGCTACCAGGTCGCCATGATGGCGCCCACGGAAATTCTGGCGGAACAGCACTGGCGCACGTTTTCGCTGTGGTTCGAACCGCTTGGCGTCGCCATGGAATGGCTCAGCGGTCGCTCCAGGGGCAGCAAGCGCGCCACCGCGTTGGCGCGCATCGGTAGCGGGGAGGCCAGCCTGGTTATCGGCACCCATGCCCTGTTCCAGGAAGAGGTAGCATTCTCACGCCTGGGCCTCGCGATAGTCGATGAACAGCATCGCTTCGGTGTTCATCAGCGCCTCTCGCTCACCAGGAAAACCCATCCGAGCTGGGTCGACCCCACCAGCTGGTGATGACGGCGACACCTATACCACGGACGTTGTCGATGGTGGCTTACGCCGATCTGGACTGCTCAGTCATCGATGAATTACTCCCCGGAAGATCGCCAGTGAGTACCGTGCTCATCGACAGCAGCCGCCGCCAGGAAGTGGTCGCGCGCGTGGCCGCCGCCTGCACTGCAGGGCGCCAGGCCTACTGGGTGTGCACACTCATCGAAGAGAGTGATGTTCTGCAGGCGCAGGCCGCCGAGGCGACCGCCGCAGAATTGCGCCTCGCCCTCCCTGGGCTGACTATCGGCCTGGTTCATGGCCGCCTTAAAGCGGCCGAAAAACACGCGACCATGACAGCGTTCAAGGCCGGGGAGCTGGCCTTGTTAGTCGCTACGACCGTCATCGAGGTCGGGGTCGATGTCCCCAATGCCAGCCTGATGGTCATTGAAAACCCCGAACGTCTCGGCCTGGCACAGCTGCATCAACTGCGTGGCCGGGTGGGTCGCGGTGCGCTGGCCAGCCACTGTGTCCTGCTCTACCAGTCCCCGCTGTCTGCCAGCGGCAGGCAGCGGCTGGGTGTGTTGCGGGAAAGTTCTGACGGATTCTATATCGCGGAAAAGGATCTGGAACTGCGTGGCCCCGGTGAGGTACTCGGCACGCGGCAGACTGGCCTGATGGAATTCCGCATCGCCGAGCTGCCCACCCACGACCATTTGCTGGACGAGGTACAGGCTATCGCCGACACCATCCGGGCAACACACCCCGACCTGGCCGACCCACTGATTGCTCGCTGGACAGGCTCCCGAGCCCAGTTCGCGAAGGTCTGACGGAGGCCTCAGGGCAGGAACAATGCCTGCCAGCGCCGCTCCAGTTCTTCTGCGCCGATCCCGGTGAGTGTCTGGATGTTCCTGTCAGGTATACGGTAGGGGTCTCCCGCCTCCTGCACTGCGCGGGTCAACATATCCTCCCTGAGCAAGTGGATAATGGGGTAGGGGGAGCGGTTGCTGTAATGGCTGGCTGCGCCTGGGGTTTCGCCGGCAAAGCGATAGTGCGGGTGAAAGCTGGCCAGCTGCACGACACCCTCCAGCCCCGATTCGACCAGCAGCTCCTGGGCACCGGCCAGAAACCGCAGGTACTCCTGGAAGTCCTGCAGAGCCTCGGAAAACGCCAGCAACGTGGTGGCGATGTCCCGCTCAATGCTGCACTGCAGGAGGTCCAGCTCCCGCAGGAATGCCCGCCGCAGGACAGTCTCGTCGCTGACCCCGCAAATCACAATGCGCAGGTTCGCCGCGCCCATGAGGGGGCGCGCGTAAGGGCACAGGTTGAGGCCCACCACAAACTCGGCCAGCCAGCGGCGAACGGCGATCTCTGCATGGTCGGTCACCGGCAGGCGCTCCGTTACTATGGCATCAAGCCATGATCGCCGGCAGCTCTTTCTGCAAGGCCACCTTGTCCCGGTAGCCTCACCAGTCAGGGCAAACCCCAGCGGTTTGCCACCGGCGTCGCGAAACTGGGCCTTGACGTTATTGCCATCGGCTTCCATGGTCCAGTCACCCGCTGTCCCCGGGGCTACCGGGGCAACCACGACGGGACAGGCCGGCGTCTTGATGGTGACCGGCATTGCCGGGTAGCTGACCTCGGTCGGCTCACCCGCCAGGGTTTTACCCAGCGCCTTGGCCGCCGCCATCAAAGGCGCGACATAGACCAGCACATGCCCGTTGACCTCGGCGCAGTCTCCCAGCGCGTAGATGTTGGGGACGCTGGTCTCCAGCAGCCTGTTGGTGACGATACCGCGGTTGGTTGCTATGCCACTGGCCTTGGCCAGCCCGGTACGGGGTCGCACACCGACCGCGGACAGCACGATGTCCGCGGCGATCGTCTCCCCATTATTGAGGCTGACAACAACACCCTTTGCCGCCTTGTTCACCGCGGTCACAAGGGGCCCGAAATGGAATTTTGCGCCCTTCTCCTCCAGCGCGGCCTGCACGGCCTTGCCGGCGGCTTCAGGCAGCAGGGTGGGCAGGCAGTAGCCGAGGGGGTCGACTACCTGTACCTCGAAGCCGCCGTTGATGAGATCGTTCGTGTACTCGCAGCCGATAAGGCCGCCCCCGATAATGCATACCTTCTTGACGTCATTCTTGGCTACTGCAACGCGAAAATCGCTGTAATCCAGCAAGTCGTTGACAGAATACACCAGCTCCAGGCCATCGCCCGCTATGGGTGGACGGATCACCTCGGCGCCTACGGCCAGCACCAGCTTGCCGTAGTGGATCGCGGTATCGGCATCGCCGACCTTGATCAACTGGCCGGCGGTGTCGATCTCGTTCACCTTGGTCATGGTCCACACGCTGGCCTTGAGTTGCCGGGCCATGGTGCCGGCATCCGACTGGGCGAGATCGTCGGGTGACTGGTCCTTCGTATAACCGGTGGAGAGCATGGGTTTGGAGTAGGGGCGACCGTCGTCGGATGTGATCAGGATAAGCGGCGTTTCCGTGTCGTGCTTGCGGAACTCCTTGGCTACGCCATAGCCCGCCAGGCCGGTCCCCAGTATGACCACTGGCGCATGGACCTTGTCGACCACGGGTTCCTCGTGGTGCGGCACGTCGTCCACCGGCGCTTCCTCCAGCAGTTCAAAGTCTTCCTTGCCCACACCGCAGTCAGGACATAACCAGTCCTCCGGCACATTTTCCCACCGGGTGCCCGGTGCTATACCGTCATCTGGCCAGCCGTCCTTTTCGTCATAGACCAGGCCACAGACAATACACTCCCACTTGCTCATGCCACTTCTCGCTCTCTTTGATTGACGGGTTACCTGTCAGCCCGGCGGAAGCCGGTACGATGGACAAAAATCGAGACGAAACACTATAGGGTTGTGCAATAAATGTGCAAGGATTTTCTCCCGCCAGACAGCCGGCAAATAAGCCCGTGGCTGACTTGCAAGCGCTCGCCCGTTAAAGCATTCTCGCCACTCCACACCAGGATGCCAACCCATTGCTCGCACCGCACCCCTCGCCCTCGCCAGACCCATCCGGACAGGGTCGCAGACGTATTCGCAACGAACCCCGTTGGCGGCCGCTGGGACGGTACACCAGTGGCGTGCTGACGCCGCAGGTACGCGCCTGGTTAACGGACAACAGCTCGCTTACCGCACGCCTGATGGCGTCAGGACAGGGTGAGTTCAGCGTAGTGCGACTCTTTCAGGGCTGGGAGGTGCCGCTGCGCTCCGAGAGCCGGCTACTGGCGATTCCCTCCCGCCAGGTCGCGCTCGTCCGGGAGGTCGCCTTGTTGCTGGGCAGTGACGCCGTGGTTTTCGCCCGCAGCGTGTTCCCCGTATCCAGCCTGGTCGGCGCTCTGGCGCACCTGCGGCGACTGCAGAACGAGTCCCTGGGCGCGATCCTGTTCCGCCATCCCGGTATGCGGCGATCCCCGTTCGAGCTGGCCCTGATGCCCGGCAATAGCGACTACCTGCCCGGGGAGTTGCAGCAGTCCGGGGCAGCCTGGGGACGACGCTCCCGATTCGAGATCGAAGGAAAAAGACTGATGGTCAGTGAGGTTTTCCTGCGGGCATTTATTCCCTGGTCCGCCGCACTACCGGCGCACCACGCGCCGCGGCCCACGACCGGCGCTGCATTTATGCCTCCAAACCAGTAAGCTGGCTTCATCTCCACGCTGTGAACAGGTTGCATGACCCTAGCCACCAAAACCCATGCGCTGCTGCAACTGATCCGCTTCGACCGACCCATCGGCACGCTGCTGCTGTTGTGGCCGACCCTGTGCGCGCTGTGGCTGGCGGCCGAAGGGGTGCCGGAATACAAGCTGCTGGTCATTTTCATTGCCGGCACGTTCCTGACCCGTTCCGCCGGCTGCATCGTCAACGATATGGCGGACCGCAATTTCGATGGTGCGGTGGCACGCACCCGGGGGCGCCCCCTGGTGACCGGCGCCGTCTCCGTGCGCGAGGCGCTCACACTGTTCCTGGTGTTGATGTTGCTGGCCTTCTTACTCGTCCTGCTCACCAACCCGCTGACGATTGAGCTATCACTGGTGGCCGTCGTGCTGGCCTCCACTTACCCGTTTATGAAACGCTATACGCACCTGCCCCAGCTGGTGCTCGGCGCCGCTTTTTCCTGGGGTATACCGATGGCCTTCGCCGCCCAGCGCGACTCACTGCCGCCCGCCCTGTGGCTGGTCTACCTGGGGAACCTGCTGTGGACGGTGGCTTACGACACGGCCTATGCCATGGTGGATCGGCAGGACGACCTCAAGGCCGGCATCAAGTCCAGCGCTATACTGTTCGGCCGCCATGACCGCCTGGTCATCGCTATGCTGCAGTTGGCCTGTCTCCTGTGCTTCTACCTGGCCGGGCGAGTATTCCAACTGGGTTGGTACTACAATATGTCGCTGCTGGTGGCCGCACTGTTGTTCGGCTACCAGCAATTCCTGATCCGCCGCCGCCATCCCGAGGACTGCTTCCGGGCGTTCGTGCACAATAACTGGGTGGGTATGGCCGTCTTTGTCGGTGTCGCGCTCAGCTTTGCCGGCGCAGGCGCCTGAGTCGGAAATGGCAACAATGGCGCCCGCAGCGGAGTTCACCGCAGAATTTCTCACCAGCCTCGAACAGTTTCCGGCCGCCCTCTGGAATAGCGTCGCCGGGACCGATTACCCGTTCCTGTGTCACCAGTTCCTGCACGGTCTGGAAGCAACCCGGTGCACCACTGCGGAAACCGGCTGGCAGCCCTGCCACCTGCTGCTGTGGCGAGGGAGCGAACTGGCTGCAGTGATGCCGCTCTACCTCAAGTCCCACTCCTACGGGGAGTACGTCTTTGACTGGTCATGGGCGGACGCCTGGCGCCAGAGCGGGCTCGCCTACTACCCGAAGTTGGTCACTGCCATACCTTTCACCCCCGCCACCGGCCCCCGCCTGTGCTGCGCGCCCGGAATGGACGCGGACCAGTGCCTGCGGGCTGCCCTGGCAGCCGTGAAGAAACTGGCCCTGCAACGGCACATTTCTTCCTGGCACGTGCTGTTCCCCACGGAAGATGTCAGCGAGAAATTACTCGGCGCAGGATTGCACCGCCGCACCGCGACCCAGTTCCACTGGTTTAACGAGGGCTATGCTGGTTTCGAGGATTTCCTGGCCACGTTTAACAGCCGCAAGCGCAAATCCCTCAACCGGGAGCGCAGGCGTGTCGCGGAGCAGGGTCTGAAGATGAAAACCCTGACCGGCCCACAGATCGGGCGACAGGAGTGGGAGCAGTTCTACCGCTTTTACCAGCTGACCTATGCCAAGCGCAGCGGCCACGGCGGTTACCTCACGCGCGACTTTTTCCTCGAAACCGCCGCGGCCATGGGCGAACAGGTCGTCATGGTGCTGGGTTACCTGGCTGCCCGGCCGGTCGCGGGCGCACTGTATTTTCGCTCCAGTGACACGCTCTTCGGTCGCTACTGGGGTTGTGAGCGGGAGTATGATTGCCTGCATTTCGAGGCCTGCTACTACCAGGGCATCGAGTACTGCATCGCCAACAAGCTTTCGCGATTCGACCCGGGAGCGCAGGGGGAACACAAGATACAGCGCGGTTTCCGCCCCATCACCACCTGGTCAAATCACTGGATCGCCGACCCGCGACTGTCGGCGGCGGTGGGCGACTTCACCCGCCGCGAGGCGCTGCACAACGAAGACTACCGACAGGCAGTGTCGGACATGCTGCCATTCAAGTAGGCAACGTGGATTCTCCCGGCGCCCGAAACAAGCGAAAAGAGGAAAGCAACATGACCAAAGAAAAACCGGCACTACTCCTGGAGCGCGACGGCCCGGTCGCGGTGATCATCATTAATGATGCCCCCATGAACCGTCTGGGCCTGGCGTTCATCGATGCACTGGAACAGGTGATACCCCTACTGGCGCAGGACGGGGGTGTGCGAGCGATCGTCATTCGCGGCGCGGGGGAGGAACATTTTTCCGTGGGAATGAACCTGAAGCAGCTGGGCGAAGGCATCGCACGCATGGGCGGCATCGACGCGCTGCTGGACCAGCGCCTGCGGGTGCTGGCGATGATCGAAAACCTGGAAAAACCGGTCATCGCCGCACTGTGCGGCTACTGTCTCGGTGGCGGCCTGGAGTTACCACTGGCGTGCCACTTTCGACTCGCCGCCGCGGAGGGCACACAAATCGGCCTACCTGAACTCGATATTGGCACGGTGCCCGCGTGGGGCGGCACCGCGCGACTCGCGCGCTGCGTGGGGCGCGAGCAGGCGCTGGATATCATTCTGCGAGCGAGGAAAATATCCGGGGCGCGGGCCCTGGAGATTGGCCTGGTCCAGGAAGTGTGGCCCAATGCCGTACTGCAGAAAAAAGCCCTGGCACTGGCACACGAACTGGCTGCCATGCCGCCCTACTCCGTAGCGGGCGTGCTGCGCTGTGTAGTGGGCGCTGGACAGGCCTCACTGGAAGAAGCACTCGCAGTGGAGCGCGCGGCAGTGCACCAGGTTTTCGCGGGCAAACACCAGGCGGAGGGTATGAGGGCCTTCCTGGAGAAACGCAAACCGGACTTCTCGGGCGACCCGGATTAAGCTGACCCCGACGGCGGGCTGGCCGGGTGCAGCGCAACCCCTTTCAGGTAGTGCGCTGCCATACCAACAGGCGATTATTCGCCGGCATCGAGTGATCGCCCTGCAGTGAAAAGCCCGCTGCTCCGGCGAGTCCATTCACGCACTCAAAGTCGCGGATACCACTGTGCGGATCGCGCTGTTTCAGCCACTGGTCGAACTGCGCATTACTGGCACTGGTGTAACTGCCGTTGTAGTTAAACGGTCCGTAGACCGCCAACACCACATCCCGGGCAGCACTGTGAGCCAGCGCGTCATAGAAACTCTCCATGGCTGCGACTGACATGATGTGCAGGCTATTTGCGGTGAAGAGTGCGTCGGGAAGCGGCGGCGGCCAGGGCCTGTCGCGCGTCAAACGGCACTGCAGGCAGCAAATTCACACCTGCATAGCGCGCCAGGCGGCGCCGCAGCGGCGGCAGGTTTTCCTGCAAGTCGGAGGGTTGCCACAACAGCCACGGCATATGTTCGGCAAAATGACACGCATGCTGACCAGTTCCACTGCCAATCTCCAGTACCTGTGTGCGGGTAGCGAACTTCCGGCGCAGTACTTCCAGGATAAACGACTTATTGTTTTCACAGGCCGGGGAAAGGATGGCTCGTCCGCCGGTCCGGTCCTCCTGTTTCACCGGCTTGCGGGCGGCTTGTCACGCGTAAACACCAATTCCCCAGGCCCCGACTCCGCCTTGTTGTAACGGTACCCTTCGCGCCTGAATTCCTTCAGTCCGTCGGGCTCGTTGATTTCGTGGTCGATGATAAATCGCGCCATTAGCCCGCGTGCACGCTGGCAAAAAAACTGATGACCTTGTAGCGACCACCCTTGAGATCCTTGAAAACCGGCGTGACGACATCCGCTTCCAGCGCCCCGCCGCGCACCACACGAAAATACTCCTGGGAGGCCAGGTTCACCAGGACGCCCGCGCCGGACTGGCGCACCTGGGAATTGAGCGTGCTTGTGATTTCATCACCCCAGAACGCATAAAGATTCTTACCACCGCGGTTGGGAAACGGCAGGCCCATTTCCAGGCGGTAGGGCTGGATCAGGTCCAGCGGCCGCAACAGTCCGTAGAGCCCGGACAGAATACGCAGGTGGCGTTGGGCAAAGTTCAATTGCGCGGCACTGAGTGTCCGCGCCTCGAGACCGATATAAACATCGCCACCGAATGCCAACAGCGACTGCCGCGCATTGTCCACTGTGAACGGCAACGACCATTCCAGAAAACGCCTGTGATTGAGCTCGGCGATACCCGCGCTGACGCCCATTAGGTCACGGATGTCCTCCGGGCGGAACGCACGCGCGCGCTCCACGAGCTCTGCGGCCCGCGCCAGAAACTGTGGCTGCGTGGCTTTGCGGGTGATGGGTGGCGTCTCGAAATCCAGCGTCTTGGCCGGGGAAATAACAGTTAACATTTACACAGGTCCGTTTGCAGGTTCTTGCGGGGGAATATCTTTTCACCTCGAGGATTGGGCTATGGTACCCTTCGACCCGATAATCAAGAAGACTTATCCACCATGAAAGTCCTGCACGCCTTTGTGCATTACATAGACGCGTTTTCCGACCGCTGCGGCCGCGTACTGGCCTGGCTGGTCCTCGGCATGGCCCTGCTGACCACGTTGGTGGTCGTACTGCGATACGGCTTCGACATCGGTTCCATCGCGACACAGGAATCAGTGATTTACATGCACGGTAGCGTTTTTCTGCTTGGCGCCGCTTACGCGCTCAAGACCGGGGCGCACGTGCGGGTCGATATCTTCTACCACAATTTCAGTGCGCGCACCCGCGCATGGGTCGACAGCCTGGGCGGGATCATATTTTTGCTACCCCTGTGCGTCTTCATCCTGGTCGGTAGCTGGGATTACGTCTGTGATTCCTGGGCGATGCGCGAGACATCCGCCGAGCCGGGCGGGATCCCGGCGGTGTTCCTGCTAAAAAGCCTGATTCCGCTGATGGCCATAAATCTGGCCCTGCAGGCTCTTGCGGAAATAGTGCGCAACGCGCTGGTCCTGGTAGAAGACCCGGCGCAATAGTGGAATACCTGTCTCTCTACCTGTTCCTCGCGGTTTGCCTGTTGCTGATGCTGGGTTACCCGGTGGCTTTCACCCTGGCCGGCACAGCGCTCGCTTTTGCCACCGGCGGCGTGCTTGCCGGTGTTTTTGACGCCAGCTTCCTGTCAGCCCTGCCCGCGCGTATTTTCGGCACCATCAACAACACCTCCCTGATTGCGGTACCGCTCTTCATCCTCATGGGCACAGTCCTGGACAAATCAAAAGTAGCCGAGGAACTGCTCGACAGCATGGCTCGCTCGCTGGGCGGCCTGCGCGGAGGCCTTGGCATTTCGGTCGTGGTGGTCGGCATGTTTCTCGCCGCGAGCACCGGCATCGTCGGGGCGACGGTCGTCACCATGGGACTGATATCCCTGCCCACCATGCTGCGCAGTGGCTACAGCCCTTCGCTGGCGGCCGGGACCATTTGTGCGACGGGTACGCTGGGGCAGATTATCCCCCCGTCCATCGTCCTCGTGATGCTCGGTGATATCATCTCCAACGCCTACCAGCAGGCGCAACTGGGCATGCACGTTATCAACCCCAAAACGGTCTCCGTGGGCGACCTGTTCGTCGGCGCGCTCATTCCAGGGCTGGTGCTGGTGGCGCTATACATCGTCTACCTGTTGGTGCAGGCCTGGCTCAAGCCCGGGACAGCACCGCCGAGTACCCTGCCGCCGATCGCGGGTCGCGAGGTGTTGCGCGGCCTGCTGCCACCGCTCGTACTGATCGGTATCGTGCTCGGCTCAATCCTGGTCGGTGCCGCCACACCCACGGAGGCGGCGGGCATTGGTTCGGTAGGCGCCCTGGCGCTGGCGCTGGCGAAAGGGCAGCTGGATTTGGCCCGCCTGACGGACGCCCTGCAAAGTACCTTGAAGGCGACGTGCATGGTCTTCATGATCCTGATCGGCGCTGCCGTGTTTTCGCTAGTCTTCCGTGGGTTTGGCGGTGAGGAACTGATCCACGCTTTTTTCCGGGGCCTGCCCGGCGGCGCGTTGACCGCAACCCTGATCGTGATGGTGGTGATCTTCCTGCTGGGCTTTATACTGGATTTCATAGAGATCACTTTCGTGGTGGTGCCGATTGTCGGCCCCATTCTGCTGTCCATGGGTATCGACCCGATCTGGCTCGGTATAATGATTGCACTGAACCTGCAAACTTCGTTCCTTACGCCGCCCTTCGGTTTCGCCCTCTTCTACCTACGCGGAGTGGCGCCCGCCGCGGTGTCCACCGGCGCTATCTACTGGGGAGTAGTTCCCTTTATACTCTTGCAATTGCTGCTACTGGCGGCACTGTGGTGCGTTCCGGAGATGGCGACTTGGCTGCCTGAGCAGCTTCGGAAGTAGGCGGTGCGATTCACCACGACACAATTGAACTTGAAAACAGGCTACTGATATGAGCGATATCGATACCGCGCCCGTGCCCCATGGTGAACTGGCCCTGCAAACCGTTGCGATGCCCAAGGACACCAACGCCAACGGGGATATCTTCGGCGGCTGGCTGCTGTCACAGATGGATATCGCAGGGATGATCACCGCCAGCGAGGTGGCCAATGGCCGGGTGGCGACGGTGGCTGTCAACGGCATGGCTTTTCTGACACCGGTCCATGTCGGCGCCGTGGTGTCATGTTATTGCGATGTGCTTGAAACAGGGCGCAGCTCGATTCGCATCATTGTGGAAGTCTGGATAAACTCCCTGCAGGATCGCGAGCCCATCAAGGTGACCGAGGGCGAATTCGTGTTTGTTGCCATCGATGAGAAAGGCCGGACCAGAGCCATCCAGAACTGAGTGGCGCCACCGGAACACCGCGCGTTCCGGAAGAGATGCTCGCAACGCCCTGAACACTAGAACTCCTCATCCCCGAATACCTCGTCCCTGGCATTGATATACGCCTGCTCGGATATGTGGTGGTAGTTGCGCACCCCCTTGTAAAACGTGCGGTAAGAGTCGTAGACCTTTGCCGACATGGGATCCGATGCTACCAATTTTTGCAGTGCAACCTGGGTGCCCCGCCACAGCGCCAGCAAAACGTCGTCGGGCAGGCGTCGTAACTGCACGCCATGTTCATTGACGAGGCTTTGCAATGCGTCGTTGTTGCGAGCCGTGTACTCGTCCAGCATGTCCTGGTTGGCCGCCTGCGCTGCGTATTTCACGATCGCCTGCAGGTCCTTGGGCAGCGCTTCCAGGGAGTTCTTGTTGACCACAAACTCGAGGATAGAACCGGGTTCATGCCAGCCCGGGTAGTAGTAATACTTCGCCACTTCCTGGAAACCGAACGCCTGGTCGTTGTAGGGACCGACCCATTCAAGTGCGTCTATAACGCCGGTCTGCATGGATGTGTAAAGTTCACCGCCGGGGATGGTGACCGCAGTACCGCCCGCAGCGGCAAAGACCTCCCCGGCCAGTCCGGGAATGCGCATCTTCAACCCCTTGAGATCTGCAATCGTGTTGATTTCCTTGTTAAACCATCCTGCCATCTGCACACCGGTGCTGCCACCTGCCATGGGTACGAGGTTGTAGGGAGCATAAGCCTCCTGCCAGAGCTGCAGGCCACCGCCGTATTGCAGCCAGCCATTCATCTCCTGAGCATTGAGCCCAAAAGGTACGGACGTAAAGAATACGGAAGAGGGCACTTTCCCTTTCCAATAGTAGGCGGCCCCATGACCAGCATCGACCACACCCTGGGACACGGCATCAAACACCTCCATCGCCGGAACAATCTCCCCGGCGCCATAGACATGCACGGTCAGGCGGCCGTTGCTCATCTCCTCCACGGAGCGCGCAAAATTCTCGGCCGCTGATCCGAGCCCCGGAAAATTCTTGGGCCAGGTGGTCACCATTTTCCAGTGGAAATGCTCACCTTCTGCTCCGCCTTCCGCGGAGGGTGTATTCCGGTCCGCCCGTTTCGCATCGACCGCGCCTGTTGCCCACAGACCGAGGGTCGTAACAAGCGCGGCCACCAACAGCAAAATAACCAGCGGCGTGTAGCGCTTTTCGGTGGTTGTACTCTCCATACTCTACTTCGTCCGTTGTTATATAGTGCTACACCAGCTGCAGGTTCGCGTATTGCAGAACCAGCCATTTACCGCCCTCAGTATCGAAGTTCACTTCGACCCGCGCACTGGCGCCGCGACCTTCAAAGTTTAGCACGACGCCTTCGCCAAACACCTGGTGATAGACGCGCTGCCCCAGAGACAGTTCCGTATCCGGCACGCGCGCCTGGGTCAGACTGCTGACTGGCTGCGTAATGGCGCCGCGCAACCGTACTTCCTGCAGCAACTGTGCGGGGATTTCCCGAACAAAACGAGAGGGCGTATTGTACGATTCGCTGCCGTGCAATCGCCGGCACTCGGCGTAAGTGATAACCAGTTTCTCCATGGCCCGGGTAATTCCCACATAGCACAGTCGCCGTTCCTCCTCGAGGCGTCCCGGCTCCTCTACCGACATCCGATGGGGAAACAGGTTCTCCTCCATGCCGGCCAGAAATACCAGGGGGAACTCAAGCCCCTTGGCGGAGTGCAACGTCATCAACTGTACGCTGTCCTCATGCTCATCAGCCTGGGCATCTCCCGCGTCCAGCGCCGCACGATCCAGGAACTGCTGTCGCGCAGAGAGGTCCCCGGACTCCGGCACGAACTGCTTGGCTGCACTGACCAGCTCCTCGAGGTTTTCCACCCGCGCCTGGCCCTTTTCTCCCTTTTCATTCTTGTGGTACTGGTACAACCCCGATGCGCGTATCGCGTGATCAACCAACTCCTCGAGCGGCAACGCATCGGCGCCGCTGTCGAGCTCGTTAATCAGTACGACAAATCCCTCCAGCGCGCCAAGGGCTCTTGCAGGAAGCAGTTTTTCCTCCAGCACAGCTGCGATAGCGGCCCACAGCGGCACGCCGTGATCGCGCGCGTATTCCCTGACTGTGTCGAGTGTCTTGCCGCCTATACCACGGGGTGGCGTGTTGATCACCGTTTCCACCGCTGCATCGTCAGCGCGGTTCAGCAAAAGGCGCAGGTAGGCCAGCGCATTGCGGATCTCCAGTCGTTCGTAAAAACGCTGTCCTCCATAAATGCGGTAGGGTATTCCATTGCGGATCAGCGCCTCCTCCAATACCCGCGACTGCGCGTTTGAGCGGTACAGGATGGCCACCGAGGAGCGCGCATTACCCTCCAGCAACCACTCCCCGGCCCGCTCCACGATGTAGCGGGCCTCATCGTGTTCGTTATATCCGGCGTAAAGGCTGATCGGCTCGCCCTGCTCCCCGGCCGTCCAGAGCTCCTTGCCCAGGCGCCCGAAGTTGTGGGCAATCACGCCATTGGCTGCCTGCAAAATCGTCTGGGTCGAGCGGTAGTTTTGCTCCAGGCGAATAGTTTGCGTACACCCGAAATCCTGTGTGAAGCGCTGGATATTCTCAATTTTCGCGCCGCGCCAGCCGTAGATGGACTGGTCATCGTCACCCACGGCGACCACCGGAATACAGGTACCGGCCAGCACCCGCAACCACGCGTACTGAATGGTATTGGTGTCCTGGAACTCGTCCACCAGTATCTGCCGGAACCGGCCCTGGTAATGCTGCAGCACCTGCGGGCGCTGCAGCCACAACTCGTGGGCCCGCAACAGCAACTCGGCGAAATCCACCATGCCGGCGCGGTCGCAGGCCAGCTCATAAGCTCGATAGACCTGTAACATGGTGCGTGCAAACAGGTCTCCGTCAGGTGCATCGATGTGCGCGCTGCGCAGCCCCTCGTCCTTCTGGGCGTTGATGTACCACATGGCCTGCTTGGGGGGCCAGCGGGACTCATCCAGCCCCAGGTCCCGGCACACGCGTTTTACCAGGCGCAATTGATCGTCGCTGTCGAGTATCTGGAAATTCTGTGGTAGCCCCGCCTCCTGCCAGTGCGCCTTCAACAGGCGATGGGCCAACCCATGAAAGGTCCCCACCCACATCCCGTGGGAGGGTATGTGGAGCATCTCCTCAATACGGCTGCGCATCTCCCGTGCCGCTTTGTTGGTAAAGGTCACGGCCAGAATGGACCAGGGGGAGAAATTCTCCGCCCTGATCAGCCAGGCTATCCGGTGCACAAGCACCCGGGTTTTACCGCTGCCCGCACCGGCAAGAACGAGCATACTCTGGTTGTCGGCGGCGACGGCTTTGCGCTGGGCTTGGTTGAGCGGCGAGAGAATATCAGATACATCCATGTACCCATTCTATCCAAAATCACGCCTGTACAAGTACCTTAAAGCAGGGCTCCGTCGCAGGGAATTTACCGCCCGGGTCTGCTATGATCACGCTCAACAAACGCAACGCGCAGGTAACGTTGAGCCATGGCAAGACACAAGGACAATCAGGACGAGGACATGCCGCCCGGCTTTGATTCCATTGCCGACGACAGAAATCAACGCAGGGAGCCAGGTTTCAGCGCCTTCGATGAGGACGAGGATGATGATTATGAGGAGCCCGACAGGGATACTGATTTCACCTCGGCCTACCGGGCGGAAGACGTGGAGGAGGAGGAGGAGTTTGACGACGCTCTTCCCACTGAGGAAGCAGGCAGTTCGTACCACACGGAAGAGACAGTTACCCGCGCGGAGTACCAGCGGGTTGTGCCGGAGCCAGAAGCGTGGCTGGACAAGGAGGAGTACCTGAACGAAGAGGATGAGAGCGGGCAGACGTGGCCGCTGGGGCTGATCGCTGTTGCGATTGTAGCTGTGGCTCTGCTGGCCGCCGGGGGATATGGCGTCATGCAACAGCGCGCCGCCACCGAGGAGGAGCTGCGACACCTGCGCGCGGAACTCGCCAGCGCCAGCAGTAACAAGGACGGAGGCGCCACACGTGCAGCGCTGGAGGAGTTAAAGCAGTCCTACGACAAGCTGGCGGCCAACGCGGAAGCGCTGGCGCTGGAAAATCGCCGGCTGGCCGACACCGTTGCCGGATTGGAAGCACAACAGGAAACGCAGCAAGCGGTGCTGACGAAAACCCTGCCCGCTGTAAGCAAGACGGCCACGCCTGCCCCGGACCCGACTCCGGCAGCCGTCACGCCTCAGGCGTCTACTCCCCAGCCGGCGGCAGCCAAACCACTCGCAAGACAGCCGAATACGCCAGAATCCGCACCTGCACAGCCTGTGGCCGGGGCCGCCGACGGCGCGTGGTTCGTTAATTTTGGCTCCTACGCTTTGCGCTCCATGGCGGAAACGTGGGCAACCCGTTTGCACCCGGCTGCGGGCAAGGTAATTATTGCCCCCAGCGAGAAGGATGGCAAAACGCTTTACCGCGTAAGGGTCGTGGGGCTCGCCAATCGGGATTCGGCGCAGGAAGTGGCGCGCAAGCTGGAGTCAGACCTGCGCGTATCCCAATTGTGGGTGGGCAAGGAATAATCGTCTGGACAGGTGGGGCCTCACTTGGCAGGAGCCCACTCTCCTGTTACTGTTTTTCTCCCGTAACTCTAACAACAGGTGAGGTATTCATCATGAACTGTATCAAGCTGGCGCTAATCGGTCTGGCCCTTGGAAGCGCTGCGAGTATTGCCGGCGAGTGCACGGCACCGAGCCTGCCCACCCTGCCCGATGGCACTACGGCGACGCTGGAACAGATGCTGACCGGACAAAAAGCGGTTAAGGATTTTCAGGCCGCGAACTCTGCATACCGTGAGTGTCTCGATCCCCTGGTGAGCGCGGCCGAGGTACAGGCGGCGGGGGACTCCCCGAGCGAAGAGGCGCAAGCCACGCTCAAACAGCTCAACGATGACTACAATGGTTCTGTTTCCAGGGAAGAAGAGCTCGCCGACAAGTTCAATACCGAATTGCGGAACTACAAGGCAGCGAACCCCGGCTAGCCGCAATGTCGCCCGGACGGTTTTTCGTCCGGGCAAATACCTCCCTCACGAATGTAGCAACCGGAAGCAGCCCCACGGACTTTTGCTGTACGCTACTGATACAATATAGGCTCCTGTCAGGAGCGCGAGCACCCAGGCGACCACCCGGGTTTTTTTGGCGCGACCAAAGCGCAGTGCCACCAATCCCAGTCCGATATACAGCAGCAGCGCTACGATTTTCGCCATTAACCACGGAGACTCCAACGGCGATAGTTGCAGGACGACCAGTAACGCAATCGCTGAACCCAGTAACAGCGAATCAATAACGTGGGGAAGCACTTTCGCCAGCCGCCTCTGTAACAGCGGATTCTCCACCACCATCCAGTAACCACGCAGTCCAAACCCGGCAATGGACGCAAACGCGCAGCTAAGATGTACTAGCCTGAGACATTCCGCCAGCGTCACTCAACTGTGACCGATTTGGCCAAGTTGCGCGGTTTATCGACATCCGTGCCCTTCTGCAGGGCTACGTGATAGGACAGCAATTGCAGTGCGACCGTATAGACAATCGGCTTGATAACCTCGGGGCAGTGAGGCATCGGCAGTACCCGAACCCTGGGTTCGTTGGCAAATCCCGCCTCCCGGTCAGCGAAGACGAACAGTTCCCCGCCGCGCGAGCGCACTTCCTCCAGATTGGATTTCAATTTCTCCAGTAGTTCGTCGTTGGGCGCCACTGCCACCACCGGCATGTCATCGTCCACCAGGGCCAGGGGGCCGTGCTTCAGTTCACCGGCAGGATAGGCCTCCGCGTGAATATAGGAGATTTCCTTGAGCTTGAGCGCCCCCTCCATGGCTATGGGATACTGAATCCCGCGACCAAGGAACAACGCGTGGCGTTTTGGTATAAACGCTTCGGATAATTGCTGGATGGCCGGGTTGAGTTCCAGTGTCTGCCGGACGTAGTGCGGCAGGTTACGCAGGGCGGCAATGATTTCCTGCTGTCGTCCGGCCGGCATGCTGCGACGCCGGCCCAGGACCAGGGTCAGCATGAGCAGGGCAACCAGCTGGGTTGTAAATGCCTTGGTTGAAGCAACGCCGATTTCTGCTCCGGCCCGGGTCAGGAATACGAGGTCGCACTCGCGCACCAGTGAACTGTTGTCCACATTGGCCACCACCAGGCTGCCGATAAACTCCCCCTCCGCCGCATTGCGCAGTGCCGCCAGGGTATCAGCCGTCTCACCCGACTGGGAGATGGCGACCAGCAACGTGCCTTCGTGCTGTACGCGTTTTCGATAGCGGAACTCGGACGCGACTTCCACCTGGCAGGATATGCCGGCGAGTTCCTCCAGCCAGTAGCGGGCCACCATGCCGGCATGAAAACTGGTGCCGCAGGCAACGATCTGCACGTGCCTAACCCTGTCAAATAACTCCGTCGCCGCGGAGCCAAAGCTTTCCTCAATCTGCTGGGTATCGCTGGCACCGGCAAAGGTCGCTTCCAGCGCTTCCGGCTGCTCAAAGATTTCCTTGATCATATAATGATCAAAGTCGCCCATCTCCGTGGTTTCCAGGGCCTCCTTGATACGGGTGACGGGGCGCTCGACTGCCAGGCCCTCGTTATAAACCCGCACGCCGCCGGGGACACCTCCACCAGGTCTCCTTCCTCGAGGTAGATGAAGCGATCCGTCACCTGGCGCAGTGCCATCTGGTCAGACGCGAGGAAGTTTTCCCCGATGCCGACACCCACTACCAGCGGACTGCCCTTGCGCGCCCCAACCACCGAGTGCGGATTGCGCGAGTCAATCGCCGCCAGGGCATAAGCCCCCTCCAGCCGCGTTACGGTTTTCTCCATGGCCTGCAACAGCGACGCGCCGGACGCCAGCTGCTGGTGGAGTAAGTGAACGATTACCTCGGTGTCGGTGGCGGATGTCATCTCATATCCCGCCTGTATCAACTCTTCACGCAATACCGCGTGGTTTTCAATAATGCCGTTGTGGACCAGAGCGACTCGCTGTCCAGAAGTGTGGGGGTGCGCGTTTTCACCCGAGGGCTTGCCGTGGGTCGCCCACCGGGTATGCGCTATCTCGGTGCTACCAAGGTACGGTGTCTGTTCCTGCGCTTTTTCCAGCTCCCGTACCTTGCCCTTGCGCTTGTGAATTTTCAGCCTGTCGTGGTCATCGATCAACGCCATGCCGGCAGAGTCATAACCGCGGTATTCCAGGCGCCGCAACCCCTCCAACAGGAGTTTCTGAAACTTCGCGCCGCGCGGCAGCGGCCACAATGCCACACATAGTCAGTCCTTGGTGTTCCGCTTGCCTGGTCGCTTCCAGCCCTGAATATTGCGCTGCCGTGCGCGGCTACCGCCAGATCCCTTTCCCGACAGTGCTGGTCACTGTCGATCCCCGGCGATGAACCCCTGGTCCTCGATGCGCAATGGGGCTACCAGCGTACTGTTGGAACCGACAAAAACGCCGTCACCGATTTCCGTCTGGTGTTTATTCGCGCCGTCGTAATTGCAGGTAATGGTGCCGGCGCCAATATTAACGGCTGCCCCCATTTCACAGTCGCCGATATAACTCAGGTGATTTACCTTACTGCCCGGGCCGATACTGGCCTGTTTGGTTTCGACGAAATTCCCGATACGCGCGCCGTCTTTCAATTCCGTGCCCGGCCGCAAACGGGCGTAGGGGCCGACGCTGCAACCCCGTCCAATGACGGTTTCCTGCAAATGGCTCATAGGATGTATAACCGTATCGTCAGCGACACTGACATCGCGCAGTACGCAGTTGGCGCCAACGGAAACGCCATTCCCCAGCGTTACCTCTCCTTCGAAGACTACATTGACATCAATGGTGACATCATTCCCGCAGGTGAGAGTGCCGCGGATATCGAGGCGTGCCATGTCGGCGATACTGACACCCTGGCGCAGCAGGGTCTCTGCCTGGCGCCGCTGGTACTCTCTCTCAACCTGGTTTAATTGCACGCGGTCATTGACCCCGAGAATTTCCAGTGCCGAGGCAACCGCGCAGGTTGCCACGCTCCTGCCTTCGGCGACAGCGAGGCTCAGGACATCGGGCAAATAGTACTCGCCCTGCCGATTACTGTTTTCGACCATTGGCAGGTATCTCTGGAAATCCCGGCAGGGTGCAGCCATCAACCCGGTGTTGATTTCCTGTATCTGGCGCTGTTCGCTCGTTGCATCCTTGTCCTCAACCACCCCTGTCAGTGCGCCCCGCTGGTCTCTGAGAATCCTGCCGTAACCACCGGCATCCTGAAGCGTGGCTGTCAGCAGAGCGGGGCCAGCCTGTCCACACTGCACAAGCTGCTGCAATGTGGACAACGTGGTGAGCGGTACGTCGCCATACAGGACCAGAATGACGCTGTCAGATGCGATAGCTGGTAACGCCTGTAGAACAGCATGACCAGTACCGAGTTGCTGTTCCTGCACCACCCAATTGATCGCATACCGCGCCAGCGCCTGTTGCACGAGTTCACTGCCGTGCCCGATGACCACGTGAATGGCACCGGGATCAAGGCCACCGGCGGTTTGTACGACATGCTCCAGCAGCGGCTTGCCACCCACCGTGTGCAAAACTTTGGGTAGACGGGACTTCATCCGCGTTCCCTGGCCCGCGGCGAGGATCACGACTTCCAGTTTCATGGCAATAGTCTTTTCATCCTGTTCGGCATCGCACGCAACATTATGCGCTGCGCCGCATGTAACGCCAACCGTTGCAGTGTGATGTGCTTATCAAAGAGCCAAAAACCAGCGCTAGCGATAATAAGAGCTGCAATAATAATAGTCTCGCCAGCGGTGGCGCCGAAATTGGGCAGGCTTGTAGTAGTGATATAACGGCCGTACACCCGTCGGGCAATAGTGCCCCACCAAACTGCGCCGTGTGGCATGCGGATTGCCGATCTGCGCACCGCCATGGGCAAGTGCGGCATGCCAGAACAGCAGATCGCCCTTCCTCGGGAGGAAGGCCTGCCGCTGCACACCCTGGCGGGCAGCCTCCTCCTCGATCCAGCGATACCAATGCTGCAACTGCGCTTCCCCATCCCGCTCCGCGTTGTAATGCCTGAAATAGTTGCTAAAGAGGTAGTCAGGCCAGCGGTGGCTGCCTGGATAGTAGACGAGTTCACCGGCCCCCGGTTTCACATCCTCCAGTGCAATCCAGACGCCGATAAGTTTCATCGGTGCGTTCATACACACGAAGGCCGTGTCCTGGTGAATCGCCTGTTCCGATCCTCGCTCGAAGTTCAGGCTTTGGGTGAGGACGGGCGAGCGCTCGAACACAAGCCTCAGGAAGTCGGTAATCACAGGGTGAAACAAGAGCCGCCTGGCATCCTCGAGATGAAAATAATCATCCACTGTACGAGCGCTGTAGCTTTTCTCCAGAACTTCCGGACTGTAGGGGGTGGGACGGGGCAGGGAAATGGAAGTTACCAGTAGCGGGGAGGGTGAGCGCGATTTCAGCGCAGCAACTGCATTGAGATACTCATCGATAAGCGCCGGATCGATGGCATTATCAACCTTGAAAAAACCCTCCGCGCGCCAGCCGTCAAGCCGGTCCGCATCCTCGGTGGTAATGGCCCCGCTTGCCAGTTTGGACGCACGCAGGGTGGGATAATCGTTACGGTCAGTCCACAAACCACCAAAAAACGAGGATACCGCTGCGATTGCAGCCGTTGCCGCAGGTAGTCCATGTTCAACGTGGCGAGGTTGTATGCCGCCCTGTACAGCTTGGGGTGTGTGTTGAGCAAACGCCTTGCGCCCGAAAACAGCGTCCTGAGCATGCCTGCAGATCTCGATGACAAAAAACCCCGGCATTGCCGGGGTTTCAGGTTGGGGCATTAGGCCCGGGAAGTCTACCCGCGGCCTGCCCGATTTTTCATTTTGCGCAGCGTGGCCAATTGCGCAGCAGCTTCCGCCAACTGGGATGATGCCCTGCCATAATCGAAGTCACCGGTCTGGTTGGCCAGCGCCTGTTCCGCTTCCCGCCGCGCTTCTTCAGCGGCGGCCTCGTCGACATCGTCGGCACGAATAGCCGTGTCAGCCAGGATCGAGACTACGCCAGGCTGTACTTCCAGGAATCCGCCGGACACGTAGAAAACCTGCTCCTGGCCGTCCTGGGCCACGATCCGGACGGGGCCGGGCACGAGGGATGTCAACAGCGGTGCGTGGCCATAGCTCACACCCAGTTCACCCAGCTGACCGGTAGCAACCAGCATCTCCACCAGCCCGGAGAAAATCTCTTCCTCCGCACTGACGATGTCGCAATGAATGGTCATTGCCATAGTTTAGCCTCTCTAGTGCCTTACAGCTTTTTGGCCTTCTCGACGGCTTCCTCGATACTGCCTACCATGTAGAAAGCCTGTTCTGGCAAGTGATCGTATTGGCCGGCAAGAATGCCCTGGAAACCGGCGATGGTTTCCTTCAACGAGACGTATTTGCCCGGTGAACCGGTGAATACCTCCGCGACATGGAAGGGTTGTGACAGGAAGCGCTCGATCTTGCGCGCGCGAGCCACTGTCTGTTTGTCCTCCTCAGACAGTTCGTCCATACCCAGAATGGCGATAATGTCCTTGAGTTCCTTGTAACGCTGCAGGACGGTTTGCACACCGCGGGCTGTTTCGTAGTGCTCAACGCCAATCAGCAGCGGGTCCAGCTGGCGGGACGTGGAATCCAGCGGATCAACCGCGGGATAGATGCCCTTCGCGGCAATATCCCGACTCAGAACAACTGTGGAATCGAGGTGGGCGAAGGTGGTGGCGGGGGACGGGTCAGTCAAGTCGTCCGCCGGCACGTAGACGGCCTGGATCGAGGTAATGGACCCAATCTTGGTAGAGGTAATTCGCTCCTGCAACACGCCCATTTCCTCGGCCAGGGTAGGCTGGTAGCCTACTGCGGAAGGCATACGACCGAGTAGCGCTGACACCTCCGTACCGGCCAGGGTGTAACGGTAGATATTGTCGATAAACAGCAGTACGTCACGGCCTTCGTCGCGGAATTTTTCAGCCATGGTCAACCCGGTAAGAGCAACTCGGAGTCGGTTACCCGGCGGTTCGTTCATCTGCCCATAGACCATCGCTACCTTGGAGTTGCTGAAGTTTTCCACGTCCACGACCTTGGACTCCTGCATCTCGAAGTAGAAATCGTTCCCTTCGCGAGTCCGTTCGCCCACCCCGGCGAATACTGACAACCCCGAGTGCTCGGTGGCGATATTGTTGATCAGCTCCATCATGTTGACGGTCTTGCCCACGCCGGCGCCGCCGAACAGTCCGACCTTGCCACCCTTGGCAAAGGGACACACCAGGTCAATTACCTTGATTCCCGTCTCCAGCAGTTCGTCGGATGCGGCCAGTTCCTCATATGTCGGTGCTTTGCGGTGAATGGAGGCGCGCTCCTTTTCACCGATGGGGCCACACTCGTCGATAGGGTTTCCCAGTACGTCCATGATGCGGCCCAATGTCTCCGCGCCTACTGGCACCATGATTGGGGAGCCGGTGTTTTCAACCGCCAAACCGCGACTGACGCCCTCGGAAGAGCCCATTGCGATCGTGCGCACCACACCGTCGCCCAACTGCTGCTGTACTTCCAGCGTCAGGTTTCTCTCGGTTACCTTCAGTGCGTCGTATACCTTGGGAACCACATCGCGCGGGAACTCCACGTCAATAACGGCGCCAATGATTTGTACGATTCGTCCGCTGCTCATTTCCGGATCCTCTATCTCAAAATTCAATTCTGTTTGGCTCGGGGTCTCGCTCGACTCGCGACTGCCGGATGCCTTGTCTTTTCCCATACTTGCGCGCCGTGAAGCCCTAGCCTATGGCTGCGGCGCCGCTTACGATTTCCGACAGTTCCTGGGTGATCGCGGCCTGCCGCGCCTTGTTGTAAATCAACTGCAAGTCATCTATCAGTTCGCCGGCATTCTCGGTGGCATTTTTCATGGCAAGCATGCGCGCAGCTTGCTCGCAGGCGCCGTTTTCCACCACCGCCTGGTAAACCTGTGACTCGATATAGCGGGTCAACAGTCCCTCCAGCAATTCCTTTGCGTCCGGTTCGTAGATGTAGTCCCAGTGATGTTTCATCTCCTGGCTATCCTCCGCTTGCAGCGGAAGTAGTTGTTCAACGGTGGGGTTCTGCGTCATGGTATTGACGAACTGGTTACTAACCAGGAACAAACGGTCGATCCGCCCCTGCTCATAGGCATCCAGCATGGTTTTTACACCGCCGATCAAGTCGGCGAGCGCGGGGGTTTCACCGATATCGCGAATTGCGGCAGTGACGTTGCCGCCGTAGCTGTTGAAAAAGGCCGCCGCTTTCGCTCCAACCAGAGACAACTCAATTTCCACACCATGGTCAGCCCATTCTTTCATCGATTTCACGGTACGCTTGAACAGGTTGATATTCAGGCCGCCGCACAGTCCACGGTCAGTGGAAACGACCAGGAATCCTACCCGCCTGACTTCCCGCTGCACCATGTACAGGTGGCGATATTCTGGCGCGGCATTGGCAATATGACCTACCACAGCGCGCATTCGCCGGGCGTAGGGCTTGCCGAGACGCATACGATCCTGGGCCTTGCGCATCTTGCTGGCCGCCACCATCTCCATGGCGCTGGTGATCTTCTGCGTGCTGCGAATGCTCGAGATCTTGGTGCGTATTTCTTTTCCGACTGCCATCTAATGGTCCTCGGCGCTACCAGGTCTGCGTGGCTTTGAACTTCTCGATAGCCGCCTTGAAGGTGGCCTCGATCTCGTCGTTGTAGTCACCGCTTTGCACAATACGGCTCATCAATTCACCGTGCTCTGAACGCATAAAGGCCAGCAGCGCCTGCTCAAACGCGCCGATCTTGTTGACTTCTATGTCCTTCAGAAAGCCCTCGTTGGCGGCGTACAGCATGACGCCCATGTCGGCGATGCTCTGCGGTGAGTACTGCTTTTGCTTCATCAATTCAGTTACGCGCTCACCGTGATCCAGCTGCGCTCGGGTAGCATCGTCCAGGTCGGACGCAAACTGGGAAAATGCCGCCAGTTCGCGATACTGCGCCAGCGCCGTTCGAATACCGCCGGACAACTTTTTCATAATCTTGGTCTGGGCGGCACCGCCGACCCGGGAAACAGAAATACCCGCGTTCATCGCGGGGCGCACGCCGGCGTTGAACATGTCCGCTTCCAGGAATATCTGGCCGTCAGTAATCGAGATCACGTTGGTCGGCACGAAGGCCGAAACGTCGCCAGCCTGAGTCTCAATAACCGGCAGGGCAGTCAACGATCCCGTCTTGCCCTTCACTTCGCCCTTGGTAAATTTCTCCACATAGTCGGCGTTAACCCGCGCCGCCCGCTCCAGCAGGCGCGAGTGCAGGTAGAACACGTCACCGGGATAGGCTTCACGTCCGGGCGGGCGGCGCAGCAACAAGGAGATCTGACGGTACGCCCATGCCTGCTTGGTGAGATCGTCGTAGATGATCAACGCATCCTGGCCGCGGTCGCGGAAGTATTCGCCCATGGTGCAACCGGCGAATGGCGCGAGGTACTGCATGGCAGCGGGATCAGATGCAGTTGCGGCAACCACGATGGTGTGGTCCATGGCGCCGTGTTCTTCCAGCTTGCGCACTACGGCGGCGACTGAAGAGGCCTTCTGGCCAATCGCCACGTAAACACACTTAATGCCGGACCCTTTCTGGTTGATGATGGCATCGACTGCGATTGCGGTCTTGCCGATCTGGCGATCGCCGATGATCAGCTCGCGCTGCCCGCGACCAATCGGCACCATGGCGTCGATCGCTTTCAGGCCAATCTGTACCGGCTGGTCAACCGATTTACGGGCGATAACGCCGGGTGCAACCTTTTCAAGCGCATCCGTGAGGGCTGCATTGATCGGGCCCTTGCCGTCTATCGGGTTGCCCAGCGCGTCTACGACCCGGCCCTGCAATTCGGGGCCCACCGGGACTTCCAGGATACGACCGGTGCAGCGGCAGGACTGGCCTTCCGCAAGTCCCTTGTAGTCACCCAGGATCACGGCGCCAACCGAATCGCGCTCCAGATTCAGCGCCATGCCGAAAATACCGCCGTCAAATTCGATCATCTCTCCGTACATCACGTCGGCCAGGCCGTGGATGCGAATAATACCGTCTGTGACTGACACCACGGTGCCCACATTGCGGGCCTCCGAGCTGACATCGAGCTGGTCGATGCGGCGCTTGATGATCTCGCTGATCTCTGATGGATTCAGTTGCTGCATGCTCTGTTCCTCAATCCTGTATCTTGGTCTAGGAATTCATTGCCGCGGCCAGCTTGTTCAGCCTGCCGCGCACGGAGCCATCGATCACCAGATCACCGGCCCTGATTAGTACACCACCGAGGAGGTTCCTGTCGGTGGACGTGCGAACTTTCACCTGACGTTCGAGCTTGCTGCCCAAGGCCGCCGCCAGCTTGTCCCGGGCCTCGTCGGCCAGGTCAAAAGCAGATATGACTTCCACATCCACCGTCTTTTCCTGGTTGGCCTTGTATTGCACAAACAGCGCATGGATTTCGGGCAGCAACGCAAGGCGTTTGTTGGCAGCAAGTACCGACACGAAGTTACGTACCGGCGTGCCAAGGGCGTCGCCACACACTTCATTGAAGGTGCGCGCCTGTTGCTCGGAAGTCAGCGAGGGATCTTCCAGCACCGCTTTCATACCCTTGTCTACTGCGACCGCTGCAGCGGTAGCCAATTGCTCCTCCCACTGCGACAACTGCCCGCCGTCCCGGGCGTACTCGAACGCCGCCCTGGCGTAAGGCCGCGCTAATGTGCTCAATTCAGCCATGGCGTCCTCGCGTTAGAGCTCTGCGGCCAGTTTGTCGACCAGATCGGTATGCGCTTTCGGATCGATTGCGGCACCCAGCACCTTTTCTGCCCCGGCCAGGGCCAGAGCAGCAACCTGTCCGCGCAGATGTTCCCGCGCGCGGTTGGACTCCTGTTCTATTTCCGCCTGGGCCGCCGCCTTGACGCGGTCTGCCTCAGCTATGGCCGCCAGTTTGGCCTCTTCCACCAGCTGGGTTCCGCGCTTGTTGGCCGCGTCTATAATGCCGGCCGCCTCGTGCTTGGCTTCCTTCAGGCGTTCCACTGCTTTTTCCTGGGCCAATTCGAGGTCATGGCTGGCGCGATCAGCAGCTGCCAGGCCGTCGGCGATCTTCTTCTGGCGCTCGGCCATGGCTGCCAGGATCGGCGGCCACACATACTTCATGCAGAACACGACAAAGCAGACAAATGCGATCATCTGCCCGATAAGCGTAAGGTTAATATTCACGCCTTGCTCCTCACAGATTATTAAGGGCCGCGCTCAATGCGGCCCATTCCTGTCAGTGGTTAAATTAACCGGCGACAACGAAGATCAGGTACATCGCGATACCAACACCGATGATGGGGATCGCGTCTACCAGGCCGGCGCCCAGAAAGAAGGTGACCTGCAGCTTGGGTGCCAGTTCCGGCTGGCGAGCTGAGCCCTCTATGAGCTTGCCGCCCAGCAGGCCAACACCGATTGCGGCACCCAGACCACCCAGACCCATCATGAGCGCGGCAGCAATGTAGATTAATTCAGGCATTTTTTTCTCCTAACGTTAATTGAAGCAAAGCTTACAAGTTTAAAAAAAATCAGTGGTCCTCATGGGCCATACTGAGATACACGATCGTCAATACCATGAAGATAAAGGCCTGCAGCGGAATAATCAGCAGGTGGAAGATCGCCCACCCCACTTGCAACAGTCCCGCAGGCAACATCCAGCCGACGCCCGCGCTGAACAGGGCGGCGATCAGGATAAAGATCATCTCGCCGGCATAGAGGTTTCCGAACAATCGCAGGCCGAGTGAGAAAGGCTTGGCCAGCAGGCCAACCACTTCCATGAACAGGTTTACGGGGATAAACGCCCAGTGGTTAAAGGGCGTCATGGTCAGCTCCTTGACAAAACCGAAGCCCTTGACCTTGATCGAGTAATACAGCATCAGGATAAACACGCCCACTGCCATGCCCAGGGTAATATTGGGGTCGGTGGAGGGCACTATTTTCTGGTAGTGCACCCCGGCCAGCTTGAACAGCTCGGGAAACAGATCGATCGGGACCAGGTCCATCAGGTTCATCAACAGGACCCAGACAAATACGGTCAGCGCCAGTGGGGCAACCAGTTTGTTCTGGCCGTGGAAGGTGTCGCGCACGGTGTTATCCACAAACTCGACCGTCATCTCCACGAGGTTGACCACGCCGCTGGGCACGCCCGCTTCGGCCTTCCGCGCCACGCGGCGAAAGAGCCAGCAGAACAGGATGCCGAGCCCGATTGACCAGAGCATGGAATCCACATGAATCGCATTGAACCCCATGGCGGAGGCCTCTTCGCCGCCGTGGGCCATAACCCAGGCGCCACCGCTACCGACGACACTGCCGTCTTCCCGCACAAAACCCTCGGGCAGCTTGCCGTAGGTCAGGTTGGTCAGGTGATGCGTAATATACTCAGAAACTGTCGGGGTCGAGCCTGCCATCTATCAAACCACTCGCATCTGTCTAGTTTCGCCGGTCGCGCGTCAGCAATAACCAGCTTCCTGTAATTTGTATTACCAGCATCGCCAGGTACCCGGCAAATACGGCGGCGGGCTGTAACGGCCGCACTACCGCGAAAACAATGGCAAACCCGGCCACACTGAGCAAAAACTTCCCCGTCTCGCCAACATAGCTGGACCGGGCAATCGCCCTGGCAGACCTCGCGCCACGTAGTTTAAACGCGAGCACGGCAAAATAGGCTTGGGGCACTACGGCTATCAAGCCACCACTGAACACCGAGTAAGCACAAACTTTGTCGATCGCCAGCAATACAAGGCACAGCGAAAACAGCAATGCCAATTGAACCAGGGTGATACGGTGAACCGGAGGTCGCGCTATTTCAGCACCCGCCATCAGCGCCTCGCGATACTCCCCAGATCGTTACGCTCACGGCGTTCTTCCTCGAATCGGGCGCGCATTATAGGGGGATTGCAGGGCAGGTTCAACCGGGATTCAGGCACGATCTGGATAAAAATTGACGCTGATGGCGACAAGATCGCGGCAACATAGCCGGTACGTTTTTCGGCCTGCTTCGTGCTACCGCATCTTGTACCCGCGCATGCCCCAACTACCAGATAGTGTGCTTGTTCGTGTCTGGTTCCGATTCCCGCGCCAGCTGGCAGGGACCGTCTCGGAGGGCTCTGGGTTCCTGCCGGGCCGTGTTATCGACCCAGGCGCCCTGTTAAACGAAGCGAGATACTGCTTGGAATCTACTTGATGTGGCTGAGAATACCGTCGAGTTCATCCAGGCTGTTGTAGAGAGCACCAGTTCGCCACGGCCTTCGCACCGTGCTGGATCTGCACTGCTGCCCCCAGCCTTGGGACAGGTCGTCCTGCAGCCGCCGTATATTGGGATCGAGGTGTTTTTCGGCAGCGGGCCTGACTTTCCTCGCCAACAGGTTTCGCACCAGCGCTTCCGTTTGCCGCACCGTCAACCCTTTGGCAACCACTGATCGCGCCGCGTGAACCTGATCTGCGCCCTCCAGGCCGAGGAGCGCCTGGGCGTGGCCCATCTCGAGGTCGCCGTGCTCCACCAGGCGACGCACATCCTCCTCCAGAGTCATCAGGCGCAGCAGCCCGCTACCGTGGAGCGGACGGCTCTCCACCGCTGTCGCCACTTCCTGTTGCGTCAATTCAAACTCCCGCTGCAGCCGCTGCAGGGACGCCGCTTCTTCTATCGGATTGAGATCCTCGCGCTGGATATTCTCAATCAGCGCCATGGCAATAGCGGCCTGGTCGGAACATCGCGTATGACTGCCGGAATAGCCCTGAGCCCCGCCAGTTGTGTGGCCCGCCAGCGCCGCTCGCCAGCTATGATTTCATAACGCTGGTCAGATCGGTCGCACTACTATGGGCTGCATCACGCCCTGGGCGACAATGCTGTCGGCCAACTCCTTCGCAGGGATTCCTGTTCGATATCCCGACGCGGTTGGTACTTGCCCGCTGAATCAGGTTCAAGGGCAGTTCGCTCAGGGATTTTCGTCGCCGCCGGGCGCGGCAACGGTGGCGCCCCGGCGCTTCGGTACCGGCTGCGCGCGCCACCCACACCCACCAGCAACGTCCAGGCCTCGCCCCTTAACCCTCTTTTTAACCGCCATCTACGTTCTCCCTATTTTCAGGTCAGCACGGCCTGGCCAGACTGCCGGTCGGCCTCTGCTCCCGTCGCCGGATTATTTCTCCGGCGAGCCAGGCCTTGGAACCGCGGGAATTTTTATCGTAATACATGGCGGGAACACCGTGGCTGGGCGCCTCCGCGAGACGCACGTTCCTGGGTACCACGGTACGATACACTTTGTCGCCAAAGTACGATCTCAACTGGGCCGACACATCGGTGGTAAGGCTGTTCCGCGGGTCGTACATGGTGCGCAGGATTCCATCAATCTGCAAATCGCTGTTTATCGTAGCGGCAACGCCTTCAATCGCGCGCACCAGAGCCGCCAGGCCTTCCAGCGCGAAGTACTCGCACTGCATGGCGATAATGACACCTTCGGCGGCAACCAGTGCGTTGATGGTCAACATATTCAGCGAGGGGGGGCAGTCGACCAGGACATAATCGTATTGGCCCGCTACTTCCGAGAGGGCGGTGCGCAGACGGCGCTCCCTGTGCTCGATACCCAGGAGTTCGACCTCCGCGGCCGTCAGGTCGCCGTTGGCGGGCAACACTGCATACCCGCTCTCGCCGGTCGGCCGGGTGACCAGATGAACAGGGGCCCGATGCACCAGCACATCGTAGATACTGCGGTCGATCTCATATTTATCGATGCCGCTGGCCATGGTCGCATTGCCCTGGGGATCGAGGTCCACCAGCAGCACGCGCTGTTTCATCGCGGCAAGCGATGCGGCAAGGTTGACGCAGGTCGTGGTCTTCCCAACGCCGCCTTTCTGGTTCGCAATTGCGATGGTTCTGGTCAATGAACTTGCCCCTGGCAATGTTGTTCCGTTCGGCCCGGTGCCGGTGGCAGGACTATCTCCACCAGGTGCCGCTGTTCGCCCAGGCCGGGCACCGTTAGCGGATGAACCTTTATCGCCGCCCGTTCCGGGTCCACGGCTTCCAGCTCCTGCGCGGGGTAAGCGCCCTTCATCGCGAGCAGCTGGCCGCCGGGTGCCAGCAGGTCGCGGCAACCATGCACCATATCCAGCAAAGAAGCAAAGGCCCTGGACAACACCGTGTCAAAAGGATCAGCGGCACGAAATGACTCCACCCGCGCCTGGTGAATCACCATATTATCCAAGCAAAGGGCCGTTTTCACCTGAAAAAGAAAACGGGTCTTCTTGCCATTGCTGTCGAGCAGGTGAAACTCCCGCTCTGGAAACAGGATCGCCAGGGGCACACCGGGAAGCCCGGCGCCGGTACCCACATCGAGCAATCGCTGGCCGGTCAAAAACGGCGCTATGGCCAGGCTGTCCAGCAAGTGTCGGGTCACCATTTGCGCTGGATCGCGCACTGCGGTGAGGTTGTAGGTCTTGTTCCACTTTGCCAGCAATGCCAGGAATTGCAGCAACTGCTCCCGTTGGCCGGTGTCCAGAGGCACCTCCAGGTCTGCGCACCCCTGTTGCAGGCAGGTGGCGAGGTTCGATTCCAACTCAGGCCAACTGCCGACGATTGGCAGGGTCAGGTGACGTGTCGCTAGCAAGGGCGCCACGCTTTTTCAGGTAAATCAGCAGCAGTGCGACGGCAGCAGCGGTGACTCCGGGAATGCGCCCCGCGCGCGCCAGCGTGTCCGGACGCGCGGCGCTCAATTTCTGTCGCACCTCATTGGATAAGCCGTCGACAGCGGCATAGTCCAGGTCCACAGGCAACGGTGTGTGCTCGTTGCGACGTAACCGCGCAATATCCTCCTGCTGGCGGTCAATATAACCGGCGTACTTGGCTTGTATTTCAACCTGCTCGGCCGCCTGCGGATCCGGAGTGGGCTCGCCCACCAGGCCCGCGAGGTCCGCGTACTCGAGCTCAGGGCGCTTCAGCAGCTCAGCCAGTGAATACTCCCTGCCGAGTGGGCTTTTCAGTTTGGCTGCCAGCGTTTGCGCTTCCGGCGTATTGGGGTGAACCCAGCTGGTGGCAAGCCGTGCGGTTTCCCGCTCGATCGCTTCCCGTTTGGCGGCAAAGCGCGCCCAGCGCGCATCGTCCACAAGACCCAGTACCCTGCCCTGTTCAGTCAGTCGCAAATCGGCGTTGTCTTCGCGCAGCAACAGCCGGTACTCGGCACGCGAGGTGAACATGCGGTAGGGCTCCAGCGTACCCATCGTGATCAGGTCGTCGACCAGCACACCAATGTACGCTTCATCTCGTCGCGGGCACCAGGAGCTTCCCACGCACCGCCAGCGCCGTCTAATCCTGCCAGCAACCCCGGGCAGCCGCCTCCCCATAGCCGGTAGTACCGTTGATTTGCCCGGCAAAATACAGGCCTGGAAGAGCTTTTTTGTCTCCAGTGAGGCGGACAGATCCCGGGGTCGGGAAAAAATCGTATTCGATGGCATACCCGGGCCGTGTAATGTGGGCGTTCTCGAATCCCTTGATCGAGCGGACCAGCGACCGGATATCGAAGGCAGGTTGCTGGAAATCCCGTTGGGGTACAGTTCACGGGTGCTCAGGCCCTCGGGCTCAATAAAAGACCTGGTGTGATGTCTTGTCGGCAAACCGGTGAATCTGTCTTCAATACTGGGGCAGTAACGCGGCCCGACGCCTTCGATGACGCCGGAATACAGGGGCGATCGATCCAGCCCACCACGAATGATCTCGTGCGTGTGTTCGTTGGTATACCCAGCAGCAAGCTGCTCGGGGTGTTCCGCGGCCGTCAGGCACGCATATAACGGGCTCGGGCTGGTCTCCCCCACTGCTCCTGCAGACCGGTGAAATCGACACCGCGGGCATCGATCCTGGCGGGGTGCCGGTTTTTCAGGCGCCTGACCCGAAAGGCAGTTCCCGCAGGCGGCCGCGCAAGGGCGATGTGATGGCGGATCGCCGGCGCGACCGCCGGCACTGTTCTGCAGGCCGATATGGATCTTGCCACCGAGGAAGGTCCCGCTGGTCACATCACCCGGGGCGCTCGAAACACCAGCCCCATCTGGGTGATCGCCCCGCGATTCGTCCGTTTTCAATGAGCAGGTCGTCCACCGGTTGCTGGAAGAGCGATTGCTCGGCTGCGCCTCCAGCATCTGGCGTATTGCGTTGCGGTATCACCCTGTCAGCTTGCGCCCGCGTGGCCCTGACTGCCGGGCCCTTGCGCCTGTTCAGTACCCGAAAACTGTATGCCCGCCCGGTCGGTGGCGCGGGCCATCGCGCCGCCCAGTGCATCTACTTTTCACCAGGTGGCTTCTTCCGATACCCCGATGGCGGGTTGCAGGACATCTGACCGAGCGTGTCGACACTGTGGCGGAGCAGGACTGGCAGCCCATGCGCGCGGCGGCCAGGCAAGCCTCGGTACCGGCATGCCCTCCACCAATAACGATGACCTCAAATTGTTGCTGGTATTCCACTGCCGGCCTCATGCGCCAAGCGCACGGTTTTCATGGGGGGGAGGATTATACGTGGGTGCGGGCTGTTGTTCAAAATCTCTTCAACAACCGGAAGTCGCCCCTCCGGCACGGATAATCGCTTGGACAGGGCATGGTGGCTTGTGTAAATTGCCCACGCCTCGGGCGTATTCTGGCGGATGGCGCGCGGGGAAACTTCGTTACAACATCAGGTGATTTCATGGATTGGTGGCTGGCTGTTCTGGCGGTGTTCAACCTGGGCCCATGTGGGCGGTAGTGGCGCCGCGTGCAGTGGTCCGCCGCAGGGTTCCTGGGTCCAGTTTGGCCTCGCCGTACTGGCAACCGAGTTGGCGTGGATCTGCTGCCACTACAAGTACCTCGCGGGATTATTTTCCCTTGGCGGCGCGCTGGACTCCTGCCGGGCAGTACTGCGCTGGCCGCGCTGCTACTGAGCTGGCCGGGCCTACTTTGAGCATCTGGATGAGCACGAAAGCGGAGGCTGCGGTCACCCGCGCGCTGGCTGAGGGCTGGGGCCGGATTACCTGTCCCGGATTCCACCCGCTGTCCGTACCGGCATGCGGGAGCGCATAGCGTTTGGCGATTGGTGCCAGCCCCTGCCCCTGGGAGACGCCCGGGTAGAAGTTCTACGCCACCTGCCCTATGGACCTGCGGGCGTACGCCAGCAACTGGATATTTATCGGCCGCGGACCATCCCCCCGGCGGGATGTCCGGTATTGCTGCAGATCCACGGCGGCGCGTGGATGATGGGTGACAAGGGCGGCCAGGCCCTGCCCTTGATGTACGCTTTGGCCAGCCGCGGCTGGATATGCGTGGCGGCGAACTACCGTCTGAGTCCCAGCGTCGGTTTTCCTACCCACCTGCTCGACTGCAAGGCTGCCCTCTGCTGGATCAGGGAACACGGTGCGCAATACGGCATGGATACCAGTTTCGTAGCGGTTACCGGAGGCTCTGCTGGCGGCCACCTCGCCGCGCTCATGGGACTTACGGCGAATCGTCCGGAATACCAGCTGCAACAACCCGATACGGATACGTCGGTCCAGGCATGCGTGCCGTTCTACGGCATTTACGATTTCCTGGTGCGCTATGACCAGCATCCCAATCGCAGGATTTATGAACGCTTCCTCACCGGACGAGTGTTGCACGAGACGCCCAGGGATCACCCCCAACTGTGGGACGACGCCTCGCCGATAGCGCAGATCCACGCCGATGCGCCTCCGTTTATGGTGGTCCATGGCAGCCGTGACAGCCTTGCCGCCGTAACAGAGGGGAGAGTCTTTAGCAGGAAACTGCGCGACGTTTCCCACAAGCCCGTGGTCTATCTGGAAATGCCCGGGGCGGAACACGGTTTCGAGGCCGTCCACTCCCTGCGCACCGAATACACGATTGAGGGCGTGCATCGCTTTCTGGAATGGGTGCGGGCCGAGAGGATAACAGCAGACGCGCCCGTCTCGTCAATCGGTGGCTAGCCTCCCGTCACACCACTTCAATACCTCCGCAAGGATTTCGGCCCGCTCCGGTTCATTGAATATTTCATGATAAACACCCGGATAGATTTTCAGGGTTTTGTCCGTGGAGCCGACCGCTTCATAAAGGAATTGCGAGCCTCGCGGCGCGGTCATGGTATCTGCGCCACCGTGCAATATCAGCATGGGCACCGTAATAACACCCGCGCTGTCCTGCAGCGCGCGCATGCCCACGAACAATTCGCGTACGAATCGCGCCGACAATTTGCCGTGGTGCACCAGAGGATCCTCCACATATCGCCTGACCTGCTGTGGGTCGCGACTGACACCGTTGGCGTCAAGCTGCAGCAGGCCCATTTTCGGCGCCAGAACGGCCAACAGGCGAATGGCCCACAGTTGCAGTAATCCAGGCTGCAGATCGGTCATGATCGCTGCTCCGGACAGTATGGCACCGACAAACTCATCCTGGTTTCGCAACAGGTAGTTGGCTGCAACCAGGCCGCCCATACTGTGACCGAGCAGAAATACCGGCACCCCGACAAAGCGCTCCGCCACCTGACGCCGAAACACCCCAAGATCATACAGGTAATCATCGAAGGCATTCACATGGCCGGGCGTACCATCAGAATAGCCGTGCCCGTTCTGATCGAAAGCCGCGACAACAAAATTATTTCCGGCGAAATACGACGCCAGTGGCAGATAACGCCCACTGTGTTCCCCTGCGCCATGTACCAGCATTAACACCGCGGACGGCGCGGATTCAGGTTCCCAACACTGGAAATAAATGGAGTGTCCTGCCGCGCCAGGAAACCTGCCGTCGCTATGCTTCATGCTGCCTCCTGAACATTACGGGAATGGTCACCGCGCTCGCGCAAAAGCCGGCATCAGGCACGCGCAAGTGGGCGGGGGCACGGCCAGTTTTGCTTGTCACTGTCACCACAAGTTAGGTAGCATGACAAGCATACTATAACGAATAAAAACAGGAGTAAGCCCATGACTGAGTACTTTGTTATACCTCGATTCTCGGTTGCTTTGGCCTTGCCGTGGCTTTCATCATTTACCACATCATGAATCAGCACAATCATGGGGACGGCGCTGTGAAACACATCGGCGACCAGATTCACCTGGGTGCCATGGTGTTCATGCACCGTGAATACAAGATGCTGAGTATTTTCGCACTCGTGCTACTGGTGGCGATCTTTGTTTCACCGCTGGGCATGAACACCGCGATCGCGTTCCTGGCCGGCGCAGTGTCCTCCGGCACAGCCGGCTACCTGGGTATGTTCGCGGCCACCAAGGCCAACGTGCGCACGGCCATAGCGGCCCACAATCACGGGCAGGAACTGGCGCTCGCGATCGCGTTCTACGGCGGCTCGGTTATGGGTTCTGCGTGGCTTCGCTGGGTCTGGTGGGCCTGGGCACGGTGTACTGGCTCTTCGGCGGCGATCCGGAACGGTTCATGCCATTCACGGCTTCGGAATGGGCGCGTCGGTAGTAGCCCTGTTTTCCCGGGTGGGTGGCGGCATATTCACCAAGAGTGCCGATGTCGGTGCGGACCTGGTGGGCAAGATCGAAGCCGGTATCCCGGAAGACGACCCCCGCAATCCTGGAGTCATCGCTGACAACGTGGGCGATAACGTGGGCGATATCGCCGGTATGGGCTCGGATATATTCGAGTCCTACTGCGGCGCGATGATTGCGTGTATTGCGATTGCCTCGACTTCGGCCATTGAAACGCGTTCGGCAATGATGTTCCTGCCGTTGTCGCTAGCCAGCATCGGATTACTGGCTTCGATATGCGGTATCGGCATTGTGCGAGCCCGATCCAGCGCGGCACCTGAGGTCGCCCTGCGCACCGGCACCATGCTGGCGCCGGTTATCTTCGCCGCCGTCGCCTGGTTCCTCATCAGCGCGATGGGTATCGACTCGAATGTCTGGTGGTCGGTTATCAGCGGGGCTGTCGGCGGAGTCGCCATCGGCTTGATTACGGAATACTACACGGGCGGCGGACCGGTGCGCAGAATAGCGAATTCCGGTGGAACCGGTCCTGCCACCGTGATGATTACCGGTCTGGCGGTGGGTATGCAGTCAGTGGTCCTGCCCATTCTGTTCATCGCCGCGATCATCTTTGTCTCCACGGGTTTATCGGGACTTTACGGTGTCGGTATCGCCGCCGTCGGTATGTTGTCGACGGTGGGTATCACCATGGCGATTGACGCCTATGGTCCTGTCGCGGACAACGCGGGCGGTATCGCGGAAATGGCGGGTATGGGCAAGGAAACCCGCAAAATCACCGATGGCCTGGATGAGGTGGGAAATACCACCGCGGCGATCGGCAAGGGGTTTGCCATTGGCGCAGCGGCGCTGGCGGCCCTGGCGATTATTGCGGCGTTCGTGGAGACGGTGCAGGTGCACAACCAGGGTTTCGAACTGGAGCTGACTAACCCGATCGTACTGGTCGGCATGTTCATCGGTGGCACGATCCCGTTTCTGATCGCAGCCATCACCATGACCGCCGTGGGGGAGGCCGCTTTCGATATGATTAATGAAATCCGCCGTCAGTTCCGGGAGATTCCCGGCCTGCTGGAAGGCACGGCAGACCCTGACACGGCGAAGTGTGTCGATATAGCGACTACCGCTGCCTTGCGCCGCATGATCCTGCCCGGTGCCATCGCGGTAGCCGCGCCAGTGCTCGTTGGGTTTGGCCTGGGGGCAGCCTCCCTCGGGGGCATGCTGGCGGGGGCTTTGCTCGCCTGCGTCCTGTTGGCGCTGATGATGGCAAATGCGGGCGGGGCCTGGGACAATGCGAAAAAGTATGTGGAAAAGGGCAACCTTGGCGGAAAAGGATCCGATACACATTCCGCTGTCGTCGTGGGCGATACGGTAGGCGATCCGTTTAAGGATACTTCCGGACCCTCCATGAACATTCTGATCAACGTCATGGCGATCGTCAGCCTGGTGATAGCACCCCTGCTGTAACTTTTCAGGATTGCGCCCCGCAAGGAATCGGGGCGTGGTCTGAATGAATTGGGTTTTCCGGTAATGGCGCTTTGTTCGCCGTCCGTTGATATGATCCCACGGTAAATCTTCAAGGTAATTCCCGTGCCTATACGTAGCAATGAGGAAAAGTGTCGTCTCGTCAGGATCATGAGTGATCACATCCCGCATACCGCGCTGCTCGGGATTGACGTGGTGGGAGTCGATGGCGAGGAACTTACCCTGAAGCTTCCCTACCAGCACATACTGATAGGGGATCCGGCAGCCGGCACGCTCCACGGCGGCGTGCTCACGGTGCTGCTTGATCAGACATTGGGCATGTCCACTGTCTGTAGTGATGCTATCCAGCCATCCGTAACACCTACTCTGGATTTGCGTGTGGATCACCTGGGTATTGCGCCACCGAACATGGATATTTTCGCCAGCGCGCATGTCTACAAGACTACGCGCAAGATCGTCTTCGTTGAGGGCATTGCCTACTGCGAAGATCGGGAGAAACCCATCGCCCGGGCGACCGGTACGTGGGTACGTGTGGCGGATGTAGACCTGTCCTGGCTGGTGGGTCGAGAACAGGGCGGGGCGCAACAGTGACGTTGACGGACATTATTCAACGCAAGCCCAGTGCCAAAACACTGCAATTGTGGTTGAAGAAAGTTCCTTACGCGGCGTTCCTTGGCATTAGGGCGGAGCTTCGCGATAGTGAAATCCTGTTTATCCTCCCGGAAGACAGGAAATTGATCGGCAACCCCTCATTGCCTGCCCTTCACGGCGGCGTCATCGGTGCCTTCATGGAACAGGCGGCGGCATTTCACTTGATTGCCAAGATGCCAAAACCCGTGTTGCCCAAAATTATAAATTTTTCACTCGACTACCTGCGTCCGGCCCGGTTATGCGATACCTATGCTCTCTGCAAGTTGACCCGACAAGGCCGTTTAATTGCGAATGTCAGTATCACCGCCTGGCAGGAAGACTGCGATCAACCCAACGCCATTGCCAGGGCCCATTTTTTATTACCCGAACCAGCCTGAAAGGAGAAATACCATGGGACGTTGGAAGCGAGAAGAACTTGAGGAAGCGTTTGATAAATACCAGGCTGCTGCGTACAAAGGCGCCCAAACAAAAGACTGGACCGACTGGGCGAACTGCTTTACCGAAGACGCCACGTATTTCGAGCATAATTTCGGCAGGTACTGGGGAAGGGAAACCATTTTGAAATGGATCACCGCCACCATGAGCAAATGGCCGGCCAGTGAAATGACTGCCTTTCCGATTACCTGGTACTCGATCGATGTCAATAAGGGATGGATCTTCTGCGAAGTGATGAATCGTATGACGGATTTGGGCGATGGCAAGATTTACCAGGAACCGAATATCACCATTCTCCACTACGCGGGTAACGGCCTGTTCAAATACGAGGAAGATGCCTACAACCCACAAAATATGGGCGTCACGATCGGCGCGTGGCTGGAAGCAAGGAAAAAGCTGGAAGCGGGCAAGGACAAATAGCGATTATCGGCGACCAAACCCTTGCCCTCCATGCGAAATATTGTCCTGCGTTTTGACTTTCGCAGCGCCCCTCAGTGTCCAGAGGCTCCCGCAGAACGCTATCGGGCCGCTCTTGAAATGAGCGAATGGGCCGACCGCAACTCTGTCGATGTCGTTGGCTTGTCAGAGCACCATGCTACCCAGGACGGCTTCCTGTCGGCTCCCTTACAACTCGCCGGGATGATGATCGCACGCACACAACGGGTTCGCATCAGTGTAAGTGCGTTGTTGGTTCCGCTACACGACCCTTTGCGACTTGCAGAAGACATTGCATTGATCGATCGTGTGGCACGCGGGCGTTTCAATGCCACCTGCGGCCTGGGTTACCGACAATCAGAGTATGCGTGCTTCGGCGTGGATTGGGCGCGGCGGGGCCAGGTATTTGACGAAAAACTTGCAGTGCTGGTGAAGGCGCTGGCCGGTGAAACGTTTTTCCACAATGGTGCAATAACGGAACTGGTGCCCAAACCAGTCTCGCACGTACGCGCACTGTTGACTATCGGAGGTAACAGCAAGGTCGCTGCGCAAAGGGCTGCCAGGTTAGGCCTGTTTTTTTGCCCTGCCATCGACGATCCCGAACTTGCTGAAATTTATCGCGCGGCTTGTCAGGAGCACGGCTTTAACTACGGATTCGTTATTTCGCCAGGGGAACCAGCAACAACATTTATCAGTGAGGATCCAGCAGCATGCTGGGAAGAAATCGGTGGCTACCTGATGTATGACGCCGAAGCCTATGGCGCATGGCGTCACCCGACTCGCCGCGCCTATGCAGAGTCCTTTGCTTCGAATCTTGAAGAACTCAAGCTGGAAGGTAAATACCGTGTGCTGAGTCCTGAACAGGCACTACAGGCTATCAGGCAGACGGGATCATTACACCTGGCACCCCTCACAGGCGGTGTACCTCTGGATATCGGCTGGCGCAGTTTGCGCCTGTTTGAGGATCAGGTCCAGCCGCATTTGCCGAGTTTATGATCGGCAATTGCCTCAGCCGGACGCAATGATGTGTCTTCCGCTTGTTGCCCATCAAGGATTTAAATATATATAGAGATATATATAAGGATTATTGTTGTTACTGTTATTAGGGGCTTCCTGCGCTGTTGAAAACACGACTTTCCCGTTTTAAAACAATGTTTTAGCGCAGTGACAAGTAGGCGCAGGGAAGCTGTATCTCATGTCTGTATACCGTGTTAAAGCAGTGCACCATGTCAATGAAACTTCAAATCTTTTCCCTGGCCGCGATCGCAATGTGGATGACGGTGAATTTTGTGCCCTGGCAATACAAAGGCTGCCAAGGCGTTTTTACACAGCAACGGAAGTTACGATAAATTATTCTGTGACATCTGTTGATTGGTCGTGAATTAGTTGTCAGCAAGTAGTAAGCCCGGGAGAGGCTGTAGACAAGTTGTGTTCAAAGTATAACAACAACGACTTTTTTGCAGCGGTTCGATGTTTACTTACCGATGCAGAAACTGGAGAAAATTGCTCCCAGAAGTTCGTCGTTGCTTACTTTGCCGGTGATTTCTCCCAGGTGGTCCTGGCATCGCCTGAGATCGTCTGCCAGCAACTCTGCGGCGCCCGCTTCGCGCAGTTGTTGTTGTCCCTGCTGTAAGCATTCTTGTGCGCATGCAAGTGACTGGAGGTGACGGCGCCTCGCGCTGAAACGTCCCTCTCCCTGCTGGTAGCCCGCGCATGATTTAAGGTGTTCCCTGAGCAAATCCATGCCGTCACCGGTTTTGGCAGACAGGTACACTACGTTTGTTTCCTGATCCGTTACAATTGTGGCCACTTGCCCGCTTATATCGATCTTGTTGCATACGACGGTGACGGGGATTTTGCGATCGCCGGGTAGATTATGCAGGGACCTTAGCGTCGCCCGCGAAGTAGCTGGTTCCGAGTCACGTGTGCTGTCGACTACCAGAAGTATTTGATCTGCCGATTCTATTTCCGTCCATGCACGTCGAATGCCTTCCTGCTCGATTTCATCACGGCTGTCACGCAATCCCGCGGTGTCGACGATATGCAGCGGTAGTCCGTCGATTTGTATGTGCTCCCGAAGAACATCCCGTGTAGTGCCCTCTATAGACGTCACTATTGCCGTATTCTGGCCGGACAACGCGTTCAGCAGGCTCGATTTTCCCGCGTTTGGTTTACCTGCTATGACCAGTTTCAAACCTTCCTGCAGAAGACTACCCTGTCTGGCTTCGTCAGCTATTCTGTCGCATTGCAGGATGATGGTTTCAAGTCGGGATTCAACCTCGCTGTTCTTGATGAAGTCGATTTCCTCCTCGGGAAAATCGATTGCTGCTTCAACATACATACGCAGTTGGGTTACCTGGTTAACAAGTTTCTGGATTTCCTGCGAAAAAACGCCCTGTAGTGAGCGGCCGGCATTGAGGGCTGCCTGTTCGGTTGTACTGTTGATGAGGTCGGCAATAGCTTCTGCCTGGGTGAGATCGATTTTCCCGTTTAAATAGGCTCGCTGGGAGAATTCGCCTGCCAACGCTTGACGGGCACCGAGTCGGCAGGATTCCCGCAATAACAGGTCCAGGATAACCGGGCCGCCGTGGGCCTGCAGCTCGACGATATCCTCACCAGTAAACGAGTTGGGTGACGGAAAGTACAGTACGATCCCTGAATCGACCTGTTGGCCATCGCCCTTCTGGAAGCCACAGAAGTGGGCATGGCGCGGTCTCAAGCTGGTTCCGGTTATCGCTTCTGCGATACTTCGGGCCCGATTACCTGACAATCGGATAACACCTATGCCGCCGTAACCGGGAGCAGTCGCAATGGCTACGATGGTGTCTTTTTCCACTGCTCAAAACCCCATCTACACTGCAACCATGGAAATAATTTCAGCTATTGGCGCTCGCCTTCTCGATCTGTCGGGTGATTACCCATTGCTGTGCCATTGACAATAAATTATTGACTACCCAGTACAACACGAGCCCGGCTGGAAACCACAGGAAGAAGAAGGTGAACATGACGGGCATCCATTGCATTATCCTGGCTTGCATGGGATCGGGAGGCGGCGGGTTAAGTTTCTGCATGAAGAACATGCTTGCCCCCATGATCAATGGCAGCACGAAATAGGGATCCATGACCGATAGATCCTTGATCCATAATATAAACGGCGCTTGTCGCAGCTCAACGCTTTCCATCAACATCCAGTAGAGACTGATAAACACCGGCATTTGTACAAGGATAGGAAGGCAGCCCCCCATGGGATTGATTTTCTCTTTTTTGTAAAGCTCCATCATCGCCTGGGATTGCTTCTGCTTGTCCTCGGCGAACTGTTCCCTGATGGCCACCATTTTTGGTTGTACACGTCGCATGTTGGCCATTGACTTGTAGGAGGCTGCCGACAATTTGAAGAAAGCACCCTTGATCAGCACGGTCAGCAGGATTATGGCGACACCCCAATTACCCACCAGGGCGTGTATTTTCGTCAGTAGCCAGAAGAGTGGTTGGGCGATCCACCACAACCAGCCATAGTCCACACTCAGGTCCAGGTAAGGGGAAATTTCCCGAAGGCGATTCTGGTTTTTTGGTCCCGCGTAAAATTCCGCACCGACCTCGCCGGATTTGCCTGGGTCCAGAACCAGTGCCGGGCTCGTAAAACCCGCGATATTGAAGCCACTGGCGGTTACGCGCGCGCTGTAAGTCTGGGTTTGATCCGGATTGGGAATCCAGGCGCTGAGAAAGTAGTGCTGGATCATGGCAATCCAGCCCCCCGGCAGTTGCGCCTTGAACGGTTCTTCCGCCAGCTTTTTGAAAGTGAATTTGGTGAATCGATCGTCTGGTTGGGTAATCGCCACTCCCAGGAACGGTTTCAGGCCCATGGAGTTGTGAGACGCTGAAGGAGGTGGGGCGCTCTGTCGTTTAATCTGGCCAAAGAGATTGGCCTGCCAACGCGTACTACTGTGGTTTTCTACCAGGTAGTCGACATGTATGAGATATTGGCCGCGGTGCAGCGTAAGTCGTTTCGTGACCTTGATATCGCCGTTGCCCTGCCAGGCCAGGTCGATAACCAACTCCTCTTTGCCCTCAGCGAGTGTATAGCGAGACGCGGATGCGCTGAATTGCGCACGTCCGTTGCTGTCGATCCCGTCGACTCCAATGAGGCCACTTTGCGCGACATATACAAGCGCTGCATTATCCTCGAGCAGCACGAATGGTTTGTCAGGGTTATCGAGTTCGGCGAGGTATTTGGGCAGGGACAGCTCTGACAATATCACCGCCGTTAAGATCTACAGCCAGTTGCAGTACGTCCGTGTAGATTTCAATGATGCGGTCTTTGCTTCCTGTCGCCGCTGCAGGCGCGTGCGCTGGGGTATCGGAAGCGGCGTGTTCGGGGGCTTCGGGAATATCCTCCGCTGCAGCGGCGACGGGGCTTTCATCCGACAGCGACGGCGCTGCAGTATTTTCCGCGGCAGACCCTGTGAGGCGCGAAGTTTCCGGCACGATGGGAGCGGTCTTTGCGTCCTTGAAAGTAACCCATTCGGTCAGGAGCATGAAAGACAGTACGGCGATAGCGCCGATGAGCAATGTGCGTGGCAAATCCATAGTTAAAATTCTGTGTTTTAGTGTAAGTGCGAGCGGGGAGGGACCGGGTCTTCTCCGCCCTCGTGCCAGGGGTGACAACGTGTTAGGCGTATCAATGCCAGATAACACCCTTTAATGACACCGTGAGTGGCGATGGCTTCCTGTGCATAGTCAGAGCAGCTGGGATAGAAACGGCAATTGTTGCCCAGGAAAGGACTCAGGCACGTTTTGTAGCAGGCGATGACAAAAATCAACAGACGACGCATTAGAAATCCTGGCTGGTGCTTGGTTTTACGCGTGCAGAATCGCGGATTAGTTTCTGCCACTGCTGCAGCAATATAGAGGATAGTTCAGCATTATCCAATTCACCTATGCCTTTCCTGGCCAGGAGCACGACGTCCATCGGGGGTTCAGTTTGGTGGAGGTTGCGAAAAAACTCCCTGGCCACCCGCTTAATGCGGTTGCGCTGTACAGCCAACCGCACATTTTTTTTTGCGATTACCAGACCCAGACGATGGGCAGGCCCGTTATTGATGCTGGCCAACAGTAACAGATGCTGGTGAGAGGCTCGCGCATCCGGGTGGTCAAAAACTCGACTGTAATCCCTGGCATTGAGTAAGCGTTTTGCTTTGCCGAATCCGGTGTCGGCTGCCTGGACGCGCAATCTGGTGCTCTATGCGGACAGGCGCTTGCGACCTTTGGCGCGACGGCGATTCAGGACCTGTCGGCCGCCCTTGGTGGCCATTCGAGCGCGAAATCCGTGTGTGCGCTTGCGCTTGAGTACGCTGGGTTGAAAAGTTCTTTTCATACACTGTATCCAGATAGGTCGGGCAGGAGGGGATGCATGGGCCGCGCTGGTGGTTGCGGATGTGCGCGGTATCTCCACCTGAAAAAAGGTTGGCCATTCTATTTAAATGCGCTACCTAAATCAAACCTATCGGCGGTATTTTTACGTCCTCCGTGGTGTCTGCCAGTGTGCCCCGCCAGCGCCCTGGCGGTCGCTTTTACGGAATCGGGTGTCATCATAAAAGTGCAATGGCGGCGGGCATTTAGGGGATCGGCGCACACTTTCCTAAAAACATATATACAGGTTATCCACAGGCCGGGTTATTATCGACCCGGCAACTCACGAGCGCTCAAAAAATAACCAGATATGACCCAACATATTGAAATATATAGAGATTAAATTTTTAATATTTCTGCATTCTGGTGTGGATAACTCTTTGAAACGGCGCTATTATGCCTTCACTTGCCGGGCTCCAAGGTCCGGCTAATAAAAACCGTTATCATTCTATAGTTTTTTTAAAAGCCCGGTTTCTTTACCGGCTTTGAGGGGTTCCCGTTGCCTGACGCCGTGTGGCAAAAATGTGTCGATCGTTTGCGCGATGAACTGCCTTCGCAGCAATTTAACACGTGGATTCGGCCGTTACAGGCCGATGCCCGCGCGCATTCCCTGATGTTGTATGCACCAAACAGGTTTATCAAGGACTTCGTGGCGGAAAAATATGCCGAGCGAATACAGGAGCTGCTGCGGGAGTTTCAACCGGATCACGCACTGGATGTTGCGCTGGAAATCGGCGCAACCCCAGCTAGTACCCCGGCGTTTGTCGCCTCGGGAGAACCGCAACAATCCGCCGTCAGAGCGCCTCGCTCCGCTGTCCTGGATCCGGTGGCAGAGGTCGAAGCCTGGCCACCGGTTGTCCCTGGTGCCGGGTTCAATAATCCCCGGCCAACCGCGCCTCAGCGCAGTGCGCCCAGGAAAATCGAAGTCGAGGGTTCGTTGCAGCACCAGCACCACCTGTTTGAAAACTACACGTTCGGCAGTTTTGTAGAGGGAAAATCCAATCAGTTAGCTCTGGCGGCGGCCCAACAGGTAGCCGAAAATCCCGGCAACTCCTACAATCCGCTATTTTTATACGGCGGGGTCGGGTTGGGGAAAACCCACCTGATGCACGCCGTGGGTAATGCGCTGAAGGTGAATAATCCCGAGGCAAAGGTTGTCTACCTGCATTCGGAACGTTTTGTTGCGGACATGGTAAAGGCGCTGCAGCTGAATGCGATAACCGATTTCAAGCGCTACTATCGCTCTGTGGATGCGCTGCTCATTGACGATATCCAATTTTTCGCCAAAAAAGACCGGTCACAGGAAGAGTTTTTTCATACGTTTAACGCGCTGTTGGAAGGTGGTCAACAGATGATACTGACCTGCGACCGCTACCCGAAGGAAATCGATGGCCTGGAGGAACGCCTCAAGTCCCGCTTCGGTTGGGGTCTCACGGTGGCGGTGGAGCCACCGGAGCTGGAGACGCGGGTTGCGATCCTGATGAAAAAAGCGTCGGAGGTGCGGATTGATCTGCCGCCCGACGCGGCGTTTTTTATCGCGCAACGCATTCGTTCCAACGTGAGGGAACTTGAAGGTGCATTGAAGCGGGTGATTGCCAGTGCCCGCTTCGTGGGCAGGTCGATTGATATCGAGTTGATCAAGGAAAGTCTCAAGGACTTGTTGGCACTGCAGGACCGGCAAGTGAGTATGGACAACATACAGCGTACGGCGGCGGAATATTATAAAATCAAGGTGGCGGACATGATGTCACGGCGACGCAGTCGTTCGGTCGCCAGGCCGCGCCAGATGGCAATGGCGTTGTCGAAGGAACTTACGAACCACAGCCTGCCGGAGATCGGAGACAGTTTTGGGGGCAGAGATCACACGACAGTGCTGCACGCCTGTCGTAAAATCAAGGAGCTTCGCGAAACGAACTCCGATATTCGCGAAGACTACAAGAACCTGCTGAGAACGCTCACGACCTGAGACCAAAAACAAAACTTGGTTTATATTATTTTCACACAACCATTCTTCTGGCCATCACCAGACAGCTGCCGTCAGGGAAAAGGAAAATACGCATGAAGTTCAGCATTTCACGGGACAGCCTGGTCAAATCATTGAATCTGGTGGCGGGAGTCGTGGAGCGTCGCCAGACCCTACCCATCCTGGCTAACGTGCTGCTTGTGCTGGAACAGGATCGCCTGTCCCTGACCGGTACGGATCTGGAAGTCGAACTGGTGGGTCGGATGCAATTGCAAGCCGCAGGCGACTCCGGCGAGGTGACGGTCCCGGCGAGAAAACTGCTCGATATTTGCAAGTCACTGCCCGAAGGCAGCGAGATCCATTTCAGCGTGAAGGAGAACAAGGCAACGGTGAAGTCCGGGCGCAGCCGGTTTACGCTGTCTACCTTGCCGGCCAGGGAGTTTCCCAATGTCGAGGACAGCATTGGAACGCATCAAATTACCCTGAAGCAGGGCCAATTAAGGCGGTTGATCGAGCGCACGGGATTCGCGATGGCCCAACAGGACGTGCGTTACTACCTGAACGGCATGCTGTGGGAGCTCGACAATAAGAAGGTCCTTCGGGTTGTCGCCACCGATGGACACAGACTGGCCATGTGCACGCTGCCCGAGAAGGTGAAGGTCAATGGCGAGGGTGGTACCCAGGTAATTCTGCCGCGGAAAGGGGTCCTGGAATTGGCGCGCCTCCTGATGGAGGACAATGAGGACATCGCCATTACGATCGGCAGCAATCATATCCGTGCGGCCACTAACGATTTTACCTTCACATCCAAACTGGTGGACGGCAAATTTCCCGATTATCAACGGGTATTGCCGCGATCGCCAGACAAGATCCTGATGGGTTCCAGGCAGGAATTGCGGCAGGCCTTTACTCGCACGGCAATCCTGTCCAATGAAAAGTACCGGGGAGTGCGCTTGAAATTAACCAAAAACTCCCTGGATATCGTTGCCAATAACCCGGAGCAGGAAGAGGCGGAGGAAACCGTCTCCGTGGAGTACGCGGGGGAGCCGCTGGAAATCGGCTTTAACGTCAGCTACCTGCTGGACGTTCTCGGTGTGCTCACCGGCGACCAGGTCAAGCTGTCCCTGGCTGACCCCAACAGCAGTGCATTGCTGGAGGAGTCTGAATCGGGTGATTCACTGTATGTTGTCATGCCCATGCGCTTGTGAGCGCGCGCTGACCCGCCATCCTCGCCCATCGACAAAGCCTTTGCGCAGGGCTGTAAAAGCCGGTTGCTACTGACAGCGTGGCACTTACCCAACTACAGTTCAGTCATGTGAGAAACCTGCGACGGGTGACGTTGCGGGAGCTGCAGAAGGTAAACGTCTTTTACGGCTGCAACGGCAGCGGCAAGACCAGTGTGCTG
>JAWKZM010000022.1:0-59697 GCA_041395965.1 Halioglobus sp.
GGGAGAAGCATATTGACAAACGGTATCTTGCGCTGGTCGCGGGCAAGTGGCCCAAAAGCCTGAAGATCGTGGATGCCCCCCTGGAGAAAAACGTACTGCAGTCCGGCGAGCGGATGGTGCGTGTGGGCCAGGCCGGCAAACGGGCTATCACCGAATTCACGGTGCTTGAGCGGCTGCAGGGAGCGACCCTGCTTGAGGCCAGGCCGATAACCGGCCGGACCCATCAGATCCGCGTCCACGCTCAGCACGCGGGCCACCCATTGCTTGGCGACCAGAAATACAGCAACAGCCAATCCGAGGACCTTGCTCGCAGAGTTGGCCTCAAGCGACTGTTTCTTCACGCCAGTTCCCTCGACTTTCTACTCGCACCCACAAACCACCTTTCCCTGCAGGCGCCCCTTGAAAGTGATCTGGAAACTGTATTAGATAAGTTACGTAACTGACTGTTATTTAAAAGTAATAGAATGTAGGAAGGTTCGATCTTGCGGGGGGTGGCATGGATCCGGCTAGCAGCATAGGATCTCTACTCCCGCTTCACCCAACAACTCCGTCAGTTTGATGAGTGGCAGCCCTTCCAGGCTGCTGGGATCGTCCCCTGTCAGGCGTTCGAAAAGTACAATGCCGAGGCCCTCCACCTTAAAGCTTCCCGCACAGTCGAACGGTTGTTCCCGGCGCAGGTAGTCGCTGATCTGTGTGTCACTTAGCCTGCGGAAGTGCACAGTGAACCGTTCCACGTGAAACCGCTCCCACTTCTGGTGGGTATTTAGCAATGCGATAGCGGTATAAAAATGCACGGGCTTTCCCGAACACCGCCGCAATTGGTCGAGCGCCGCGAGGAAGTTTCCTGGTTTTCCCAATATCTGCGCATCGACACATGCAACCTGATCGCTCCCGATGACCAAGGCCTCGGGATTGGACTCGGACACGGATTTTGCCTTGGACCGGGCGAGACGCAAGGCCATGTTGGCAGGAGCCTCGCCCGGGAGGGCGCGTTCGTCGGCATCAGGGGGGACTGCACGAAATTTGATCTGTAGTCGCTCCAGCAGGCGCTGGCGATAAGGGGATGTTGACGCCAGAAGTATTTCCATACACGGTTCCGTCTGGGGTTGGGCCACCTGAACTGTTTGTATTCTAAAGATTTTTTTGACAAAGCTGCAATCCGCACCTATGATGCGCGCCTATGTTGACTGAGCCCCTACCGACCATGCTGGATATTCGCAAGGCAGCGGGGAGGGGAGCGAGTGTCAGGGGATCCCTGAAACCCGCAGATTTACGCCGTTTCCGTCCACTGCTCGCGGGAGATGAGGGGGATATTTCGGTTGAAATGTCCTTCGCGCAAGACGAGGAAAACAGGTGTCTGGTACACGTGGTATTGAAGGCAGATGTCATTGTCACCTGCCAACGATGCCTGGAGCAAATGCCCGAGCACCTCTCCAGTGACAGCACCCTTGCGGTGGTGTGGACAGATGCCGAGGCTGCCCATCTGCCGAAGCACCTGGAGCCACTGGTGGTAACGGAACCCTCTTCCAACCTGTGGGAGGTGGCAGAGGAGGAACTGATACTGGCGCTCAGGCCTTTCAGTTACCACGACAGTGAAGACTGCGGGGTAGCGGTATCGGCAAATGCCAATCCGGCGCCAGCAGAGCACGCCGATCAGGAAAGACCCAACCCGTTTGACGTTTTGGGACAACTGAAGCCCAGAAAATAGGTAGTACGCACCAGGAGTAAATTGTATGGCTGTTCAGAAGAGTAAGAAAACGCGCTCCCGCCGCGGCATGCGACGGGCTCATGACGCCTTGCGTGGGCCGGCACTGTCCGTTGACCAGACTTCGGGAGAAACCCACCGTCGACACCATGTCACCGCAGATGGGTTTTATCGTGGCAAGAAAGTTGTTGATACGGGTAGCGAGGACTGATTCTGCTACCTGGCAACAGCTTGTATAACCGACACCTGTTGACGGTTCAGGCAAGCGGATGTTGCCAGGTCGCCTAGTAATCTCCTCTCCGTTTGTGGGCCGTATTCGGTGATTGCAATCCCTTGTCCCTTGCTTTCCAGATTAATGCTTCCTCTTGCTAATGCGCCAGCAGGGGCGTCTCCTTACAGCGCTGCAATCGGCACAATGCTGCTTTATCGGCAACATCCTGCGTTGGCCTGTCAGGTGAAACTCGCTGGGCATTAGGAACGCGTTGTCTCTCGAAAACCGACGGAATAAAAAATGGCAGCACACAGCTTCGGTTTTGTTTTTCCTGGTCAGGGTTCGCAGCAGGTTGGAATGCTCGCTGCGGCTTACGAATCATTTGCCGTTGTACGCGATACCCTGGCAGAGGCGACGGACGTCCTGGGGTTCGATACGTGGGCTCTCATCAAACATGGCCCACAGGAGGCGCTAAATCTTACAGAAACGACGCAGCCAGTCCTTCTTTCCTGCAGCGTTGCGCTGTGGCGGGCATGGCAGTCGGTAACCGACGCGCGCCCCGCCGTGTTGGCCGGGCACAGTCTCGGTGAATTTTCAGCGCTGGTTTGTGCCGGAGCCCTTGGGTTTTCCGATGCAGTTAATCTGGTGCGGATGCGTGGAAGGTTTATGCAAATGGCAGTGCCTGTTGGCAGGGGTGCCATGGCTGCAATCATTGGTGTAGACGATGCCGTTATCATCGATGTCTGTGCGAAAGTGTCCCAAAATCGGTCAGAAGTCGTATCCGCCGTAAATTTCAATTCCCCGGGACAGGTCGTAATTGCCGGACATACTGGGGCGGTTGACGCCGCCATAGTTGCCCTGAAAGAGGTGGGAGCCAAGCGCGCAATGCCGTTGCCGGTTAGCGCGCCGTTCCACACGGAATTGATGAAACCGGCGGGTGATCAACTGGCCGAACTATTGGCGGAAATCGCAATATCGTCTCCTGAGGTGCCGGTTGTGCACAATGTTCACGCGTCGACTGAGAGCGACCCGGAAGCAATTCGAAGCTTGCTCATAGAGCAGATCTACAGTCCCGTACAATGGACCCGCTGCGTCCAGACTATTATTGCGCAGGGTATCGAGCATATTGCGGAATGTGGTCCCGGAAAGGTTTTGGGCGGGCTCAATCGCCGCATTGACAAGCGCCTGCATAGCTACTCCCTGGAAGATCCTGAATCATTGGCAGATGCAGCAGCTAAATTCAAGTAATGACCGCAGGGGGTGAAATGACTGAAGAATCCAGAGTCGCGCTGGTGACGGGCGCCAGTCGCGGTATCGGTAGAGCGATTGCCAGGCTGCTCGCCGCGAGTGGCTATACGGTGGTGGGCACTGCGACCAGCGATGAAGGAGCTAACGGTATTTCGGAGTACCTCACAGAGGAAAAGAGGACCGGGTGTGGCCTGAAATTGCACGTTGGGGACCAGGACAGTGTGAATTCCGTGATTAAGTATGTGACTGAACAATTTGGTCCTCCCCTTATCCTGATCAACAACGCCGGTATCACTCGCGATAATATCTTGATGCGGATGAAAGAAGAGGAATGGGCAGAGGTAATTGATACAAATCTCAGTGCACTTTACCGTCTGAGTAAAGCCTGCCTGCGCGGGATGACCAAGGCTCGGTGGGGACGTATCGTGAACATTACGTCGGTGGTCGGAGCGATGGGCAATATTGGCCAGAGCAACTATGCAGCAACCAAGGCGGGTGCCGAAGGCTTTTCCAGGTCATTGGCCCGAGAATTAGGCTCCCGTTCGATAACCGTCAACTGCGTCGCACCGGGATTTATAGATACCGACATGACGAGAAAACTACCCGAGGATCAGCGTAATTCGCTGCTGCAGCAGATACCTTTGGGTAGACTCGGAACCCCCGAAGAAATAGCTGCTCTGGTTGGCTTTTTATGCAGTGATATAGCCGGCTATATCACTGGTGAAACCCTTCACGTGAACGGTGGCATGTACATGGGATAAATGATTGAAATATAAAGATTAAAAACCGTTATCATGACAGCGTCAAAAAAAATTATTACTCGCTGGAAAAACAGAGTAAACTGCGCGCTCAAGCCGTTCAATCGGGTATAAATCAGCACTAAAAACCTCAGGAGTAGAAGCCAAAATGAGTAGCATTGAAGAACGCGTTAAGAAGATCGTGGCGGAGCAACTTGGCGTCAAAGAAGAAGAAGTGAAGACCGATGCATCCTTTGTCGAGGATTTGGGCGCAGACTCCCTTGATACTGTGGAACTGGTAATGGCGCTTGAGGAAGAGTTCGAAACAGAGATCCCTGACGAAGAGGCCGAAAAGATAACCACCGTCGCTCTGGCTATTGAATACATCAACAACAACCTCTCCTGACAAATCCCCTTCAAATCGAAAAGCCGTTTCTAGTAATTAGAGCGGCTTTTCTTTTTTGAAAGGCTCAAGATCAAACGCTCTGGAGGCGATAATTTTTTGATTGGCAGAAGAGTCGTCGTAACAGGCCTTGGGATGGTTAGCCCCTTGGCCATACCGTGGATGAAACCTGGAGTAACATCCTGGCAGGGAAAAGTGGCGCCGCCTGATCGAAAGCTTCGATGTTTCCGCCTACAGTACCCGCTTCAGCGCCAGTGTGAGGAATCTGGATATATCAGCGTATTTACCCCCTAAAGATGCACGCAAACAGGATGTCTTTGTACAGTACGGAATGGTCGCCGGCATTCAGGCGATGGAAGATAGCGGCCTGGAAGTAACCGAAGAAAATGCGCCGAGAGTTGGTTGCTCTATAGGATCGGGCATCGGAGGTATTGGTCAGATTGAAAAAAACACGGATATCATAAGAGAGTCTGGACCACGCAAGATCTCTCCGTTCTTTGTACCGGGCTCCATTATCAATATGATATCCGGCAACCTCTCTGTTAAATATAATTTGCAGGGCCCCAACCTGGCAGTTGTTACAGCCTGTACCTCCGGAACACACAATATAGGTTTAGCTGCGCGTTTGATCGCGTTGGGCGATGCGGACGCCATGCTGGTCGGCGGTGCTGAAATGGCCACCACGCCTGTTGGTCTGGGAGGATTCGCGGCAGCGCGCGCGCTTTCTACCCGAAACGACGATCCTGCCAGGGCCTCACGTCCATGGGACAAGGACCGCGACGGCTTCGTACTTGGCGATGGGGCAGGTGTAATTTTGATCGAGGAATATGAGTCGGCAAGGGCACGAGGTGCTAAAATTTACGCTGAGTTACGCGGATTCGGCATGAGTGGCGATGCGTATCATATGACATTGCCCCCTGAAGACGGACGGGGTGCTGCCGCGTCAATGCGCAATGCAATCAGGGATGCGGGAATCTCGCTGGAAAATATTAACTACATAAATGCACACGGCACATCGACACACGCCGGCGACCTTGCCGAGAGCCGCGCCATTGAAACTGTCCTGGGTAACGCCGCCGCAACAGTTGCGGTAAGTTCAACCAAGTCGATGATCGGTCATTTGTTGGGTGCAGCAGGAGCAGTCGAGGCAATTTTTTCGATACTGGCACTACGTGACCAGGTTGCCCCACCAACCATAAATCTTGACTGTCCGGATGAAGGCTGCAATCTGAACTATGTGCCCAATACCGCGCAGGAACGCCCCATTAACAGTGTACTTTCGAATTCTTTTGGATTCGGCGGCACTAACGGCACCTTGCTGTTCAGCAAGCCTGATTAGCGCGAGTGGGGTGTAATTGCACGCCTTAAACTGGCTTGATGGCATACCAACATCTTCGCTGCCCTTGCCCGACAGGGGGTTTGGACTACGGTGATGGACTCTTTGAAACCTTTTTGCTGAAACATGGAACACCTCTCTATACGGAACTGCATCTTGATGACCGGCAAAGGGAATGCGAGTTCTGCGGCTGCCGGATTGTGGTACAACTGTTCGGCGACAACTCGAAATAGCAGTATGCTCATCCAGAACAGTAAATTGTGCCTGGGCAGTCCTGCGCTTGAGTGTTATCAGAGGGCCGGGGGCCACGTGGTTACACTCCCGATCACCGATCCAGGCCCCGTATATTGATTCGTATTGTTCCCCTGATCGCGATTGTGGACAGATCGCCGAGGCCGCAACACTGGGCGTGGCCCACATACGACTGGCGTGGCAGCCTTTGTTAGCGGGTATCAAGCATCTCAATCGACTGGAGCAGTGATCGCAGCCGATCAAGCGCGTGAAGAGGGGCATGACGAATCAGTCTTGCTTGATCAAAATGAAAAGCTTACGTCGGTCATTGCAGGCAATATATTTCTGGTGCGTCGTGGTGAGCTACTGACGCCAAAACTTAAAAACTGTGGAATTCTGGAATACGGCGCAAATTGATTATTGAGAAATGGGCACCTTCAATGGGGATAGCTGTCCGGGAAACTTCTTTAAATTTGCAAGATCTTGATGACGCGGAGGAGGTTTTTTACAGTAACAGTTTGTTAGCAGTGAGACCAGTAGCCAGCGTTGGAGACTATTGCTGGAGCGACCATAAAGTTTGTGAAGCACTTTTTCAACGCTTCCTGGAAGACCTCCCGTGATACAACGGCTGGTAGTCTTCGCAATCGTCCTGGCGATATCGGTTGCTCTTGGAATCCGGGAGCTAAGACAATACCGGTCGGCTCCCCTTGTTTTACCGGAAAAAGGATTTGTCCTCACAGTTGCGCAGGGAAACTCCTTTCAAACGGTGGTGAACACGCTGTATAAGTCGGGAATCCTAAAATGGCCGAAATTGGTCCTGATTTATGCGAGGTGGACCGGACTGGATCAGCGCATTAAGCCTGGGGAATACCTGCTGCTGCAAAAATCAAGTATTGGATCGCTGCTGGGTTTGCTGCAAAGTGGAAATGTTATTCAGTACCAGGTGACACTTCCCGAGGGCATTACTCTGCGGCGGCGCTCGATGTTCTCGCCCTGCAAGATCCATTGGAAAAAATACTGGATGGCCCCAACGACTCGCGACTGCTTGAATTGGTCAAGCCCTACCAACATCCTGAGGGGTTATTTTTCCAGACAGTTATCGGTATACGCGGGGGGACACGGACCTGAGCATCCTGCAGCGCGCTCACTCCGCGATGATCACCCTACTTGACGATGAATGGGCTGGACGTGCCTCGGACCTGCCCTACAGATCAGCTTACGAGGCCTTGATAATGGCATCTATCATCGAGCGGGAAACAGGGCTTCCTCAGGAGCGTGAACAGATATCCGGAGTATTTGTACGCCGGCTTGAGCGAGGGATGCTTCTGCAGACTGACCCGACGGTTATTTATGGTCTGGGAGCGATTACAACGGGAACTTGCAACGCAATCATCTTGAACAGGACAGTAATTCCTATAACACCGGTGTGCATCGAGGGCTTCCTCCCACACCGATTGCATTACCGGGTCGCGCTGCCATACACGCGGCGTTACATCCTGAAGCGGCTGACTCGCTGTATTTTGTTGCCAGGGGGGATGGTGGACACGAATTCAGTGCGACGCTCGCGGAGCACAATCGCGCCGTGCGGCAATACCAGTTGCAGCGAAAGGAACGTTATCGATCCTCACCGGCGGAGAAGCAATAGAATGAGGGGCCTATTTATTACAATTGAGGGAGGAGAGGGCGTAGGAAAATCGACTAATCTTACTTTCCTCGAAACCTTCCTACGGAATAGCGGTGTTGATTTGGTGTCGACCAGGGAGCCGGGCGGAACCGCTCTCGGTGAGGACATCAGGGCCATGCTTCTGCGTGACTGGGATAAACCCATGTGCCCAAACGCAGAGTTATTGCTGATATTTGCCGCGCGCGCCCAGCACCTGAACGAAGTCATTGAACCTGCGCTTGCAGCTGGCAAATGGGTATTATGTGATCGATTTACAGACGCGACCTATGCGTACCAATGTGCAGGCAGGGGTATGGATAGGGAAAAGGTGAAATACCTTGAATCGTTTATACAGGGCCACTTGCGGCCCGATTACACCGTGCTGCTTGATGTGCCGGTACAAATCGGGATTAAGCGTGCTCGAGAAAGGGGTGAACTGGACCGTTTCGAGCAGGAGGAGGTCGATTTTTTTGAGCGCGTACGGGAGGGTTATTTGATTCAGGCGGAAAATAACTGTGACCGCTATCGTTTGATCAATGCAAACCGATCTCTTGCTGAGGTTCAGCAGGATTTATTACGCTTCGGCAGTGAATTACTGGCCACGACCGAGTCCAGCCAGACGGAATCCTAGTGGAATCGAACGGACTAGCCCCTGTCAGTTCGCCGTTTCCCTGGCATGCCCCGCAATGGGACTCTTTGGTTCAGGCGCTCAATCGAAATGAATTGCCGCAGTCGCTGATACTACTGGGCGAAGAACACACGGGTAAGGTACAACTGGCGCTCTCGATTTCCAGGCGATTACTGTGCTCCCAACCCCGCGATTCGCTTAACTGTGGCCAGTGTCATGCTTGTGAGCTGAGTGCCAGTGGTAGTCATGGCGATTTTCTCTGGGTAGAACCTGAAGGGACGAGCCGTGCAATAAAAATTGACCAGATCAGGCAGCTGGTGCAATTTGCCAGCAGGACGGCTGGTTTTGGAACTCGAAAAGTCATAGTGCTTGCCCCTGCGGACCGCATGAACAGAAACGCGTACAACTCTCTTCTCAAGTCGCTTGAGGAGCCGGCCAAGGATACATTTTTGCTTTTGGTTTGCCACCGAATGACCGGTGTACCCCCCACGATCCGCTCTCGTTGCCAAATACTACGCCTCGCAACCCCGGATCGGGAAACCAGCCTTGCATGGCTGGAGCAGACCACGGGCAGTCGCAACGAGAGTGCTGTACTGCTGGATTTGGCGGATGGTTTGCCGCTGCTTGCCATGCAGATTCATGCGAGTGGGCGGGCAGAGGAGTATGCACGCGATCGCCTTGCAATGCAGCAGCTCCTACAAGGGAGTCTTTCGGTACTCGAGGCGAGCACGCGTTGGAGCGAAGTGGAGTTGCATACTTTCCTGGATAGTATCGTAAGCGATTTGCAGCGAATACTACGCACTCTTCCCCCTGAGCAGTTGCGCCTGCCACAAGGGCGGGCTGTGTTTGGTTTTCTTGACGAGCTTGTTAGATTGCAGCGGGCGGTTAGAGCAGGAGCAAATCCCAATCGTCAACTGCTTGTTGATTCGGTGGTGTCAAGGTTATCCCGAATCTTGGGCACCGGTCCGCTTGGTGATAAGATTCGACCACTAACTGGAGGCCCTGGCTTATGAGTGATCCAAAACAGAATAGCCGCAATGGGATACTGTCGCTGACGATAAAGGACAAGGCAGTATTGTATTCAGCTTACATGCCATTCCTAGCTAATGGCGGGTTATTTGTACCGACCAACAAGTCCTATGACATTGGCGATGAGGTTTTTATGCTGCTGACGCTTATGGATGAGTCGGAAAAAATACCCATTTCCGGAAAAGTGGTTTGGGTGACTCCCCGCGGGGCCCAGGGTAATCGCACAGCCGGTATTGGGGTACAGTTCAGTGAACAGGATGCGGCGGCCAACGCTAAAATCGAGAATCATCTCGCCGGCTCCTTGACGTCGGATCGACCGACTCATACGATGTAGCCATCCTATCGCACTGCGGCTGATTCACTTCTAACTCTTTGAAATATATCAATAATCCATATAAAAAATGGATCCCGAAAGGGACCCACCAAGACCATTAGAGTGAAACATAAAGGAATTGCTTCCATAAAGGAGCATGGGTTTGCTCCAGCAGCTACCCGTTTAAACTAGGGATAGGTAGCCACGGTCTAAGTATCGCTCAAAATTGGTACTTTCCATAGTTTCTTCAAAAGCTTTCTATAATATTTGGCTATATGTAAAGTCCTTTCTATACCACATAGAAATATAAAGGCGCTGAATGTCGAACAGTACCCAATTTATGTGCGGAATCATCGAGGGCTATTATGGCTGTAGTTGGTCCTTCGAAACCCGGCGGGCTTACGCAGATTACCTGGCCGAAGCGGGTCTGAATGCCTGCATTTACTGTCCCAAGGGGGATGCATTGTTGCGACGGCGGTGGCGGGAGCGCTGGCCTGATGCTCGTTGGTCCGAAATGGTTCAACTGGCTAGCCAGTATGCTCGGTGCGGAATCAATTGGGGTGTCGGGCTATCACCTGTTGAACTGTATCGTGACTATGGTGCTTTGCAGCAACAGCAGTTGCAGGCGAAAATAGAGTATTTGGGCGAATTGGGGGCCCCGGTACTGGCCGTTCTGTTTGACGATATGCCGGGCGATCTGGATGCGCTCGCCTACCGTCAGGCGGAGATTGTGGCGGATATCAGCCGTTGGGCGCCTGGGGTCCGCCTACTGGTGTGTCCAACCTACTATTCATTTGATCCCGTGCTGGAGCAGTATTTTGGCAGCATGCCAGACGACTATTGGCCGCAACTGGGCCGTCAGTTACCTGCGGATGTTGATATTTTCTGGACAGGCAATCGGGTTTGTTCAGAGTCTATCCAAGTGGGTGACATCGAGCGCATTGTCCGCTATATCGGTCGGCCCATAACGTTATGGGATAACTACCCGGTAAACGACGGCGCTACCAGGAGTAATTTCCTGTATACAAGTGCGTTGACGGCGCGCTCACCGGCACTTAGGCCATTTATCCGTGGACACTACTGTAACCCTATGAACCAGGGTCTTTTGTCTCTTCCTGCCTTATGTGGGTTAGCCGCTTTGTATGGCAACCCCAATTTCGGTGAAAAAAACCTGAGCCGAATCCTGGGGCCAGGCACCTGGGACAAACTCTCACGAGACAAATTCCTGTTTGAGCACGAGGGGCTTTCCGGCCTGGGTGAGGCTCGTTGCAAACAACTTGCGCGGGAGTATGAGGAATTGCCTGGACCAGCCGCTGTGGAGGTAGCCCAGTGGTTACAAGGACGATACAGCTTTGATCCCGCCTGCCTTACCGGGTAATTGTGTTTGTTCCAGTTGGTCGTCCTCGTTTCCAGTAAAGCCGGGGCGCGCAAATCAGGCCGGAACCCGCAAGGTTACTGGCGTTCTTGATGTTCTGGCGGTTGAACCGGGGACACCTTTGTGGCACACTCTGCGCCTCTGTGATTACCCCCCGATTTGCAGGTCGCTGCCGCGGAAAAAACCAACACTATCAAATGGTTATGCGGTTTTTGCACGTTTGTCCCGCGGCGCAATCGGGGTTGGATTCAAGCGGAAGTGGCGAAATTGGTATACGCGCTGGATTTAGGTTCCAGTGCCGCAAGGTGTGAGAGTTCGAGTCTCTCCTTCCGCACCACATTGAAGGCTTCACATCGCTGCGGGTTGTTGCACTGTGGAGGAGCCAGGTAAGCGGGCGCCATCGGCGCCCGATATCGTTTGATTATTGAGGAATTACTATGCGGGTGTCTATCGAAACAACATCCAGTCTGGAGCGGCGCTTGACTGTCGGAGTGCCCGCCGAACGGGTTGACATCGAAGTTGACAATCGTCTGCAAAAGGCCGCTCAGAATGTCAGACTCCCCGGGTTCCGTCCCGGAAAGATTCCCATGAAAGTCATGCGCCAGCGCTTCGGAGCAGGTATCAGGCAGGAAGTGGTTGGTGAGGTGGTTAGTCAAACCTTTCGTGAGGCTGTAATACAGGAAAAGCTTCGGCCGGCTGGGCAACCCAGTATCGAGCCCAAGAACCTGGAGCAAGGCAGGGAACTTCAGTACGTTGCTACTTTTGAAGTGTTTCCTGAAGTTGAACTGGTCGATTTAAAGAATTTCTCCGTGGAAAAGGCTGTTGCTCAGGTTGAGGAGGCCGATATAGATCGTATTATCGAAGTCTTTCGTAAGCAGCAAGGAACCTGGGAAGAGGTTGATCGCCCGGCGGAGTTGAGCGACAAGGTCAACATCGATTATGTGGGTACGCGAGGGGGCGAAGCATTTGATGGGGGCAGCGCCCAGGGAAGGGACCTGGAACTGGGTTCTGGTAGCATGATCCCCGGATTCGAGGCAGGTCTCGTTGGGATGAAGACCGGGGAGCAACGCACGCTACAATTGACATTTCCTGATGATTACCAAAACGACGAGTTAAAAGGTGCCGCAGTAGAGTTTCAGGTTACCCTGAATAAGGTGCTGCAGTTGCATCCAGCCGAGGTGAACGAAGAACTGTTTGCCAAGTACGGGGTTGAACAGGGTGGTGAAGAACAATTTCGTAAGGAAGTTGCGGAAAATATGGCGAGGGAATTAAAAAATAGTGTTAATTCCAAGGTCAAGCAACAGGTTATGGATGCCGTGTTGGAAGCGCACAAGTCGCTCGAGGTGCCCAAAGCCTTGGTGGACCAGGAAATCGTCGGCATGCGTAACCAGATGTTCCAGCAGTTCGGCGGTGTCGGGAACCAAAATCTGGATTTGAAATCACTACTTCCTGATTCCATGTTCAGCGAGAATGCGGAACGCAGGGTCAAGCTGGGCCTGGTATTGGCAGAGTATATTTCACAGCATAGCCTGAAGCCTGACCGAGATAAGGTGCGTTCGACAATCGAAGAATTGGCATCCACCTACCAAAATCCACAGGAGGTAATTGATTACTACTATTCCAATCAGCAACAGCTCGCCACCGTAGAATCGAAAGTCCTTGAGGACCACGTGGTTGAAAAATTGCTTGAGAGCGCCAATATAGTTGAACATCGGTGCAGCTATCAGGAGGCCATCAACCGTTAGGTGCATTTAGTGCGGTGAAAAACGTTTGGGCCCGGAGGGTTCCACGGCTCGAATCCGATAAATTTACAGGCTAGGGGCATTGCGCATGGCAATTCAATTTGAAGGCTCAGATCGAAATCGTATCAATAACCTGGGCCTGATTCCCATGGTGGTTGAGCAAACTGCTCGCGGAGAGCGCTCCTACGATATCTATTCCAGGCTGTTAAAAGAGAGAGTCATATTTGCGGTTGGTACAGTCGAGGACCACATGGCCAACCTGATTGTGGCCCAACTCCTGTTTCTGGAATCAGAGAACCCCGACAAGGATATTCATTTGTACATCAATTCACCCGGTGGCTCAGTTACCGCCGGTCTCTCTATCTACGACACGATGCAGTTCATTAAACCCGACGTCAGCACGATGTGCATCGGCCAGGCCGCCTCCATGGGGGCATTTCTGCTTTGTGGGGGGGCGCGCGGCAAGCGGTTCTGCCTTCCCAACGCCAGAACCATGATCCATCAGCCCAGTGGTGGCGCCCAGGGACAGGCCACCGATATCGATATACAGGCGAGGGAGATTCTTATCATCCGGCAGCGACTCAACCAGTTGATGGCCGAGCACACCGGCCAGAGCCTGGAAACCATAGAACGAGATACCGAACGCGACCGCTTTATGAACGCTGAACAGAGCAAGGAATATGGCCTCGTGGACGAGGTGGTGATCAGCCGAGCAAGCGCCGCCCGCCCGCCCGGAAATAAGTCCTAATAACGTGATTTAGTTCTGCAGGGGACTTGCAAATAGTGACAAAAAACATCATCTTGGACTCGTATGCAGTCGGATCAGGCATATTTTGAGGCATAGGGCAATTGGATGACTGAAAAAACCACTAAATCGGGTGATGATGGCAGTAAGCTGTTGTATTGCTCTTTCTGTGGCAAGAGCCAACATGAGGTCCGCAAATTGATAGCGGGGCCGTCGGTATTCATTTGTGATGAATGTGTCGACCTTTGCAATGACATCATCCGGGAAGAGGTTCAGGAAAGTAGTAGCACCGCCAAGCAGGACCATTTACCCGTGCCGCAAGAAATCAAGGCGATCCTTGACGATTATGTTATCGGCCAGCAGCGCGCCAAGAAGGTGCTGGCTGTTGCTGTATACAATCATTACAAGCGCCTGCGCCATGGAAAGGGTCGCGACGATGTAGAGCTTGGCAAAAGTAACATTCTTCTGGTCGGTCCGACTGGCAGTGGCAAGACATTGTTAGCCGAGACGTTGGCACGGTTGCTTGATGTGCCGTTCACCATTGCAGACGCCACTACCCTTACCGAAGCGGGGTATGTTGGAGAGGATGTCGAAAACATTATCCAAAAGCTATTGCAAAAGTGTGAATACGATGTAGAGAAGGCCCAGGTTGGGATCGTCTACATTGATGAAATCGACAAGATTTCTCGCAAATCCGACAACCCTTCCATTACTCGTGATGTGTCCGGTGAAGGCGTGCAACAAGCACTGCTTAAACTAATCGAAGGCACTATCGCCTCCGTTCCCCCGCAGGGCGGACGCAAGCACCCGCAGCAGGAATTCCTGCAGGTTGATACCTCCAACATATTGTTTATCTGTGGCGGGGCGTTCGCTGGTCTGGAAAAAGTGATCCGAAACAGATCAGAAAAAGGCGGTATTGGGTTCAGTGCAGAGGTTAAAAGCAAGGATGAGAAGCGCAACGTAGGGGAGCTTCTGTCGCAGTTGGAACCAGAAGACCTAGTCCATTACGGGCTGATACCCGAGTTTGTCGGGCGTCTGCCTGTGATAGCGACCCTCGAGGAATTGGATGTAGAGGCGCTGGTGCAAATTCTGACGGAGCCAAAAAATTCATTGACCAAGCAGTATAGCAAGCTGTTTGAGATGGAGGGAGTAGAGGTCGATTTTCGCGAGGACGGCCTTCGCGCTATCGCTGAGAAAGGGATGGAGCGTAAAACCGGTGCGCGGGGTTTGCGTTCAATACTTGAAGGCGTTCTTCTCGATTCCATGTACAACATTCCATCGTTGGAAGATGTGAGCAAAGTTGTAATAGACGAGTCTGTTATTCGTGGCGACTCTGAACCTCTGCTGGTTTACCAGAATCACGAGCCGACAGCCCGAGCGGCGTCAACCGACGAATAGCAACCTGACTCCTTGCGAGACCGGGCGAAGGCTTCGCAAGCAGGATCGCTTTCATTATCGGTCATTGGCTACTTGCTTTCCGGGATAGTATCCCCACATACAATACATATCGGCCACATTCCTGCAAATACCCGGAGATTCATATGGGTTCTTCTTCCGTCATTGAGTTGCCTTTATTGCCTTTGCGCGACGTGGTCGTTTATCCACATATGGTACTTCCCCTGTTTGTTGGACGGGAGCGCTCGATCGAGGCGCTTGAAGATGCCATGTCGAGTAACAAGCAGGTATTTCTGGTAGCGCAGCGTAATGCAGCTGACGATAACCCCGCTGCTGATGGTATCTACCAGGTCGGAACCGTTTCTAACATTTTACAATTGCTTAAACTGCCCGATGGCACCATCAAGGTTCTAGTAGAGGGAAGTTATCGAGCAGTCATAGACTCTGTAGACGATGACGGGCAATTTTCAGTAGCGGGTGTTCGGGAGATACTAAGTGAGGATATTCCGGAGCGTGAAGTGGAATCGCTGCTGCGTTCAACGATTGCTCAATTTGAAAAATACGTAAATCTCAGCAAGAAAGTTCCCGCCGAAGTCTTGACGTCGCTCACCGGTATCGATGAACCAGGCCGCTTGGCGGATACCATCGCGGCGCACATGAGTGTCCCCCTCGAAGAAAAGCAACACATACTTGAGATTTCCGGCATTCGTGCCCGATTAGAGCACCTGATGGGGCTTATGGATGCGGAAATCGATCTTTTCCAGGTCGAAAAACGTATCCGGGGGCGCGTTAAAAAGCAGATGGAAAAAAGCCAGCGGGAGTATTACCTGAATGAGCAAATGAAGGCCATTCAGCGAGAATTGGGTGATATGGACGATGCTCCCAACGAAATCGATGAGCTGCAAGCTCGTATTGAAAAGGCGAAAATGCCGCAGGAGGCAAGGGAAAAGGCACAATCTGAATTGAGTAAACTAAAGCTGATGTCGCCAATGTCTGCAGAGGCCTCGGTGGTGCGCAGCTATATCGACTGGATGGTAAGTGTTCCATGGAATAAGCGCAGCAAGGTTAAACATGACCTTTCACATGCTGCCGCCATTCTGGATGAGGACCATTATGGGCTTGAGGAAGTAAAGGACCGTATCCTCGAATACCTCGCTGTGCAGAAACGTGTGCGTAAGGTCAAGGGGCCGGTGTTATGCCTTGTGGGCCCACCCGGGGTCGGCAAGACATCGCTCGGCGAGTCCATCGCGCGTGCTACCAACAGAAAGTTCGTGCGGATGGCGCTGGGCGGAGTGCGTGATGAAGCGGAAATACGCGGACACCGGCGCACCTATATCGGTTCTATGCCTGGGAAATTATTGCAGAAGATGTCTAAAGCCGGAGTGAGGAATCCGCTATTCCTGCTCGATGAGATTGATAAAATGGGCATGGATCATCGGGGAGATCCGGCTTCGGCGATGTTGGAAGTGCTTGATCCAGAGCAGAACCATGCATTTAACGACCACTACCTCGAAGTGGACTACGACCTGTCAGATGTTATGTTTGTCTGCACATCAAATACAATGAATATTCCTGGCCCGTTGTTAGACCGTATGGAAATTATACGAATCCCGGGTTACACAGAAGATGAAAAGCTGAACATTGCGGAGCGATACCTTATACCAAAGCAATTGCGGCTCAACGGCCTGAAACAGGATGAATTGCTCATTGCTCCGGATATGGTGATTGATATTATCCGTTACTACACGCGGGAAGCGGGAGTGCGTTCCCTGGAAAGGGAAATTGCCAAGGTCTGTCGAAAGATTGTTAAGGCACTTGCGCTCAAGCAGGTTTCTGCAGGGACAACTGTAACGGCAGAAATGTTGCCTGATTATCTTGGTGTGAGGAAGTTCAATTTCGGGATCGCCGAGCAAACCAACAAAATAGGGCAGGTGACTGGTCTGGCATGGACCTCAGTCGGCGGAGAACTACTGACTATCGAAGCCGTGGCTGTTACTGGAAAAGGACGCCATGTTCAAACAGGATCCCTTGGAGATGTTATGCAGGAGTCGATTCAAGCAGCGACGACAGTGGTACGTAGTCGCTCGCAAATGCTTGGAATTCCTGCAAATTATCATGAAACGCACGATGTCCATATTCATGTGCCAGAAGGTGCTACACCCAAGGACGGTCCCAGCGCAGGGGTTGCCATGTGCACTGCTCTCGTGTCCGTGTTGACCAGTATTCCAGTCCGATCTGACGTTGCAATGACAGGGGAGATCACGCTTAGAGGAGAGGTGCTTCCAATTGGCGGGCTGAAGGAAAAATTATTGGCCGCGCGACGGGGTGGGATTAAGACAGTCATTATTCCCAAGGAGAATGAGCGGGACTTGAAGGAAGTGCCAGTAAATATCAAAGAGAACCTGAAGATCTGCCCGGTGAAATGGATTGATGAAGTCTTGGCATTGGCTCTAGAGTCAATGCCAGAACCGCTTAGCGATGAGGAGTATCTTGCGGACTCGATGGCGGCTGCTGCAGAGAAGGAACAGGACGAAAAAAATCGCATTAATACGCATTGATGGGTACGATGATTATTGACCCGCATTCCTGCTCTAGTATAAAGTCGTGCGTCCAGCGGCGTAAAATTTTCAGGGTTGGAAGCCGCGCGTGAGTCCACACCGGCCAAACAGGAATTTGCAAGCGAAAGCTGGCTTTTCAATACCAGCGCTCTATGTAGCTTAGAATTTAAATACAACTTCTGTAGCGATAACTTTTGAGGGGATTAATGTGAATAAAACTGAATTAATTGACGCGATTGCAGCGGCAGCAGACCTGCCAAAAGCCTCAGCCAGCCGAGCGCTGGATGCGGTACTGGACAGCATCACTAATGAATTGAAAATGGGCGAACAGGTAGCCCTGGTTGGTTTTGGCACGTTTTCGGTAAAGCAGCGGAGCGCGCGCAGCGGGCGGAACCCACAGACTGGAGCCACCATACAAATCAGCGCTTCCACAGTGCCCAGTTTTAAGGCCGGCAAGGCACTCAAAGATGCGGTGAACCCCAAATAGGAAGGGCAATGGCTGTCTAAACTCGACAGTTATTACTTAAAAGGGTGTCGCCATCAGGATGAACCCCTGCATGCAACAAAAAGGCGCACTGCATTGTGCGCTTTTTTTTTAGTACTGATGAGATCAAATCATGCTGCAAGACATACGCAAGAACGTACAGGGCACAACTGCCAAGATAGTTGTTGGCTTAATTGTTGTTTCGTTTGCTTTCTTTGGTATCGAATCCATATTGGTGAATGGTGGAGGTAATGAGATTGCCGAAGTTAATGGTGAGTCGATCTACCCACAGGAGTTACAACAAGCGCTGGATACCCAAAAGCGAAGATTGATCGCTATGATGGGTGCCAATCTTGATCCGACCTTACTTGATGATGAGCGCCTTAAACCTCAGGTACTGGCGGCGTTGATAAGCCAGAAATTGGAAATCCAAGCCGCGTCGAAGTTGAACCTGGCGGTTTCTGAAAATGAAATCGGACAGGTAGTTGGGAGCATGGATCAATTCAAGGTCGATGGCGCTTTTTCTCCTGAGGCATATAAAAGTGTGCTGGCGAATGCAGGATATACGCCGGGCTTTTTCAAGCAGAGCCTTCACGATGAGCTACTGGTCAATCAGTTGCGAAGTGGGCTCGCTGGCAGCGATTTTGCAACACTCTTCGAATTAGATTTAAATGCTGAAGTCATCTCCGAACAACGTGATCTGCGCTATTTTACTATCCCGCGTGAGTCTTTCTCCCTGGACTCTGCTATCAGCGAGGAGCAGATTTCCGAGTACTACAAAGCTCATCAGGATAACTTTCGCACACCAGAGTCCGTGGATGTAGATTATCTCGAACTGTCGCTGGACGATTTTCGTCAACCCGTGGAAGAGGGCGCTATCCTCGAGGCCTATGAACAGGCGAAACAGGAGGCCCAGTACCAAACACAAAATCGTGTTTCACATATCCTTTTTGAATCCGGTGATGAGCAGGACCTTGAGCCCCGGCTGGCAAAGGCGCAGGAGAAACTAGCTGCGGGAGTACCCTTCGCCGATGTTGCCAAAGAATTTTCTGATGACGTCGGATCTGCGGAAAAAGGGGGAGACCTGGGGTACACCAGCGGCGATACCTTTCCCAAGGAAATGGAATCTGCAATCAGTAAGTTGCAGCCGGGTGTTGTCTCAGGCCCGGTCAAGACAGATGCTGGAACTCATTTGATTTTGGTCACGGAGCGCAAGGAAACCAACATTCCATCACTGGAAGAAATGCGCGAACAGTTAATCGATAAAATCCAGAGAGAGGATGCGCGAGTTGCATTAGTGCGAACTGTAGAGTCGCTCAAGGATCTTGCATTCAACGCAGAGGACCTATCCTATCCCGCGAAGGAACTTAACCTTAGCGTCCAGCAACAGAATGCTGTCACACGAACACAAAATGAAGGGTTGTTTTCAAATCCTGCTTTGTTGGAAGCACTGTTTTCGGATGATGTATTTTCTGCAGGAAATAATAGTGATGTGATCGAACTGGCGGGGGACAAGTTTGTAGTACTACGAGTTAGGAACCACAATGCCCCTGAAGTGAAACCACTGGAATCAATCCGGCAGGAAGTCGTTTCTGCGATAGTTGAAGAGAATACACGCAATGCAGTTTCCGCTGAAGCAGTTGACGCATTAAAGCAGGTCAGGGCTGGTGAAGCACTTGCCAGGATCGCTGAAGCAAAAGGTTACGCCATGCAGGTCGAACTGGCGGTTGACCGACGCAATTCCGCAGTACCTCCAGAGGTCATTCAAAGGGCATTCGAACTGCCAACTCCGGCGGGCGATGCGACCTCCAGTGATTTTATCATCACGCCCAATGGGGACGCTGTAGTCATTGAGTTGGTACGAGTTATTCCAGGAAGCTATAAATCGCTGGATGAACCTGAGAAATTGCAGCTGCAGAAGCTGCTTGTTACCGAGTCCGGTCAGCTGATAGATGGAGAATTTCAGCGGGGATTACAGGAAAGTGCTGATATATCTGTCCTTCAATAAAATTTGGCTGAGGCCCTCATGGCAAAAAAGGTACTGACATTAAATCAAATTTCACTCCGGGGACTGGAACGTTTGCCACGCGATAAATACGAAATCGCCAGCGAATTTTCTCATCCGGACGCCATATTGCTCCGCAGTTATAAACTGAAAGAAGACGACATACCTGATTCAGTGCTGGCGATTGCACGTGCCGGTGCGGGAGTGAATAATGTCCCGGTTACAGCCTGCACGGCACGCGGGATACCCGTATTCAATACGCCTGGCGCAAACGCCAATGCCGTCAAGGAACTGGTCGCGACAGGCCTGCTGCTGGGTTCCAGAGGGATAATTGAAGGTATTGAGTATGTACATACTCTCAAGGCTATTACTGACGGGGCTGAACTGAATAAGACTCTCGAAGCGGAGAAAAAACGCTTCAAGGGGCGGGAACTGGTTGGCAAGACCCTCGGAGTGGTAGGCCTGGGTGCCATCGGCTCGCTTGTGGCGGAGATGGCGCTGACCCTGGGTATGGAGGTTATCGGATTTGATCCGGCACTGTCAGTGGAGGCTGCTTGGCGATTATCAAGCCAGGTTCGCAAGGCCGATACCCTATCAGCGCTTTTCGCACGCAGTGACTATATCACGTTGCATTTGCCAGTCTTGGATTCAACACGGGGGCTGATCAATGCAGAGTTATTTCGGACCATACGCCCAGGAGCGTGTTTACTGAATTTTGCCCGTCAGGAAATCATTGACCAGAATTCCTTATTGCAGGCTTTGGATAGTCATCAGCTACGCAGATATATTGCGGATTTTCCTACTCCAGAACTTATAGGCCGGGAAGATGTTATCCTGATGCCTCATATAGGTGCGAGCACCGACGAAGCTGAAGACAATTGTGCAATCATGGCCGCAGAACAACTCAGGGATTTTCTCGAGAATGGCAATATTCGCAATGCTGTAAATTTTCCCTCGTTACAGTTGGATCGTGTAAGCGGCTGTCGGTTATCAGTAGCAAATGAAAATGTTCCGAAGATTCTCGGTAATGTACTTTCGATTCTCGCTGACGAAAACATCAATGTTATCGATATGCTGAACAAGAGCCGCGACGAAGTCGCGTATAATCTTATCGACATCAGCACGCAACCTGCAAAGGAAGTGCTCAACCGAATGCGTTCCATCAACGGAGTAATTAACGTCCGCCTTATAGGTGACTGCGCTTGATTAAGTAAGCTCTTTCGCTACTGGGTATCATCATGGAGCGGGTGTAGCCCCGGGTCAGCGGATACATACATCGCCTTTTCATCTGCAGCGACGCTTGTTGCTCCCTGCCAGGGTAGCAAACGGTGATCGCCATGATGGTGAACATCCAGAAAAGGATATTTAATAATATCGAAGTAGGGGGAGTAATCGAAATCGCTGGGTGTACATAGCTTTGGATTACGCATATAGAGTTGAATTCGCTCCCCATCGATGCGTTTGACCAATGGAAGAATGGGAAACTGAGTCTGGCCAAATGCTTCGGCGATCATTGTCGAACACACAGTTTGCGTAGTTTTTCCGGGACGAGCTCGGAAAAGTGTTGATCTCCAGCGGCGTGGCAAAACAGCCCAGGGGAACATAAAGCGAGCCAGATCGAATACTTGCCGTACATCGTAGCTTGTGCCCAATCGCTCAATCGCGTAGGCGAGTATTTTTTGGCTGTCATGAAATCCCAGGCCTCGGGGTCGACAGATCCTAAGATGCTCTTTTTCATAGGTCGTCAATACTCGTACCACGGTACCCAGCCCCAACTCGCTTTCTATCACCAGTTGTCGATCGGCGTTTCCATTGTAGAATTGCCCGAGCCTTTCTCTTAGTTGCGTGTCCTCAATGTCGTGGAGTCTCCCAATATACAACACTGCATGGGACCAGTTGCTCTGGGTTATCAATTTTATTACTTCACTGACTCTGGATCTTCCCTCCACAAGTAATACATCACAGGCTTTAATCTCATGCCGTATGCGCTCAAAATTACTCAGCGGCGTAGTTGGTGGTGGCCGTTCATGCTTAAGCCATTTAACAACAGCAGTACGCACCCAGTTAATCATAGTATCGACTTAGTCGAACATTTCAGCCATGTTATAGCGCAGCGGGCAATTTGATACCAGAGGAATAATTTTGAAAGACCGGTTTGAGTCCCTTGCAGGTCAGGTACAGTCCCGGCGCGATTTTGACTCACCGCCGCTACATCTGTGGCACCCGCCGTTAAGTGGCGACATGGCAATAAGGATTGATGCTCAGGGGAAGTGGTACCACGAGGGACGGGAGATAAAAAGAGAGTCTCTTGTCAGATTATTTGCCAGTATCTTACGTCGCGAGAGGGACGGAGAATACTATCTGGTCACACCCAGTGAGAAGTGGCGAATTTCGGTCGAGTGGTACCCACTGCTGGTCATTGATTTTGACGTGCTGGAACCAACGCGAGCACATTTGCTACAAGGGACGCTTAATACCGGAAGGAAGGTCATTGTAAGCGAGTTGCAACCGCTTTTCCTTGACGCCGATGCCGGAAGTATAGCTGTCATGACTCTGCCGCATGGTCTTTCAGCCATTTGCACAAGGCCCGCCTGGTATCGCCTGGTGGCCATGGCGTCTCATCAGGATGGCGTCACCGCACCCGGGGTCAGGCGAATTTCAGCTTGTACTTTCGGTTTTGTTGCCGTTGCGCTGATACACCATTGAGCCTGTCTCCGGCTTACACATGTTCAGGTAATTCGGACCACCAAAACCCTCGGCGTAACCCACACAATATTTTGAGAAGGGTCCTTGATATCACAGGTCTTGCAGTGCACACAGTTTTGTGCGTTGATCTGGAATTTCTTTCCTGCCTCACTCTCAACCACCTCATAGACGCCCGCGGGGCAATAGCGCGCGCGGGCTCGTCGTACAATGGCAAATTTTTCTTTATGGGCACGTCGGGGTTAATCAGCGTCAGGTGACAGGGCTGATCCTCCTCGTGATTGGTATTGGATAGAAAGACTGAAGAAAGGCGGTCAAAGCGGTGTTATCCGGTTTGGGATATGTGAAGTTTCTTGCATGCTGCGGCCGGCTTGAGTGCGGCGTAGTCCGGGTTGGAATCATTGAGGGTGAATGGTAGTTTGCCGCCAAGATATTCTGGTCGATCCACACCATGGCAGAGCCAAACAGTATGCCGAATTTGTGCATGAATCCTGAAAGTTACGGGTCGTGTAAAGTTCTTCATGCAACCAGGAAGATTCCACTTTACGAGCAAATGACTCGAGGTCTGCAGGGGCAGCTTCACCGGTACCAGAGTACCTCCCACGACCGCTTCCGCCGCCAGGATACCGCTCTTCATGGCGGTGTGGTTACCTTTGATTTTTACGCTGTTCAGTGTCCCGGCGTCACAGCCTATAAGCAAGCCGCCCGGGAAATGCATCCTGGGAAGTGAATTGAAGCCTCCCTTAGTAATTGCGCGAGAGCGCCATAGACGAGTCCTACCACCCTCGAGATATTTGATCGTCTCCGAATGGTGCTTCCAGCGCTGAAATTCCTCGAATGGACTCATGTGAAGGTTGCTGTAGTTGAGATCCGCGATCAAACCAAGGTAAACCTGGTTGTTCTCCGCGTGGTACATAAAGGCGCCGCCGCCCGGAACTGCGCTCACTCAGGAGGCCAGCCAAGACCATGTATCACCAGACCTTCTTCGTGCTTCTCGGGAGGGATTTCCCAGATTTCCTTAATACCAATAGCGTAGTGCTGGGGATCCCGCCCGGTATCCAGGGCGAACTTCGTGATCAATTGCTTTCCCAGGTGGCCGCGACAGCCCTCAGCGAACAGTGTGTATTTGGCATGCAGTTCCATTCCCGGCATGTAGCTGTCCTTGTGCTCGCCGTTGGCACTTACGCCCATATCCCCGGTGGCGATCCCCTTAACCCGCCCATCTTCGTGATAGAGGATCTCCGCAGCCGCGAACCCGGGATACACCTCCACTCCCATTCCTTCAGCCTGTTGCGCCAGCCAGCGGCATACATTACCCATGGATACGATGTAGTTGCCCTCGTTGTGGGTGGGCGTGGGAATCATGAAATTAGGCAGCTTGATTGCACTCTTTTGGTTCAAATAAAAGAAAAAGCGGTCGCCCTTTACAGCCGTTTTAACCGGGGCGCCCATATTCTTCCAATCGGGAAATAATTCATTGAGCGCCCTTGGTTCAAGTAACGCACCGGATAGAATGTGAGCCCCGACCTCAGAGCCCTTTTCCACCACGCAGACGGACACTTCCTGCCCTTTTTGCTCGGCCAGCTGCTTGATGCGGCAGGCAGCAGACAGGCCCGCTGGGCCCGCGCCTACAATCACCACATCAAATTCCATAAATTCACGTTCCACAGCGTTGTCCTCTTTGCATCGTTTTAAAGACCTGGGGCGTTTTTTTGCCACTGGGGGCGCGCAAGTATATAATTTTTAACAATTAAAGACTATAAACTCAATCAATACGCAAAATCCCTGAAAGGCCCTGGACAGCCCCCGGGCACGGCCATTATGACCCTTGACCCCGCCCGTATTTGTGGGCAACATACGCCGCCAAGTCCAAGGGCGTGTCGCCGGATTTTGCCGCTACAGCCGCCTCAACCCACCTGAAAAAATCTATGGAGAATCCATGAAGGTTCTTGTCGCCGTTAAGCGTGTCGTTGACTACAACGTCAAGGTACGCGCCAAAGCCGATGGTAGTGATGTCGATCTCAATAACGTCAAAATGGCTATCAATCCCTTCTGTGAAATTGCTGTTGAAGAAGCCGTGCGCCTGAAGGAGGCCGGCATCGCAACGGAGGTGATTGCGGTTTCAGTTGGAGACAAAAGCTGCCAGGAGCAGATAAGAACCGCTCTGGCCCTGGGTGCCGACAGGGGAATCCAGGTCGAGACCCAGTCGAATGTGGAACCGCTGGTCGTTGCCAAGTTGCTCAAGGCTGTTGTCGATAAGGAGCAGCCCCAACTGGTGATTCTCGGGAAACAATCCATCGACGGGGATAATAACCAGACCGGACAAATGCTGGGCGCCCTGGCAAATATGGGGCAAGGTACGTTCGCTTCCAAGGTAGAAATTGACGGTGACAAGGTAAACGTCACCCGCGAAATAGACGGCGGCCTGCAGACCTTGAGCCTGAAGTTGCCCGCGATCGTAACAACTGATTTGCGCCTGAACGAACCCCGTTATGCCTCGCTTCCAAACATAATGAAAGCCAAGAAGAAGCCTCTGGATGTGTTCACTCCACAGGATCTGGGCGTGGAGGTGACTTCACATATCACCAGAGTCAAGGTTCAGCCGCCGGCGGCAAGGAAGGCGGGCATCAAGGTCAAGGATGTTCAGGAGTTGGTAGACAAATTGAAGAACGAAGCGAAGGTAATATCATGAGTACTTTGGTGATAGCAGAACACGATAACGCGAGCCTGAAGGTTTCTACGCTTAATACCGTCGCCGCGGCTCAGGCCCTGGGTGGAGACGTCGATATCCTCGTTGCCGGCGGCGACTGCGGCGCCGTTACAACCGCCGCTGCAACAGTGCCAGGTATAGGTAAGGTATTGGTGGCTGATAGCGCTGTTTATAAACGCAATTGGCTGAAAATATCGGCCTGCTGGTAGCTGAAGTGGCAGCGGGCTATGACAGCATCCTCGCGCCGGCCACGGCAAATTGTAAAACTTACCTCAGTTTGCAGCACTGTTAGATGTCGCGCAAATATCAGAGATAACCTCGGTTGAGTCAGCTGACACGTTCCAGCGGCCGATTTACGCGGGGAACGTGATTGCTACAGTGCAGAGCGCCGATGCGAAGAAATCATTACTGTGCGAACTACGGCCTACGATGCCGTGGTAACCACCGGAGGCTCGGCCACTATTGAGGCGTTAAGTGCTGTACACGATGCGGGAGTTTCTGCTTTCGTAAGCGAGGAGGTAGCCGTATCTGAGCGTCGAACTGACTTCCGCATCCGTGGTGATATCAGGCGGCCGTGGTATGCAGAATGGCGAGAACTTCAAGTTATTGGATGGCATCGCCGACAGTCGGAGCCGCAATCGGTGCCTCACGTGCGGCTGTGGACGCCGGATTTGTGCCCAACGATATGCAGGTTGGCCAGACCGGAAAAATTGTCGCCCCCGACCTGTACATCGCGGTCGGTATTTCAGGGGCGATACAGCATCTTGCAGGTATGAAAGACTCCAAGGTGATAGTAGCCATTAATAAGGACGAGGACGCGCCGATCTTTCAGGTCGCGGATTATGGGCTGGTAGCAGACCTCTTTGTCGCACTTCCTGAATTCGAGGCATTATTGTAAACAGTTTTTAGATAAAAAAGCCGGCCCACGGGAGGCTGTGTAAAATCCGCCTCCTCAGGCCTGAACCGCGAAGCCCAGCTGATCTCAGCTGGGCTTTTCTGTTTTTGGGGGAGGGTTTTTTTGGCTGAACTATCTCAAGGCAACCAGTAACCTTGGTACTCCCACTTCGTTGATCATTCTCGTCAGGTTGTAGCTCAATATCCCAAGCCCCATTTCCGCTTTAGCTCCCTTCATCCCCCAACACAGGAAGCGTCTGAGGCCCATTACCTGCTTCAAGGTAGCAAAGGGGCGTTCTACTGCAGCCATCCGGGTGACCATCAGCCTTGGATTGGCCCTTAAACGAGCCTCTGAGACGGCAAAGGCTTCTTCGTAAAAGTGGCGACTCACCCAGCGACGATCAGCTTTTGTACACCTGGACTGCAAGGCGCAGCTTCCACACCCCGTTCGGGCGTACAGGTACATTTTGTCCTTACTGCTGTGGGTTTTGTAATGCAGCTCCTCCCCGGCCGGGCAGGTAAAGCAGTCCCGATCTGCATTGTACTTAAAGTCCGCTTTCTGGAAGAACTCCGGCGACTGGTTATTGACGGCTCTTCTGCTCGGTACCGCAACGTGAATATCTTGTGCCTCGCATGCAGCCTGTTGTTCACCGTTCGAATATCCGGCATCAGCCACCACAGCCAAATTCTCGGCACTCAGTACCTTTTTGGTCTCTTCTGCCATCGGCTGAAGTTCCTGAGTATCGGCACTCCGGTCTGTGACATCGTGATGCACAATGAGCCCGCTGTCTGCGTCTACTGCGGTTTGGACGTTATAGCCAAGCACTATCCCCTCACGCCCCGAGCGCATCAGTTTTGCATCGGGTTCGGTACGGCAATGTTGATTACTTTGGCGTTGTTCCATGGCCGACTCGACATCATCCAGTTGGATACCCTCAATCTCCAGTCGCTTCAAGGCGCGCTGGACGCGACCACTCTCCATCTCGACATTAACATTCTCACTATCTGCTTTGTCCAACTGGCTGAGATACTGGTCAACCAGTCTTTCCATTCGTTTTCGCCGTTCCCGAAGCTGTTTTCGGGTCAGGGCTTTGTCTTTGCTTGCCGCCGCTTTGAATTTGCTGCCATCAATGGCAATTAAGCGGCCGGTAAGTAAATCTGCCTCTCGGCAGAACTGGATGAAGGCCTGGCACGCACCCTTGATCGCAGATGCGTTGTCCTTCCGGAAATCGGCGATGGTCTTGAAGTCGGGGGCGAGCCGCTTCATCAGCCAGAGTACTTCCAGATTGCGGTGACACTCTTTCTCCAATCTTCGGCTGGATCTCAATTGATTGAGATAGCCGTAAACATAGAGTTTGAGGAGATCTGCTGGGTTGTAGGGCTTGCGTCCTGTGGTCTTGGTGGAGGCTTTGGAGAAACCCAAATCCACTATATTCAAGTTATCCATGAAAGCGTCGATTACCCGGACTGGGTGATCTTCACCGACATAATCATCCAGCGTATCCGGCAGCAGGCTGCTTTGGTGGCGGGACTCTCCGTTCAGGTGACGCATAAAAAAATACCCGTATCTGACGATACGGGTATTTTGTCAGACTCGAGAGGTGTTTTCACACACTCTCCCACGGGCCGGCTTTTTTTGTCCCTTGAATCAGTCGCGGCGTAGCCGATCAGAGATGGCGATCGGCGTCGGGTAATTTAGTACGACGATATAGGAAGATACCAGTAGTGTAATAATAGTCGTCGCCTGGATAAGCAGGGACGCCTGCTCTGAAATGAGCGCACCACCGATGGCGACATAGGCTATCAGAAGCGAGAACTCGCTGGCCTGACCCAGACGGAAGCCAAGATCCCAGCCGAGACTGCGCTTCTCACTGACACCTTTTAGTAAATAGCGGTAAACGACCGGTTTAAGACACAACATCAAGCCCGCGAGGGCCAGGGCTGGTGCCAGTACCTGATCCAGCACAGCCAGGTCAAAGCGAGCGCCGACCGAGAAAAAGAACAGGATCAGGAAGAAATCACGTAACGGTTTGAGGTTCACGGCAATATATTGCGAGATGGGACTGGTAGCGATGGTTATACCCGCTATAAAAGCGCCGATTTCCGCAGATAGTCCAATTCCGTTGGCTGCTTCAGCCAAACCCAGGCACCAGCCAATCGCCAGCAGAAATATGTACTCATGGAAACGATCAAATCGTGTAATCAACGGCAACAGGACATAGCGAACAATCAACAGGGCTACAGCGGCCAGTAGCGGCAAACAAAGCAAGGACAGAACCAGATCCTTGCCCATTGACTCACTGCTGCCGGAAGCCGCACTTAATAGAATCATCAGCACGACAATGGCCAGAAGGTCCTGCAATAACAGCAGGCCGATCATCAATTCACCTATATGCCGGTGGTGCAAAACGGTTGTTGGTAGCAGTTTGATGCCTATAATCGTGGAAGAAAACATCATCGTCGTGCCAATCACGAGGCTGTCCTGGCTGGAGTAGCCGAACAGGGATGCCACCCCATAAGCTGCGGCCAGAAAAATTATCGAGCTGAATACTGCCACTACAGTCGATTTACGCAGGGTGGACCACAGCGCCTGCGGTTGCATGTCCAATCCGAGCAAAAAAAGCAGGAAGATAATGCCGACATGGCCGATATCCGTCAGCAACTTCAGATCCGTAACAAGGGAGAGGCCATAGGGGCCAATGCAGGCACCAAGGGCGATATAAGCAATAATCAGTGGCTGGCGAGTGTAGAGGGCGATGGACGCGAAAATAGCCGCACCACTGAATATCAGGAAAAAGGAAAATGTAATGCTACTAAAATCCATCCGCACCCTGATCCGGCTGGCCGCTTATGGAGTGTAAACAAAGCGCCGGTGAATAGAAACCAGACCCGATTACGGCAATCTGCGCCGAAACAGTGGCAGTGGTTGATCGATAGCCGCCTGGTAGTGTTCGCTGAAATCCTGGAAGCTATCCAGCGCGGCTTCAAGGCCCGATTCATCAGTCAGCTGAAAAGCATCGAATCCACAGCGGGAAAGATAGGTGAGCTGATCGCGGATAAAGTATCCGGCAGCCCGCAGTTCGCCGGTATATCCGTGCTCACGTAAATCCCGCCCATACGAGAATCCACGCCCATCGGTGAAGACCGGAAAATTAATAACGACCAGTAGAATCTTTGCCAGATCGTCGAAAAGTGGCAAAGGTTCCTGTCCAGGTTCCAATTGCACCGCACTACCCGATTTTTCAACCAGTCGCTGCCATTGCTCAAGTGTGCATATGTGCCCCGGGGCAGCGGTGTCCGCAGCGGGATTCGCGGGCAACCAGGGGTCTTCCGTAATGACGCCCCGCTTAATCAGCCTGGGCATACACGCGCTCCTTGAATGGCTCTATGCCAACCCTTCTGTAGGTATCAAGAAAGGTCTCTTCCTCGCCTCGCAAGCTGACATACGCGGAAACGATTTTCTCGATTACGTCGGGCATGTCTTCCTGTCTGAAGGAGGGCCCAAGAATATTGCCAATTGAAGCGTCTTTCGATTGGCTGCCTCCCAGGCACACCTGATAGTACTCCTGGCCCTTTTTATCGACCCCAAGTACCCCGATATGCCCTATATGGTGGTGTCCGCAGGCGTTCATGCAACCACTGATATTCAATTCAAGTGGACCCAGGTCGTATACGTAATCCAGGTCATCGAAACGGGCCTGGATCGCTTCCGCAACCGGCAGCGATTTGGCATTGGCGAGGGAACAGTCATCGCCGCCAGGACAGCAAATAATATCGGTCAGATAGCCGATGTTCGGGGTCGCCAGACCGGCCTCCTGCAGCTGCTGCCACAAGGCGTAGAGTCCGGATAACGGAACGTCGGCCAGAACCATGTTTTGTTGATGGGTACTGCGGATTTCACCAAAAGAGAAGTTGTCGGCAAGCTCCGCAAGCAGTTCGAGTTGCTCGGCCGTCACATCTCCCGGCGCGTAGCCGGTAGCTTTTAGCGAAATAGTGACGATACGATAACCGGGCACACGGTGGGCTTCTGTATTGCGCTTCACCCAGTTACCAAAAATCGGGTTTTCGGCACACTGGCTGGTGAGTGCGGTTAGAGCGACCTCCCCATCAAGCACCTGGTAATTCGGTGAACGGAAGAAGGATTTCGCCCGGTTCAATTCCTGCTCGGTTAAAGTGGTAGGGCCATCCTTTAGCGCCAGCCACTCCTTTTCCACGGCCTGTCGAAACGCATCGACCCCCATGGCCTTAACAAGTATTTTTACGCGAGCCTTAAACTTATTGTCCCGCCGACCATACTTGTTATAGACCCGGAGAATCGCCTCCAGATAGGTAAGCATATGCTTCTTGTCCAACCAGTCGCATACCGTAGAGCCAATGGCAGGTGTCCGCCCCAGGCCACCACCGACCAGTATTTTGAGGCCGATTTCACCGTCCCGGTCTGGCACCAGTTCAATGCCGATATCATGGTGATGTATAGCCGCGCGATCCTGTGCCGAGCCGCAAACCGCGATCTTGAACTTGCGCGGCAGGAAGGCAAACTCCGGATGTAGCGTTGACCATTGCCGAATAATTTCACAGTAGGGTCGTGGATCTTCCAGCTCGTCACAGGCGACTCCCGCAAACTGGTCAGTGGTGGTATTGCGAATACAGTTTCCGCTGGTCTGTATGGCGTGCATCTGGACAGACGCCAGGGCTGCCAGTATATCGGGGACTTCCTCCAGCTTCGGCCAGTTCAACTGCACATTTTGCCGTGTGCTGATATGTGCATATCCTTTATCGTAGCTGCGACTGATCTCGGCGAGCTTCCGCAGTTGGGAGCTGTTCATCAGGCCATAGGGAACGGCGATTCGCAGCATGGGGGCCAGTCGCTGTACATATAAGCCGTTTTGCAAGCGCAGGGGTAGAAACTGTTCGGCAGTGATCTCACCCGCCAGGAATCGGGTGGTTTGATCGCGGAACTGTGCGACCCGCTCATCAATAATCTTCTGGTCGTAGTGGTCGTAAACGTACATCTACAGATCCTGCTCAATGACCCTTGGAAATTCGTCCCCGTGCCGGGGAGGCGCTACAGTACCAGAACTTGGGTAATAATAAATAGTGAGAATATTCATATGCTTAGATCAATCCCTGCTGGCCCAGGGTGCTTTGGCCCCTCCGCGGGAACTGCTTCTGAACAGGGAGAATGTTGTTATAATGAGCCCGCCACGAACCTCACCAAAGGAGAGCATTATGACAGATAACACCAAATCAGAGCGCGCATCGGACGGGGTGGCTGACGCAATAGCGGTGACGACGATCATAGCGATAGCCGTTTGCGCGGCTTTTGTCTGGCTCAGTGGAATGCCTTCCTGAACCCCGGGCTGTTGGCTGGCGTCAGTTTCCGGTACTTTTAAGTACCATTTGTACAACGAAAACCACTACACCGATAAACAGCAGTGTAAACACAACGCCGGCGGCGATGAAAACGCCGATCCGGCCTTGTTTGAAGTCCCGTTCCCGATTTTTACTACTCTGGACGCCCAAGCCAGCGGCGAATACGCTGCTCACGACCTGTAGGGGGTTCAGCTTGTCGCGCTCACCGGAATTTTCGGACTGTTGATTGTCCTCCTGATCCATAATCGTACCTGCTCCTACGTAACCAAGGTTGGGGCGTAGCCATCGTTCTACAGTTTCCACCGACTCGCCTTTGCGATTGGCAAGGTCTTCCACCTGGTCGCGACCTATTTTCCTATCGCAAAATAGCGCGAGTCAGGGTGGGAAAAGTAAAACCCACTGACAGAAGAGGCGGGGGTCATGGCGAAATTCTCCGACAGCTGAACGCCGCAAGTTCTTGTAGCATCCAGGAGCCTGAACAGGGCCGCCTTTTCGGTGTGATCTGGACAGGCCGGATAACCCGGCGCCGGTCTGATACCCCGATAGTGCTCACTGATCAATTCCTCGATACTTAACGATTCGCTGGCGTCGTATCCCCACAACTCCCTGCGCACAAGCCTGTGCAGATACTCTGCAAAAGATTCGGCCAGGCGATCAGCCAGGGATTTCAGCAAGATACTATTGTAATCGTCATGCTGGGCTGCGAACTGCGCGGCAAGTGCTTCGACACCGTGACCGGTCGTTACGCAAAACCCGCCTATATAGTCGGCCACACCGGTGTCCAATGGCGCTATGAAATCAGCCAGGCTGGCATTGCGCGATCCTTCCGGTTTTTCGGTCTGTTGCCTTAATTGATGCAGGGTTTCAATAACTTTGCTGCGGCTGTCATCGGCGTAAACAACGATATCATCAGCGCCTAGTCGGGCGGCTGGCCAAAACCCGACCGTGGCATTGGCGGTCAATAGGCGCTGGTCTACGATTCGCTTGAGCATCTGCTGAGCGTCCTCGAAGAGTTCGCGCGCCTGAGCACCGACGACGTCATCATCGAGTATTTTCGGATATTTCCCTGCAAGCTCCCAGGTTATGAAGAATGGCGTCCAGTCAATCGTATCCACCAGATCGGCGATGGGAAAGTTTTCGTAGACGCGCGTGCCGAGAAAGGACGGGCGGGGTGGCTGATAACCTTGCCAATCAAATTGTGGCGCGTTCGCGACCGCGTCCACATAGGGACTTTGTCGCTCGCGGGGCTTGCGGTTGGCCACTCGCGCACGTACGGCAACATATTCTTCCTGAAGCTCCCTGACAAACTTTTCCTTGCCCAGCCCAACCAATTGGGTCACCACCGATACACTGCGCGAGGCGTCAGGAACATATACGACTACGTCCCTGTTGTACTGGGGCTCTATCTTGACTGCAGTATGGGCCTTGGACGTCGTTGCGCCGCCGATCATGAGGGGTATATCGAACTCCAGGCGCTGCATCTCACTGGCAACATGCGTCATCTCTTCCAGTGAAGGAGTGATCAGGCCGCTGAGACCGATAACATCAACCTGCTGATCCCGCGCGGCCTGCAGAATTTTTTCGCAGGACACCATCACCCCGAGATCGATCACCTCAAAGTTATTACCTTGCAGCACGATACCCACAATGTTCTTGCCAATGTCGTGCACATCGCCTTTCACGGTTGCCATCAGGATTTTGCCGTTGGTTGAATTACCACCAACTTTTTCCAGTTCTATGAAGGGCTGCAGGTGTGCTACTGCCTGTTTCATTACCCGGGCACTTTTGACAACCTGGGGCAGGAACATCTTACCCGTACCGAAAAGCTCCCCCACGATGTTCATCCCGTCCATCAAGGGGCCTTCGATTACCTCTATAGGGCGCGCGTATTTTTGTCGGGCTTCTTCGGCATCCTCGACGATCCAGGTTGAGATGCCTTTGACGAGGGCATGGGCCAGGCGCTTTTGTACATCTTGTTCCCGCCAGCTGAGATCCTCAACGCGCGCTTCGCCACCTCCGGCATCGCGATAGCGTTCTGCCAGCTGCAAAAGGCGTTCGGTGCCGTCCTGGCGGCGGTTCAGGATGACATCTTCCACCACTGTGCGTAAATCCTCGGGCAACTCGTCATAAACCGCCAGCTGTCCGGCATTGACGATTCCCATGTCCATACCGGCACGAATAGCATGATAGAGGAAGACCGAGTGAATGGCCTCGCGCACAGCGTCATTGCCGCGAAACGAGAATGACACGTTGGACACGCCGCCCGAAACCAGTGCGCCGGGCAGGTTTGACTTGATGTAGCGCGTGGCCTCGATAAACTCTACGGCGTAGTTATTGTGTTCGTCTATACCTGTGGCGATGGCGAAAATATTGGGGTCAAAAATAATATCGTTCGGATTAAAATCCAGCTTCTCGATAAGCAGATCGTAACATCGCTTACAGATGTCCTTGCGTCGCTGAAGGTTGTCTGCCTGGCCGTCCTCGTCGAACGCCATGACGACCACTGCCGCACCGTAACGCTGGCATAAGCGTGCCTGGGCGAGAAACTCCTCCTCGCCCGCCTTCAGGCTGATCGAGTTCACGATCGCCTTGCCCTGGATGCATTTCAGTCCTGCCTCAATCACCTTCCATTTGGAGGAGTCCACCATGATGGGGACGCGGGAGATATCCGGTTCCGCGGCGATGAGGTTAAGAAAGGTGACCATGGCGGTCTCCGAATCCAGCATCCCCTCGTCCATGTTGATATCGATGATCTGGGCGCCATCCTCTACCTGCGTGCGTGCTACCGCCAGGGCTCCGTCATACCGGCCATCGAGTATCAGTCGTTTGAATTTTGCCGAGCCGGTGACATTGCAGCGCTCACCCACGTTCACGAACAGGCTGTCCGCTGTAATATTCAATGGTTCCAGGCCGCTCAGGCGACATGCGAGTTCGCGCTGTGGCCGGGGGCGTGGCGACACACCTTCGCAGGCGTGAGCGATAGCCCTGATGTGGGCGGGTGTCGTGCCACAGCACCCGCCCGCGAGATTCAGGAACCCCCGCCTGGCGAATTCGCTGTACTCCTGTTCCATGATCTCCGGTGTTTCGTCGAACTCACCGAAGGCATTGGGCAGGCCCGCGTTGAGGTGCGCGCTGAAATAGCAATCACTCACCTTGGCCAGTTCTTCCACGAAAGGACGGATCTCCCGATAGGGCCTGCCACAATTACTACCCACGATCAGCGGCCGCGCGTGGGCAACGGCGTTCCAGAATGCCTCGGGGTTCTGGCCCGACAGAACCCGCCCGCTGATATCGGGGAAAGTGACCGAAATCATGATCGGCAGTTCCGTCCCGAGTTCGTCGAAGACTTCCCTGACCGCGAAAATCGCGGCCTTTGCATTGAGCGTGTCAAAGATCGTTTCAATCATGATCAAATCGACGCCGCCGGCGATGAGCGCCCGCGTGGCGTTGGCGTAATCGGCACGCAAGTCATCAAAGCTGATGCTGCGAGCGCCAGGATCGTTCACATCGGGAGAGATCGACGCGGTTTTAGGCGTCGGGCCCAATACGCCCGCAACAAAACGGGGCTTGTCCGGTGTTTTCGCGGTCATCTCGTCCGCGACCTGTCTGGCGATGCGGGCGGCGGTGAGGTTCTGTTCGACTGCCAACTCGCTCAGGTTGTAGTCCGCCTGGGCAATCGCGGTGCTGCCGAACGTATTCGTCTCAATGATATCGGCGCCGGCTTCGAGGTACTGGCGGTGGATCTTGGTGATGACGTCCGGCCGGGTCAGGCTCAGCAGTTCATTGTTCCCCTTGAGATCGGAGGCGTGCTGTGCGAAACGCTCGCCGCGGAAATCGGCCTCAGTCAGGTTTTCCGCCTGGATCATCGTGCCCATGGCGCCATCTATTATCAGTATTCGCTGTTCCAGGGCCTGCTCCAGGTGCCCCCTGGTGGATTTGTCGCGTGCCATTCTCAGCGCCTTATGGTCATGGTGTCGGGTGGTCCCGGCTCTCAAAAAGTCTGCAATGTTAACAGATTGTCTGTCTCATTGAAGGGCGGCTCCGGTATGGGCTCACACTTTCGCCGCCACTCGGGTATAATACCCTACTAATTTACTCGGAATGGGTATTTGCATGGTTACCATTACTGAATCGGCCCAGGATTACCTGGCCGAATTGTTGTCAAAACAGGAAGATGCACTGGGCGTCAGGGTCTTTATCAACCAGCCGGGAACACCGAAGGCCGAAACGTGTATCGCCTACTGCCGGGAGGGGGACGTCCAGGAAGCGGATCAAATGACCAGGTTGGCGAAGTTCACGGTCTGGTTTGAGGCGCGCAGCTTGCCGTTCCTGGAGGATGCCCTGGTAGATTACGCCAAGGATCGCATGGGAGGCCAGCTTACGATCAAGGCACCCAATGCCAAACTGCCCCGGGTAGACGAAAACAGCTCTCTCGAGGATCGGGTCAATTACGTGCTGTACAACGAGGTTAACCCGGCGCTAGCCGCTCACGGTGGCGAAGTCAGCCTGGTGGAAATCACCGATAACACTGTGGCAATCCTGAAATTTGGTGGTGGCTGCCAGGGCTGCAGCGCCGTGGACCAAACATTGAAGGGGGGAGTCGAAAAGACCCTGCTGGAACAAATTCCCGAGCTGAAGGGTGTGCGCGACACGACGGACCACAGCGACACATCACAGGCCTACTACTAGACCGCCGTTAGACATCGTAACCCGCTCAGGGGCGCGGTTGACCGCGCCGCGCCAGCAGCGTGTCCCTGATTTTGCTGCGCATATCCCGCAGGCACTGCTCGGTTGCCTCCCAGCCGATGCAGGCGTCAGTGACCGACACGCCATACTCCAGTTCGTCCAGGTTCGCCGGTATTGACTGGTTACCGGCGCGCAGGTTGCTTTCGATCATCAGTCCGATGATCGAGGTATTTCCCTCCAGAATCTGGTTCGCAACGTTTTCCACTACCAAGGGCTGTAGTTCCGGTTGCTTGTTCGAGTTCGCGTGGCTGCAGTCGACCATGATATTGCGCGCGACGCCGGCTTTGTCCAGCGCCTCCTCACATAGTCGGATATGTACTGAATCGTAGTTCGGTCCGGTACTTCCACCGCGCAGCACGATGTGACCCCACGCATTGCCGCGAGTGGTGAAAACGGAGACCTGCCCCTGACCATTGATGCCGAGGAAGCGGTGCGGTTTTGCCACGGAATTGAGCGCGTTGGTGGCCACCGTCAGACTGCCATCCGTGCCATTCTTGAAGCCAACGGCGCTGGACAGCCCGCTGGCCATTTCCCGGTGCGTCTGGGATTCCGTCGTGCGGGCGCCGATGGCAGTCCAACTAATCAGGTCCTGCAGGTATTGCGGGGAGATAGGATCGAGCGCCTCGGTTGAGGTTGGCAAGCCTATCTCCAGAATGTCCAGCAGCAGTTTGCGTGCAATATGCAGTCCGTCCTCAATCTTGAATGAATCATCAAGATAGGGATCATTGACCAGTCCCTTCCAACCGATCGTGGTCCTGGGTTTTTCGAAGTAGACACGCATGACGATATAGAGGGTATCGCCCAGCTCGTCGGCAAGCGCTTTGAGCCGCCGCGCGTAGTCCAGCGCCGCGGCGGGGTCGTGGATAGAGCAGGGCCCCACCACGACGAAAATCCGGTGATCCTGGCGCTGAAGTATTCTCTGAATGACCTGTCGGCTGTCTACCAGGGTGTCGTGTACTGACTCGGACATGGGCAGTGCTGCTTTCAACTGATCAGGCGTGATCAGCACCTGCTGGGAGTCGACGTTCACCTTGTGCACTTCGATGTTGCTCATCGGTTGTTACCTGATAAAGTATTTCCAGTTTTCCCCGGGACGGGACCCTGCGTGGCCATTTAGCTGTTGCGCGGCCCACGGGGCGCGGAATTTTATAGTAGTCCCAGCGGATTGTGTAGGCTTCTCTGGGTCTTTGATCCTGACCCGGGAGTAGACATTGGCGCCGAGCCTCTACGATATCAGTCCCCTTGTCCCGCTGGTCGAGCAGGGCTGTATGCTGCTGACTCCAAACGATCGGCTGGCGCGCCGCATCAAGTCCGAGTGGGATGCCATGCACGTAGCGGCGGGCCGGCAGACGTGGGAACCCCTCCCGATACAGCCGCTGGAAAGCTGGCTGATGGGCCAGTGGGAGCTGGCGGTCAGGCGCCGGATACTACCGTCTCGTACGCCCCTGTCGCCGGCCCAGGCGCTGGAACTCTGGCGGCAGGTTATTCGTCAACACGAGACGAAGTCTTCGGAATACCTGCTCCTGCGCCCCGCTGCGGCGGCGGAACTCGCTGCGAGGGCGCGATCTCCTGCGCCGCTGGCAGGTAGATATGCAGGACTTCGCCGTGCGGCAATCCTTTGAACTCGACCGCGACTGCGACACTTTCCTGCAGTGGTCAGGGCTATTTGAACAGCGTTTGGCGAAAGCCGGCCTCTGCACCATTGAGGACTGTGTGTCGCAATTACCAGGTCTGGCGGGGCAGTTGACCCCGGTTCCTGTCGCACTGCTGGAGTTCGACGAAGTCTACCCGCTGGCCGCTGCAGCGCTTGATGCGCTTGCGTCGTGGCAGCAGCACGTCAGTCCGCGCCGGCCGACCGGCCAGCCGCTGTCGCACGCCTGTACTGACAAGCGGGTGGAGCTGCAGACCGTCGCGGCCTGGGCCGCCACCGTGCACCGCACTCTGCCTACGGCCACCATCGGCATAGTGCTAAGCGATATGGCGGGTGATAGGGTAGCGATGGAATACCTGTTGCGCCGGGAATTCAATTGCCTGGGACGCAACTACAACAGCCTGCCTGTAAACTTTTCCACCGGCATCCCACTGGCGCGGGCCCCGCTGGTACGCGATGCACTTGCGCTTCTGTCACTGGGGCTTGAGCACACCAACGTGCGGTCCGTGGTCGGGCTGTTGCACTCGCGCTTTACCGACCTGCAGGGCCTCCACGGCCCGCTTGCACAGCGCCTGGTAAGGCAGGTTTATGCAGAGGGGCGCGAGGAGTTGCCGGTTGCACAGTTACGCATATTCGCCTTATCGACGGGCCAGGATCATGACTCCGCTATGGACCTCGGCCGGCGCCTGCTTGCCATGTCCAGGATGGGAGACCTGCGGCGCGCCGCACCAGCATCCGCCTGGGCCTTGCGCTTCAGTTCGGTACTGACCCTGTTTGGCTGGCCCGGGAACCGCGGCCTCGACTCCCTGGAGTTCCAGCAATTGAGCATGTGGCAGCGCTGCCTCGATCTCTTCCGGGCCTACGACGCCGTTTGCGGTGTGCTGGATTACAACGAAGCACTGCGCCTGCTTCGGGATACGTGCAATGGCCAGACATTCCAACCCCGGACCACCGACAGCCCCATCCAGGTACTCGGGCCACTGGAAGCGGCGGGCCTCACCTTCGATCATCTCTGGCTGTGCGGCATGCAGGCCGGCGACTGGCCTGCAGCACCCCGTCCACACCCGTTTATCCCGGTTACCCTCCAGGCACAGCTGCATATGCCCCATGCCAGTGCCGAGCGCGAATGGCATTATGGCGAAAACCTGTTGCAGCACTATCTCCGTTCCTGCAGCTCATTACACGCCAGCTACTGCCGCCAGCGTGACGGGATACCGGACCTTCCGAGTCCGTTGTTGGCTGATTTTGTAGCCAGTCCGCTTCCCGCTCCCCCCCTCGTGGCGCCCCAATGGCTGGACCGCTTGGCCACACGCACACACGAGGAAATACCCGACCACCAGGCGCCGGCAATTGGAAGGGGAGACCTCGCCACCTTCCCGGGTGGTTCCGGTGTACTGGAAGACCAGTCGCAATGTCCTTTTCGCGCCTTCGCCCGGTATCGCCTGTGCGTGGATCCACTGGAGGAGTTGGGCCCGGGATTCCCTGGGGCTGAACGCGGCTCTGCGCTGCACGCAGCGCTGTTCGAACTCTGGGGTGACATCGGCGACCTGGCATCCCTGCAAACGATGGACGAGGCGTGTGAGCAAGGAGTCATTGTGCGCGCCGTAGCAACCGCGCTTGAAAAAATCCCCAAAGGCCAGCGCCGGAAACTCGGCGGCGCATATTGGCAGCTGGAGGGACAACGCCTGACGGGTCTGCTGCGGGAGTGGCTCGCGGTAGAACGCCAGCGCAGTGTATTTGCAGTGGTGGCCCGCGAACAGGCCCTGGAGCTGGACCTCTGCGGGCTACAACTCAGCCTGCGAATAGATCGTGTAGACCAACTCCCAGACGGGGCCTACGTGATCATGGACTACAAGTCAGGTAGTTGCAGCGTGCAGGATTTGCTCGGTGACAGGCCCGCGAAGCCGCAGTTGCTGTTATATGCCAGCGCCTGGCCGATTAACGCGACTGCACTCGTGTTTGCCCAGGTGCGACCCGGTGATTGCCGCCTGGTGGGTCTTGGGAGCACCGCGGTGGCGGACGGCGTCATGACCGATATCCCCAAGGCCGTGAAATCCCGAATGAACGTGCTGGACTGGGACTCCCTGCATGAAATCTGGCACCGAACGGTGGAGCGGCTTGCGCGGGAGTTTATGGGCGGACAGGCGCAGGTGGACCCGCTTGGCAGCAGCAGCTGTAATGGCTGTGGGTTACAACCGCTCTGCCGGATAGATATACCCTCCGGCCCCTGGTCCGGACCCTAGCATGACCGGGCTCCCCGACGCTGCCGCGCGCGCTACAGTGCTGGACCCCGAGCGCAGTTTTTGCGTCAGCGCCCCGGCGGGGTCGGGCAAGACGGAGTTGCTTATCCAGCGTTACCTGTGCCTGTTGTCCCGGGTGCAACGACCAGAGCAGGTGCTGGCGATCACGTTTACACGCAAAGCGGCTGCGGAAATGCGGGACCGGGTCATGCAGGCGCTGTTGTCCGCTGCCAGTGGCGAACCCTGCAGCGGTGCGCACCAGCAGGTCACGAGGAATCTCGCCTTGCGGGCCCTGGCGGCGGATCAGACCGGCAATTGGCAACTCATGCGCAGTATTGCGCGGTTTAATATCAGGACGATTGACAGTTTCTGTACCACCTTGACGCAGCAGATGCCGGTACTGAGCCAGATTGGCGGTCAGGCCGCGGTGCAGACCGACGCTACACCGCTGTACGTGGAAGCCGTGCGGGAACTCTATGGCCTGTTGGAGGAACAGCACCCGGTGGTAGCAGACCTGGAGGCGCTGTTACTGCATTTCGATAACGATTGGGCGCGGTTGCAGTCGTTGCTGGTGTCCATGCTGTCGAGACGGGAGCAGTGGCGCGAGTATATCGGTATACACCAAGCGCCGGAGGAGTCGGAGGCTTATCTCGTCGCGACGATAGAGTCACTTGTTGCTGTCGAGCTGGGTGAGCTGGCCAACTTGCTGGCGCCCTATGCGAGCGAACTGCTGGCACTCCAGCAGTTCTCGGCGGCGAATCTCGGGCTACCGGCGTTACCTGATTTCCCCGTCGCCTCTCCCGCAGAGCTACCGGGCTGGCGCAGCCTCGGTAACCTGTTGCTGACAAAGGACGGGGATTGGCGGAAAGCGGTGAACAGGGATCAGGGATTTCCTGCCGGGAAGGGTGAACCGCAGCAACGGAAGAACGACCTCAAGGCGCTGCTGGTCGAACTACCCCAGGTCGAGGGGCTGCAGGAAAAGCTGCGCATGTTGCGGCATCTGCCAGCCTGGGAGGAAGAGAATCTGTCCTGGCGCCTTGCGCTGCACCTGTCGCGGCTCCTGCCTGCACTCGCCGCGCAACTGCTACTGGTATTCCAGCGCCACGGGGTGGTAGACCACAGCCAGGTCGCGCAATCCGCGCTGCTGGCGCTGGGCGACGACGATTGCCCGACCGAGCTTGCCCTGCGCCTCGACTACCGCATCGAACATATACTGGTCGACGAGTTCCAGGACACGGCGATCACCCAGTACGAACTGTTGCACAAATTGACGCGAGGGTGGGGCGACTACAACGAGGCGCACCCGGGACACCCGCGTACGCTGATGCTCGTCGGAGATGCCATGCAGTCAATCTACGGGTTTCGCGGCGCCAATGTCGGCCTTTTTCTCAAGGCGCAGCAGGAAGGTTTCAACGGGGTCGCCCTGCACTACGTGCAGCTACGCAGCAACTTTCGTTCTGATGCTGGGGTGGTGAACTGGGTGAACGAGACATTTGAATCGGCGTTTCCGCCGCGGGATGACGTCAGCCGTTCTTGTGTCCGCTATCGCGCTGCATCCGCAGTGCGCGCGGCCTGCGAGGAAAGACCGGTCGTGCTCCGTGGCTTTCACGGCGATGACGCGCGGGTCGCGGAGACCGGCTTTATCTGTGAGGCCATTGTAAATCGACTCCAGGCCACCGATGACACTATCGCGGTTCTCGGACGCAGCCGGAGCCATTTACAACCCGTCATCACACGCCTGCGGCAACTGGGAATCACCTGTAACGCGCCGGAACTGGACAGCCTGGCCAGGTCCCCGCTGGTGGCCGACCTGCTGGGGCTGTGCCGCGCCCTGGCCAACGAGGCGGACCGGCTCGCGTGGATGGCGCTGTTGCGCGCGCCGTGGTGCGGATTGCGGCTGGCTGACCTGCTGCTGATCGCCACGGCAAGCACCGGCAAGCATAGCTGTTCGGTGTGGTCAGCCCTGCAAGATCCCACGTTACGCGCGCGTTTGAGCCGCGACGGCCGGGAACGGGTGACGCACCTGCTGCCGGTTCTGCAGCGCGCTGTCGAGAAACGCGACCGGCTGGGACTGCGCGCCTGGATCGAGGAAGCATGGCTCGGGCTTGGTGGTCCCGAGTGCGCGACGGAGGCCGCTTCACTGGAGGATGCCGAAACATTCCTCCAACTGCTGGAGGAGGCGGACGCGGCGGGTACAGGACTCGATCCGGATTGGTTGTCACAGCAACTGGCCAGTCGCTACCGGGCGTCGGGGGACCCGGACAGCCGGGTTCACGTCATGACGCTGCACAAGGCCAAGGGCCTGGAATTCGACTGTGTCATCATACCGCAGCTCGACCGGATACCGCGTGGTGATGGCCGTGAAATCCTGTTATGGGACGAGCACAGCGACGCCTCGGGCGACCGTGCTTTTTTGCTGGCCGCGGATGATCACCGCCCGCCGGATGCCCCGACCCTCTACAACTACCTGCGCGTACAGCGACAACTCAAGGTGCGTATGGAGACAGTCCGCCTGCTGTATGTGGGAGCTACTCGCGCAGTGAAGCAGCTGGTGCTGACCGCTGCGGTGCGACTGGAAGCGCAATCGGGCCTCCCGCTGCGGCCGTCGGCACACAGCCTGGTGGCGCCGATCTGGGAGTCGTTTTCACGGGACGTATCGCTATCTGCAGCTCCCGGGTTGCCGGCTGAGCCAAGCGAGGTCCCCCCGCCACGCTTGCTGCAGCGTCTGCGCCGCGACCGCGGCAGCGGCAGCGCGCTCCCCGACAGTGACCTTCCCACCCACCCGGTGATACACGCAACCTACAACAGCGCCGACAACCACGTGGAACGCGGTATCGGCAGTGTCGTGCAGCAGGCATTGCTGGAGTTGGCAGCGCGCCCCGCGCTGCCGACGACCTGTGGTGACGTCGATCGACAGTGCTGGCGCACATGGCTGCAACGGGAAGGGATATGGGGCAGGCGTCTTGGCCGCGCGCTGGCCGTGGTGGAAGACAGCGTAACGCAGGCGCTGAGTGCGGATAGCCCGGGAAGCTGGATGCTGTCAAGAGAGCACCGGGAACCCCGCTCCGGGTGGGCGCTGACCACCATCGACCGGCAGGGCCAGGTCCGTGATATCGTTATAGACCGCAGTTTCGTCGAGTCGGCCACGGGGCTCCGTTGGATCATCGATTACCATTATGGCCGACCTGCGCCCGCAGAATCGGTCGCGGACTTCCTCGCCAGGGAAACCAGCGCGTATCTTGAACAATTGCGCTGCAACCGGGATGCGGTGCGCGCAATCAGCGCGGAACCCTTGCGCTGCGCACTGTATTTTACCGCCGTGGGCAAACTGCGCGAGCTACGCGAGCTGGACACAACGGATCCGACACTGCAGGTTCAATAATGGAAAGAGGCGACCAAGTGCACGCCGAGCGCATCGTAGTCCTGACCGGGGCAGGGGTATCCGCCGAATCAGGCCTGGCGACATTTCGCGACTCCGGTGGCCTGTGGGAACAGCATGACCCCATGGACATTGCTACACCCGAGGCCTTTGCGCGCGACCCGGCCCTGGTCTACCGATTTTACAACGCGCGTAGAAAGCAATTGTCCGACGTCAGGCCCAACGCGGCCCATCGGGCGCTCGCTCGCCTGCAGGATGAATTCCCTGGCGAGGTATTCCTGGTCACCCAGAATGTCGACGACCTGCATGAGCGAGGTGGCAGTGCGCAGGTTTGCCACATGCACGGGCAATTACGCACAATGCTGTGCCTGTCCTGCGGTTCGAACCCACCGGTGACCGCCGATTACGACAGCGACAGTGCGTGCCCACTGTGCGGGGTCACGGGTCGCCTGCGCCCCGATATCGTGTGGTTCGGCGAGATTCCCTATCACATGGAACTGATAATGGATCGATTGCTGGCCTGCGACCTGTTTATAGCGATAGGAACTTCGGGCGTCGTCTATCCCGCTGCCGGATTTGTGCGGGCCGCGCGGGCAGGTGGTGCTCACACTATCGAAATCAACAGGGAAGCCAGCGAGGTGGGAGGATATTTTCACGAGCACCGACGCGGCGCTGCCACCGCGCAGGTGGCAGCTCTCGTGCAGGAGTTATTGGCTACCTAGGCTGTCTGGCACAGGCAGCCGGTGCGATTTATTTCGCAGGCTGGCCCTGTTTCTCCAGGGTCAGCGCCATCGCCTCGGTAAAGACAATGACCGCCGTCTGGCCGACGGAAACCCCGTTCAGTTTCTGCGGGTCTACACCACTGATGAAATGGGTCCTGCCACGGGAATCCTTAACCACTACAATCCCGGTCTCCTTGTTCACGCCCTCTATGGTCACCACGGCGCGCACCAGTCGCGCAGCCTCGACCCCCGGCTGGGCAGTATCTCCGGATATGGCGGATTCCTCGAGCACTTTCCAGGGTTCAGCCAGTTCGGTTTCGGTTGGTGCACGCAGTTCAGCCTCGATAGCCGCATAGAAACTGCCTACCAGGCGATCCCCGACCTTGACGTCTTCTAGTTTGATCACTCTTTCGGGGGCGACCAGGGTGATGACAAAGCCCGAGGGCGTGCGCAGGCTGACTTCGCGGGTTTTCAGGTCAATGGCAGTGACGACAGCTTCCACTTCCGCCGCGACCGCCCGGCCGCCGGATTCGGTCTTGTCGGATTGCGCCTCTTCGGCAAACGCTGGCAGCGCCAACGCCAAAAGCACGACCAGGGCAGCACGACTTATGCCCAAAAATGCGCTTATCACGTGAGTCATGGGTAAATTCCTTTGTGGGTTCGAGTTTGCTCGACAGCGTTCTGCGGCAGTCGGGCGCATTAACATACTATCAGTGTACTGCCGGTCGCAATACGAACTTTCGCGGGCGTCAGAGGCCGGTTGCCAGCAGCAGATTGAATTTCGCGCCGCCGGGCACCGTTGCCACGTGGCGAAAGGTACGCCGCAGTACGGGTAGATAGTTAAGACTGCGATTGGCCACTACGTACAGGCGTCCGTCGGGCGCCATGTGACGACTACACTGGGCGAGCAGGTGGCGGCCTGCGAATTCGTCGACGGTATGATCGTGGTGGAACGGCGGATTACACAGGATTATTTGTGCGGGATTGGCGTCGTACTCAAGCAGGCCGTCGCCGTGGTGAAACATAAAATGGTCGCCGGCCCGGGGAAATAGCCGGCGGGCATTCCTTTGCGCAGAGTCAATAGCCATTGCCGATTCGTCGCAGAAGACCACGGTGTTCGCCAGACCCTGTCCGTACGCGACCAGGCCCAGGACGCCGTTGCCGCAAGCCAGGTCTATCAGCGTGTCTACCCTGGTCAGGCCGTGTAACTGCCGGATCAGTTCACGGGTCCCGAGGTCCAGCTTTTCCCGACTGAAGACATTGGGCAGGCTCTCGAGTTCGGCCTCCAGCGCCTCGCAGAAGACCCTGGGCGGGGGCTCCGGTGGCGGCGCCGGGCGGTCATCTCGTATCGCGCTGAACAGGCGTGCCTTGCGCGCGCCCGGGTGGCGCCGCGTGGGGCCGATAAACCGTTCGAGGGTTGCTGCCGTGTTGGCCGACAGGTGTTTGTCCATGCCGGCGGCCAGCACGGTGGTGCCGGGAGCGAGCCAGCCGGCGAGACGGGACAGCTGGTACTCGAAGAATGCCAACTGTTTTGGAATGCGCATCACCACCAGGGCGGGTGCCCCGGGAGGGGCCTGGTTGCTCCAGAATACCGGCGTCGCCCCGCGTCGGTTGGCGCGCTCGTTGCGGCGCAGCGCGAGCACCGAAAGGGCCGAGTCAGTGCACAGTGCCGCCGGCTGCAGGGCCACACTCAGCGCACCGTGAAGTCATTGATCACCAGGAGCGCCCGGTCCGCCCATCCAGACATGCAACCTGCTCCAGCAGCAGGGCGTCCGCACTACACCGGACCAGCAGGAAGTGTCGCCATTCCGGGCGGGGTAGCGGCGCAGTTCGAATGTGCCGAACGGCGTGCGCCAGCGCGCTGGGGCAGGCACGGGACCGGGGTCCGCTGCGCCCGGTTGCCACCCTGACGTACAGGGGTGAGTTTCTGTCCGGGTTTCAGGTAAGCAGCGGGATCCAGGTCATTCCGAAGCACGATATCGCTGATCTGACGTTGAACTTGCCGGCGATGCCCCATGCGGCAGATCACCCGAACGCACGCGGTAACCCGTGCGGCTGCGGGCCTGTCATACGAGGCTCCGCATTGCGCCGGACCCTTCGCCCTGGTCGCCGGGAATTTTCAACAGTTCACCCGCCTGGATACTACTGTCCTTGAGTCCGTTTGCCTCCTGCAACACCGCCACCTCGGTATCAAATTTCCGCGCGATATGGTCCAGGCTGTCTCCGGGCTGGATGCGGTAGGTCTGCCACTGCACCAGTTCCTCGGGGCTGAGTTGGGCGATGTTGTACTCAAAGCGATTCCGGGTGCCGACGGGCAGCAACAGCTCCGCAGGACGATCGGGGGCGATGGCCCCCCGCAATTGCCCGGGATTCAGCGCGCGGAGCGTATCGATGTCCACGCCTGCCAGTTTCGCCGCCTGGGACAGTTTTAGCGGTCGTCCGGTCTCGGCGACTTCGAAGGAGGGTGCGTTGGCGACGGACGGGATCGTTACGCCGAAGCGATCAGGTTCTGCGACGAGCTGGGCGAGGGCGATGAGCTTGGGAACATAGGCGTTGGTTTGGTGGGGGAGGTCGAGCGACCAGTAATCTGTCGGAAGACCTTTGTCCTGGTTGGCCTGGCGGGCGCGGGCAACGGTGCCGGCACCGCAATTGTAGGCCGCCAGTGCCAGCAACCAATCCCCGTCGAATTGCTGGTGCAGGCTTTCCAGGTAGTCCAGGGCCACGGTCGTGGAATCGCGCAGGGCCTGTCGGCCGTCGTACCAGGAATCCTGCTCCAGCCCCAGGTGGATACCGGTCTCCGGCATGATTTGCCACATGCCGGCCGCGCCGGAAGAGGAGGACGCAGGGGTTCAGGGTACTTTCCACCATGGGCACGAGGGCTATTTCCATCGGCATGCCGCGTTTCTGGACTTCCTCGACGATATAGTAGAGGTAGAAATCCGCCCTGTCGGCGCTTCCGGCAGGTAGTTGGGTTGTTGCAGCAGCGCCGCCGCGCGGTCTCTATCTTCGCATTGTGTTCGGTATGCCACGAAAGGTCATGGCGAATGCGCACCCACAGGTCCTCGGGCATCCCGGCCTCGCGAACCGTCGGTGCGACCAGTTCACTGACCGTCTCCAATTGCGGCGGGCGCTTTACCTGGTGTGCGCCGACCGGCGGAAAAGCCAGGGACTGGCGCGCGGAAGACGCGGCGAATCCCAGCCCGGAAGGCTGGGTACCGGCCGCCTGGCACGACACCAGCAGCACGAGGCTAGAGGTAGCTATAGATAGCCGCGCTAACTTGTTGAATTTCAAGAATTTTATCTTCCCTAATTCTTCGCCGCAAGACCAGTTTAACGTGCTCCGGCGAAAGCGCCAGCACAGAATCGACTTTTCCGCTAAAAACTATCCTTCCAGCTTCGCACCGCCGCGAAGATAGCCTCGGGGTTGTCCCCCGGGAGCTTGCCCTGTTGCCGCAGCGACGCCTGTAACGCCGGTGTATTACAGCGCAGGAATGGATTCGTGGCAAGCTCCAGTGCAATATCCGAGGGCACCGTGGGCTCGCCTCGCTGCCGCGTCGCCTGCGCCGCTGTGATGCGTTCGGCGAGGCGCGCATTGTCCGGCTCCACCGCCCTGGCGAAGGCCAGGTGGCCAGGAGTGTACTCATGGGCGCAATACACCCTGGTCGCGGGTGGGAGAGCCGCCAGCGCCTCAAGAGACCGCAACATCATCGAAGGAGTTCCCTTCAAGCAGGCGACCGCAACCCCGGCAGACAGCGTGTCGCCACAGAACACGGCCGGTTGTGCGCCGCGGTGTACGTAGGCGATGTGATCCAGCGTATGGCCGGGTACCTCCAGCACGTCAAAATCCATCCCCAGCACTTGAATGCGGGCGCCGGCGGCAGGCGCCTGTCGACTCCCAGGGATCGCGGGTGTGCGGTCCGTAGACGCATGGTTGGTACCGCTCGCGCAGGCCCTGCAGTCCACCCACGTGATCAAAATGATGATGGGTGACCAGAATGTCGGTCAGTTCGAGATGCATGGCCTGCAAAGCGTCCAGCACCGGCCGGGCGTCACCCCGGATCGACGACGCAGGCACGCCCCGATGACGGGTCGTGCAGCAGCCAGATATAGTTGTCGGAAAAAGCGCTGATGGGTTGGATGCTCAGCATGTGGTAGCGTTCCAAACAGGTGAAAATACAGTAGTATTAGCGCATTGGTTGCGTGGCTGCTGGCGTCCCGACCCACAGAGCCACACGCGGGGGAACTGGCTTGTAATGGCACCAGAGTGTATCGACATTCTCGCGCAACTGGAATCCTGGTATGCCCGCGACAGCGGCAGTACCTGCTGGACGCGACGCGGCAGGCCATCCAGGACCAGCTGGATACGGCCTTCGGCTACCATCTGCTGCAGCTGGGGCTGGGGTGAACGGCCCTTGTGCCAGGAGCAGCCCGATCAACCACCGGATTTACTGCGCGGGCCAATCCGGGCAAGGTGTGGGGCTGGTCGCCGACCCCGAGGAGCTGCCGCTGGAGAGCGACAGCGTCGACGCCGTGATTGCCCATCACTGCCTGGAGTTTTCCAGTCACCCGCACCAGGTCCTGCGCGAAATTCAGCGAGTCCTGACGCCGCAGAGGACAGTTACTGCTGGTCGGCTTCAATCCTTACAGCCTGCTGGGGTGCAAGACCCGCCTGCAGGGCATGCTGCGCAGTCCACTGTGGTCGTCCACCGGCCTGTAAGCGAGCATCACGCCTGACCGACTGGCTGCACCTGCTGGGTTGCGAAGTGCTGGAGTCCCGGCGGCTGCATGGCGTGCCGCCGGTAGGGGGTCGACGGCTGCGCTGGTCATGCGGGCCGATGCCTGGACCGCGCGCCACAACCTGCCGCTGGGCGGCATTTATATCCTGCATGCCACCAAGCAGGTGGTCGGTTTGCACCGTCCGCGGCGACTGCTCTGTGCCACGGCGCGCCCGCCTGATTGGACTGGTGCCCAAGCCTATCGCCACGCCGACGCCTTGCTCGCCTGCTGCGCATACCGACTGGTCTACTGGGGAAAGGAAACGTAGCGGCTTGAAACGGGTGGAAATTTTTACTGATGGCGCCTGCCGCGGCAACCCGGGGCCGGGCGGGTGGGGAGCTGACGCGCTACGGCAACGTGGAGCGCGAGCTGTTTGGCGGTGAATTGGACCGACCAACAATCGCATGGAGTTGCAGGCGGCCATCGAGGCGCTGAAAGCGCTTTCACGGCCGTGTATCGTGAATCTCACCACCGACTCCGTGTACGTGCGCGAGGGCATAACCAACTGGCTCGAGGGTTGGAAGAAGAAAGGCTGGAAAACCGCTGCGCGCAAGCCGGTCAAGAACATCGATCTATGGCAGGCACTGGATGAGGGGAAAACCAGCGACACCAGGTGCGGTGGCACTGGGTCAAGGGGCATAGCGGACACGCCGAGAATGAGCGCGCCGACCAACTGGCCAATCGCGCCATCGATGAATTGTTTTAAGGCGCTTCGCCAGCGCGAACTCTGGGGATCAAAGGTAGATGAGGCAAATCGTACTCGATACGGAAACGACCGGCCTGGAGGTATCCCAGGGTCATCGCATCATAGAAATCGGTTGTGTGGAATTGGTGAATCGCAAATTGACCGGCAACCATTTCCGCCGTGCGTCAATCCGCGGCGCGAGATCGATCAGAAGGGAGCCATCGAGGGTGCACGGCCTCACCAGCGATTTCCTCGCTGACAAACCGGATTTTGCCGCCATTGCAGCGGCCTTTCTCGAATTTATCCGGGAGGCCGAGCTGATCATCCACAATGCGCCCTTTGACCTGGGGTTCCTCAACAGCGAGCTGCAACGCCTGCCGGAAGCCGGCCCCAACCTGGAAGACCTGTGTACGATCACCGACACCCTGGTCATGGCCCGCTCCCGCCACCCGGGCCAGCGCAACAACCTCGACGCCCTGTGCCAGCGGTACCTGGTCGACAACTCGCGGCAGGACCTGCATGGCGCCCTGCTGGACGCGGAGATACTGGCGGACGTCTATCTGGCCATGACCGGCGGCCAGACCGCGCTGCAGCTTTCTGAATCAGGCAGTGATAACGACGGCCCATGCGCGTATGGAGCAAATCGTGAGACTGCCGGCAAACCGCCCGCGGCTGCCCGTCGTCAGGGCCAGCGAGGTGGAACTCGCCGCCCACGCGCTGCAGCAGGACGCCATCGCGGCCGCCAGCGGAAGAGAAAAGGTGTTATGGCGGGGAGCCGATGCCAGGTAACGGGCCGCTGGCGGGGCCGCGACCCGGGACACTCCTTGCTACGCCGCACGGGCAACCCTACTATACCCGGTCTGTCGCCAACGCTTCCGGAGATCCGATGTTTCGACCTGACAACACGCCGCCTCAGCCAGTGACGATGAGTGGCTGATCGTATTCCAGGGCGGGCAATTGCTCAGTGACATGCGGTCCGCCAGCGCCTGCCTGCTTGCTCGTGAGCAGGTGCATCGCAGTGGCTGGACCGAACTCAGGCGCCGGTTTCTGGGCTACTGGGCGGAGCGCCCGTGCTACGTGCTGGAAATCGACACCACCGACCAGCCGGACCCGATGCAGTACCAGAAGGGCAGCCTCTACCATATTCTCGGTCGGGTCGATGAACAGCTTTTCGCACTGGCTGGACGCGCCTCCCAGCTGCTGGACTGGGAGCGTGACCCGCCGACGCTGCGGTCGATGCGGGCAGCAGATGCGCGTGGACACCCGTGAGCGGGCCATGCGCTGCGATCCCTGCCGGTCGATAAACTACCCGCGGATCGCACCCTGCGTCATCGTCCTGGTCACCCGCGGAGAGGATTTGCTGCTGGCTCGCAACGCGAATTTTCCATAACCGATGTACAGCACGCTGGCGGGCTTCATGAGGCAGGGGAAACCGCCGAGCGACACTGCTGCGTGAAGTACGCGAGGAAGTGGGTGTCGAGGTGACCAACTTGCGCTATTTCCAGTCACGAAGTCGTGGCCATTTCCCAACCAGTTGATGCTGGAGCTTTTTCGCGGATTACGCCGGCGGAGAGATCGTTTGCGATCCAACGGAGATTGCCGATGCGCTGGTTCCACTACAGTGCGTTGCCGCTGATACCGCCGTCATCCTCGATTTCCGGTCAATTGATACAACATTACATTGATAGCCTGACATAAACAGCTGGAGTAGCCTTTTTGGAATTATCTACGAATACGGCCTGTTTCTGGCCCAGGCGGTCACCCTGGTGGCCGCCGTCCTCTATTGGTGTGCGGTCTTGTGGCGTTGGGACAACGGCAGCGCGCCGACCAGCACGAGGGCCACATCGAAATGCGCGATCTCAATGAAAAATATCGCAACATGGGCGCTGCGATACGCTATGTTATTGACGATCCCGATGACCTCAAGGCGCAGAAAAAGGCGGACAAGAAACAGGAAAAGGCCAGGGCGAAAGCAGCGAAGAAGAAACTCGGGAAGGGCGCCGCGCCGAGAGCGAAGACCGGCGCAGGCGCCTGTTCGTGTTGAATTTTGACGGCGTCTCCGGGCGAGCAGCACCGACACATTGGGGAGGAAATCTCGGCGATACTTCCACTGGTCGCCAAGGGTGACGAGATCCTGGTCAAGCTGAGAGAGTCCAGGTGGACTCGTCCACGGCTATGGACTGGCTGCCAGCCAGCTGCAACGCATCAAGAAAGTCAGCGGGTGTGCCGTTGATCGTCGCCGTCGACAAGGTGGCCGCCAGTGGCGGCTACATGATGGCCTGTGTCGCCGACCGTATTGTTGCGGCGCCCTTCGCGGTGCTTTCGGTTCCATCGGCGTGCTCGCGCAGTTACCCAATTTTCATCGACTGCTGAAAAAGAACAACATTGATTTTGAACTGCTCACTGCTGGCGAGTACAAACGCACGCTGACGATGTTCGGCGAAGCCGGACAAGGAAGGGTCGGGAAAAGTTTATCGAGGAGTTGGAGGAGACCCACGACTTGTTCAAGAGTTTCGTGAGCATAACCGCCCCAGCCTGGATATTGCCAAGGTCGCGACCGGCGAAGTCTGGTATGGCCAGAACGCCTTGCAGGAGGGCCTGGTGGACGAGCTGCAGACCAGCGATTCCTTCGTGCAGTCCAGGCTTGCCGACTGGGACGTGTTCGACGTGCGCTTCGTGCACAAGAAGAACTGGCAGGAGAAACTGGGGCTGGCCGCCGAGGGCGCGCTGGAACGAGCTTCCTCAGGATCTGGCAGCGGCCAGGGCGGCAGGAACTACTAGCCGTCCATTTCCCTGCAGGTCGCATCCAGGACTCCACGGATTCAGGCGGAATCGTTTGCGCGGCAGCGCGAATAGAAAGTGCGGCGCATTTTGCGGCGGGGCAGGGCAGGCAGCACCAGGTCGCCGTTGTCCGAAAAGTTTTGCGGCACTATCCGGGAGAGGCAACCGATACCCAGTCCCGACTCGACGGCATTCTTGATGGCCTCGTTATGCTTTAGCTCAGATAGATGTTGATATCCGGCAGCAGCCCGGCGAGCGCCCGGTCGAAGGTTTGTCGCGCACCGGAATCCGGCTCCCGGAGTATCCACAGTGCCTCCCGGATATCGCGGTTGGTAAGGAGTTCTTGCGCGCGCCAGCGGTGGGTCAGCGGCGCAGAAAACAATCAATTCGTCCTCCCGCCAGGGAAATCAAATTCAAGGTCATGGTGGTGCACTTCGCCCTCGATCATGCCAATGTCCACATCGAAATTGAGCACGCGTGCACCACGTCCGGGTATTGGCGATAATATCCAGTTGCACGTCCGCCTCGGGATAGTGAGCGAGGTACCCCGACAGAAGTAGCGAGTGGCCAGGTGATTACCAATGGTAAAGCTGGCCCCCACCTTGATATGGCCAACCTCGGTATGGTCCAGCGATTTTTCTTCAAACGCCTGGCAGTGGGCGAGCAGGATCTCGGCGTCCTTGCGCAGAGTTTGCCCAATCGCATTCAGGGCCAGCTTGTTACTGACCCGGTCGAACAGGCTGACCTCGTAAGTGTGCTCCAGGTTCAGCAGGGCCTCGCTCGCCGCCGACTGGGACATATGCAGGCTCTGGGCCGCCCTGGAGATGTTCTCGTACTTTGCCACCGCGAGGAAAATCTGTAGCTGGCGCAGGGCACTGCTGTCCCAACGTTTGAATTGGATTTGAACGTAACTCATTGTAATACATAAAAATATCACCATTTATGCCCTGTCACCGACTTGAACTCCTCTGCCGATAATTGCCACCCTGCAAGTCCCTATGGTTTGCACGGGGTGGTAGTGCATGTACACAGACAGTCTCGTCTTTCTCAAGTGATGGAACATTTGCCAATGCATACGTTTCGGCGTTGTGTCCAGCGTTGCTCGCGGCAATCACAAGATCAAAGCCTTCTCCTGTCTCGATCAATTTCGTTGCATGGCCTTTGCTCAACTAACTTATCGCGAAAGCCTGCGCGATATCGAGGCATGTCTGCACGCCCAGCAGAACAAGCTATACCACATGGGCATTCGCGGTGGCATCTCACGCAACACCCTGGCCAATGCCAACAAGACGAGGACTGGCGCAGCTACGCCGACTTCGCCCAGGCCCTGATTCACATCGCTCGCAAACTCTATGTGGACGACGATTTCGGTGTCGAACTCGACAACACCGTCCTCGATGCGACCACTATCGATCTTTGCCTGTCCATGTTTCCCTGGGCCAAATTTCGTTCGACCAAGGGCGCTGTAAAACTCCATACCTTGATGGACCTGCGCGGCAATATCCCTACGTTTATACATGTTTCCGACGGCAAACTGCACGACGTCAATGTACTCGACATGCTGATACCAGAAGCCGGCGCATTCTACATCATGGATCGCGGATACCTGGATTTTTCCAGGCTCTACTCGCTTTGCCTCAATGCCGCGTTCTTCGTCATTCGTGGCAAGTCCAATCTACAATTCCAACGACTCTATTCTCGTCCTGTAGACAAAGCAGACCGGACTCAAATGCGATCAGACCGTCGTGCTCACTGGCTTCTACGCTGCGGACTACCCGGACAAATTACGTCGCATCAAATACTACGACGAACAGACCGACAAAACGTTTGTCTTTCTGACCAACAATTTCTCCTTGCCGGCACTAACCATCGCCGATCTCTGCCGTTGTCGTTGGCAGGTGGAGTTGTTCTTCAAGTGGATCAAACAACACCTGCGGATCAAATCATTTTTCGGCACAACCGAGAACGCTGTAAAAACGCAAATATGGATCGCCGTTTCTGTCTACGTGCTGGTTGCGATCATCAAGAAGCGGCTCCACCTAGATGCCAGCCTCTACACAATTTTGCAGATTTTGAGCGTCACCATTTTCGAGAAAATGCCTTTAAACAAGGTACTTTCCGTGAGCGATTACACCATGGAGCAAATTGAATCTCCTAACCAGTTGATATTGTTCGATTAAACGTTGGGACACTAATGGGCGCAGAACAAATTTCATCGGCGGGGTCCTGGTGAGGGCAGGGCGCGAGGGCAATACCGGAAAAACCGTTAGATGCATCCATAATATCCTGTTTTACATGGAGGGCATATGGCCTTACCTTGGCGGCCGACTTAACGCAAACGGCCTGGTGTTACTGGGCAGGCCGCGAGCACCAACGGTGGAGTACTCCCGCATGGCGGAACAGAAAGCAACAAATGTGCACTGGCACGAAGGCACCCGTGAGCACCGTGGCAAACTGCTGGGTCACAAGGGCGCCACCCTTTGGTTTACCGGCCTTTCCGGCAGCGGCAAGAGCACGGTGGCGGTCGAACTGGAGGTACGCTGAACGAGATGGGCGTGCTTTCCTATCGCCTGGACGGCGATAACGTGCGCATGGGTATCAGCAAGAACCTGGGGTTCTCCGCCGAGGACCGCACGGGAAAATATTCGCCGGATCGGCGAGGTGGCAAAGCTGTTTGTCGACTGTGAGTGTCATCGCGCTGAGCAGTTTTATCAGTCCCTGAGGCGGACCGGGACCAGGTGCGCGCACTCCACGACGCGGCGGGAATGGATTTTATTGAAGTCTATGTGGATTGTTCACTGGAGGCGGCAGAGAGTCGCGATCCGAAGGGTCTGTACAAGAAAGCCCGCGCCGGGAGATCAAGAACTTCACCGGCATCGACGATCCCTATGAGGCGCCCTCAAACCCTGAGATTCACCTGCATTCCGACAAGCAGAGTCTGCAGGAAGAAGTAGGGATCATACTAACGCTGCTGCGCGACCGCGGCATCATCAGCAAATAGCCGGGAGAACCGCATGATCAAGCCACATGGCTCCGACGAACTCAATCCGCTATTCGTCTATGATGCGAAGAAGCGTGACGCCCTGTCGGCAGAAGCCGGGAAACTGCCCTCACTGTTGCTGAACTCCGCGGCCGCGCAAATGCGGTGATGCTCGGCGGCGGTTATTTCAATCCGCTGTCGGGCTACATGAATCTCGTCGACTCGCTGAGCGTTTCCGACAAGATGCATACGGTGGACGGTCTGTTTTTCCCGGTCCCCATCGTTAACCTGACCAACGAGACCGGCATAGAGGCCGGAACGCGCATTGCTGCGCGACCCCAATGTCAAAGGCCGCGGTGCTGGCGGTGATGGACGTCGAGGCGGTGGAGCAGGTAAGTGACGCCCAAATCAAGTTCATGGCCGAGAAGATCTTCCGCACGCTGGATCCCAAGCACCCGGGTGTTGCGACCTTCAACGCGTTGGGTCGCACGATGCTGTCGGGCCCCATCCAGGTACTGAATTTCTCCTACTTCCAGACCGACTTCCCCGATACATTCCGTACCGCAGTCGAGATTCGCAATGAAATAGCAGAGCACGGCTGGGAGAAGGTGGTTGCCTTCCAGACCCGCAACCCCTGCACCGGGCGCACGAGGAATTGTGTCGCATGGCCATGGAGCAATTGCACGCCGACGGCATCTGATCCACATGCTGCTGGGAAAAACTGAAGCCCGGCGACATCCCGGCCGACGTCCGCGACGCCTCGATTCGCAAAATGGTGGAACTCTATTTCCCCCCAACACGGTCATGGTGACAGGTTACGGTTTTGACATGCTCTACGCCGGACCGCGCGAGGCGGTGCTGCATGCAGTATTCCGCCAGAATTGCGGTTGCACCCATCTCATAGTGGGGCAGGATCACGCCGGTGTCGGGGATTACTATGGCGGCTTCGACGCGCAAACCATTTTCGATGAGGAGGTGCCCGCGGGCGCCCTGGAACTGCAGATCTTCGAGGCTGACCACACGGCCGTACAGCAAGAAACTGAACAAGGTGGTGATGATGTGCGACGTGCCTGACTACACACCCCGGAGGATTTCGTACTGCTTTCAGGTACAGCGGTGCGGGAAATGCTGGAGCAAGGGCATAGCGCCACCGCCGGAATTTTCCCGGCCCGAAGTCGCAAAAATCCTGTCTGACTACTACCAGTCACTGGACCAATAATAGCGCACGGGCGCCCGGGACGGTCCCCGGTGCGCCCACAGTATGGATGTCACTATGAATTTTGATCTCTTTAACGGCGATGCGGATGGCATCTGTGCGCTCCTGCAGTTGCCAAGGCGCAACCGCGCCTTGAAGCGACACTGGTCACGGGCGTAAAGCGCGATATCAACCTGCTGGGTAAGGTAGACGCCGCGGCGGGCGACCTCATCACGGTGCTGGACGTGTCCATGGACGCCAACAAGGCCGCGCTGGAGGCGCGCATGGCCAATGGCGCGTCTGCTTCTATGTGGATCATCACTTCCCGGGCGAGATTCCCGAACACGCCAACCTGGAGGAGCCATCATCAACGAGGCTCCCGATGTGTGTACTGCGGTGCTGGTCAGCGGACATGCATCTCAGCAGGCGCCATCTCGACTGGGCCATATGCGGCGCTCAAGCGACAATCTGCACGACACAGCGCGCCGGCTGGCCCAGGGCCTGGCGATTGCAGCAGCAGACCTCGCGTCCCTGGAGGCGCTGGGTACCTATATCAATTACAACGGCTACGGACCCGCGATCGAGGATCTGCACTTCGACCCGAAGGAGTTGTACCTGCGTTTGTACGCGGCGGAGAATCCCCTCGACTTCGTGCGCAACTCCCCTGACTTTACCAAACTCAGTCACGGCTATAGCGAGGATATGGCGATGGCGGCAGCATTACAGCCACTGCACCGCCAGCCTGCCACTGCCGTCTTCCTGCTGCCGGACGCAGCCTGGGCCCGCCGCGTGAGCGGCGTCTACAGCAATGACCTGGCCACGGCGCACCCGGACCGTGCGCACGCCGTCCTGACGATCAAGGACAACGGCAACTACCTGGTGAGTGTACGCGCCCCGATGACCAATAAAAAAGGGGCGGCCGAACTGTGCATGCAGTTTCCCACGGGCGGCGGCAGGGCCGGCGCGGCCGGCATCAACGACCTGCCCGCCGAGCGACTGCAGGACTTTGTGGCCGCTTTCGAGCAAGCCTACAACGGCTGAAACCGCTCCCGTTCCTGTCGGGCCCTGCGCGGCGGCATGCCGAAGTATTTGCTGTAAGCACGGCTGAAGTGGCTGTGGTCGGCAAATCCGGTTTCCAGGGCGATGACGCCCACTGGCTTTTCGGTTTCCAGCAACATCTGCCGGGCGTTGGCGAGCCGCACCTCATTGATATATTGGTGCGGGGTCTTATTCAGGTGCTTCCTGAAACGACGCTCAAGCGCGCTGACGGAGATGTTGCACGCCTTCGCCAATGAATCAACGGAGATGCGGTTGCCAAAGTGCCTGCAGATGTAATCCACCGGCGCGCGCAATTCCCGAAAGGGGATGGCCGTCCCCTCTGTTTTGTTCAAGTGGCGACTGATGCCAAAACTGCCAATGACGTGTTCTCGCAGATTGTAGATCGGCCATTTGGACGTCAGGAACCAGTCGCCCGCCTGGCCCTCCCCGAGGATGAGTTCCAGACGGTCGTTCACCACGCCACCCTTGAGGACCTGTGCATCGTCGCTACAGTACTTCTCCGCCAGTGCCTTGGGTGCGATGTCATAGTCTGTCTTGCCCCGCAAGGACTGCAGTGAGCTGAAGCCAAACCGCTCAAAAAACAGCCGGTTGCCATAGACGAAGCGTCCCTGGGTATTCTTGATCCAGGCGTGGGTATCCGGAATCAGGTCCAGCATGGCGAAGCCTGGTTCAGCACCCCTGAGGGAGGCAAATTTCAGTTTTGTCATGATCTAGCGTTCGAGCCGAATTTTGACAAATTATAAATGAATATTTGCAAGATTTCCCCGCCGTTAGATCTGACCATCCACACAGCTGCAGGCTAATGCCGGTCCGTGTCGACAGCGCTGCGGAGCCCGGCAGGCACTACACATAAGATAAACCAACCCCGGCCCGGTAGCAGGCCGGTTGAGAGTCGCCTCATCGCCATGTTCCTGGGAATCGACGTTGGCACACAGAGTGTCAGGGCGCTGTTGTATGACGCGCAGAAGCGCCGTGTGGCGCAGATCACCAGCGCGCCCCTGCAACTCATCAGCGACGCTCATGGGACCCGCGAACAACTGGCGCAGTGGTGGCTGCTTGCGCTCGCCCGGTGCCTCGCGGATTTCGACGGGCGAGACCGGGCTCGGGTACAGGCGATCGCCGTGTCCGGCCAACAGCACGGATTTGTCCCGCTCGCGGCGGACGGCAGTGTACTGGCGCCGGTCAAGCTCTGGTGTGATACCAGCACAGTCGCCGAGTGCAACCAGATCGCGGAAAATTTTGGCGGGCAGCAACAGTGCATCGAGCAAGTTGGCAATGCAATTCTGCCGGGTTACACGGCGCCGAAGGTGCGCTGGCTGAAACACCACCAGCCACAGGCCTATGCGCGCCTGGCGACTATATTGCTACCGCACGACTACATCAATTTTTACCTTACCGGCGAACGCGTCATGGAGTTCGGCGACGCCTCCGGCACCGCCATGCTGGACATCCGGCGGCGCCAGTGGCATTCCGGTATGCTTGCTGCCATTGATGAGCAACGCGAACTCGCCGCGACCCTGCCGCCGCTGGTGGAACCGGGCACCGCCATCGGCCAGCTGACAGCGGCAACGGCACGGGAACTGGGGCTGCCCGCCGGTATACCGGTGGCCAGTGGCGGCGGCGATAATATGATGGCGGCCATCGGCACGGGCAACGTCAGTCCCGGTCGCCTGACTGTCAGCCTGGGTACGTCCGGAACGCTGTTTTCCAGCTGTGACGCGCCCGTGATAGATCCGCAGGGCACACTGGCGGCCTTCTGCTCCTCCACCGGCGGCTGGCTGCCGCTGTGCTGCACCATGAACTGCACGGTGTCGACCGAGCTGACCCGCCGCCTGTTTGACCTGGACCTGGACCAACTCGAACAGCGTGTGGCAGCCGTTCCCCCGGGCTCGCACGGAGTGATGACCCTGCCGTTCTTCAACGGTGAGCGCACACCGGCTCTGCCCAGGGGCAAAGGCTGCATCCTGGGCCTGGATGATTCGAACTACTCGCGCG
>JAWKZM010000023.1:0-58068 GCA_041395965.1 Halioglobus sp.
GCCCCGCGGCCACGCCTACCGGTTCATCAAGTTGGGCCACCTGCTGGAACGCGCCGACATGACCACGCGTGTAATCGATGTGGGAGCGGCCGCCCTGCTGCGGGATGAAACCCCGCGCGGCACCGTAGACCACCTCATCTGGGCCAGCCTGCTGAATTCCCTGTCGGCGATGGGCGCCTATCGCCGCGCGATCGGTCCCCACGTCGAGGCGGGCTCTATGGTAGACTTTGTCCTGCGCGAAGCCTCGCTGCCGCGTTCGGCGAAATTCTGCCTTGACGGTATGCGCACGGAGCTCTTGCCCCTCAAACACAACCGCGCTGTAATCAGCCTGGTAAACAAGGCCCGGCGTAAGCTGGCCCATTTTGACCCGCAGCAGTGCTCGCGCGAAGAGCTACATATTTTTATCGACCAGTTCCAACTTATACTGCAACAGCTGTATCGGAGTATTGAAACGACCTGGTTCATGACTGACCAGAGGCAGGCTGCCCTGGTCACCGGCCCACAAGCGGGCCCGTAACGGCCAACAAAGGCAATTCCAGATGACCATCCGTGTCGCGATCAACCATCGCACATCCTACAAATTTGATCGCGCGGTGCGCTTGTCGCCGCACACCGTCCGCCTGCGCCCGGCGCCGCATACGCGCACGACCATTCACAGCTACAGCCTGAAGATCAAACCCGCCGAGCATTTCCTCAACTGGCAGCAGGACGCCTTCGGCAACTACCTTGCACGCCTGGTCTTCCCCGAGAAGTGCATGGAATTTGCCGTCGATGTGGAGGTGATCGCCGACATGACGGTAATCAACCCCTTCGACTTTTTCGTGGAGGACTACGCCCAGAACTATCCCTTCTCCTATGCCGAGCAGGTGCAAAAGGAGCTGGCACCCTACCTTGAGAAACTGGAGGGCGGGGCCCTGTTCCGCAACTTCCTGGCGTCCGTGGATACCAAAAAGCGGCCCATCAATGACTTCCTGGTGGAACTGAACCAGCAGGTGCAGGGCGAGATTGAATACCTGGTACGCATGGAACCGGGCGTACAAACCCCCGAGGAAACGCTGGAATTGGCCAAGGGTTCCTGTCGCGACTCGGCCTGGTTACTGGCGCAATTGCTGCGCCACCTGGGACTCGCCGCGCGCTTTGCTTCCGGCTACCTGGTCCAACTGAAGCCGGACGAGAAATCCCTCGACGGCCCCTCCGGCGCCGCCGCAGACTTTACCGACCTGCACGCGTGGTGCGAGGTTTTCCTGCCGGGGGCCGGCTGGGTCGGGCTCGACCCCACTTCCGGCCTCTTCGCCAGCGAGGGGCACATCCCGCTGGCGTGCACGCCCCATCCGGTGTCCGCCGCGCCCATTGAGGGCGCGACCGACAAGTGCGAAGTGGAGTTCAGTTTCAGCAACACGGTCGAGCGAGTACTGGAGGACCCGCGGGTCACGAATCCCTACAGCGAGCCCCAGTGGCAGCAGATCATGGCACTGGGCAAGGCGGTGGATGCCGAGTTCGAGCAACAGGACGTGCGCCTCACGATGGGCGGAGAGCCCACGTTCGTGTCCGTGGACGACATGGAGTCCGAGCAGTGGAACACCGCCGCGCTCGGGGAGCAAAAACTCAGCCTGGCGAAAACCCTGCTACTGCGCCTGCGCGACCATTTCGCGCCAAAGGGGCTGTTGCACTACGGGCAGGGCAAATGGTACCCCGGCGAGGAAATCCCGCGTTGGGCGCTGGGTGTCTTCTGGCGCAAGGACGGGGAGCCACTCTGGAACAACCCCAAGCTGCTGGCCCGCGTCGACCAGGACTACGGTTACGACATCAAGGTGGCCGAGCGCTTTGGCCGCCACCTCTGCGATCTCCTGGCATTGCCAAGAGCCTGCTGCCAGCCGGCCTTCGAGGACGGCCTGTACTACCTGATGCAGGAACAGAACCTGCCCAAAAACCTGGACATCCTGGCGCAAAAGCTCAGGGGCGACCTGGATCGCAGGCGCCTGGCGCGACTGATCGAACGGAGCTTTGGCGTGCCCTCGGGCGTGGTGATCCCGCTGCAGCGCAGCACTGGCTGGCCCCTCTCCGAAGACCGCAAACGCTGGCGCTCCAGCCTGTGGCCCCTGCGGCGCGAGCGAATCACCCTGATTCCGGGCGATTCACCCATGGGCCTGCGGCTGCCGCTCAACCAGCTTCCGGAACTGGCGAAAAAGGCGGACAGGATCAGGCCCGAGCGCGATCCCTTCGAGCCGCGTGAGCCGCTGGCAAAGCGCGCGGACATGCAGTTTGCCGCGCCGCAGGAAGATTCGGCGGACACCCCTGTCGAACCCGAGGAATACGAACAGGTCGTGCGCACCGCCATGTGCGTGGAGGTGCGCAGCGGGCGTCTCTACGTCTTTATGCCGCCGCTCGAATACCTGGAGGACTACGTCGAGTTGATCGCCGCCATCGAGGAGACCACCGCGGCCCTGAAATTGAAAGTGATCATCGAAGGGTATGAACCGCCCCGCGACCCACGCATGCAAAAACTGCTGGTCACGCCCGACCCCGGCGTCATCGAAGTGAACGTGCACCCCTCGAATAACTGGGATGAACTGGTGGCGACCACCACCTCCCTCTACGAGGAGGCCCGGTTGTCCCGCCTATCGACGGAAAAGTTCATGCTGGACGGCCGCCACACGGGCACCGGCGGCGGCAATCACATCACCCTGGGGGGTGCAACGCCGGCGGACAGCCCGCTGCTGCGCAGGCCCGACCTGCTGCGCAGCATGATCACCTTCTGGCAGCACCACCCCAGCCTCTCCTACCTGTTCTCGGGTATGTTTGTCGGGCCGACCAGCCAGGCGCCGCGGGTCGACGAGGGGCGTGACGAAATGCTGTACGAACTGGAGGTCGCCTTTTCGCAGATGTCCGAGGGCGAAGTGCCACAGCCCTGGCTGGTTGATCGCCTGCTGCGCAACCTGCTGATCGATGTCACGGGCAACACGCACCGGGCGGAGTTCTGTATCGACAAGCTGTATTCCCCAACAGCGCCACCGGCCGCCTGGGCATCCTCGGGATTTCGCGGTTTCAATGCCGCCCCACAGTCGCATGGCGCTGGTACAGGCACTGCTGCTGCGCTGCCTGGTGGCGCGTTTCTGGCGCACGCCCTACCACAAGCCACTGGTGCGCTGGGGCACCGAGTTGCACGATCGCTTCATGTTGCCGCATTACATCTGGCAGGACATGAAACACGTGGTGGAAGACCTGCGCGAGCACGGCTACGCCTTTGAACTGGAGTGGCTCGCCCCCTTCGAGGAGTTTCGCTTCCCCCATTACGGTCGCGTGCAGCTGGATGACATCGAGCTGGAATTGCGCTGGGCGGTCGAGCCCTGGCATGTCCTCGGCGAGGAGACCACCAGTTTCGGTACGTCCCGCTACGTGGATTCGTCCGTGGAGCGCCTGCAGATTCGCGCAACCGGCCTGACCGAGGGCCGCTACGTGCTTGCCTGTAACGGTCGCCGGGTACCGATGCGCCCCACCGGCCGCCACGGCGAGCACGTGGGCGGCGTACGCTATCGCGCATGGCAGCCGCCATCGGCACTGCATCCGATGATCGGGGTGCATGTCCCGCTGACGTTCGACCTGATCGACACCTGGAACGGCCGCTCACTGGGCGGCTGCACCTACCATGTGGCCCACCCCGGGGGGCGCAGTTACGAGACCTTCCCCGTCAATGCCTTCGAAGCGGAGTCGCGACGCATCAGTCGCTTTGACGTGCTCAGCCATAGTCAGGGGCCGTTCATACCGCAACCGGAAGTGGACGCGTTGCGGGAATTCTTCCCGGACAAGCACCCGCCACGGCCGATGGAGCCGCCGCCGGAGGAATCACCGGGCGAATATCCCTATATCCTGGACATGCGCAGCCCGCGCCGATGACGGCCACCGCGCACTTTGGTCAAGCCGCGCGAAATGCGGTTATACTGTCATGCACAACGACAATGACAGCAAAGTCGGCCTGAACTGACCCGCTGTTGCAACGATTTTCCTTCTGCAGGTAGCCACATTGTCCAACCCCGTCACTTCTCCTGAGGCCGGCCAGGCGCAGAGCCAGACCCAGGTGGTACCGCTGCGGCCCCTGGAGTACAAGGGCAGGGACGGCCTGCTGGACGACGCGTGCACACCTGATGGCGGCATCAAGCCGGAGTGGGAATACCTGCTTGGCAGCCTGCGCGACCTCGGGCCAGAAGTCCTGCGCGAACGCGAACAAAAAGCGCGCCGCATCCTGCGCGATGACGGCGCCACGTACAACATTTACGGCGGCGACGGCAATCCCAGCAGCAGCTGGGAGCTGGATCCGGTACCGTACATTATCGGGAGCGAGGACTGGGCGCGCATTGAAGCCGGCCTGCTGGAACGGTCGGAATTGTTCAACCTGATCCTGCGCGACCTGTACGGCCCGCGAACCCTCCTGCGTCACGGCCTGTTGCCGCCCGAAGCCCTGTACAGCCACGGCGGCTTCCTGCGCGCCTGCCAGGGCATCCAGATGCCGGGCGAGCATGAACTGATACTGCACGCAGTCGACATGGTACGACGTCGCGACGGCAGCATGTGCGTCCTGTCAGACCGGACCCAGGCGCCCAGTGGGGCCGGCTACGTGCTGGAAAACCGCACGGTGATGTCGCGCGTCTTCCCCAGCCTTTACCGCGACAGCCACGTGCATCGCATCGCCAGTTTCTACCAGCGGCTGCGCCTGAAGCTGATTTCCCTGTCGCCTTCCGACGAGGCGCCGTTGATCGCATTACTCACGCCGGGCGGGCAAAACGAGACGTATTTCGAGCATACCTACCTCGCAAGCTACCTCGGCTTCCCGCTGGTGCAGGCCGGCGACCTCGTGGTACGCAACGGCTTCCTGTGGATGAAGTCGATGGATGGCCTGAAGCGGGTCGACGTGTTGTTGCGGCGAGTGGACGACATTTACTGCGACCCGGTGGAGTTGCGCAGCGATTCGCGCCTCGGCGTCCCCGGACTGCTGGAGGTCGTGCGCTCCGGGCACGTGGTCGTGGCCAACCCGCTGGGCTCGGGCGTACTGGAAAACGCCATTTTTCTCAAGTACCTGCCTGAAATGAGCAAGAGCCTGCTGGGACGCGAGCCACGGCTCGCCTCGGTGAAAACCTACTGGTGCGGAGACGACGACGACCTGAAGTATATCACCGCCAACATTCGCACACTGGTGATCAAGCCCGCTTACCGCGGCAGTGGTATTACCAGTTGCTGGGGTGGGGACCTGAACGACGCGCAGGTCAACCAGCTGCTCGCCACGATAAACGCCAAGCGCTTCGTCTACGTGGCCCAGGAGCGTCTCGAACAGCCGCATATCCCGGCCTTCTCAAAGGACGCCCTGGAGCCGCGGCCATCCCTGCTGCGCACGTTCTCCGTTGCCACCGACGGTTCCTATAAAATCCTGCCGGGCGGCATGACGCGCATTGGCGTCAATACCGGCAGCCGGGTTATCAGCATGCAGTCGGGCTGCCCCAGCAAGGACACCTGGGTCACCGCTACCGAACCGGAGCGCACTGCCACCGTAGAAAGCGCGCCGGATACCGCCCGCAACGCCCTGGATTCGCCACTGGTGAGCCTGCCCAGTCGCGTGGTCGAGAACCTGTACTGGATGGGGCGCTACGCCGAGCGCGCGGAAGCGTCCTTGCGGTTGCTGCGCACCGTTTTCGTGTTGCTGCACGGAGAAGAGCCGATCACTTCCAGTGCGCGAAAAATCCTGTTGCGAACAGTCAGCCAAATTACCGCAACACTGCCCGGTTTTACCGTCGCATCGAACGAGGTGCTGGCCAATCCGGACAAGGAACTGTTGCGCATCATCCGCGACGGCAGCCTCCCGGGCAGCGTGAAGTCGACACTGAATTCCATGTTGTCCAGTGCGGACGAATCGAAGGAATTGCTGTCCACAGATACCATGCGGGTGATCAATGACCTGCGCGACGCAATGGACGAGCTCGACCACACCCTTGCCAGCGGGCTCACCTCCGCCCCCGAGGAGGCGCTCGATCCACTGGTGACGGCACTGGCCGCGCTGTCTGGACTCATGCAGGAAAGCATGATTCGCGGTATCGGCTGGCGTTTCATGGAATTGGGCAAACGCATTGAGCGCGCCCTGCAGATTATCGAGACCGTGCGCTCCCTGATGACCCCGGTTACGGACGAAGGTGACAGTCCGATCCTGTTGACTGCCCTGTTGATATCCATGGAAGTCCTGATCACTTACCGCCGGCGCGGGCGCCAGCGTCGGGGCATCGAGCTCGGGCTGGAGCTGGTCCTGCTGGATGACAGCAATCCCCGCTCACTGCTGTTCCAACTTGAGCGCCTGCAGCAGCACCTTGCGCAGTTGCCCAAGGCGGATAGCAGCGTGGTGAACTGGATGAGGAGGACCGCGCCGCTGCTGGAAGCGGTGACCAGCCTGAAGCTCTCGCGCCTGCCCCACCTGCTGGAATCCACTACACAGACCCGCGATGAAATGGTCCAGTTGTTACAGCAACTGGAAAAACTGTTACAGGAGTTCAACCGGATCATCAGCGACAAGCACTTTGACCATCGCACGGATGTGCAACAACTGGTCACCAGCTTCTGGGGCGAGCAGTAATGCGTTTTCGCATCAAGCACACCACGCACTACAACTACAGTGATCGCGTTACTCGCTGCTACAACCTCGCCAACGTGATCCCCCGTGACACGACGCGACAAAAATGCCTCAGTAACCGTATCACCCTGTCACCGTTGCCTTCGGTCACACACAAGCGCACGGACTACTTCGGCAACAAAACCTTCCACTTCGAAATCCAGAAGCCGCACAACGAGCTGATCATCACCGCGCTAAGCGATGTGGAAGTGTCCGACAAGGATCACGAATTGAATCTCGATCTCGGCGTCTCCTGCAAGGAGGCGCTGGACTACCTGCGCACGAATAACCGACAGGAAACCATAGAGGCACGCGAGTTCGTGTTGAGCTCGCCGATGGTCGAATGCAGCGAGGCACTGGCTGACTACGCCAGGCCCTCGTTCTCGCCGGAGCGTTCCTTGAAGTCCTGCGTGAGCGAGCTGACAGGACGTATTTTCAAGGAGTTCAAGTACGACCCGCAGTTCAGCACCATTGCCACCCCGCTGGCCGATGTGCTGAAACACAAAAAAGGTGTCTGCCAGGACTTCGCCCACCTGCAGGTGGGCTGCCTGCGTTCCATGGGCGTGCCGGCAAAATATGTGTCCGGCTACATCGAGACGCTACCCAAACCCGGCGAGCAAAAACTGGTCGGCGCCGACGCGACTCACGCCTGGGTGGCATTTTTCTGTCCGGGGGAAGGCTGGGTCGAGTTTGACCCAACCAACAATACCCTGGCGGGCAGCCAGCATATAGTGACGGCCTTCGGCAGGGACTATTACGACGTGACACCTTTGCGGGGTGTGATTTTTGGCGGCGGGTTATCGCCCGTGCTCAATGTCTCGGTGGATGTGAGTCGGTTGCTGGAAACCGCTTAGCGCCCTGGGCCTGGCCCGGGCCTGCAACCGGTTTTAATCAGGCAGGTTGCACTGCGTATGCGCGGTCCGCGGTGACAGCGGGGAGTGCTCCCGGTCTCCTGCTACCCGCCTGCGTTGCTGCTGCCGCCTTTTGCGCGGATTGCTGCTAGAATCCGCCGTTTCTGAACTGCTACCGAGTGGTATCCATGGCCCAATACGTCTACACCATGAACCGGGTCGGCAAGGTCGTGCCGCCCAAGAAAACCATCCTGCAGGATATTTCCCTGTCCTTCTTCCCGGGCGCCAAGATCGGGGTGCTGGGGCTGAACGGGTCCGGGAAATCCACGCTGCTGCGCATCATGGCAGGGATTGATAGCGACATTCTCGGTGAAGCGCGGCCGCAGCCGGGCATCCGGATCGGCTACCTGCCCCAGGAGCCCCAACTGAACCCCGCCAAGGACGTGCGTGGCAACGTGGAGGAGGGCGTACAGGAGGCGATTGACGCGCTGGCCGCGCTGGAGAAAGTCTACGCTGACTACGCCGAGCCGGATGCGGATTTTGACGCGCTGGCCAAGGAGCAGGCGCGACTGGAGGATATTATCCAGGCGACTGACGCACACAATCTCGACCACAGGCTGGAGGTTGCCGCCGACGCGCTGCGACTGCCGCCCTGGGACGCGCGGGTGGACACACTGTCCGGTGGCGAGCGCCGCCGGGTGGCCTTGTGCCGTCTCCTGCTGTCCAACCCGGACATGCTGCTGCTCGATGAGCCCACCAACCACCTGGATGCGGAAAGCGTCGCCTGGCTGGAGCGCTTCCTGCACGATTTTCCCGGCACCGTGGTGGCGATAACCCACGACCGATATTTCCTGGACAACGCCGCTGGCTGGATTCTCGAACTGGACAGGGGTCGCGGTATCCCCTACGAGGGCAACTACTCCGACTGGCTGGATGCCAAGGAGCAGCGCCTGGCGCAGGAAAAGCGCCAGGAGGCCTCCCACCAGAAGGCCATCAAGGCGGAACTGGAGTGGGTGCGCAGCAACCCGAAGGGTCGCCAGGCGAAAAGCAAGGCGCGCCTGCAGCGCTTTGAGGAATTGCAGTCGCAGGAGTTCCAGGCCCGCAACGAGACCAACGAGATCTATATTCCACCCGGTCCGCGGCTGGGGGACAACGTGATCGACGTCAAGGACCTGTCCAAAAGCTACGGCGAGCGCCTGTTGTTCGATCACGTCAGCTTCACGGTACCCAAGGGCAGCATCGTGGGCATCATCGGCGCCAACGGTATGGGCAAATCGACCCTGTTCAGGATCCTCATGGGCGCGGAACAGCCCGATGGCGGAACTGTAAGCGTGGGTGAAACCGTGCAGCTGGGCTATGTGGACCAGTCCAGGGATGACCTGGACGGCAGCAAGACGGTGTGGGAGGAACTCTCCAACGGCCAGGATATCATTCGCATCGGCAATTACGAGGTACCCTCGCGAGCCTATGCGGGGCGTTTCAACTTCAAGGGATCCGACCAGCAGAAATTCGTCAAGGACCTGTCCGGTGGCGAACGCAACAGGCTTCACCTCGCCAAGCTGCTGAAGCAGGGGGCCAATGTGCTGCTGCTCGATGAGCCCACCAACGACCTGGACGTGGAGACTCTGCGCGCGCTGGAAGAAGCCCTGCTGGCCTTCCCCGGTGCGGCCATGGTGATTTCACACGATCGCTGGTTCCTCGACCGCATAGCCACGCACATCCTGGCGTACGAGGACGACGGCGGCGTGGTCTTCCACGAGGGCAATTTCAGCGACTACGAGGCAGACCGCAAGGCGCGCCTTGGCGCCGCGGCTGACCAGCCGCAGCGACTGAAGTACCGCAAACTGAAGTAAGTGGCTGCTCAGGGTAGTTCGCAAACGACATGGAGCGGGGTCGCCGGTGATCTCGCATTCACGCCGGAGCGGCGTTATAGTTGCAGCTGGCTCCGGGGACCAAGAGTATCACCATGACGGACTACCACAACGAGAAGCGTCGTTTCACCCGCGTTGAACTCGCACTACCCGTGGAAGTACACCAGGGCGGCAGCGTGTGGCACCAGCGGCTCATCGACATTTCCCTCAGCGGCGTTGCCACCGACCAGCCGGACGTGTGGGATGCGCAATACAACGAGCCCTTTACGCTGGTGATCAGCCTCGACGACGACAGCACCCTGGAATTGCACGCCTACCTGCAACACGTGGAGGCGGGCAGACTGGGATTCTCTGTGCAGCACGTGGACCGGGAAAACATGGAGCCGCTGCTGGCGGTACTGCAGGCCCACATGGACATCGCTACCCTGGAAGAGGAACTCGCCCTGCTGGGCAATTAGTCCAGTGCGTCCAGCGCCTCGGACAACTTTGCAACCGCCGTCACCTGCATGCCCTTGATCTGACCCTTGGGCGCGTTGCCCCTGGGCACGATCGCGCGCCTGAACCCGTGCTTGGCTGCCTCGGCCAGCCGTTCCTGGCCGTTGGGCACGGGCCTTATCTCGCCGGATAAACCGACCTCGCCGAAGATCACCATATCCCGCGGCAGGATCCGGTCACGGTAACTCGACACGATGGCCAGCAACAGGGCGAGGTCGGCGCTGGTCTCCAGGACCTTGACGCCGCCAACCACGTTCGCAAATACGTCCTGGTCACCCACCTGCAGCCCGCCATGGCGGTGCAGCACAGCCAGCAACATGGCGAGCCGGTTTTGCTCCAGGCCCACCGCCACCCGGCGCGGATTGCCCAACTGGCTGTCGTCCACCAGCGCCTGGATCTCCACCAGCAACGGGCGTGTGCCCTCCCAGACCACCATGACGGCGCTGCCGGAAGCCGGTTCACTGCCGCGGTCGAGAAAAATAGCCGACGGGTTCCTGACTTCGCGCATACCCTGCTCGGTCATGGCGAATATGCCCAGTTCGTTGACCGCCCCGAAGCGATTCTTTTGCCCGCGCAGGGTGCGGAAGCGCGAATCCTCGCTCCCCTCCAGCAGGATAGAACAGTCGATCATGTGCTCCAGCACCTTGGGACCGGCCAGGGAGCCGTCCTTGGTGACATGACCCACCAGCAACAATACCGCGCCCGACTGCTTGGCATAGCGAATCAGGTAGGCGGCACACTCGCGCACCTGTGACACGCTGCCCGGCGCCGATGCAATTTCATCCGTATGCACCACCTGGATGGAGTCAACCACCAGTACCCCGGGTTGCAGCTCCTGCGCGGCGGCGACGATCGCCTCGACGTTGGTCTCCGACAGGAGCTGGAGTTTGTCCGTGGGCAGCTGCAGGCGCTGGGCGCGCATGGCGACCTGCTGCAGGGATTCCTCCCCGGTGACGTACAGGGCATCCATGGTGCGGGCCAGGTGGCACATGGTCTGCAGCAGCAGCGTGCTCTTGCCCGCGCCGGGGTTCCCGCCCAGCAGGACCGCGGAACCGGGTACCAGTCCACCGCCCAGCACGCGGTCGAACTCCTCCGCCCCGGAGGAAAACCGGGGCAGGTCCTGCAGGTCGATGTCCTTGAGGACCCGGGCGCTGGCCAGGCTCCCGGCCAAGCCGGCGCGGCCGCCGGCGGTCCGGGCACCGGCCCGGCCGGACCCTTTTTCCGGGCCGAGCTTCACCTCCGCCAGCGAGTTCCAGGCACCGCAATCGCTGCACTGGCCCTGCCACTTTACGTAATCGGAACCGCAGTCATTGCAGACAAAGGCGGTTTTCTGTTTTGCCATCGGTAGTCCAGGTGGAAATGCGGTATCCTACCAAACTTACGACAGGATTCCGGTACCACCATGTCAGATTTCTCCCTCATGCCCGAGCGCCAGCTGGTGTTTTCCCCGCTGCTGGCGGCGACTATCGGACTGGAGGAGGCCATCCTGTTGCAGCACCTGCAGCCCTTGTTCGAGCAACAAGCGGCGCAAGTCCGCAATGGTTACGCCTGGCTGAGTATCGAGCGGTCATACCTGCTGCGCACCCTGCCGTTCTGGTCTATCGAGGACCTGCACCGCATCAGTCGCAGCCTCGCCGACAAGGGCGTCCTGCTGATCGACTCCCCACCACTGCTCACGACGGAGCGACTGGTTTTCGCCCTCAACGAGCCGGCGCCGACCGCTGCCAGCGCCCCGGCGGCGGCGCCGCCGACGGAGCTGGTACGGCGCAGCGCCACCCTGCTGCCTCAGAACTGGTCACCCAGCGAAGACCTGCTGCAATTGCTGGCGCTGAACCACACCATACCGCGCCAGTTCGCGCTGGAACAACTGGAGGATTTCATCTTTTACTGGCGCGAGCGGGGCGAGACCAACCACGCCTGGGAAAACAGGTTCCGCCAGCATGTCATCACCGCCTGGCGCCGGCACCAGCAGGACCGGGCGGAGGCCTTCCGTGTACCGCAGCCCACCGTGCTGGACAACCAATGGCGCCCCAGCGCCGACGCCATGGACATCCTGGAACGCGGGGAAATCGACGGCGATTTTATCGAGCAGGCCATTCCCGAGTTCATCCTGTACTGGCGGGAGCGCGGCACCAGCCCAAAGGAACTCAACTCGAAGTTTATCCAGCACATCCGCATACAGTGGGCCAAATTCACGTCCAGCCTGGAACACAGTACCGAGCCCAAACGTATCACGGAGCAGTGGCAGCCGGCCGAGGATGTCTTTGACATCCTGCGACTGTCACATATAGATACCGCATTTGCCCGCTCACTGTTGCCGGAGTTCATCGTATACTGGCGGGACAGCAACCAGGCGCATACTTCCTGGAACAGCAAGTTTCTACAGCACGTGAAATACCACTGGGCAAAACGCCACCAGATCGAACAAGCAGGACTGAGTCATGCCGGACAGCAGGGAACTGGTTCAACGGGTCGCACAAGAGATCGCAGCCTCCAGCAAGACCTCACGGACACCTCCTGGGCAGAGTGACAGTGGCCGCCGACTGGCGACCGAGGCCCACATCGAGGCGCTCAACCAGGTCTTCGCCCTGTTCCGGTTGAATTACCACAACCAGTATTACGCCGCCTTCCCCGACGCCGAGCAATTGAAACAGATCAAGAAACTGTGGCTGGAATCCCTGGCGGACTACCCGGTGGAACATATCCTCAGGGGGGCCAGGCATGCGATTGAACACAGCGAGTACCTGCCGACACTGAACCGGATGCTCGAGTGCTGCCAGCAGGGCCTCGCCGACCTCGGCCTGCCCTCCCCCCATGACGCGTTCGTGGAAGCCTGCCGCGCACCCTCACCCAAATCCGCGCAGCGCTGGAGCCACCCCGCCGTCTACCTCGCCGGTCGCGACAGCGACTGGTATTTCCTGGCAAACAACACCGAGCGCACCAGCTGGCCGGTGTTCAAGGAGCACTACGACCGCTACTGCGCGCGGGTACTGCGAGGCGAAGAGCTGGAGATCCCGGCGCCCGCGGCGCTGGAGAAAAAGCCGGCCGCGCCCATGCCGGCGGAGGAACAGCTCGCCCGCTTGCGGGCGCTGCGGGAACAAACCGGACTCTAGCTGCGGGACGCGCGGGCTGCCCCGCCCACGTCAGCGCTCCTCGTAGTTTCCCCGCGCGAGATTTTCAAACCGGGTGTACTGGCCGATAAATGCCAGGCGGCAAACGCCGATGGGGCCATTGCGCTGCTTGCCGATGATGATTTCCGCGATGCCCTTATCCTCCGACTCCTCGTGGTAGACCTCGTCCCGGTAAATGAACATGATGACATCCGCGTCCTGCTCGATCGCGCCGGATTCCCGCAGGTCGGAGTTGACCGGGCGCTTGTTGGGACGCTGCTCCAGCGAGCGATTCAATTGCGACAGGGCCACCATCGGCACCTTGAACTCCTTGGCAATGGCCTTCAGGCTGCGGGAAATCTCCGAGATCTCCGCCGTACGGCCCTCGGAGGAGCCCGCTACCTGCATCAGCTGCAGGTAATCCACCATGATCATGCCCAGGCCGCCATTCTCGCGGGCCACCCGCCGGGCGCGACTGCGCACCTCCGTTGGCGTGAGTGCCGGTGTATCGTCGATAAACAGGGGCACATCCTTGAGTTTGGTCACTGCGGTGCTGAGCTTGGGCCAGTCCTCCTGCTCCAGCTTCCCGTTGCGCAGCCGCGTCGAGTCGATGCGGCCGAGGGACGACAACATACGAATGATCAGCGAATCCGCCGGCATCTCCATGCTGAACACAAGGACAGGTTTTTTCTGCGTCAATACCGCGTGTTCCACCAGGTTCATGGCAAAGCTGGTCTTGCCCATCGAGGGCCGCCCGGCGACGATCACGAGATCGGAGTCCTGCAGTCCCGAGGTCATCCGGTCCAGCTCGATAAACCCGGTACTGAGCCCCGTAATATCCCCGCCGGACTGGAACAGCTCCTCGATGCGTTCGAGGGCGACTTGCAATATCGGATTGATATCCTGCGGGCCACCGGATTTGGGTCCCTCCTCGCTGATGCGCATGATGCGGCGCTCTGCCAGGTCGATCAGTTCATCGGATTTACGCCCTTCCGGATGGAACCCGCTCTCGGCGATTTCCTGGGCGGCGTCGATCAGCTGGCGCAACACGGCCCGCTCGCGCACCACCTGGGCATAGGCGCGGATGTTCGAGGCACTGGGCGTATTCTGGGCCAGTTCGGCCAGGTAGGGCAGGCCGCCCGCCGCATCGAGTTCAGCGCGGGCCTGTAACTTGTCGGCCACGGTAATCACGTCCACGGGCTCCGCCGCTTCGGCCAGCTGCGCGATCTGGCGAAAGATCAGGCGGTGGCCCGGTCGGTAGAAGTCACCCGCAGCCACCAGCTCGGCCACGGCATCCCAGCCGTCCGCCGACAGTAACAGGCCGCCCAGCACCGACTGCTCCGCCTCCACCGAGTGGGGCTGCATCTTGATGCGCGCGATCTCGCCCTCGCCGGGAGGGCGCAGTTCAGACACGTTGCCAGGGTACTCTGGATCAGCCATAACCAGGATCATTTTTTCCGGAGGGTACACAGACTATAGGAAACAGGCGGGCAGCAGAAGTCCAACCCCCGGGGCAGCCGGTCCTGTTCGCTACAGCTGTCCCCTGACACAAAAAAAATGCACCGGTCGGGGTGCGACCAGTGCATCCTCGGAGGGTCGGTGCGCCTGCGGGGAAGCGCAGTAGTCGCTTACTCCGGGACTACCGCCAGCGCAACCATGGCGGTCACGTCGCCGTGCACCTGGATGGCAATCTCGTACTCGCCCAGTTCCCGCAGCGCGCCGCTGGGCAGCCGGACTTCGGACTTATCGACCTCGCACCCCAGCGCCACTATCGCCTCGGCGATATCCCGGGTTCCTATGGAGCCGAACAGCTTGCCCTCCTCCCCCGCGTTGGCCGCGATCGAGATCAGCCCGAGCGCACTGATGGCGTCGGCACGCAGTTGCGCCGCAGCCAGCTGGGCTGCCGCCGCTGCTTCCAGCTCCGCGCGGCGCGCTTCGAATGCAGCCGAGTTTGCCTCGGTGGCGTACACGGCTTTGCCCTGTGGAATCAGGTAGTTGCGGCCGAAGCCGGCCTTCACCTGCACCTTCTGGCCCAGTTTGCCCAGTTTGCTGATGTTTTCCAGCAGTATGACTTCCATCTTTTCTTCCTCGGTTCGGGGGAGCGCTCTCCCACAACTTCACTCTTCGCTATCGTCCTTGCGGTCCGGCTCGTCGCGCCGGACCACCGCTGTGCCCGGCCCCGCGGACCAACGCTGGCGAAATTTCACCCAGCTATCGGCTACCGCGAAACCTACTACCAGCAGCTTCACCGGGTCAAAAATTACCCAGGCGAGATAAAACCCTGTCAACCAACCCGCGCCCTGGCCGCGCGACACCACCCGCGCATGCATCAACGCCAGCCCGGCGAACGTCAGCGGGACAAGGCAGGTCATGGCCCAGGAGCGGTATTGCAGCCCCACGCTGGCCAGCACCACCGCGACCACCAGCAGCGCCATACTGACCAACGGCGGGTAGTACAGCGCCCTGAACCCGCGCCAAAGCCCCCGGGTTATAGAGGGCTGCCTGCCAGTAGCGCGCCAGCAACAGGCACAATACGGACAGCATGGCCGTTCCCGCGCCGAGCATACCGGCGATCTGCGCTGCGCCGGCCGGACCAACACGACCGGCTGCCCTGCCAGACAACTGCTGCTCCAGATTGCCAAGGAACTGCCGAAGTACGCCACCATCTCATCGAGGTAGGTACTGAGAACACCAGCAGGGCCAGCCCGGTCAGATTCCACCGCCGCCCCGCCAGCACCGCCAGCGGCAGGCTCACAGTGGCGCGCAGCACCAGTGCCAGACCATGGTCCCGGTCAGCAACGCCAGTGGCCCGCTATCCCCGAAGGTGTACATCAGCGCGCCCCGCCGGCAACAGCGCGCCCACATGAAAAGCCAGGCGCCCGGTCCCGCGCCCTTGCGCAGGGTGACCAGCGCCAGTGCGGGCGGCGCTGATCCAGCAGAACAACAGGCTGCCGGCGCCCGCCACTGTTACCGCAGCGCCTGCAGGCGTCCGCGCATGACAAATTCTGCCGAAGCCCTTCAAGACAATCCTCCTGGGCATCGCGCGGATCAAGACATTAATACTACAAATGCGAATCCGTATACGGCAGCAGGGACAGGAAGCGCGCGCGCTTGACCGCGGTAGCCAACTGGCGCTGGTATTTCGCCTTGGTGCCGGTGATACGGCTGGGTACGATCTTGCCGGTTTCGGACACGTAGGCCTTCAGCGTTTCCAGATCCTTGTAATCGATCTCCCTTGGTGCCTTCGGCGGTAAAGCGACAAAACTTACGGCGACGGAAAACGTGCCATGGTGATACTCCTCTAAACCTTGCTATTCGTTGCGTGTCGGTGAAGTCTTACTCTTCATCCGCCTCATCATCACTATCGTCGTCGTCTTCGCTGCCGGCAGCCTCGGCCCTGGCAGCATCGGCCGCCTGGCGCTCCTCGTAGCGGCTCTTGCGCTCGCGATTCTCTTTTTCGGCCTTCATGATGAAGGATTCTTCCGTCACCGGCTCGTCGCGGCGAATCACCAGGTTGCGGATGACCGCGTCGTTGTAACGGAACGTGGTGGCTCTTCCATGGCGTCGTTGGACGCCTCGACATTCATCAGGACGTAATGCGCCTTGTGAATCTTGTTGATCGGGCAGGCCAGCTGGCGGCGCCCCCCAGTCTTCGAGGCGATGCACCTGGCCGCCGTCCTTCTGGATGGCGGCGGTGTAGCGCTCGATCATACCGGGTACTTGTTCAGACTGGTCCGGATGGACCATGAATACGATCTCGCAGTGTCGCATACGTGAAGCTCCTTACGGGTTAATGCTACCCACCGTTGTGGTGTAGCAAGGGAGAATCGGCCATACGGGATAGCCGGGCAAATTTTGAGGGGGCGGAGTTTAACGAGTTTGCCGGTGGGAGACAAGGAGATTATTGGCTCCCGGGCGGCGCTGGCGGACAGCCTCGAACAACACGATGCCCGCAGCCACCGACACGTTGAGGTTGCTCACGGAACCTGCCATGGGCAGGCGGACAAGGTAGTCGCACTGCTCCTGGGTGAGTCGGCGCATGCTCCGGCCCTCGGCGCCCATCACCAGCGCGATGGACACCGTTAAGTCACTGTCATATATGGATTTTTCGGCGTCCCCGTCAGTACCGCCACACACCCAGCGCCTGCAGCGCCTGCAGGGTGCGGCTCAGGTTGGTGACCCGCACGAAGGGCACGACCTCCGCCGCGCCACAGGCGACCTTGCGCACCACCGGCGTCAGATCCGCCGAGTTATCCCTGGGCACCACGACCGCATCGGCTCCGGCCGCATCGGCGCTGCGCAGGCAGGCCCCGAGGTTGTGCGGGTCGGTGACCCCGTCCAGCACCAGAATCAGCGCGGGGCCGGCCTTGTTTTCCACGGCCTGCAACAGGTCGGCCTCAAGCCACACGTTACCGGCGGCAGCGGACGCCGGCGCCAGGTCCTGTCCTGACACCTGTGCCAATGCGCCCTGGTGGCGGCCGCTGACCAGCTTGTCCAGCTCGGCGCGCGGCTCCCGCGACACCGACACACCCTGGTTCCGCGCCAGCTCCAGCAGTGCGGCAATACGCTTGTCGGCGCGCCCGGCCTGCAGCAGCACGCGCTGCACCACGCCAGGATTCTGGCGCAGCAGGCTGTCGACCGCGTGAATGCCGTAGACGTACTGCAAGCTCAGCGGCGCCGCCTGAGGCCGGTCTTGCCCTTGGATTTCCCGGCCGGAGCGGACTTCCCGGGCTTTTTACCGCTTTTCTCCGGGGCGCTCTTGCCCGCTTTTCCGGACTTGCGTTTTACCTTGGACTTACCCGTCGCCCCGGCCTCGATCATTTCCAGGTCGATCTTGCGGTCGTCGAGGCTGACCCTGGCCACCTGCACCCGCACCGGTCCACCGAGCTGGAAACTGCGTCCCGAACGCTCGCCGGTCAGGCGCTGCCTGGCCTGGTCGAAATTGTAGTAATCCCCGGGCAGTGCGGTGATATGCACCAACCCCTCGATATACAGGTCCTTCAACTCGACGAACAGGCCGAAACTGGTTACCGCCGTGATGACGCCATCAAATTCATCCCCCACGTGATCCTGCAGGTATTCACACTTCAGCCAGGCGTCGACTTCCCGCGTGGCATCATCCGCGCGCCGCTCGGTCATCGAGCAGTGTTCGCCGCGCACGACCATGGCGTGCAGGTCGTAGGGGAATATCTGCGGCGTGGGGATGGGCTCCGCTCCCTCGATGCGCAGCACACCCTTGGCGTGGCCACCGCTGCGAATGAGGTGGCGTATTCCGCGGTGCACCAGCAAATCGGGATAGCGCCGGATAGGGGAGGTGAAGTGCGCGTAGGCCTCGTAGTGCAAGCCGAAGTGACCCTTGTTCTGCGGCTGGTAGACCGCCTGGCTGAGCGAGCGCAGGAGCATGGTCTGGATCACGTGGGCGTCCTCGCGCCCGGCAATCTGTTGCAGCAATTGCTGGTAATGCACGGGGGTGGGCTTGTTGCCGCCGCCGATACCCAGTCCCAGTTCCGAGAGAAACTTGCGCAGCCCTTCCAGCTTTTCCTCGCTGGGACCCTCGTGCACCCGGTACAGGATAGGCAGCTTGTTGGCCTCGTAAAAGCGCGCCGTGGCGACATTGGCGCAGAGCATGCACTCCTCGATCAACTTGTGCGCGTCGTTGCGCACGACCGGTACGATCGCCTCGATCTTACGGTTTTCATTGAAGATGATCCGGGTCTCCACGGTCTCAAAATCGATAGCGCCACGCTGGTCACGGGCGGCGCGCAGCACGCGGTAGAGCTTGTGCAGGCGCTTGAGATCCGGCACCCGGCGCTTGTCCACCTGCGGGTCACTGCCTTGTTCGAGTACCTCACCCACCTGGGTGTAGGTCAGGCGGGCATGGGAGTGAATAACCGCCTCGTAAAACCGGTACTTGGCGAGCACGCCGGCGGCACTCAACTCCATCTCGCAGACCATCGACAGGCGGTCCACGTCGGGCTTCAGTGAACACAGCCCGTTGGACAGGGCTTCCGGCAGCATGGGCACCACGCGCGCGGGAAAATACACCGAGTTGCCGCGCTGCGCCGCCTCCTCATCGAGCGCCGAGCCCGGCCACACGTAGTGCGAAACGTCGGCAATCGCCACCCACAAGCGCCAGCCGCCACCCTTGCGTTCCTCGCAGTATACGGCGTCGTCAAAGTCCCGGGCATCTTCCCCGTCGATCGTGACAAACGGCAGATTGCGTAAATCGATCCGGTGCTGCTTGTCCTCCTCCAGCGGCTCGGCCTCGAGGCTCGCCGCCTCGGCCAGCACCTCGTCAGGCCACTCCCAGGGAATGCCGTTCGACCGGATAGCGACATCGATTTCCATGCCCGGGTCCAGGTGGTCGCCCAACACCTCCGCGATGCGACCCTTGGCGCCGAGTTGCCGGGTGGGGTAGTCGGTGATTTCGGCGGTCACGATCTGGCCCGAGCGCGCCTTGCCCTTCTCTTTCGGGGGAATCAGAATCTGCTGCGTGAGACGCCCATTGTCGGGAATGACGTAGCCGATGCCGCTGTCCTCCTGGTAACGACCCACGACCGACTTGTGCTTGCGCTGCAGGACCTCGACCACCTTGCCCTCGAGACGCCCGCGCCGATCTTCACCCGTCACCTGCACGAGGACCTCGTCGCCATCGAAAACGAAATGCATCTGCCGCGCATTGAGGTAGATATCGTCTCCCTCACCCAGCGGCATGGCAAAGCCGTAGCCGTCCCGGTGACCCTGCACGCGGCAATGCAGCAGGTTCATCTTGTTCACGAGGCAGTAGGCCCCGCGACGATTGACCATCAACTGCCCGTCCCGCTCCATGGCGCGCAGGCGTTTTTGCAGCGCTTCCACCTGCTCGTCTTCCACGAGGCCCAGCGACTGCGCGATAGTGCCGTGGTCCAGCGGTTTCTCCGCCGCGGTCAGCATTTCGAGAATGACCTCGCGACTGGGAATCGGGTTTTCATAACGTGCCGCTTCGCGCGCGGCGTGCGGATCGGCAATCTTGCCTTTTTTGGCCATAGGGTTTCGATCTTCCGTGAGAAAATTAAGTGCGGATTCAATGTTTTCGCGGATTATACGCGAGGATTGACAAAGCCGCGCTAGAAAAGTAAAGTCCGCGCCCTCAGGGTTCCTGGCCGACAGCCGTCAGTTTGAGGACCTGTTTCTGCCCAGATGGTGAAATTGGTAGACACGCCAGCTTCAGGTGCTGGTGCTCGCAAGGGCGTGGAGGTTCAAGTCCTCTTCTGGGCACCATTTCAATCTCCGCTGTGATCCGCCACTGACTCCTGTTCGAGCCTCGTTCTTCCCGGTCGAGCCTGTTTCCCGCTGCCACTACCCTTCACCGCATTGATTTCCGCCCGTTGTCATCTGCGGTAGACTCGTCCGTGTCGGGCACTACGCACAGGCGGCTCCGTGAATCTCAACCAGACCATAACCATCTCCGAGGGCGTTATTTCGCAGGAAATTTCCAGTGAAACCGTGCTACTCGACCTGGAAAGCGAAAATTACTTCGGCCTGGACGCGGTGGGCACCCGAATCTGGCAGTTGATCCGTGACAAGGGCCATCTGCTGGCGGTTTACAACACCCTGCTGGACGAATACGAGGTCGATGAAGCGCGTCTGCGCGCGGACCTGGAAGCGTTGATCTCGCAGGCCAGTGAGCGCGGACTGATCACGCTGCGGGCGACGCCATGAGCCAAACGGATACCGAAACACGCACCCATTTCCGGGCCTGCCATCTCTGCGAGGCCATCTGCGGTGTCGTGATCGAGACGCAGGGGCAAACAATTCTCTCCATCAAGGGCGATAAAAACGACCCATTGAGCCGCGGTCACATCTGTCCCAAGGCCATCGCGCTGCGGGATTTCCACGAAGACCCCGACCGCTTGCGCAAGCCGTTGCGACGCGTGGTCGATGCCGCCGGGGAATCGCACTGGCAGGAGATCACCTGGGAGGAGGCGCTAGACAGCACGGCGCGCACCCTGGTTGACATACAACGGCGCCACGGTCCGCACGCCATCGCCGTCTACATGGGCAACCCCTCGGTGCACAACTACGGCATGCTGACCCACCAGGGCAACCTGTTCCGGCAGTTCCGCACCAACAACCGCTTCTCCGCGACCTCGGTGGATCAACTCCCCCACCACCTCGCAGCCCTCTGGCTGTTCGGGCACAAGTTGTTGTTTCCCATCCCGGATATCGACCGCTGTGACTATTTCCTGATGCTCGGCGCCAACCCGGTGGCCTCCAATGGCAGTATCTGGACGGTACCGGACGTGAAGAAACGCATCGCGGCACTCAAGGCCCGTGGTGGGAAACTGGTCGTCATTGATCCCCGTTACACCGAAACCGCGCAGGTCGCCAGTGCACACCATTTCATCCGGCCGGGCACGGACGCCCTGTTCCTGCTCGCCGTGCTGCACACAATTTTCAGCGAGGGACTCCTGGCGCCGGGCCGCCTCGGGGACTTCACCAGTGGGCTCGAGGTCGTGCGCGAGGCGATAGTCGACTTTACCCCCGCGTACGCGGCACGCCACACCGGCATCGACGCCGGCACCATCGCGCAGATCGCACGGGAGCTGGCCGCCGCCGACGCCGGTATCTGTTACGGGCGCATGGGCGTATCAACCCAGGCTTACGGGGCACTCAACCAGTGGCTGATCCAGCTGATCAATATCGCCACCGGCAACCTGGACAGGCCAGGTGGCTCGCTGTTTACCCTGCCCGCGGTGGACCAGGTGCGCGCTACCGGCCCGGGGGGATTTGGCCGCCATCACAGCCGCGTGAGAGGCCTGCCCGAATTCGACCGTGAACTGCCCGCCGCGGCACTGGCGGAGGAAATCACCACCCCGGGAGAGCACCAGGTCCGGGCCCTCTTTACCGGCGCCGGCAACCCGGTGTTATCCACCCCCAATGGCCGTCAGTTGGACGCGGCCCTGGCGCGGCTGGACTTCATGGTTTCGCTGGATCCCTATCTCAATGAAACCACCCGGCACGCGCACATCATACTGCCACCCACCTCGCCGCTGGAGCACGATCATTACGACCTGGCGTTCCACGGCAATGCCGTGCGCAACACGGCCCGCTTCAATCTCGCTGTCTTCAACAAGCCCGAGGATACATTGCACGACTGGGAAATCTTCACGGAGCTGGGCAACCGCGTCGCGCAGTTACTCGGCGGGGAATCGCAACCAGTTGTGACGCCGGCGCAGATCATCGACCTTGGACTGCAGGCGGGTCCCTACGCGGATCAGGGCATGTCACTGGAGAAGCTGTTGCAACACCCCTCCGGCATAGACCTGGGGCCACTGCAGCCGCAACTGCCCGACCGCCTGCATACGAGCGACCGACGGATTCACTGCGACACCCCGGCGCCACTGCAGGACCTGGACCGCCTGCGGCGCGAATTCCCGGCTGCCGGCGCGCGCGTCGACCGGCAACGCCCGTCGGGCACGCTGCAACTGATCGGCAGGCGCCACGTCCGCTCGAATAATTCCTGGATGCACAACTTCAACCGGCTGGTGAAAGGCAAACATCGCTGCACGCTCCTGATGCATCCGCAGGACCTGCAGCAACGGGGCATAGCGGATGGCAGCGTGGTCAGCGTGCGCTCGCGCGCGGGTGTGCTGCAGGTCATCGTCGAATCCTCGGAGACGATCATGCCCGGAGTGGTCAGCCTGCCCCACGGATTCGGGCACGACCGCGACGGCACGCGCATGCGCGTCGCGCGCCGCCACGCGGGCGTCAGTTGCAATGACATCACCGACGAGCTGGCGCTGGACGCGTTGTCGGGCAACGCCGCCGTCAACGGCGTCCCGGTTGCAGTGGCAGCGGTTGAGTCGCCAGGGTGGCGGACAGCGCACGCGCTGGCGGATGCCGACAAATAGGATTTGAAATTCTCGTGCCCACTACCCACACTGGTGGCTGGCGGCGCACGCTCATGACCACTATAACAGGCGGGGGAATGTCATATGGAAATATCCACCATCGTATTCTGGCTGGTACTGCTGGGGCTGGTGATCTACGTCATCACGATCTACAACACCCTGGTGACGCTGAAAAACCGCTATCTCAATGCTTTTTCACAGATCGAGGTGCAACTCAAGCGGCGCTACGACCTGATCCCCAATCTGGTCGAAACCGCGAAGGCGTACATGGGGCATGAACGCGAAACCCTGGAAGCCGTCACCAACGCGCGCAACGACGCAGCGGCAATTCTAAAGGCGCTGGGCAACGGCAATGTGAACGGGGCGGAGCTGGGCAAACTGGCGGCGGCGGAAGGCACCCTGCGCGGCGCGCTGGGCAAGCTCAACGTCACGATGGAAGCTTACCCCGACCTGAAGGCCAACGAGAACATGCTGCAGGTGTCGGAGGAGCTCACGACCACGGAAAACCGCGTCGCCTTTGCGCGCCAGGGTTTCAACGACGCGGTTATGGCGTACAACACCTATCGGCAGAGCTTCCCGCCGGTCTTTTTTGCCGCGCGTTTCGGTCACCCCGAAGACGCCGCGCTGCTGAAATTTGAGGACTCGGCGCAAATCCAGTCCGCGCCCAAGGTCGCCTTCTAGCGCGCCGATTCGCCAATCCAATGGATTTTTTTGCGCAGCAGGACAACGCCAGGCGCAATTCACGCCTGCTGGTCCTGTTGTTCCTGGCGGCCGTCGTGCTGCTGGTGCTGCTGACCAACGCGGCTGTCGCCGCATTCCTGTTTTTCAGCCAGGACTACAATCTCTACGGCGGCAGCCGCCAGGGTATGGCGGGATTCTGGTCCTATTTCAGCTGGGCGCGCTTCGGCAGCATCGGCCTCGCAGTGAGTCGCGACAGTCGCCCTGGTGGTGCTGGTCAAGTGGCTGCAGCTGTCCGCCGGCGGCAAGGCCGTCGCCGAGAGCATGGGCGGCACCCGCATAGTGCCCCAATCGCGGGATGCCGCCGAGCGACGTTGTCTCAATGTCGTGGAGGAAATGGCACTGGCGGCCAACATGCCGGTGCCAGCGGTGTACGTGCTGAACGATGAACGCGGCATCAACGCGTTCGCTGCGGGCGTGACCCCGGCGGATGCGGTGGTCGCGGTCACCCGCGGCAGCATCGAGCAATTGCGGCGCCATGAATTGCAGGGCGTGATCGCCCATGAATTCAGCCACATCCTCAACGGCGATATGCGCCTCAACATCCACCTGGCCGCCATGCTCAAGGGGATCACCTTTATCGGCGATGTGGGCCAGTTCCTGCTGCGCAGCAGCAATAGGGTCCGCACCGGCGCCAGGGACCGCAACGATAACAGCCCCGCCCTGCCCCTGCTGGGCTTCGCCCTGTGGCTGCTGGGGTTGCTGGGCGGGCTTGCGGCGGGTTTTATCAAGGCGGCGATCTCGCGGCAGAAAGAGTACCTGGCGGACGCCAGCGCCGTGCAGTACACCCGCAGCGCCGAGGGTATCGGTGATGCGTTGAAGGTCATCGGGGGCTACATCCCGGGAACCCTGGTGCACGCGGCGCGCGCCACGGAGATGTCGCATATTTTTTTCGGCCAGATACAGCACCGGTTGTGGGAGGTGTTTGCCACGCACCCGCCGCTGCGCAGTCGTATCCTGCGGGTCGATCCCGCTTGGGACGGCCGGTACATCGAGCGCAAACCCGCGCAGTACCCACAACAGCCCTCGGCGCCGGGAGCGGCGGAGGTGGGCGTCGGTCGTGCCGCGCTGGTCGCTGCCGCCATGGCCGGCGCACTGCTCGATGCGACGCCTGCAGGAGAAGCGGACCCGGATGCAGACTTCGAAGCGGGCCCCGAGCAACTGGAAGCGGACACCGCCGCAAGGCAGTCCATTCCGCTGGCCTTGGTGCAACACAGCCACGAACCGCTGGGGGCCAATGCACTGGTGTATGCCCTGTTGATCAGCCAGGAGGAGTCCGCGCGGCAAACCCAGCTCGAGATCATCGCCGCGTCCGGCGTTACCGGGCTGGATACCCTGGTCAACACGCTTTACCCCGGGGTGCGCGCGCTCGGGGCGCCGCGCCGCCTGCCGCTGCTGGAGATGTGCCTGCCGGCGTTGAAGGCCATGTCCCGGGACCAGTACCGGGTGTTCAAGCGCTGCCTCGTGCGCTTGATCCAGGCGGACAAGCGCACGGAGTTGTACGAGTGGTGCCTGTTCCAGCTCGTTCGCCACTACCTGGACCCGGAGTTCATGCGGGTCAAACCGAGCCGGCCACGCTACCGCGCACTGCCCCAGGTGGCCGCGCAGGTGCAGGTCGTGTTGTCCGTCCTGGCGCTCGCCGGCAGTGGCGACACGCAGCAGGCGTTTCGCCTGGCCGCGAATAACCTGGGCTTCACCGACCTGCCCCTGTTACCTGCGCAGCAATGCCATGTCGCCGCGTTCTCCCGGTCAGTGCACACCCTGGCGGATTGCTTCCCCCTGCTGAAGCCGCGGCTGCTCAAGGCCATGGCGCTGGCGGCGGGCTGCGACGGCACACTCAGCGCGCAGGAGCGGGAAATCATCGCCAGCGTAGCGGCGGTGATGGATTGTCCCCTCCCTGCCCCGCTGGACGCCCCCCGGTGACGCGGCGTCGCGGCCTACTCCCCACGGGCGCCCTGCGCCGCTGAACAACCAAATTCGAGCAAGCTGCCAGCGAGCCTTTCGCCCCGGTGATTTTGTGCTAGGTTGATAGAGGCCGTCGACCCGGCGCAAGGATTAGCGCCTGCCGGCAAGTCCGGGGGTCACGCACCAACCACACGACTCTAAACCACAACATGGATGTTATGGCTATGGAACACTCTCCGTTATCTCACCACGACTGGGAGGACACCCTCCCTCCCCCGGACAAGCCCGGGTACCTCGCGCTCTCACGCACCACCGACCGGGTACTGCAAATCCTGCTGGGCGGCGACCTGGCCCGCCTGCGCGCGGACTCCGTGGCGGAATCGCTGGGCATGAGCAGTACCACCCTGCGACGGCGCCTGCGCGCGGACCACACCTGCTACCAGTTCCTGCTGGACCGGGCCAGGCAGTACCGCTGCGAACAGGTTCTGCGCAGCATGTGGCGGCCGGGCAAGTGCCTGGCGGACGAACTGGGTTACCTGGAAGTGAACAGCTTCTACCGCGCCTTCCGGCGCTGGACCGGGCTCAGTTACAGCGAATACAAGGCGCGCCATTTTCCCTGACGGCGCGCCCGCGCTGGGCCCCTGCCGGGCTACTACAACCAGCCCTGCCAGCGGTAGACCCAATAGCCGACGATCTCGTGCAGGGCATCGGTGGTCTGGTACAGGTTGCTCACCAGCGGCAGCCAGTCCGGCACGGGCTGGGACGCCACCAGCTGTTGGAAATCGGTGGGCGCCGGGACCACCTCCAGCCCCTGTGCCTGGAACAGCGCCAGCGCGCGGCGCATGTGGTAGGCGGAAGTGACCAGGAGAATCCGTTGCATCCCGCGGCTTTTGAGAATGCGCGCGGAGTTCACGGCGTTATCGTGGGTATCGCGGCTCTGGTTCTCCAGCAACAAGTGCTTGGCCGGGATACCCATCACCGCCAGTATGTCTTTCATCTGTTGCGCTTCCGGGCGCGCGCCCTCCGGCGCGCCCCCGGTCAGCAGGATGACCGGCGCCTTGCCCGCCCGGTAGAGCGCCGCCGCGTGCACCAGGCGGTCAGCGTGGGAGTTGAGGTCCGCGAGTGTCCCCATGTGGGTGTCGCCGCGCATGGCCCCCCCGAGCAGCACGATCGCGTCGGCCGGGGCGATGACCGACATGGCCCGGGGTACGAAGTCGCGTTCCAGACGGTCCATCAGGAAATTGGCGAACAGCGCCGTGGAGCACAGGTACAGCCAGGCGGTACCAAGCAGCAGGGTATAGAAGCTCAAGCGCGCCCATCGCAGGCGCGCCAGCACGAGCGCGACCACCGCCAGCAACAGGCTGAGGCTCAGCGGGTAGACCAGCAGGGACAGCAGTTTGGACAGGGTAAACGTCATGATCCGAATCCTGCGTTCATCAGCGTGCTTTGGTTGCGGTGGCTTCCGTTGTGTCCGCGGGACCGACGCTCGTAGCCCACGGCGGCGACTCAGGCATAACCACCGGGATTGCCCGATTGCCAGCGCCAGGTATCCTCACACATCTGCGCCAGGCTGCGGGATGCCTTCCACCGCAGCAGCTGCTCGGCCAGGCCTGGGTCCGCCCAGCAGGCGGCGATATCCCCCGGGCGGCGATCGACAATTTCGTAGGGGACGCTCCGGCCGCTGACACGCTCGAAGGCAGCAACCATTTCCAGGACCGAGACGCCGTTGCCGGTGCCCAGGTTAATGGTGTGCAGTCCGCGCTGGCGGCAAATGTGGTCCAGCGCAACCACGTGCCCTTCGACGAGATCCATGACATGGATATAGTCGCGCACGCCGGTGCCATCGCGTGTCGCGTAGTCGTTCCCGAAGACCAAGAGTTTCTCGCGCTGGCCCACCGCCACCTGCGCGAGGAACGGCATGAGGTTGTTCGGCAAGCCACGGGGGTCCTCGCCGATCAGCCCGCTGGGGTGTGCGCCGACCGGGTTGAAATAGCGCAGGCGACCTATGCTCCAGTCGGGATTCGCGACGTGCCAGTCCGCCAGGATCTCCTCGACCATGCGCTTGGTGCGGCCGTAGGGACTGGTGGGCGCAAGGACAGAATCCTCACGAATAGGCACAGCAACGGGATCACCGTACACGGTGGCCGACGAGGAAAAGACGAGGTTGCCGACACCGGCGCGCTGCATGGCCCCCAGCAATACGAGGGAGCCGGTCACGTTGCTATCGTAATACGCCAGCGGCTTCTCCACCGATTCGCCCACCGCCTTCAGTCCCGCAAAATGCAGTACAGCGCCGATGGGGTGCGCCTGAAAAATGCGGTCCAGGCACTCGCGATCGCGAATGTCGCCCTCGATGAAGACCGGGAGGTGCCGCAGATTGCGCGCACTCGCTGTAGTGCGACGAGGCTGCTGTTACAGGTTGTCCAGGACCACCACGTCGTAACCGGCCTCTATCAGGGCGACACAGGCATGGCTGCCAATGTACCCCGCCCCGCCCGTCACCAATACAGCACCGGCCATACCGTTCTTCCCCGACCATCGATTCATGCCATTCGCCGGGAGTATAACCGATTGCATCTGGAGCATCCCCGGCCGCAGCGGCCGGGGCGTACCGATACAATGCAAAAGGGCCTAAAACAATTTATCATGCCCCTCCGAGCAGCGAAGCAGAGTCCCCAATGCACATTCTCGTCACCGGCACCGCAGGCTTCATCGGCTATCACCTCAGTGACAAGTTGCTGGCCCGCGGCGATACGGTCACCGGGCTGACAACCTCAACGACTATTACGACGTCAGCCTCGAGGCTCGCCTGCAACGCCTTGAGGGCCAGGCCCGCTTCCATTTTGTCCGGGCCGACCTCCAGGACCGCGGGACGCTTGCGGACCTGTTTGCAAACAATGCCTTTGACGCGGTAGTGAACCTGGCCGCCCAGGCGGGGGTGCGCTACTCGCTGGAAAATCCCCATGCCTACATCGACAGCAACGTGGTCGGCTTCATGAACATACTGGAATGCTGCCGCCATCACCGGATCGGTCACCTGGTGTATGCCAGCAGCAGTTCCGTCTACGGCATGAACAGCGCGATGCCCTTTTCCGTACACGACAATGTGGATCACCCCATATCGCTCTACGCGGCGAGCAAGAAAGCCAATGACCCGATGGCCCACACCTACTCGCACCTCTACGGCATTCCACCACTGGCCTGCGCTTTTTCACCGTTTACGGGCCCTGGGGACGGCCCGACATGGCGCTGTTCCTGTTCACCGAGGCCATTCTGGCCGGAAGCCCATCAAGGTGTTCAACAATGGCGATGCGCCGGATTTCACCTACATCGACGACATCGTCGAGGGCATCATCCGGGTTACCGACAAACCCGCCACGGCCAACCCCGGATGGGATGCCAGCTCTCCCGATCCCGGTACCAGCAGCGCCCCCTATCGCTTGTACAATATCGGTAACAGTAGCCCGGTATTGTTGACGGACTTTATCGCCGCGATTGAAAAGGCGCTCGGCCGCAAGGCGCAGCAAGAACTCTTGCCGATGCAACCTGGGGACGTGGCGGCCACCTACGCGGATATCAGGGACCTGATTGATCCGTCGATTACCACCCGCGCACGCCGGTGCAGGATGGCATCAACAATTTCATCGCGTGGTATCGGGACTATATGCAAACGGACGACCAGAACGTTGTAATGATCGGCGCCGGTTACGTGGGGCTCGTATCGGGCGCCTGCTTTGCCGAGTTTGGCGCGAACGTGACCTGCCTGGATGTGGACGCGGACAAGATAGGGGCGCTGCAGCAGGGCAGGATACCCATCTATGAACCTGGCCTGGAGGATCTCGTGGAGCGCAATACGCGGGCCGGCCGCCTGCGTTTTGCCACTGAATTCCCGCAATGGGTTGGCGCGGCCGACCTCATTTTCATTGCCGTGGGCACACCCACCCGCCGCGGATGGCCACGCCGACCTGAAATACGCGTACGCCGCCGCCACCCAGGTCGCCCAATACCTGCAGGGCTACACCCTCATCGTCGATAAATCCACGGTGCCCGTGGGTACGGCCCGGAAGTGAAGCGTATTGTGCAGGAGACCATCCTCCGCCGATTTTGACGTGGCCTCAAATCCGGAATTCTTGCGCGAGGGCTCCGCGATCAACGACTTCATGCGACCGGACCGGGTGGTGCTGGGCGTGGAGAGCGCGCGGGCCGAGGCCCTGCTGCGCGAACTGTACCGACCCCTCTATCTCATCGAGGCGCCGATCCTGGTGACCGATCTCGAGAGCGCGGAGATTACCAAGTACGCCGCCAATGCCTTTCTGGCGACCAAGATCAGCTTCATCAACGAGGTCGCGGAATTGTGCGAACGGACCGGCGCTGACGTGCACGCCGTGGCGCGGGGAATGGGCCTTGACGGCCGCATCGGCAAGAAATTCCTCCACCCGGGGCCGGGCTATGGCGGTTCCTGCTTTCCCAAGGATACGCAGGCCATGATCCGCATGGCGAAGGACGCTGGCACATCCTGTCGCATCGTGGAGGCGGTCGTGGCGGTGAACGACGCGCAAAAATCGCGCATGGTCGTCAAGATCCAGGAAGCGATGGGAGGCAGCGTCAAGCACAAGACCATTGCCGTGCTGGGCCTCACCTTCAAGCCCGAGACGGATGACATGCGCGACGCGCCCTCGCTGACCATTCTGCCCGCGCTGGCCAGCCAGGGGGCGAAGATAACGGCGCATGACCCGCACGGGATGGAAGAGGCGCGCAAGAAACTGCCGGAAAGCATCGCGTATGTCGATAACATCGACGACGCGGTGCGCGGCGCGGATGCCGTGGTGCTGATGACGGAGTGGAACCTCTATCGCGGGCTCGATCTGGACAAGCTGCGATCGTTGATGCGGGGGTCGGTGTTTGTCGATCTTCGCAACGTCTACGAAAGAAGCCTGATGCAGGCCCACGGGTTCACTTACAGCTGTGTCGGGCGGTAGTCGGTGAAGCGCGCAGACCGGGAACGATGGACACACCGCGCGCTGTCGTGCCCCCGCGTTGCGAACACCATTATTTCCTGCCGGGCTGTGCCGGGCCCTGCGCTACCGCCTGTATGACATGACGGAAAAAGCCAGATGACCACTTCCCTGCATCCCGATTCCCGCGTTGAAGACGGCGCCGTGGTGGGAGGCGGTACCCGGGTCTGGGCGTTCGCCCATATTCTCGGTGGCGCACGCATTGGCGAGGACTGCAATATCTGTGACCACGTGTTCATAGAAAACGATGTCGTGGTCGGGAGTCGGGTCACCATCAAATGCGGCGTGCAACTCTGGGATGGCGTCAGGCTGGAAGACGATGTATTCATTGGCCCCAACGCCACATTCACCAATGACAAATTCCCGCGCAGCAAACAGTACCCGGAGAAATTCCTGCCAACACGCGTGCGCAGGGGCGCCTCGATAGGCGCCAACGCCACGCTGTTGCCCGGCCTGACAATTGGCGCGGAAGCCGTCGTGGGCGCCGGGGCGGTGGTCACCAGCGATGTGCCCGCCAGGGCGATCGTGGCGGGCAACCCGGCCAGGATTACCGGCTACGTGGACACCACCCAGAAGGCGGTCAGCGCAGCGGGCAAACCCGGCGCGATAGAACCATCACAGGTCCGAGGCGTGCAGTTGCACCGGGTACACAACGCCCGGGATTTGCGCGGCGAACTGGCCGCGATCGAGTGGGAAAGCCTGCTGTCCTTCTCCCCCAAGCGCGCCTTCTTCGTGTACAACGTGCCCAATAGCTCCGTGCGTGGGGAACATGCCCACAAGGTCTGTCACCAGTTCCTGCTGTGCATCCACGGCTCGGTTGCGGTGGTCGTGGACGACGGGGAAAACCGGGAGGAGTTTTTCCTGGACCAGCCCGATGTCGGTATACATATCCCACCGCGGGTCTGGAGCATTCAGTACAAGTACTCCGCCGATGCCGTCCTCTTTGTACTGGCATCCCATGGATACGACCCGGCTGATTACATCCGCGAGTACGGCGCTTATCTCGACTTCCTGAACGCATGAAAGCCGGCATCCCTTTCCTGGACCTGCGCTCCGGCTATCAAGAGCTGAAGGAGGAACTCGACGCGGCCTGCCTGAGGGTCATGGAATCAGGCTGTTATATCGCCGGTGAAGAGGTAGCCTTGTTCGAGGCGGGTTATGCCGACTTCTGCGGAGCGCTTCACTGTGTCGGCGTGGCCAATGGCCTGGACGCGCTGTTCCTGGCATTAACAGCCATGGGCATCGGCGCCGGCGACGAGGTGATCGTCCCGTCCAACACGTACATTGCAACGTGGCTCGCGGTCAGCCGCTGCGGCGCAACGCCCGTTCCCGTTGAACCCTGCGAGCACACCCACACTATCGACCCCGAACGCATCGCCAACAGGATAAGCGAACGCTGCAAGGCCATTATCCCGGTGCACCTGTATGGACAGCCCGCCGACCTCACCGCGGTGCTGGCGGTGGCGCGCGAATTCGGCCTGAAGGTTCTGGAGGATGCGGCCCAGGCCCATGGCGCCAGGTACGCTGGCGCGCGCATTGGCGCGCACGGGGACGCCGTGGCCTGGAGCTTCTACCCCGGCAAAAACCTCGGCGCGATGGGCGATGGCGGCGCGGTGACCACGAATGACCTGGAACTGGCCGACCGTATACGGGTGCTTGGAAACTATGGCTCGCGCGTCAAATATCAAAATGAAGCGCGCGGCGTCAACAGCCGCCTGGACCCGCTGCAGGCGGCGATCCTGTCCGTCAAATTGCGCTACCTCGACGACTGGAACCGGCGCCGCCGCACTGGCAGAAACGTATAGCCGGGCACTGCCCGGTACCACCTGATACTGCCAGTGGTTCCACCGTGCACGACACCCGTGTGGCATCAATACGTCGTGCGCACCACGGACCGGGCAGGCCTGCAGGAAAAGCTTGCGCGGGCAGGCATAGCGACCATGATTCATTATCCGGTCCCGCCCACGCCCAGGCGGCCTACGCCGACAGCGCGATCACCGACGAGGACCTGCCCATCGCCGCCCGGCTGGCGAGGAAGTCCTGAGCCTGCCGATAGGGCCGCATCTTTCGCAGCAACAGTGCGCAACCATTATCGACGTGTTGGGCGGATAATCCGTGTTCCTTGTATTACGCCTGCTGCGCGCGGCCTGGAGAAGGCTGCTGGGCGCGCTCTTCCGTATGGCCGCCAGTCTGTCGGCCGGGATGGAAGCAGCAAAGCTGACCATGGAACCGGGTGTTTCGTTCGCGGTGCCCGTGCGTGTCGATGGGCAGGGCAGTGTACACATCGGAAAATCCTGCCGCCTGGGTTTCAGGCTGGCACCGCGGTATGGCTGGGGCACAATCCTGCTGCAGTCCAGGGAGCCCGATGCAGTCATTTCCATAGGGGACAACGCGGCATTCAGCAACAACATCACCATCATTGCGCGCTCCAGGATTGAGTTGGGCGAGCATTGCCTGGTGGGCGATAGAGTCACGATAGTGGATGCCGATTTCCACGAGATCGACCCGGACGCCAGGCTGTCGCGGGGGGGACCCGGGGCGAGCGCGCCGGTTTGTATCGGCGGCAACTGCTGGATCGGCTCGGAAGCCATGATCTTGAAGGGCGTGAGTATCGGCGCGGGCAGCATCGTGGCGCCCAAAAGCGTTGTTACCAGGAGCTTTCCGCCGCGCAGTATCGTCGGCGGGAACCCGGCGCAACTGCTGCGCGTCATCGCGTCCTGACCCCCATGCCGGAGCTTACGCCCGACAGGCCCGCCCCCACTGCCAGCCAGGCCAGCTACGGGCAGATCCTGCGCTCGTCATCCATCATCGGCGGCGCCGCGGGCATCAACCTGCTACTGGGCATGGTGCGCATGAAGTTCGCCGCGGTCCTAATCGGCACGGCGGGTGTGGGCCTGGTCGGTGTTTACCAGTCGCTCCAGGCCGTGGCAGGCACCCTGGCCGGACTCGGTATCCAGCAAAGTGCAGTGCGCGATATCGCCGCGGCGGTGGGCCGGGATGACGCGCTGGCAATCGGGCGCACCGTTGTGGCCCTGCGGAGAATGTGCTGGCTGACGGGGGTGCTGGGCGCGCTGGCGTTGGTGGCGCTGGCGTCCCCGCTGAGCCGCTATACATTTGGCACGGATAGCTACGCGCTGGATATCGCGCTGCTCGCGCCGACGATTTTCCTCACCAGGATCCAGGGCGGCCAGGCGGCGATCCTGCAGGGCATGCGACGCATTGGCGACCTGGCGCGACTGACTCTCATCGGCGCGGCCGGCGGATCGCTGGGAGCGGTATTGTTTTACGCCTGGCTGGGCCTGCGAGGCATCATACCCGCGCTACTGTTCATGGCCGTTGTCCAGGGCGTTGCCACCTGGCTCTATGCGCGCCGGCTGGTTATACCCCCCATCCGGATGCCCTGGCGGGAAACACTCGGTAACGCCCACGGTATGCTGCGACTGGGGCTTGCCTTCATGGGCTCCGGGGTGCTGGCCGCCGCGGTAGCCTACCTCACGCGGGCCTGGATCACCCAGCAGCAGGATCTCATGGCCGTCGGCCTGTTCACGGCGGCCTTTTCGCTGTCCGGCATGTTCATCAACTTCATACTCGGCGCCATGGGTGCGGACTACTTTCCCCGGCTCACCGCGGTGGCCCATGACAAGGAGGCCATGCGGCGCCTGGTCAATGAACAGACGGAAATCGGACTGCTGCTGGCCATCCCGGGATTGCTGGCGACACTGACCCTGGCGCCCTGGCTGATACGGGGGTTCTTTTCCACAGAATTCCTGCCCGCCGCCGGCCTGTTGCAGTGGTTTATCCTGGGCTGCCTCGGCCAGGTCATCGCATGGCCGCTGGGCTACATTATGCTCGCCCTCGCCAGGTCGCGATGGTTTCTTGCCACGGAGACCAGCTTCCATTTACTGCACCTGGGAATGATCTGGATCGCCCTGGCGTTTATCGGCCTGGAGGGGGTCGCGATGGCATTCTTCGTGCTGTACCTGTTGTACGCGATCGTTCTGTATGCGCTGGCGTGGCGCCTGATTGGCTTCACCTGGTCCCCTGCAACACGACGGCTACTTACCCTTTTTTTGCCACTGGTGGCGCTGGCCTTCCTGTGCGGGCGCTTCCTGCCACTGGCGCAGGCAACCGCCGTTGGCATGCTGCTGACCGCTGCCGCGGCACTCTTCTGCCTGCGAGCGCTGGCGCAGCGGGTAGGACAGGAGCACTGGGCGGTGAAAAAGTCGTTGCGGATTCCCGGCCTGCGCCGCCTCTGCGGATTTCAACCGCGCTACAGCGATGGCGGAAAGCCTGAATGACTACCGAGCGCCTGTCGCACCCGAGCTATCGCCGTGATATCGACGGACTGCGCGCCGTGGCGGTACTGTCGGTGGTGGCGTTTCATGCCGCGCCCGGAAGAATGCCCGGCGGCTTTATCGGCGTGGACATTTTTTTTGTCATCTCGGGTTACCTCATCTCCACCATCATCGTCGGCAACCTGGAAAAGGGCAGTTTCAGCTTCGCCACTTTTTACGCGCGCCGCGTCAAACGCATCTTTCCGGCGCTGTTGTTCGTACTCGCGGCGTGTTTCGCGTTCGGCTCCGTCCTGTTGACGGCAGAAGAATACGAAGCGCTCGGCAAACAGATCGCAGCCGGCGCCGGTTTCTACGCCAATTTCCTGTTCTGGATGCAGAGCGGCTATTTCGACGCGGAATCGTCCATGAAGCCGCTGCTTCACCTGTGGTCCCTGTCGATCGAAGAACAGTTCTATATCCTGTGGCCCCTGATGTTGTGGGCTGTGTTCAGGCGCAAGGCGAGTATTCCCGGTGCGATAATGCTGCTAGCGCTGCTGTCGTTTATCTACAATGTCCTTGTCTCGTCGCATAACGTCACCGCCGCGTTCTACTCGCCACTGACCCGCTCGTGGGAATTGCTCGCAGGGGCGCTGCTGGCATGTTTGAACTTGCAGGGCAAGCCGCTGTCACGGGTATGGGTCGGCAAGCACGGGGACACCCTCAGCGCGATCGGCGCACTGTTGATCATCGCCGGCCTGGCCCTCATTAACGAAGACCGGCTTTTCCCCGGCTGGTGGGTGTTGCTGCCGATAGTGGGTGCCGTCCTCATGATCATGGCCACCGAGCGGGCCTGGATCAACCGCGTCATACTGTCACATCCCGTGCTCGTGTGGTTTGGCCTGATCAGCTACCCCCTGTACCTCACCCACTGGCCCATCCTGTCGTTTCTGCGGACACTGGAAAGCGGGGAGATTTCCCAGGCCTGCAGGCTTTACGCTGTGCTGGTGGCGATTGCCTTGTCCTGGTTGATCTACACGTTTATCGAGCAGCCGATACGCCGGGGCACACCCTCCCCGGCCAGGACACTGTTGCCTTTTGGCGCCATGGTCCTGGTGTGGTTGGGCGGCTTCTGGGTGTATCAACACCAGGGTATGGCGGGAAGGATCGGCACCCCGCCGCAAGTGGTCAACAGCGGCGACATCGGACACCGTCCTTTTTTTACGTACATGAGCGAGCACTTCTACCCCTGCACACCCGCCGCGATCCTGGAAAAGACCGAAAAATGGGAGGAGTTCGAGCGGTGTTACCAGTCCCGCAAGGGCGACCGGCATGACATCGCCATCATCGGCGACAGCCATGCGGAGCACCTGTTCATCGGCCTGGCCGAGGCGTTAAATTCCCGCAACATCGTTTACTATGCGCGGGGCGGACCGCCCTTTCCGGGCAACGCGAATTTTCGGGATATTTTCAACTATCTGGCCGGCGACAGTGCTATCCGCACGGTGTTGATCGCGGCGAAGTGGGAGCAGGTGCTCGGCAGCCTCGAGAGGGAGCAGCAGGAGGCCGGGTTCGGCCGGTTGCTGGAGACGCTGGCCACGGGCAACAGGACGATCTACCTCGTTGCCGACATTCCCCAGTTTCGGTTTGGTCCCGGCAAATGCAAATATGCGGGCAGGCTTGGCCAGGACAATACCTGCCGACAGGAAAGCGGGACGGCGCTCCCGGGGAGAGAAGACGTGACCCGGTTGTTTTCGCAACTGTCCGACAAATTCCCCGCAGTGAAGGTCATCCACCCGGAGGCATTCTTCTGCCGGGGCGCGTATTGCGCCATGAACAATGACGGCGCGATTCTCTACCGTGATCACGATCATCTCAACGCACACGGGTCCAGGGCATTGTGGCTTTACCTTATGGACAACGCCGAACTTAAAGACGGTCTCGCCGGACGTGCCATAACGCGACCCTGAGATGGCAATTACTATGGAAATTCGAGACCTTCCACCCTGCCCTCCAACCGTGGTATTCCGGGAAGAACCGCATGCTCGCTGAGCACGGGCCACACTTGCGGCGCCGCTGGTAACCATTGCCATCCCCAGCTACAACCACGCGCGGTTTGTGCAACAGACCATCCAGTCGGTCATAAACCAGGACTACGCGAATATTGAGCTGATCATTATCGACGATGGCTCCAGCGACGACTCCGTGAACGTGATCAACGCACTGGCTGCCGCCTGCCAGGCGCGTTTCGTGCGCTTCGCCTTTCACCACCGGCCCAACAGGGGGCTCTCGGCGACACTCAACGAGGCCCTGGCGTGGTCGACGGGCGACTATTTTTCAACCATCGCATCCGACGACATAATGTATCCCAACAAGACGTCTGTATTGCTGGGGTACCTTGAAGCCGACCCGGATGCCGCCGGCGTCTTTTGCGGCTGTGACGTCATCGATAGCCAGGGGACCACTGTGGGAGCCTTACCCGGCATAAACGCCGTATTCAACTTTGACGATGTTATACTCCTGCGCCATAGCATTCTGGCGCCCACGCAGCTTTTGCGAACCAGCTGTATGCGTCGGGTCGGTGGTTACCGCGACGGTATTTATATAGAGGACTGGTATATGTGGCTGGCGCTATCCGGCGCGGGATACAATTTGCGTGTCGTCGCGGAACGACTGGTCGGCTACCGGCAACACGACCGGAACAGTTCCACCGACGCGCAGCGGATGTTTCAGGAGCGCAGGGCGATACTGGCGCTCTACGCAAGCGACAGGCGCTACCAGCGCTCACTGGCAACTGTGTGCATGTGGGCTTCCATCGACTTCACATCGATATCGAAACTGCGTTCGACCACTTACCTGGTGAAGGCCTTCCTCTGCGACCCGCGTATCGTGTTTACCGGGAAGTTCCATGAGTGTGTCCTGCGGATTTTGATTCCACGGCGCATCGTGGCCTGGCTCAAGACGCGATAGTGTCCGGTCTTCACACTTTGGGAACGATCGCGCCCATATCCGGGACCAGCGCCAGCGCAGCGGACAACCCCTCCGTCATGCTGCTGACAAAGTCGCTTGACGCGGCCGATTCCGGCGGCCGCGCGTTGCTGAGCAGGCTGTACCGGCAAGCGCTGGCCGACCTGCTCGGCGATAACCTGATCACATATGAAATCCCGAACTCCCGTCCACAATCCGCCGCCGTTTTAAGCGCCCTGCGCGGCCATATCGACGGCCTCAACACGCAGGTCTTGCGCGACCTGCTGGAGCGGGTGCAGACAGCGAACGTCACCAGCGTGTTCGTCGACGGCTCCAATCTCGGCGCTTTCGTGGCGCTGGCCAGGCGGCATTTTCCCCGGCTGGAACTCATCACCTTCTTTCACAATGTCGAGGCCGTATTCTTCCTGGGCGCGCTGAGGCAGGCCCGCACACCCCGCGCCGCCGGCGTATTGGCGGCGAACTATCTGGCGGAGCGCATGGCGGTGCGCCACAGCGACAAGCTCGTCTGTATGAGCGCCCGGGACAGTCGCCGCCTGCAGACGCTCTACGGTCGACCGGCCACGCATATCGCACCCCTGTCCATGGTGGACGCAATGCCGCCGCATTTCGACGCTTCTCCAGGCAGCGACATCGACCCGTTTGCCCTGTTCGTGGGCGGCAATTTCTACGCGAACCGCGAAGGGGTACTCTGGTTCGCTCGCCAGGTGGCTCCCCGCATTGCTATCGATACCGTCATAGTGGGTCACGGGCTGGATGAGCTTCGATCACAGCTGGCGCCCGGCAGCAGGGTCCGGGTGATTGGCTCGGTAGACTGCCTGGCGCCGTGGTACCGGGATGCACTGGTGGTGATCGCCCCTGTGTTCGCCGGTTCCGGTATGAAGACCAAGGTGGCCGAGGCGCTGATGTTCGGGAAGAAGGTTATTGGTACCCCTGAGGCCTTTGCGGGCTATGAGGAGGTGGCTGCTCGCGCCGGATGGGTGTGCCATGACGCGGACGAGTTCGTCGCCGCGATCAGCGAGGCCCGGGCGACAACCGCTGTTACCTGCGACCCGCAGCTACGGAGCCTCTACGAGGAGCGGTTTTCCTATTCCGCAGCGCGGTCCCGACTGGCGGACATACTGCACTGTGGACCGGGACGCTCGTGATGGCGAGGCCAGTCCTGCGATGAGCAGTCTGAAGACACGCCTGCGGGATGCCCTGCCGGGACAGCTGCAGGTTCCTGCCAGGTACTGGTACGACCGGGCGCTGGGGCGACTCGAACCGGAGATGCGCCTGTTGCCGTTGTTGGTAAAACAACGGGATCGCGTTATCGATGTCGGTGGCAATCGCGGCGTCTACACCTACCATTTATGCCGGCTGGGTGCTGCAGTCGAGGTGTTCGAGCCCAACGAAAACTGCCAGTCGGTACTGTCCTCGTGGGCAGCGCACAACAGCGGCGTTACACTTCACCCGGTCGCCCTGTCCAGTCAACCGGGCTCCGCCTGCCTGCATATCCCCGTTGATGACGCGGGCGTTGAACACGACTCCTCGGCATCGCTCGATGGCGCACGCGGTGGCCGCGCGCGCGACCAGGCTGTGCTCCTCAGGACGCTCGACAGCTATGGGTTCAACCAGGTGAGTCTCATCAAGATCGATGTGGAGGGGCACGAGAGCAGCGTCATCGCGGGAGCTGGCGCCACCCTTGCCGCGTCACGCCCTGCGCTCCTTGTTGAAATCGAACGGCGCCATATTGCCAAACCCGTGCAGGCGGTCTTCGAACAGATTCGGCAACTGGATTACCACGGTTTCTTTTTGTGTAACCACAGACTCACCACCCTCGACGATTTCGATGAGAGTCGCCATCAGCACCCGTCGCACTTCGCAACGCCAGGCACGGTGTACATCAATAACTTTCTGTTTCTTCACCGGGACAGGCTTGCGGGCGGCGAGTACCAGGGCCTGTTCAGGGATGGCGTGCCGGGATGAAAGTTTGCGTTGTCACCCCTGTTTACACGATCGCCGGGGTGCCGCTGGCGCAGGTGAGGCTGGCGCGGGCGCTTGCGGACAACGGCTGCGAGGTGGACCTGGTGATCGGCCACGTGGAAGCGGGCTACGAGACACCGGTGCTGCCGGGTGTTCGTGTGTTGACGCTGGGCCGCAGGCAGGTGCGCGGCATGCTGCTTCCGCTGTGGCGCTACCTGCGCAGCGTGCAACCGGAAGTCGTCTTCTCCGCCGAGGATCACCTCAATGCCATCACCCTGCTCGCGGCAATTGCCTGCGGAACGCAAGCGAAGATAACCGGGTCCTCCAGGGTGACGCCATTTGATACCTATTCCGACGTGCCGTTCACCAAACGCTGGGCGCTCAAGCTTCTCGTGCGCCTGGTGATGTGGCGGGCCGATGCGCTCACCTGTGTCTCCCGGGACATGGTGGCGCAGTACCGGCAGGTCTTTCGTTCGCCGCCCCATATCTGCATTTACAACATCGTCGGCAGCCGGGACTCGCACACGCGGATGAACGAACCCCTCGAGCACCCCTGGTTCGTGGACAAGGTTTGTCCGGTGCTGGTCGCCGCCGGGAGGTTGGCACCCTGGAAGGGGTTTGCCGACCTCCTGCACGCCGTGCAGTTGCTTTCCCGCAAGCGCCAGGTTCGCCTCGTGATCCTGGGCGATGGCCCACTGCGACCTGCGCTGGAAAAGCTGGTGAGCGAGCTCGGGCTCGATGAGGTCGTGGATTTACCCGGCTATGTCGAGAATCCGCTGAAATACTATAAGCGCGCGGACGCCTTTGTCCTGTCCTCCCGTGTCGAGGGCCTTCCCAATGTGCTGGTGGAAGCAATGCTGTGCGGGTGCACGCCCGTTGCCACCGATTGCCCCACGGGGCCGCGGGAGGTCCTCGGGGACGGCAAGTACGGCTATCTGGTACCGGTCGCGGACACCGTGGCGATGGCTGCGGCGCTGCAGCAGGCACTGGACAGCCCCGTACCCGCTGCACTGCTTGCAGAGGCGGTCCAGCCCTTTGCCGAGGGCGCGGTGCTGAAACACCATTTCGAGGCGCTGGGTCTGCCGGTTCCCGGAGTGTAGGGCGATGGTGACACTGTGAAGATCGGCTTCAACGCAACCTGCATTAACAGCAGGCCGTCGGGCGCCAGGCAGCGCTTCGTGGGCCTGTACGGCGAGCTGATGGCGCGCCTGCCCGACGCCGAATTCCTGGTGTATGATCCGACGGATTTTCCAGTGAGTGCGCAGTTCGCCGGCGCTGCCAATGTCGCGGGCAGGCGCACCCCGATCCCCAGCATGGGCCGGGCGCGCAAACTGCTGGCCGGATTGCGCTACTGGCCAGCGGAGCTGACGCGGGAAAGGCCTGATATTTACGAAGTATTCAGCCTGCCTGTTGTGACTTCGCCAACGGGCTTGACGGTGGTCACGGTGCACGACATCCGCGGCCTGCAGCCCGCCTCCGGATTAACCGAGCGCGCAGTCTATAAGGTGTATTTGGCGCGGTCGCTGTGCCGCGCGGACCACATCATCACGGTCTCCGAGGCAATGAAAAGGGAGCTCACCGGCCTGTGTCCCGGCATCCCGGTTTCCGTGATCCACAACGGCATCGACCCGCACAGCTACCGGGCGGTAACCGACGCGGAACTGGCCCTCGTGCGGGACAGGTACCGCTTGCCGCGAGAGTTTGTGCTGGCGGTTGGACACTTCGAGGCGCGCAAGAACTACCTGCGCCTGATCGATGCGATGGCGCTCCTGCGCGACCGGGGTCGCGTATGCCCCCTGGTGATTGTCGGCAACGACAGCGGCCTCAGGCGGCAGGTCAGTGCCCGGGCAAGGTCAAGAGGACTGGGCAATGACGTCATACTGCTGGGCGGCCTCACCGACCAGGAGGTCCGCTGTATCTACAGGCTCTGCCACCTGTTCGTTTTTCCATCGGCGTACGAGGGCTTCGGTATCCCCGCACTGGAATCCATGGCGGCGGGAAAACCCATGGCGCTCAGTGACATCCCGCCGTTTCGGGAAATCACGCAGGACACAGGCGTATATTTCCCCCACGACAATGTTGAACTGATGGCCAATGCCATTGAGAATGTGCTGGATTCAAACAGTGAACGTGATCGCCAGGTCGCGTACGGCAACCAGCGCGTGCAGGCGTTCTCCTTTCACAGTCTGGGAGCGCAACTGGAGGGCCTCTACCGGTCCTTGCTGTGACGCGGCGGCGCCCCCGCACCCTGCTCTGGCACTGAATGAAAGCTCCCCGGCACAGCGACGCAGTCGCACTTGAAAGGATTATGCACGGATGTGCGGTTTGGTCGGCTTTATAGGTGGAACCCATGTCGCTGACGGCTGCGACGTGATGTTGCGCCGGATGTCAGACACCCTCCGACACCGCGGGCCTGACGACGGCGGGTACTGGTACGACGCCGACAGCCGCGTGGGCATCGGGCACCGGCGCCTGGCGATCGTCGATTTGTCGGCCGCCGGGCACCAGCCGATGACCTCCGCCAGCGGCCGCTACGTTATCGCCTTTAACGGTGAAATCTACAACCACGCGCAACTGCGCAGTGAAATCGGGGATTGCGGCGCAGACGGCACCCGGTGGCGGGGACACTCCGACACCGAAACCCTGCTGGCCGGGATTGAACGCTGGGGGATTGAGCAGACGCTCGCGAAAGTTGTCGGCATGTTCGCAATCGCACTCTGGGATGGCCAGGCGAGGCAGCTGACCCTCGCGCGCGACCGGCTCGGCGAGAAACCGCTCTACTACGGCTTCCAGAACAACACGTTTCTGTTCGGCTCGGAACTGAAAGCACTCAGGGCGCACCCGGATTTCGCTGGCGAGATCGACCGGGACGTGCTCTGCCTCTACCTGCGCCACTGCTATATTCCCGCACCCTATGCGATTTACCGGGGCATCCACAAGCTGTGGCCGGGCACCTACATCCAGCTGCGCCTCGGCAGCCGGAACGAGCTCCTGCCGCTGACCCAGCCGAAGGCGTACTGGCGCCTGGAGGACGCGGTCGAACGCGGGCTGCGGGAACCATTCGTCGGCACGGAGGAGGAGGCCATCGCGTTGCTGCATGACCAATTGCGGCAGTCCGTGGCGCTGCAAATGGTCGCCGATGTCCCCCTGGGCGCATTCCTGTCCGGGGGCGTCGATTCCTCTACCGTTGTCGGCCTCATGCAGGCGCAGTCCCCCCGGCCTGTGAAAACATTCTCCATCGGCTTCAATGAACCGGGCTTTGACGAGTCGTCCTTTGCCGGGGCTGTGGCGGGACACCTCGGTACCGACCATACGGCACTGCGCGTCACCTCCGCGGACGCTCTTGACACTATTCCCTCGCTGGGGAGTACGTACGACGAACCGTTCGCCGATGCATCCCAGATTCCCACGTTCCTGGTAGCGCAACTGGCCAGACAGCAGGTTACCGTGTCCCTCTCGGGCGACGGTGGCGACGAGCTGTTCTGCGGTTATCACAGCTACGCCCTGGCGCACCGGTGGCAGCGCATCGCCCGCTTGCCCCGCGCCCTCCGCAAGACCGCCGGCGGCCTGTTAAAGGCAACTGCCCCCGCGCACTGGCACGAGCTGACTGCGCGCATACGCGGCTCGCTGTCCACCCCGGGCAACCTCGGCCAGCGACTCGATAATCTCGCCAACAGACTGATGCGGGTCGATGGCACAGGGGAGCTTTTTTACAGCCTCGATTCGGTGATCCCGGATCCCGAAAACGTCGTGATCGGCGCCCGGGAACCGGCCACGTGGCTGACGGAAGTGGGCATGAAGGCATCCGTCGACGATGCGCGATTGCATATGATGCTGATGAGCGCCATGACCTACTTACCGGACGATATCCTTACCAAGGTTGACCGGGCCGCGATGGCCAACAGCCTGGAGACGCGCATGCCGCTGCTGGACCACCGCGTTGCCGAACTGGCCTTCGCGCTGCCGATGTCATTTAAAATGCGCGACGGACAGGGCAAATGGATACTGCGCCAGGTGTTGTACAAGTACGTCCCCCGCGAACTGGTCGAACGACCCAAATCCGGCTTCAGCATTCCCCTGGGTCTCTGGCTGCGCGGCGTCCTCAGGGACTGGGCGGCGGCGCTACTGGATCCAGGTCGGCTGCGCAGGGAAGGATTTTTTGACGCGGGGTACGTTGGGCAGCAATGGCGGCAACACCTGGCCGGAGAAAAGGACAATGCGGTGTTCCTCTGGAATATCCTGATGTTCCAGGTGTGGCTCGAGCAACAGGCAGCCGAGGCACACTGAAACGCCATGAACACCGATCTCCATTGCCTGGTTGACCCGCAGACTGCGACCGCGCTGGCAGTGAAAGCCGGGGGATTGGTGTCCGGTTCGGGACAGGTCTACCCGATCGTGCGGGGAATACCGCGGTTCGTGCAGACCGCCAACTACAGTGACGACTTCGGCGCCCAGTGGAACAGGTTTCCCCAAACCCAGCTGGACTCCTGCAGCGGACTCGACATCAGCGAGTCCCGCCTGGCCAGGAACCTGCGCGGGAACCTGCCCGACGTTGACGGCAAGCGCGTACTGGAAGCTGGCAGCGGCGCCGGGCGCTTTACGGAAATACTGCTGAAACACGGCGCCACCGTGCACTCTTTCGACTATTCCGACGCGGTCGAAGCCAATGCCAGCAACAACGGCGGCAGCGATAACCTCCTGCTTGTCCAGGCCGATATCCGTCGTATGCCCTTCCCCAGGGCGAGCTACGATTACGTTGTCTGCCTGGGGGTTTTGCAGCACACACCCGACCCGGAAGCAAGCATCCGCGCCCTCTGGGAGATGCTCAGGCCCGGCGGCGCACTGGTTATCGATCACTACCAGTGGAAATGGCGCATCGTACTGCCACCACCCATCGGACAGGCGCTCGGCCTGTATCGACAGTGCATACTGCGACTGCCGAAACAGCGGCGGTTCCGCGTTGTGAAGGCGCTGACTGATTTCTGGTTTCCCCTGCACTGGAAATTCCGGGATTCCTGGGTGCTTACGCGTATACTTCGCAGGGTGTCGCCCGTGGTCTTTCACTACCCCGATATCGCTCTGCCTGACCGGAATACGTATTACCAGTGGGCGCTACTGGACACGCATGATTCAACAACAGATGTTTATAAACATTACCGCACCCCGCGACAGGTTCGCAGACTGCTCGAACAGCTGGGCGCCAGGGACATTGCGGTGTCCCAAGGCGGCAACGGTGTCGAGGCCTTCTGCAGAAAATGACGTTATTCCGGGTGTGGATCAGCCATGAGTAGGGCGCGGGAACCGGACTGATGTGCGGCATCACGGGAATCTTGAGCAGCGGAGCGGCCAGCAGCGCGGGCGAACTGGTCCTGGAAATGGCCCGGGCGTTACGGCATCGCGGGCCGGACGACGAGGGTGTCTGGGCGGATGCCAGCCGCGGTATCGCCCTGGGACACCGGCGCCTGTCCATCCTGGATCTGTCACCCGCCGGACACCAGCCCATGGTGTCTGCCGGAGGAAGATACGTCCTCGTCTACAATGGCGAGATTTACAATCATCTCGATCTGCGGCAGCAATTGGCCGCCGTCGGAGGAGTCCAGCCGAGCTGGCGCGGACATTCCGATACCGAGACGCTGCTCGCCGCCATCGAGGCCTGGGGATTGGCGCGAGCGCTCTCGGCGGCGAAAGGGATGTTCGCGCTGGCGCTGTGGGACCGGCAGCGCGACGTGCTGCTACTCGCCCGGGATCGCATGGGCGAGAAGCCCCTGTATTATGGCTGGCAGGGCGGGGCATTCCTCTTTGGCTCCGAACTCAAGGCCCTGCGGACGCACCCCGCGTTCGCGGCAGAGATCGACCGCGGCGCACTGGCACTTTTTTTGCGTCACAATTGCATACCCGCTCCCTACAGTATTTACCGGGGTATTCACAAGCTGCCCGCGGGTTGCTGGCTGGAGGTCAGCCTCGCACAACCGGCGACAGAACCGGTTCCCTACTGGCAACTGGCCGCAGTGGCCGCCCGCGGTGTCGCGCAGCCATTTGGCGGCGGCGATGCGGACGCGCTGACCGCGCTTGAGACCGTGATGAGCGCAGCCGTACGCAGCCAGATGCTGGCGGACGTGCCGCTCGGCGCCCTGCTTTCTGGCGGCATCGACTCCTCACTGATCTGTGCCCTGATGCAGGCCCATTCCGCAACTCCCATCAAGACTTTCACGATCGGGTTCGCCGAAAAGGAGCTCAATGAGGCGGACCACGCCAGGGCGGTGGCGCAGCACCTGGGCACTGAACACACGGAGCTGATCCTGCATGCCAGAGATGCGCTCGCACTGATACCTGCGTTACCCACGGTATGGGACGAACCCTTTGCGGACTCATCCCAGTTACCCACCTGCCTGGTAATGCAACTCGCACACCGGCAGGTCGCGGTGGCGCTGTCGGGCGACGGCGGCGACGAGTTGTTCTGCGGTTACAACCGCTATGCGCATGTCCCGCGACTTGTGCGACGGCTGGGGTGGATGCCCACCCGCCTGCGCCGGCTGGCCGGCGCGCTGCTGACCAGTATTCCCGCCCCGGCATTGAATAGCGGCCTGCATTCGCTGGGCGCACGGTGCGGCGTAACGGCTGCGGGTGACAAGGCGCACAAACTGGGCCAGAAGCTGCGAACAGTCGACTTCAGTACCGTAGCCGGGGTGTACCAGTCCCTGCTTACAGAGTGGCCCGACGCGGCGGCCCTCGTCATCGACGGCTATATCCCGACCAACCTGCTTGATGACCGCGACAGGCATCCGGCCCTGGCAAACCCGGTTGCAGGTATGATGGCCCTGGACAGCCTGGTGTACCTGCCCGACGACATCCTGGTGAAGATCGATCGGGCCGCCATGGCCGTGTCCCTGGAAACCCGGGCGCCGTTTCTGGACCGCGACCTGCTGGAGTTCGGCTGGCGGCTGCCGCTGCATTTCAAGCAACGCCATGGCCAGGGCAAATGGTTGCTGCGACGGCTACTGGAGCGGCACGTGCCGCCGGCATTGACCGACCGGCCCAAAGCGGGCTTCGCCATACCACTGGACGCCTGGCTGAGAGGAGCGTTGCGGGACTGGGCGGAAGCGCTCTTGGCGGAGGATCGCCTGCAGCGAGAGGGTTTTTTTCATGCGGACCCAATTCGCGCGGCCTGGGACAAGCACTGCAGCGGTCGGGAGAACCACGGGGCCAGACTCTGGTCGGTGCTGATGTTCCAGTCCTGGCTCGAGGCCAACACCTAGCATGCTCGTGTACTGGACGATGTTCCTGCTCACCGCGGGTTATGCGCTCAGCGCCCGGCGGCATACCCACACACTCGTCCACGGCATGCGCTCGGCAAGGGTGAATATGGCATGGGTTACCGTGGGCGTGTTGCTGACCCTGCTGATTGGATACCGCTACCAGGTGGGGGGCGACTGGGGTAACTACCTGCGGCATCTCCATCACGCTCGCTACCAGGATTTCACCTCGGCGATCGAATTCGAGGACCCGGCCTACAGCCTGCTCAACCTGCTGGCAGTCAGGCTGGGCTGGGGTATGGCGGGGGTCAATGTCGTCTGCGGCCTGCTGTTCTCTATGGGGCTGGTGGTGTTTTGCCGCGGCCTGCCCCGCCCGTGGCTCGCGCTGGCCGTCGCCATCCCCTACCTGGTCACCGTCGTTGCGATGGGCTACACGCGGCAGAGCGTGGCGCTGGGCCTGGCGATGCTGGGTCTGGTCGCGTTGACACGCAGGGAAATCCGGTGGTTCGTGTTCTGGGTCCTGTTCGCGAGCACGTTCCACAAGTCTGCGGTGTTGTTGCTGCCAATTGCCGCACTGGCGTCCACCCGCAACAAGTACTGGATCGCCCTGTGGATGGCGATAGTCAGCCTGGGCGCCTATTTCGTTTTCCTGGACCGCTCGGTCGACACGCTGTACGCCAATTATGTGGAGGCGCAGTACCAGTCCCAGGGGGCGATTATCCGTACCGCCATGAATTTCGTGCCTGCGTGTTTTTACCTCTGCTATCGCCGCCGGTTTTCCCTGCCGCCCATCGAGGCCAACCTCTGGCGCTGGTTTTCGATTTTCTCCATCGTGCTTTTCCTCGCCGCCAGCCTGCTGCCGGCAACCACCGCGGTGGACAGGATCGCATTGTATATGCTGCCTCTACAGCTGGTGATATTCGCACACCTCCCGGATGCCCTGGGCAGGATGGACAAGCCCAATACGGGTTTTACCTTTATGATCCTGTTCTACTATGGGTGTGTGCTGTTCGTGTGGCTGAATTTCGCCACGAACGCGCGTTACTGGATTCCCTACCGTTTCTATCCACTGGAAGTCTGGTTTTGAAGATCACCCTGTCCGCCAACACCTCCTGGTATTTATACAACTTTCGCGCGGCGACGATCCGTCGTCTGCGCGATGAGGGTTTCCAGGTGGTGTGTCTTGCCCCCGAGGACGGGTACAGCCAAAAGCTGGTGGACGAACTGCAATGCGCATGGGTGCCACTGGCCATGAGCAACCAGGGGAAGAACCCTTTCAGGGACGCCGCACTGGTGTATCAGTTCTGGCGGCATTACCGCCGCCTGCGACCGGACGTCGTGCTGCATTTCACGATCAAGAACAACGTGTATGGCACCTGGGCCGCGCGTGCCCTGCGTCTGCCGGCCATCAACAACGTCTCTGGCCTCGGTACCGCATTTATCCACACGGGCCTGGCGCCGATGATCGTGCGCCTGCTGTATAGATCCAGCCAGGGCTACGCGCATCGCGTGTTCTGCCAGAACGAGGAGGATTTTGCGCAACTGGTCGACGGCAGGCTGGTGCGCCCGAGGCAACTGGAACTGCTGCCGGGCTCCGGGGTGAACCTGGACAGGTTCCACCCGTCTCTGCGCAGGAAGCACCACGGGACCTTTCGCTTTCTGTACGCCGGCAGGATGCTGGCCGACAAGGGACTGCTGGAGCTGGTCGCGGCGGTCAGGTCCATCAACCGTGCCGGCGTGGCCTGCGAGCTTTGGTTGAGCGGCTTTCCCGATGTGGACAACCGGTCCTCCATCTCACGGCAGCAGCTGCAACAGTGGGGCGAGGAACCGGGCATCCGGTGGCTGGGGGCCAGCGACGCCATGGAAACCGTTTTCGCCGCTGTGGATTGCGTGGTCCTGCCCTCCTACCGCGAGGGCATGCCGCGCAGTTTACTGGAGGCCGGCGCTATGGGCCTGCCGGTAATTACCACGGATGTGCCGGGTTGTCGCCATATCGTCAGCGACGGCTTCAACGGCCTCCTGTGTGACAGCAGGAGCGTGGGATCCCTTGAGCAGGCGATGCGCCGGATGCTGGCAATGACGCCTGACGACCCCAGTCGCGCATGGGCGGGAACGGCCGTGCCCGCGTCGTTGCGAAGTTCAGCGAGACGCGGGTGGTGGAAGCGACACTGGGTGCGATCAGGTCAGCACTGCAGGCAGGCCAACATGGCTGAACCGAATATCGACAATGCCACCGTGGATGGCTTCGGCGATGAGTGGCAAAGATTTGACCAATCCGCGCTGTCCTCGCAGGAGGCGCAGGCCGTCTTCGCGGGCTATTTTTCCCTGTTCCCTGGGACCAGTTGCCAGAAGCCGCGGTGGGCTTCGATCTCGGCTGCGGCAGCGGTCGGTGGGCGAAGCTGGTGGCACCCAGGGTGGGTCGCCTCTACTGCATTGATCCGGGCCCGGCACTGGAGATCGCCAAACGCAATCTGGCGGGCATCGAGAACGTGGAATTTCACCGCGCCAGCGTCGATTCGATGCCGATGGCGGACGGCAGCATGGATTTCGGCTATTCGCTGGGCGTAATCCATCACGTTCCCGATCCACAGAGCGCACTGAACGACTGCGTCCGGAAGCTCAGGACGGGCGCGCCGTTTCTCGTTTATCTCTATTACGCGTTCGACAATCGCCCGCTCTGGTTCCGCGCGCTGTGGCGATTGAGCGACTTCCTGCGGCGCGGCATCTGCCAACTGCCCTACTCCCTTCGCTACAGCGCAAGCCAGTGCCTTGCGCTTGTTGTTTATCTTCCCCTGGCCCGAACGGCACGAGTGCTTGAAACGATTGGCTTCAGGGTGGACAGCTTTCCCCTCTCGTCATACCGCCGCCTGAGCTTCTACACCATGCGTACCGATGCCCTGGACCGGTTTGGCACACGCCTGGAGCAGCGTTTTACGCGGGCGCAAATCGAGCGCATGCTGGCGCGGGCGGGTTTGCGGGATATCCGTTTCGCGGATCATGTACCCTACTGGTGCGCGGTCGGCGTGCGTTCCGACAGCAAAGACGCTACTGGCTGACATGCCGGTCGCAGGGCCGGCGCAGGCGGAACCGCTCCAACATCCGGACGATCCGGACGCTAAACCCTGGCGGGCGCAAGCTTGCCCCGCAGGTAGGCCGGCAATTTGGCGGGGCTGTGGCGCAGCGCCCGGGCCAGGTAACCGGCCCGCGCGTAGCCGTCCAGTAACCTCCGCGCCACCGGGTGGTCAAAACGCTGCTGCATGAGCCACAGATACGCCGGGACACCGTCGGAGGACGGCGTCGGGGCCCGGGGTGAGTAGTCCATCAGTGCCATTACCAATGACAGGAACAGCGGGAAGTACCTGCCACAACGTTCCTGCACCAGGGCCCAGTCACTGTGTGTCCCAGTCATTCCTTGCGCTATCTCAATGAGGTCGCAGCCCCCCCGGATGGGGAAGGTCCGGCGGTCAAAAGCGCCGTCCGTCACCAGCGTACCCAGCACCAGGTGGATTAGCTGGTATTCCGCGGAAGGCACCATGAAGGAGGCCCCGTGGATGTGCAGGTCAGTCGCACTGCCAAACAGTGGCGGCAGTGGATTGGCGCGCTGGAACGGCCTGTCCAGGAAGTGTCGGTGCAATTCCACGGTCGTCGCGTAGCCCGCCTTCGCCAGCGGAGGTAAATGGTGGTGGGACGCACTGAGCCTGATAGCCGCGGCGGTGTCCGCGAGCGTCTGCGGCGCCCCGGTGGGTCCAGCGGGATACCGGCAATAACAGTACCCGTCGGCCAGGAATACATCTCCGGCGGCGGCAAGCTCCTCCGGTTTTACGAGCAGGTCGATGTCCGACTGTTTGCGGAACCCCAGGTGGTTATTGCCCGCAGACAACAGGCGGGCGGTGCCCTTCAGGAACAGTGGTGTAATGCCCGCCTGGTTGAGGCGCCGGGTAATCCTGATGGCCTGCGCAATGATTTCCATGTTGCGGCGGGTGTTGTCGAGCAGGGCCTGCTTGAGAAGCCCCGCGTTTTCCGCGCCCAGGCCAGCGCTCTCCAGCGCCTGCTCGTCGCATCTCACCGCAAGGGCGGGCAGCAGGTCCTGCGCCCGCGCCATCGCGATCAGTTGCGGCAGCAGGCCGGCAGCGATGCCACTCGTCAGGGCCGCGGTATCCTGGCCGCCCAGGATTTTACACAGTACGCGAAAAACCGTGGCGTCCGTGACTCGCGGTCTCGCCATCAGCTTCGGAAACCCGGGAGCGCGCCATCAGCTCCGGCCATAGCCATAGTTGTCGTAGTAGCCGCCCTTGCCGTAATGCTCCTGCTTGCTGGTATCGAGCCTGTTCAGCACCACGCCGGTGAGCGGAAGATTGCGATGCCTTATCAGGTTGATACTCTTCAGCGCAAGATTGCGCGGTGTCACATCGGCCATGACCACGTACACCAGGGAATCGGCCAGGGTAGCCAGTATCAGTGAATCGCTCACCGCGTTTACCGGGGCTGAATCGATGATCACCCGGTCGTACTGTTCGCCGAGTTGTTTCACCAGTTTTTTGAACTGCATCGTGGACAACATCTCCTGCGGGTTGCCCGGCAGGACGCCGGCGGGCAAGACATCAAATCCCGCCGCTACTTTCCTCACGCAATCTTCCAGCTTGTCGCTCTTTGCCAGCACGTTGCTCAACCCGGGCGTGCCCGCGGGCAACCCGAAGGCGGCCGCCACGGAAGGCCTTCGCAGGTCGGCATCGATCAGCAGCACGTTTTCCATCTGCGCCAGTGCCGCCGCCAGGTTTATCGCCACCGTGCTTTTGCCCTCGCCGGGGTTGGTCGATGTCACCACGGTTATCTTGTGCGGTTTTTCGAGCCCGGACAGTACCAGCCCGGTGCGTATGTTACGTACCGCCTCAGCAAACCCGGACCTGGAATCCTCCAGGTAGCCGGTATAAGGGCCCGTATGACCTTTCTTCAGCTTGATAGCGGGGAGGATTCCCATCAACGGTGCGGCGAGATGCTCTACCACATCGTCCGAGGTTTTCAGCGTGTTATCCAGCAGATCCCTGAGAATTGCCAGCAATACGCCGAGTAAACCGCTTACCAGGAAGGCGATCATCACAATACGCTGTTTATTCGGTCGAATCGGCGCGATCGGTGGCGTCGCCTTCTCAATAACCCGCGCATGCGCGGCCTGGAAGCCGATCGTTTCCGAGGTCTCCCTGGCCCGGTTGAAAAACATCTCGTAGAGGCGTCGGTCAGTCTCTACCTGCTGCTCCAACTCCCGCAGGCGGAACTCCTTGCGGTTCAGGCTGGCCACGTTTTCCTTCGCCGCCTCCAGCTGCTGGACGAGGTTCTGTTCGTTGAGCTGCGCCACGCGGTACTCTTTCTCGATACCGCTGGCTACCTGCAGTACCTGTTGCTTGAGCTCGGCCTGCACACTCTCCACGCGCGCTCGCGCGGAAATCATCCTGGGGTGTTCCGGCCCGTAGCGCCGCGCCAGGTTGGTGACTTCCTGCTGGGCCTCGGTGTGTGACTGTGCGAGGTGCTGGACCAGGGGATGCTGCAGCACCGCCGGCATACTCATCAACTGGTTCACCGAATAGTCAGCCGCGCCCCCCAGTTCCCGGTAGATGTTTTCCGCCTCCACTCGCGCTCGACGGGCTTCGCCCAGGCGGGTGGTCAACTCGTTCAACTCCTGCGCGCCCAGGGTCTGGCCGCCGGACACATCGATGATGCTTTCCTTGTCGCGAAATTCCTGCAGCGCCTGCTGCGAGGCGTCCAGGTTGCTTTTCAGGTCTACCAGCCGGCTGGTGAGCCAGTTGCCGGCCTCCCGCGTGGACTGCAGCTTGGCGTCCATCTGGCTCTGGATGTACACCCGGGCCAGTGTATTGACGATGTTGGCGGCCAGCTCGCGATCGGTGGACTCGAAACTCACAACGACGAGTTGTGTAAATTCCACGGGCTCAACGGTCAGCTGGCTCATGAACCTGTTGATTACGGCGGCCCTGCGCTGCTCATCCGCTGCCACCGGTGAGGACTGCTGGTCGTCCGCCGCGGAAAAAAGGCCGGCGAGCCAGACACCCGGATGCCATGAAAATCCCTCGTTCTGCGGGCTGCTCGAGGGAGCGGAGGAAAAGGTCGGGTTGTCCCAGAGATCCAGTTCGTCGGCAACCATTTCGGCAATATCGCGGTTCCTGATGATCTCGAACTGGGTGAGAAAATACTCCCTGATTCCCGAGGGCAGGCCGTACACCTCCTCGATGGAAACCGTTTTCGCCTCCTGTGATTCGATCATGATGGTGGTGCTTGCCCGGTATACCGGGGCTATCCGCATCACCCACAAGGTCGTCAGCAGGCTGACGACGATGCACAGCCCCAGGATACTGCGCCAGCTGCGGCGCACCGTGCGCCACAGCTGGCGCGGATCGATCGGATCGTCATCACGCGAATAAATGTCGCCGGGGAGGCCTTGTACTTGCATGGGTTGACCTTGCATCTGTGGTGGCGCGATGACCTAGAAAAAACTCTGTTCGATATTGATGACATCGCCCGGGCGAATACGCGAACCCAGTTGCGCGGCGCGGCGCTCTTCGCCGTTACCCTCCGTGGAGTCATCGGAAATGATGTAAAACTCACTCTTTGACGCCCGCGAGGTAAACCCGCCCGCCATGGACACGGCCTTTTCCACGGTCAGTCCGGGTTTGAAGGGAAATCCACCGGGATTGGCCACCTCACCACGCACGAAGAACGGCCGGTATTCCTTGATCGAGACATTTACCTGGGGGTTGATCAGGAAGCGACCCCGCAGGCCGTCGGTTATCCTGGTTTCCAGCTGGCGGGGCGTCAGCCCCCGCACAACGAGTTCCCCCAGCAAGGGATAGGAGATGGCACCGGTATCATCAATGATTGCGCTGATACTGAGGTCCGGCTCCTCAAAGACCGTCACCTGTATGTGATCGCCCGTATTGAGTGTGTAGGAAATGGCCACCTCGGGCTCCTCGGCAGCACTGTGCAGCGCCGGCGCCAGGAACAACAGAGCAAGCAGAAAGGTGTGGAGGCGTAACATGGGGATCAAGCATTTACCTGTCTGTATCTATGGTCTAAACCGTACCCTGGGGCATAGCAGGGTAGCAGAATCCCAGTTTAGCCGCTTGCCCGCGCAAATCCACCCCGGGGGTCCGACGCCGGCCTGAACCCGACCGGGGCTCACCCTTGCTGATGATCCAGCAGGGCTCGCAGGACCTGCGGCAGTTCCCCATGGCGTCGCGGATACTGCAGGTGGTGTACGGACAAACCCTGCCGGGCGTCCAGCAGTCGCGCCGCGTGCGCAAAAGTCCGGGTCATGGTTGGGGGATCAGCAGGGTCCAGGCTGAAAATCCCGCCCAGCACCCCCATCATGGCGACCTGTCCGGAAGCGGGCGCGATGCGCACCCCGTCGCCGGCCGGACGCGCTCGCCGCAGGGCCCGGCAGATACAGGGCATCCAGCCGACGCGGCGCCAAAGGGGCTCTGGCGTCCCCCGAAAGTTGCGATTGCCACTTGTCGGCGTGCTCAACACAGGGGCAAAACCACCCTCGTCCGCGCCCAGTGCGCGCATGGAGCAGGGTGCGGGCCAATGGCCGGCGCACCCCCGGCGACGCTGATCCCCGCGTCTGTGGCAAGGACACAATCATCGTCGATGATATGCGCCCCGTTGCGATAGCAATAATAGGCCAGGGTGGATTTGCCCTGGCCTGACTCGCCCAGGAAAGCCACGGTCCTGCCATTGGGCAGGATGACCGCGCTCGCGTGCAGCAGCAGCTCGCCGGTGTGGGCCAGGTAGCGTGGAATCACCTGGCCCTGCGGTAGCTGGCGAACCACCTGCTCGCCCGCTCCGGGACCGAAATACAGCCAATAAGGCCGCCCGGCCTGAGGTGAAAGCTGGCGCGGTCGGGAAACGAGAGCAGGTACTCCGCGTCCCCTGCGGGCCGTGGCACAGATCAGGGGGCCGCCCTCGCGGCGCCACTCGTGACAGGGGACGAACTGCCTGGGCTCAAACAGGCCATCCGTCTCCACCGTCACGGTCACCGCTGCCTCGCGCCCGCGGCAGCAGCGTGCCTCCGGCAACGGCAGCTGGCTGCGGATCACCGTGTCGAAGAGCTGGTATGTTTCGAATACCCGCGCTCCCCCGACCGGACCCGGTTTCTCAACGGTACTTATCCCTGGTTGCCTGGCGGTCATAACGGGCATTCTTCGGTTTTGGGTTACACTAAATGTCCCGGTTCTGTGATGGAATACTGGCCGCGGGCGGAATATTTAGCTTGACCAGCTACCATGCACTTGGGAACTATACCACCATGTCGATTCCGGGTTACCGTCGCGGAGCCGGGCACGTCACGTTTCCGCGCCAACTGGTCGAAGATCGATGGATACGATAGGGCATCACCATGGCTGTTGACAGTAGTCCCGAGGCTTCCAGGCAGGAGAATTTGCAGCCTGACCCGGGTCGCCGCGAGTTTGTCAAATCCTCGGGCAGGGCGCTGTACCTCGCGCCTACCCTGACACTGCTCGGTTCGGTGCGCGCCACCGCAGCGATACCCAGCAGTCCGCCGCCGCCGCCCGGAGGCGCGGCCCCGGCCGCTCCGGCAGCGCCGGGCCCCAACCAATAGGAAGGGCAGCGTGCCACCGGATGCCGCACATCAACCCCATACCCTGAAGCCAGGACCAGGCGATGCAGGGCGTAGAGGACGCACACCCATGTTAAAGCTCACTGTTGCAACACCACCCGCTGACCCGCACCCCGGACGCGCAAGGGCAGTGCGCCGACTGCGCGGCCCCCTGTCGGCCATCGTCGCACTCTGGCTGGCAGCGGCCTTTGCTCCGCAGGCGCTCGCACAAACCTGTGGTCCTGCTATCAACCTGGCCGCCGACCAGTGGCGGATGGTGGCCGTGTCCTGCGTTCCCAATGCCAACAAAACCATCAGCGATTTTTTCAGCCCGAGCCTGGGGGCCGCAAATTACGGCGTGACCTGGATCGTCTGGAAACGCGTCTACAACAACCCGTCATGCGTGGTCGCCTCCGGCCCGTCCGATTGCTACGTCAAGCTCACTCTGACCAGTCCGGTCAGCACCGGCGATGCGTTCTGGGTGTACAGTACACTGGCCACGTCGCTGCAATTCAACAATTCCCAGGCCACCACGACGCCAGGACCCTACTTTGAATTTCCCGCCGTGTTGTCAACGGACGGCAACAGCCGCTATTACATGTTCGGCAATCCCTACGCGGGCACGGTTAACTGGGCTGATTTCGGCTTTCCTATCGTCTTTCTGGGATTTCTCAACTTCACCCTGTCAACACAACAGGCCGTCAATAATTCCATCGTCAGCAAGGATGTCTACTACTGGAACGGCACCAACACCTATTTTACGCGTGACCTGACCACCAGCCCCAACCCTGCCGCCACCTTCACGTCCAAGCAGGCCGCCTGGCTGGAAATGCTGCAGCCCAGCGGGCTTATCAGCAATGTACGGGTGCGCGTGCCGCAGCCATAAACCAATCCTCGAACATTACGGAATACCGTCATGAAACTGAAACTCTTGTTTACAGCACTGGTTGCAGCGGTGGCGCTGGGCGCCGGCCCATTGCGCGCAGCGGCACTGGCGGACGGTGAGTGGTACGTCCGGCTGATCCTGACCTCCGAAGCCGAGGGGCTCAAGGACCAGTACAACCTGCTCGGGCAGCTGAACGATGCCGCTCCCGGTTTCGACAGCCGCGACCTGCCTGAACTAGGCCAGACCTGGGCGGGTACCTACCTCAGCGTGATCTTTTACCGCCCGGACTGGGAGACGGACAAGGAGACATTCAACACGGATTTCCACCCCGTCGCCCCCAGGGCGGGCGACGAGTGGACATTCGAGGTCCGCAGTGACGATCCCTCCCGCGACCTCAGCCTGACCTGGTCCGGCAAGAACGCCCGCTTCAATCGCATGGTGCTGGTGGACCTGGAGGACAACCAGATCGTGCGCGCCAAGGTCGATGGCGTCAAGCAGGTCTACCACTTCAGGATGAACGGGGTGGTGCGGGAGTTCGCCTGGCGGCTGCTGACCGGAAAGGAATACCAGCAGTTCCTGGCAAGTGGCGAGCTGCCCCCAGACCCGGCCGCTCAGGCCGCCCCCACCCTGCTGGCCGCCGACCAGGCTGCCGGCACCAGCCTGCGCACGGCTGACCAACCCAAGGCAGCCGCCAAAGGCCGGCAGTCAAGCGGCTGGCTCCCCCTGGGCTGGGGCCAGGGCGAGGGCCAGGGTTACCGCCGCGAGGCGCTTCCGGCGGGCCTGCCCGCCGACCCCTTCGGGGATTGAATCGGGCCTGCCCAACCCGCCGGGACTCCACCGCACGGATCGCCGGCGGCGCTGAGCTACAGGCTGACCTCGACGCCGATATTGAACACGTTGTCGGTGTAGCTCAGGTTGTCCACGTTTGAGTTCCTGTCGTCATAGCTGTAGCCCGTGTAAAAACTGGCCCAGCGGCGAAACTGGTAGCCGACCCTGAATGAAACGTTGTAGGTATCGTCCTTCCTGTCATTGATCGACTGCTCGTATATGTCCCTGCTGTAGAGTGTGCCCAGCTCAGTAAAGACACGGTCGGACCAGTTGTGCGTCCAGGTTGCCGATACTCCCGTGCGCTTGATGAAATCACCCTGCAGGGTGGTCTCCTCCGGAGCGCGACTGCTCAACACACTGATAGTGTCCTGCTCCCTGGGTTTCATCAGCAACTCCACGCTCCAGCCGAGGCCGTCCCAGTCCTTGCGCTCGGGGTCATCAAAGCGCTTGTCCACGTAACCGGCCTTGGCCGTACTGGCCAGGTTCGGCGTGATTTCCCACTTGACGCCCAGCAGCAGTGAGTTCTCATCGCTGTCCAGCGGCGGCGCTTCTGCAAAAGGGTTGGGATAGTGAATATGCTTGAAGGTGTAGTCGGCCAGCAAACTTGTCTTGGGAGCCACGGGGTAAAAGAACGTGGACCCCAGGGTGGTTTCGTCCCGGTCGCGCGGGCGGGTGAAATTCTTGAAATTCTGGTAGGCCCTCTCCATATAGCCCGCCCTCACCAGCACCCTGC
>JAWKZM010000024.1:0-56285 GCA_041395965.1 Halioglobus sp.
CCCATCAGCACGATGTTCCAGGACAGGTAAATCCACAGCAGGAACAGGGGCACTGCGGCGAATGCACCGTAAATGAAGGTGATACTCGATGACGCCACCGCTTTGGTGAAGACGCTGCGGGCCGCGTGAAAGGCGAGCGCCGCGATCACCCCGCCGACCAGCGCGTGCCGGAGGGGTACCCGGCAGTTGGGCACGGCGGCGTAGACCAGGCTGAATCCCAGGGTGCTCAGAAGTACGGGTGCCGCCTGCACGATGAGCGCCCTGGCGCCGAAGATATCGAGGTTGTCCAGTGCGTGGGCAACAGCCGAAAAGTAGGTACTCAGGGCCAGCGCCAGGCCAATGGTGATCGGCGTCAGCGTAAGTACCGCCCAGTACAACAAAAAGCTGGAGAGAGGGCTGCGGTTTTCCCTGGCGCGCCAGATCAGGTTGAACGCGTGCTCGATGTTGCGCAGCATGAGGATCGCCGTCACCAGCAGGAAGCCGATACCAGGGCCGGTGAGGTTCTTCGCCTGTTGCGAAAAATCGTTCAGGTATTGCTCGATATTGGCACTGCTCTGGGGCACCAGTTGCTTGAACAGGATCGCCTGCATCTGCTCTTCCGCGCCCTGGAAGGCCGGTATGGCCGATGCCATGGTGTACAGGACCGTCAACAGGGGTACCAGCGCGAACAGGCTCATGTAGGTTAGCGCCGCGGCGTTCTCCGAGCAGCGGTCCGCACCAAAACGACCGACAATATAGCGCGCGCGGCGCGCTGTTTCGGTGAGCATCGATCGGGAAACTGGCATGGTCGCATTATGGCATGAGTGGGGATGCCTGCACGAGGGCGATTACAGGCAGGCGCCCACAGGAGAGCGCCCGCGAGAGGGCGCCTGTCCAGGGGATGACCGCCTCGAGTGACGCCCTACCCGGGCGCTGGCCCTGTCGGGGTTTGCTATACTCTGCGGCCGTTTCTGGCCATCACCGGGGTAGTGCGCATGAGTGACTTTACGATTTACCACAATCCGCGCTGTTCGAAGTCGCGCAGCACGCTGGCGCTGCTGGAGGAGCGCGGCGTACACCCCGCCATCGTGCTGTATCTGGAGACGCCACCGAGCGCCCGCGAAATCGCGGGCCTGCTGCAGAAACTGGGTATGAACGCGAGTCAGCTGGTGCGGCGCGGTGAAGAGGAATTCAAGGCCCTGGACCTGGGCAGGGACGCGGGTGACCAGGCGCTGCTGGAAGCCATGGCCAGGTACCCGAAGCTGATCGAGCGTCCCATCGTGGTCAGGGGCAGCCGCGCCGTGCTGGGTCGCCCGCCCGAGAACGTGCTGGCGCTGCTCGACGCATGAGCGACCAGCCCTACGTACTGGTCCTCTACTACTCCCGCCAGGGCGCGACGGCGACTATGGCGCAGCAGGTGGTCCGCGGTGTGGAGCAGGTGCCGGGCGTGGCCGCCCGACTGCGAACAGTGCCCGCTGTGTCGGCCAACTGTGAACAGACGGCGGAGGACATTCCCGCCGCTGGCCCGCTGTACTGCGAGCTGGCCGACCTGCGCGGCTGTGCCGGCCTGGTCATGGGGAGTCCTACCCGTTTCGGCAACATGGCCGCGCCACTGAAATACTTTATCGACCAGACCTCGTCCCTGTGGCTCAGCGGCGCCATGCTCGACAAGCCGGCGGCGGTGTTCACCTCCACCTCCAGCCTCCACGGCGGACAGGAAACGACCCTGCTGAGCATGTTGTTGCCGTTGTTGCACCACGGCATGCTGATTGTCGGCCTTCCCTATAGCGAGCCCGGCCTGATGAGCACCAGCTCGGGCGGCACGCCCTATGGGGCCTCGCACTGGGCCGGCGGCGACAACAAGCGCGCCGTGGACGAGGTTGAAGCGGCGCTGTGCCGCGCGCTCGGCCAGCGCGTGGCCCGGCTGGTCGCGAGGGGGCCGGCATGAGCGCGCGCTTGCGGTTGGGTGCGGCGCGCATGACCTGGCTGAGTTGGGCAACGCTAGTGCTGCAACAGGCCGCGGATGCGTGGCAGCACCAGGCCCCGTGGTTTATCTGGAGCCTGAAACTGCTGCCACTGCTCATGTTCCTCCCGGGCATGCTACGGGACAACCTGCGCAGCTTTATCTGGCTGTGCTTCATCTGCCTGGGGTATTTCCTCATCCTGGTGCAGCGGATTTTTGCGCAGCCGGATAATGCGCTGGTGATCACCGGGCTGGTCGCTGTTGTGGTACTGTTCACGGCTGCCATGCTGTACGTGCGCTGGCGCGCACGCGAGCTGCGCGTCGCGGCCGCGCCCGCAATAAATGCTGGAGATTAAAGTATGAGTAAACCCTCGCTGCTGCGCAGGCTGCTGTCCGGGATTTGGGCGGGCATCACGCGCGTCCGCCTGGCGCTGTCGAACATCCTGTTCCTGTTGATGCTGGCCTTCATCTATTTTGTTTACATGGGCGGCGCGCCGGAGCCGCTGCCGGACAAGGCGGCGCTGCTGTTGAACCTGAGCGGCACCGTGGTGGACCAGCGCGCGGAAATCAATCCGCTGCGCGCGCTGGCGGGCGAACCCTCGCCCGAGGAGCACGAGGTGCTGCTGCGCGATGTCATCGACGCGATTGATTACGCGGCGAACGACCCGGCCATCGACGCGTTGGTAATGGAGCTGGACTCCCTGATGCATGTCGGTATCAGCAAGACCCAGGAAATCGTCCCGGCGCTGGAGAAATTCCGCGAGACCGGCAAGCCCATCGTCGCGATAGGGGATTACTACACCCAGGACCAGTACCTGCTGGCGAGTTTCGCCGATACGGTCATCGTGCATCCGCTGGGCGGTGTCGCGCTGGAGGGTTACAGCAGCTACCACAACTATTTCCGCGATGCGCTGGAAAAAATCTCGGTCAATGTTCACGTGTTCCGGGCGGGCGATCACAAATCGGCGGTGGAGCCCTTCATTCGCGACGACATGTCGCCGGGAGAGAAGGAGGTGACCGGTCGCTGGCTGGACAACCTGTGGGGCCAGTACACCTCGCTCGTGGAAACCCAGCGGGAGCTGGCGCCGGGCACCGTGAACGATTACGTCAATAATTTTTCCCAGCGCCTGTAGAGCCAGGGCGGTGATACCGCGTGCGTCGCCCTGCAGGCAGGGCTGGTGGACAAGTTGATGGGGCGAACTGACGGCAACGACTACCTCGTGGACCTGGTTGGCGCCAGCAATGAGGACGGTTTGTACGAGGCCGTCGAATTCGAGCGCTACGTGGCGCGCAAGCGCCCCCCTGCGCTGCGCGTGACCGAGGGGACCGCGTGGCGGTTATCACTGAAGGCGATATCGTGCCCGGTACGGAACCGCCCGGGGAGTATCGGCGGCGATTCCCTGGCGCAGTTGATTCGCGATACGGCGGAAACGGACGGCGTGAAGCCATCGTGCTGCGCGTCGACAGCGGCGGCAGCATGTTCGCATCCGAGATTATCTTTGCCAGCAGGTGCTGCATACTCGGATATGGGTATTCCGGTGGTCGTGTCCATGGGGGCCGTGGCCGCGTCGGGCGGGTACTACATCGCCGCCGATGCGGACGAGATCTGGGCCACCCCGTCCACCATTACCGGCAGCATCGGCGCCTCGCGGCCTTCCCCACGTTTGAGGAACTGCTCCAGCGCGTGTGGGTATCTGGCACGGACGGCGTCGGCACCACGCAGCTGGCGGGCTCGCTGCGCGCCGATCGCCCGCTTAATCCTCAGCTCGTGACCGCGCTGACCAGCGCTGTCGAATTTGCCTACCGGAGTTTCCTGCAGATCGTGGCGCAGGGCTGATATGACTGTCGAGCAGGTCGATCCTCGCCGGAGGGCGTATGGAGCGCCCACGACGCACCGGAGGCGGGCCTCGTCGACAAGCTGGGAACGCTGCAGGATGCGGTGGTCGCCGCCGCCGCCCGGGTCGGGCTCAAGGACTATCAGGTGGAGTACGTGGAGCCGCAATTGTCGCCCCGGGAGCTGTTACCGCAGCAACTGGCCAGGGGTGTCGGTAGCCTGAACCTGTGGTCGCCATCCGCCGTCGATACGGCGTTGTCCGGCGTGCTGGGCCCCATGCGTAGCGCGGCGCGGGAACTGGCTATCCTGCAGGATCCTGCACACCTGTACACGCGCTGTATCGCCTGCGGCCTGGTGCGCTAGCGCGGGTTCCCGGACCGCGGCTCGCCCAGTTGCGCCAGCGCCCCGCTTGCCGCCCCGGCGCGGTTTCTCCACCAGTGGTCCAGGTCTTCAAGGATCATGTACAGGCACGGCACCAGCAGCAGCGCGATCACCGTGGCGAACAGGATGCCAAAGGCCAGCGAAAGGCCATCGGGCACCATGGACTCGGCCTGCGCGCTGCGCGACATGAGCATCGGGACCAGGCCGATAAACGTGGTCAGCGAGGTGAGTATGATCGCCCGGAAGTGCGCATACCGCCTCCACCACGGCCACGCGGCGTGCAATCCCGTCGGCGATGGCGTTGTTGATTAACCACCAGCAGCAGGCTGTCGTTGACGACCACGCAAGCCAGCGCGACAGACGCCCATCAGCGACATCATGCTCATGGGGTATCCCACCCAGTGCCTGAAGATCGCGCCGATCATGCCAAAGCGGAATGACGGCGATGATCAACGGCTGCAGGTAGGAGCGTGTCGGGATCGCCAGCAGCGCGTAAATACCAAATAGCGAGAGGGAGAAGCCCACGATCATGCTCATGGCCATCTGGCCTCCTCATCGGCGGCGCCGGAGATAGTGTAACTCAGCTCCCGGGTACTTCAGCTTCAGGGCCGGTATCACGTTTTCCTCGACATCCTTCACGATTCTGTCGGCTCCACCTGGCGTTTATCCGCTTCCGCGGTGACCTCCGCGGCGCGCTGGTAGTTGATGCGCGTCGCCTTCAGCAATCCCTGTTTGACCTCCAGTCTGGCAACGGTCTCGAAAGGAACTTCATCGCCGGCGGGCGTGCGGATAAACATATTATTGAGGCTATTGACGTTTCCGCGGTCCTCCCTGGGGTAGCGAACCATCACCTTGATTTCGTCAATGCCGCGTTGTACCCGCTGTGCCTCGGCGCCGTAAAACGCGTGGCGTACCTGGGTCCCCAGGTCGTACTCCGTCAGGCCAAGGGATTCGGCCTCGGGCAGTATGTCGAGGTGGAACTCGTCGGCGGTGTCGCTGACGCCGTTGCGGATATCGTAGACTCCGGCATAACGGCCCAGCGCGTCCGCCAGGTCGTCGGCCGCTTGTTTCAGGGTGCCGATATCCCGGTGCATCAGGTCGAAGGCGATCGACGGGCCCAGGTCGGGCCCGTCGGCGCTGGTGATAGCGAATACCTCCGCACCGTGTATGCGTCCAACCTGTTCGCGCCAGCGCTGCTGGATTTCGCGGGTCGAGATACTGCGCTGGTCCTCTTTGGTCAGCTCGACATCGATACGGCCATTGATGCGATCGAAACCGTAGGTGGCCATGTGCTGCAGCAGTCGTTCGTCGGTGCCGCTCTCGCGCTGGTAATTCTTTTCCATCGTATTGAAGGCCGCGGCGATTTCCGCCACGGCCTGCAGCGTGCGTTCTTCGGGCACGCCCTGGGCCATGCGCAGTTCGACTTGCAGGAATTCGCCGGGCGCGTCCGGTGACAGCACGGTACGCACCACGCCGCCGGCGAGCAGCCCGAAGAACAGCACCAGCAGCGACAGGAAAAAGGCGAGTGTGAGGTAGCGGTGGTTGACACAACGCAGCATGAAAGGCTGGTAGCGGTGGGCAACGAAATGGCTCAGGCGCCTGTTCACATTTTCCTGGATACTGTTGATGCGTCGCAGCAGGCGGTTCCTGGTGGGCCGGGCATGGGCCAGGTGAGCCGGGAGTATCCACTTGGATTCGATAATCGAGAAAAACAGGCACAGGATGACCACCCAGCCGCAGGCCCTGGGGAACGCGCCGTAGATGCCGGCAATGAACAGCGAGGGTGCGAAGGCCACGATCGTGGTCAGTACCCCGAAGGTCGCCGGGGACGACACCCGATAGACGCCATTGACGACGCTGGCCACGCTGTGTCCGTGTTTTTCCTGCTCGGCGTACGCGCTTTCCCCCACGATGATGCCGTCATCAACCACGATTCCCAGCACCATGATGAAACCGAACAGGCTGATCATGTTCAGGGAGGCGTCGATATAGGGAGTGATGATCAGGGCCATGGCGCCGAGGAAGCACACGGGAATACCCATCATCACCCAGAAAGCCAGCTTGATTTCCAGGAACAGCGCCAGGATAACGAACACCAGCAGCGCGCCAATGGTGAGGTTCGACACCATGGTGCCCAGGCGGCCCTTGAGGTAGTAGGTCGCGTCGTTCCAGATATCGAGCTTGACGCCTTCGGGCAGGTGTTGTGAGCGTTCGGCGACGTAAGCCTTCGCGGCATCCGCCGTATCGATGATGTCCTGCTTGCCCATGGCGTAGACGTTGATGCCCAGTGAGTAGGTGCCGTCAAACGCGGAAAATCCGGCGGCGTCGACAAAGCCATCGTCTACTTTGGCGATGTCGCCGAGCAGCAGGCGGGTCCCGTCCGGCCAGGTCTTCAGCACGATGCGCTCGAAATCCTGTTGTACGTAGGCCTGGCCCATCGTGCGCAGCATGATCTCACCGTTTTCCGTTCGCACCGAGCCGGCCGGCAGGGTCGAGGGAGGAGGCCGAGATGATGTTCGCCACGTCCGCCAGGGTCAGGTGATACTGCCGCAGTTGCTGTCTCGAAATCTCGATGGCGATTTCGCAATCCCGGGCGCCGACCACTTTGGCGGAGGAAATCTGGGGATAGGTGAGAAGTTCGCGGCGCATGTTATCGGCCAGGTGCTTCATGCTGCGCTCGTCGATATTGCCGGAGAGCTGCAGGGTCAGGGAGGGGAACAGCACTTCCGGTTGGCTGATGATCGGTCGTTCAGCTTCGCCCGGAAACTGTTGTATGGCGTCGATGCGATTCTGGATGTCGCTCATCAGGCGGGAGAGGTCGGTCCCCTCCTGGGGCTCGATGAGCAGGAACGCCCTGGACTCGTAGGAGTCGGACTCCACCCGCTTGATGCCCTCGAGGTCGTTGATCGACTCCTCGATTTTTAATACCACGCCCTGCTCAACTTCCTCCGGCGCCGCCCCCGGATAAGCCACGTTGATGAAGATCAGGTCGATATCGAAAGCGGGAAACATGGAGCGCTGGATGTGAAAAGCGGAGACCAGGCCCACGGTGACAATGATCAGCATCAACAGGTTTGCCGCCACGGGGTTGTGGGCAAACCAGGCGATGATGCCGTTCTGCGGCGGGGTACGCATCAGCCGCCCTTGCTCTTGTCGGCGGCGGCGTCGGCGGCGACGGTGACCTCACCGGCAGGGGCCTTGGGCTTGCCATGCTGGTCCAGCCGGTTGCTGGGGACGCTTGACTGGATGCGCACTTCGGAACTCTCGAAGGAACTGTCCAGGGTGGTCAGCGCTACCTGCTCGCCGTTTTCCAGCCCGGCGCTGACATAAATCAGGTCGCCGCCGGCGCGCAGCAGGGTGACGCCGCGATTGCGCAGGATACGATTCTCGTCCACAACCCACAGGTTGTTGCCGGCGCGCAGCACATAGCGCGGCAGCGGGACGATATCGGTCAGCTCACGCCCCTCGATATTGGCGTTGACGAAGGTGCCGATGCGCAGGGGTTCGCGGCCCGGGTGGCGCAGGCCGTACGGGTCCTCGATGCGTGCCACGGCGTACAACACCCGCGAGCGCTCGTCGAACACACCCTCGGTGCGATGCAGGTGGGCAGTCCAGTGTTTCACCTCGCCGCCCACGTCCGTGTACAGGTCAATGGCTGAGCCGGCCTCGACACCGTTGAGTCCGGGCAGCTCCAGGTATGCCAGTTTGTTTTGCGGGATGGGCAGGCGAATTTCGGCGTAATCGATGGCAAAAATATCGGCCAGCGGCGAGCCAGCGGCCACGAATTGTCCCAGCTCGCTGTGTTTTGCGCGGATGAGGGCGTCGTAGGGCGCACGAATCACGGTGCGTTCCAGGTTATCCCTGGCCGTGTTGAGATCGGCCTGCGCCGCCAGTAATTGCGACTGGGCCTGTTCGAGTTGCGGCTTGCGCAGGTAGAGCGCTTTCGCTTCCTCGCTGCGCTGGCTGCCCTTGGGCAATTTAAGCCACTCCTGCTCCGCCACCTGGGCGCGGCCTTTTTCCTGGGCCAGGTTGCTCTCGGCGGACTTCACCGCCGCCTCCGCGCGCAGCAGGTTGGTTTCGTAATCGCGGGGGTCGATGCGCAGCAGTATGTCGTCGCGTGAGACAAAACCACCGACAGTGAATGCGGGGGAGGCTTCGATGATGCGCCCGTTGACCTCGGAGAGGATTGCGGTCTCGCGCATGGGAGACACCGTGCCCTGTGCCTGCACCGGGATACGCAGAGTTTCTTTTACCACTTCGGCCACGTCCACAGTGACCGGCTCATAGATTGGCGCGGTGATTTCGGTAGTTGGCCGGTTCAGATACAGCGCGGTCGTAGTGACGACGGAGCCGGTCAGCATAGCGATGCCGAGAATAATGCGTTGTTTCCTGGAGAGCACTCGGTTACCAATCAGTGTTCGTGGGCGGCGTGCGCCGGAACCGCGCAAGCATGGCGCGCAGACCGGGGCTGTGACAGGGCGGCTTTTATACCACAAAATTGCGTTTAATTACTGTGAAATACTTGTAATGAACTGGTTGCGTTGCACTCGCGTAGAGGGCGCGAAATCGGTGCCGCCGATGCTATAGTGCCCGGCCAGATGGATGATGGAGCGACACCATGGCAATGACTTTTGAGAATCCCGCCGCACTGCTCGGTGCCGCGGGGCAGCACCTCGGTTACAGTGACTGGGAAGTAATCGACCAGCAACGCATCAACCTGTTCGCCGACGCCACCGGAGACCACCAGTGGATCCACGTTGATCCGCAGCGGGCCGCGCAGGGACCCTTCGGCAAGACCATCGCCCACGGCTACCTCACCCTCTCCATGGCAAACCTTTTTTTGCCGCAGATCATGCGGGTGGAGAATACCTCCATGGGCGTCAACTACGGCTGTGAGAAAGTGCGCTTCCCGGCGGCGGTGCCGGTGGGCAGCCGCATCCGCGGCGGCGGCGAGATTATCAGCGCCGAGGAGGTCAAGGGCGGCGTGCAGGTGGTGGTGCGCATGACCATCGAGATCGAGGGCGGCGACCGGCCAGCCTGCGTGATCGATACCATCAGCCGCTTTTTCCCCTGACGTAAACATGTCTGAACCGCCACCGTTAGCCGGTGCCGTCGACTGGTGTAAACTGCGCCCGGAGCTTGCCACGAGGAGGCGCCCACGTGCTGGAAACAAGTGATGTGATCGAGCCTGTTTACCCCGCCGCCACCGTGGTGCTGGTGCGCGATGGCGCTGCCGGATTGGAGGCGCTACTGGTGCAGCGGCATACGCAGGTTCAGCACATGGGTGGAATGTGGGTGTTTCCGGGCGGCAAGGTCGACGCGGCGGATTACCCCGCGGATCGGGATGAATACCGGGCCGCCGTCAACGCCGCTATCCGCGAGACGCGCGAGGAAGCCGGGCTGGAGGTGCGCGCGGATCAACTCGTGTACCTCTCGCACTGGACCACGCCCGAGGGTGCCAAGCGGCGCTTTGCCACCTGGTTTTTCCTCACCATCCTCGAGGATGGGCAGGAGGTGCGCGTCGACGGGGGAGAGATTGCCCTGCATCGCTGGGTCAGGCCCGACATTGCCCTGTCGGAGTCGGCGGACGAAGCGCACCCGCTGCGCCTGATGCCGCCGACCTATGTCAGTCTCGCGGATATCGCCGACTGCCACAGCTGCGCGCAGGCCAGGAGCGAATCGGCGGCCGCGCCGCCATCATCTACGCCCCGCGCATGGTAGCGGTGGACGACGGGATCTGCTTCCTGTACGAGGGTGATGCCGGATACCACGACGCGAACGAGGCGGCGCGCGGCGCGCGGCACCGGTTGTACATGGTCAACAATCAACTGGACTACTTTCGGGAAACCTGATGCGCATCGTCGAGACTGCACGTGATTGATGACGCGGACGCCGGCGCACTGACCCGGCGCGGCCTGTTGACTGGCCTGGGCGTTGCCGCCGCCACGGTAGCCGCCGGTGCTGCCGCGCTGCCGCGCTCCGCCGTGCCAGCCTGGGACATGCGCACCGATGTACTGGTGGCCGGGTCCGGCGCCGCGGGTGTTTGCGCCGCGCTGGAAGCGCGCCAGGCGGGCGCCGAGGTGCTGCTTATCGAGGCGTTGTCGCGTTTCGGGGGTTCCTCCGCCATGTCCGGCGGCGTGGTCTATGCCGGCGGTGGCACTGCCCTGCAGAAGGCGCTCGGGGTGCACGACAGCGAGGAGCAGATGTACCGCTTCCTGTCGCAGGCCGGCGCGCTTCACCCGCCCCTGGAAAAAATCCAGTTGTACTGCGAGGGCAGCGTCGAGCACTTCGACTGGCTGGTGGCGCAGGGTGTGCCCTACACACAAAACTGACGCTCGCCAAGGGCCTGCCCATGGGGGACGAGTCACTCTACTACCCGGTACCGAGCTGGCCTGGCCGGCCCGGGACCTGGCAACACCGGCGCCGCGCGGGCATGTACCCGGCGTACCGGGTATGAACGGCGGCCGCCGGCTGATGCAGGCCCTGCTGCCGAATGCCGAGGCGCTGGGGTCAGGCTGATGGCCGGCATCTCCGCGCAGCGCCTGGTCACCGAAAACGACGGCCGCATTGCCGGTGATGGTCACGGTGGACGGCGAACAGCGCGCCATCCGCGTAAAGCGCGGCGTGGTGCTGGCCTGCGGCGGATTTATTCACAACCCCGACATGCTCAGGCAGTACGCGCCGCAGTTGTACGACTGCTCGGTACCTGGGGCAACGCCGGTGACCGGGTATGGGTATCAATATGGGGATCGGTGTCGGCGCCGCCGCCCTGCGCATGGACCAGGTTTTTGCCATCAGCACCGATCTACCCCCCGGAGAACGTGTTGTCGGGCATCCTGGTGAATGCCTCGGGGCAGCGTTTTATCTCCGAGGAGTCTTACCACGGTGTACTGGGCGATGCCATCGCCTATCACCAACAGGGACGGGCCTGGCTGATCACCGACAAGGACAGCAGTTACGCATTTCACCAGGACAACTTCCTGCCGGTGGCCCAGGGCAGCAGCATTGGCGAGATCGCCGCGCAGCTGGCGTTCCCCAGGGGCGCGCTGCAACAGACCGTGGCCTACTACAACCTGCACGCAGCCAACGGTGAGGACCCGCTGTTTCGCAAGAGCCGCACCTACCTGCGGCCGCTGCAGGGGCCGCCCTATACAGCCTGGGACCTGTCGGTGCAGAACGCCTTCTTTCCGGCGCACACCTTCGGCGGCCTGCACACGACGATTGACGGTGAGGTCCTTAACAGCTTTGGCGAGGTGATACCTGGCCTGTTCGCCGCCGGGCGCAATACGGCGGGCATCCCCATGGCGCCCTACATCGCCAGCGGCCTGTCCGTCGGAGACTGCACCTTTTTCGGTCGCCGCGCCGGCCGCGCCGCTGCGGCGGGGCGGGAGGGCAGGGCGTGAGTCGCCGGCTGCCCGCGCTGGCGCTGTGCGGCGTCCTCATGCTCGCCGCCGCAGGGAGCGGCGCGCAACCGGCCATGCCGGAAGGCGATCCGGCGCGGGGCCGGCTGGTGTTCGGCCCCTGCCGCACCTGTCACTACGCAGAGGCGAGCATGGGGCATAATAACGGCCCCAACCTGCACCGCATTTTTGGCAAGGTCGCGGGCAAGCAGCCGGGATTCGATTACTACTCGGAGGACTTCAAGGCCGCCCAGTTCGTGTGGACCCCGGAAGTGATGTTCGTGTGGCTGGCAAATCCGATGGGCCTGTTTCCGGGTTCGTCGATGATGAGCCTGGGTGTGCCCGACGCCAAGGAGCGGGCTGACCTGATCGCGTTTCTCAAGCAGGCTTCCGTGCGCGAACCCTGAACGGGGCCGCGCGCCGTTTATTTCTTGACGATCACCGAACTGCCGTGGCCGAACAGGCCCTGGTTGGCGGTAATGCCGACCTTCGCGCCCTGTACCTGGCGATCGCCGGCCTGCCCGCGCAGTTGCCAGGTAAGTTCGCAGACCTGCGCCAGCGCCTGGGCCGGCACCGCCTCGCCGAAACAGGCCAGGCCGCCGGACACGTTCACCGGGATTTTACCGCCCAGCGCCGTGTCGCCCGCGCGCAGCAGGGCCGCCGCTTCACCGCGCGGCGCCAGTTGCAGGTCCTCGATCCAGTCCAGTTCCAGGGCGGTGGAGAGGTCGTAGACTTCGGCCAGGTCGACATCCGACGGGCCGATGCCAGCCTCCTCGTAGGCCTTGACCGGGATGCTGGCGCGGTAGGCGTGGGCCTGGACACCGCTGGCAGCGGCCGAATCCGTGGCGATATCCGGCATTTCCACCACGGAACTGGCGAAGGTCGGTGTAACGGTGGAAATCGCGACCACGCGGGGGGCATCGCCCTTGCCGATCCTGCGCGCGTAGTCCAGGCTGGACACGATCAGCGCCGCACCGCCGTCGCTGGTGGCGCAGATATCCATCAGGCGCAGGGGGTCGGCGACCATGGCCGACGCCGCCACGTCCTCGGCGGTGAAGCACTTGCGATAGCGCGCGCGGGCATTCTTGCTCCCCACCCGCGAATTCTTCACCTTGACCGCGGCGAAATCTGCCAGCGTGTCGCCGTACAGATCCATGCGACGCCGGGCATAAAGGGCGAAATACGTCGGGTTGGTAATGCCGAGGTAAAACCGGACCCAGTCCGGGTCCTCCGGCCGGTAACCACCGGCGGGAGCGAGGAAGCCCTTGGGGGTGGTATCAGCACCCACGACCAGCGCCACCTCGCAGGCGCCGGAAAGGATCTTGTGGCGCGCCGCCGCCAGTGCCTGGGAGCCCGAGGCGCAGGCGGCGTAGGAGGTGTTGACCTCCGCGCCCTGCCAGCCGAGCGCCTGGGCGAAGGTGGCGCCGGCGACATAGCCCGGGTAGCCGCAGCGCACGGTGGCGCCGCCGGAGACGAAGCGTATGTCCTGCCAGGGCACCCCGGAATCCGCCAGGGCCTCCCGGGCCGCGGCCACGCCGTACTGTACGAAATGGTGGCCCCACTTGCCCCAGGGATGCATACCGACCCCCAGGATGGCGATTTCGTTGGACATGATGCTGTGCTCCAGGTTCCGCCGGCGCCTACGACGCCAGGGGTTGCCACTTCCAGGTGATCTTGATGTCGCTTTCGTCGGTCTCGTGCAGGGGGTTCCAGCACCAGCTCCATCGGCATTCCGACCTGCAGGTCGTCCACCGTCAGTCCCTCCACCACCTGCCCCAGGATGACCATCTGCTCTTTCTCCAGCTCGACCGCGATGGCGCAGGGCACGAAGCGGTTCCTGCGCGACGAAAGGCGCGGGGCTTGTAGCAGGCGTTGCGTAACTCCATTCGCCCGTGCGGCTCAACTCCACTTCCCTGAAATCCGTGCTGTCGCACTGCGGATTCCGGCAATAATCGCTCTGTTTGGGGAAGAAATAAGTGCCGCACTGCTCGCACTGCGTGCCGATCAGGTGGGGCCTGCGATCCATGGTGTGCCAGCTTCGATGGCCGGTGACCCGGGGTTTTCGCTCATAGGGTGCTCCTGCTCAAAACGGGGCACAGGGTACTACCCGGGCAGTGATGCAGGCAAGGGCGCATCGCCTGGGGCGCGCCACGGCGAGAGTTGCCGCGCCGCTACAGGTAGCGGTTGCCCGGGCCGCCGCTTTTGGGCAAAGTGCGTCCATGTGCGGTCGCTTCAATGTCATCGACAGTCCCGGTTTGCAGCAGTTGCTGCGGGACCTGGGTGTCAACCTGTCCCTGCCGGTGCGGCTGAACGTGGCGCCGACCGAGCCCGTTGCTGGTGCGCCAGACGGAGTCAGGCGTGGTGGTGGACGATGCCCGCTGGTGGCTCACGCCGTCCTGGTCCAGGGGGGAAGTGAGCCAGGCATATGCCATGTTCAACGCGCGTAGTGAAACGCTGGCGACGAGCCCGGCCTTTCGGGGGCCTTTCCGGCGGCAGCGCGGGCTGGTGCCCATGAGCAGTTTCATCGAGTGGCGGCTGGAAGCGGGCGTCAAGCAGCCCTGGTTGATTGCCAAACGAGGAGCAGGCGCTGGCCGCTGCGGCGCTGTGGGACGTGTGGGAGGGCGGCGAGGTGCCGTTGCTGTCGTGTACCCTGGTGACCACCGCGGCGGCGTCATTAGCGCCCGGGCATGCGCATGCCCGTCCTGCTGTCCCTCGCCGAGCGCTGGCGCTGGCTGGACAATGCGCACGCGATCGCGCCGGACGACGCCATTTTTCGCAACGAACCGGAAATCGACACTGCTGCTGACGCCGCTGTCGCGAGCGGTGAGCAACGCCCGCAACAAGGACCCGGCGGTACTCGAGGGGGCCGGTGAGCTGGTCGCGTTGTCCCCCTGAGTGGCTGCCGGGTTCAGCAGGCTGTGCCTGCGGGCGATTTCTCCCCGCGTCACTCGAAATTGGCCGACTGGAACCTGTCACCGCATGCCGCACTGGTAGACTATCGGTGCCGGCTGCAGGCAGTGTGGCCAGTCACTTCACAGGGTGGGAAAGATGATGCGTACCTATGCAATGACCGGGGGCGCCACGGGTATCGGCGCGGAATTGAAACGCCAGTTGCTGGCGGCGGGGCACACGGTGATTTCCGTGGATATCAAGGAGGCGGATATCGTCGCCGACCTCGCCACGCCCGAGGGGCGCCAGGCCGCCATTGACGGCGTGCGCGCCCTGGCGCCGGATGGCCTCGACGGTTTCATTCCCTGCGCGGGCCTGCCGCCGGTGGCCAGACCCCTGTCGCTGATTACCCAGGTCAACTACTTTGCCGTCGTGGCGACCGTGGAGGGTTTGCGGGACCTGCTGGAAAAGAAAAAGGGCACCGTGCTGTTCGTCTCCTCCAACTCCGCGCCCATGGTCAACAGCGACGATAGCTATGTCCAGTCGTGCCTGACCGGCGACGAGGCGACTGCCTGCGCGGAAATTGAAAGTCGCGATGGCCACACCGCCTATGCCGGTTCCAAGCGTGCGGTGACGATCTGGATGCGGCGCAACGTGGTGGCTTACGCTGCCCGCGGGGTGCGCCTCAACGCGGTGGCGCCGGGCATCACCATGACGCCGCTTGCCGATCGTGTCTTCGCCGACCCCGAGCTCGGCAAGGTGATGAAAGAGTTTGGCGATATGGTCCCGGTGGGCCATACGGCCCAGCCCGCGGATATCGCCAATGTCATGCGCTTCATGCTCAGCGACGAGGCCAGCTACGTCTGCGGTTCGGTGTTCTTCGTCGACGGCGGCTCCGACGCCATGCTGCGCGCCGACGATTTCTAGTGCGTCGCGATCACTGCTGCGAGGGTTTGGCGGTGTCGTCGCCGGCGGCGCGGTCCGCGGTAATCGCGGCGGCGATAATCTCGCTCAATTGATAAAGCAGCGCACTGTAGGCGGCTGCGACCTGTTCCGGTTGCGCCGCCTGCAGCGGCGCCTGTAGCCGGCTGATGCGCCGTTGCACCGCAGTATCGGTGGCCGCCCGGTACACCAGCCATTCCGCGGTCAGCAGCGCCTCCTTGTCGTTGGCATCCAGTTGCAACAGGTTGACCTTGACCCCGTACTCCGGCACCCGCTTGGGGTGGAAGGGATAGAAGCTGACGTTCTGGGTGTTGAGCAGGCCAGCGAGGTTGAGCACCAACACCCGTTGTATGCCGTCCGACAGGGGCTCGGCCCACAAATCCAGGCTGGCGACACGGAGGGTGTTGTCCGCGTCATTGAACACCAGGTTGGTGCGACTGAGGTACTGGGGAACCTCAATGGGGCCGACGCCGAGCGTGGGCGTCCCGCCGCCGGGTGTGGCGAATTCGTGGGCGGACAACACGTAATAGTTGTTGGGCGGGCTGCTGCCGCAGCCTGTCAGCACCATGCCGAGGGTTAACAACCATGCCAGGTGCAGGTAGTGAGTGGTCATTTCTGCGCTCCCTCTTTGCCGCGGATCAGGGACTCGGGTTGTGCCTCGAGTGTGTTTGCCAGCGACTGCAGTGACCTGCCCGCACGGGTCAGCTCCTGCAGCGCCGTGTTCAGCTGGTAGACGGTCGCGGAATCGGGAGACACCAACCCCTCGATGCCTGTCATGCCCTGCTCGAAGGCCGCGATCGCGTCATTGAGCACCTTGAGGTCGCTCCTGACCAGCTCGGCGAGCCGCGGTAGCTCGGTATTGACTTTGCCGACAGTGGTCGCGGTCTCATCCAGAACGGTATCGAACTTGGGGCCCGTCGTCGCCAGTTGTGCCTGCAGTTGCCTGCTGAGGTCTTCCAGCGAACCCAGCGTACGGGTCAGGTTGGCCGGCAGGTCCTGGAAATCCTTGCTGCTGACCAGGGAATTGATGCCGTTGCTGATGCTCTCCAGGTCGTCTGTCAGCTTCGATACATCGATGTCCTCAAGCTTCCTGGTGATGCGCTCCAGGTTGGTCGGCACCGTGGGCAGCTGGATATACGGCGAGTCGATCTGCGCGAGGATGAGTGCGTCTTCCGGGTGGAAGTCCAGCTCGATATAGAGAAGTCCGGTGAGCAGGCTCTGGGTATTGAGTTGCGCGCGCAGGCCGCGGGTAATCAACTCCTCGATCAGGTTGGATTTCACCGGACCGCGCCGGCGAATATTGGAGGGATCCAGGGCGGCCTCCACCATTAACATGACGCTGGCGCTGTCGGTGTCGAGAATCAACTCGATGTTGGTTACTTCGCCCACCTTGACCCCGCGCAGCGTCATCGGCGCGCCGACATTGAGCCCCTTGACCGAGCCGTCGAACACCATGACCACGGTTTCCCGCTGGCCGAAGCCCGAGCCCAGCAGGAAGATCAGGGTGGCGATGGCGATGATGCTGGCGCCGATGACAAAGGCGCCGATCGCGACAATGTGCTTTTGTTCATCCATGGTCGGTCCTCGTGGGCGTCGTGGCGCTGCGCGTCAGGAATTGTCTCACAACGGGCTGGTCGCAGTGGTCCCGCAGGTCTGCGGGGTTGCCGTAAGCAATCATGGTGTGGCTGATGTTGTCCAGGTAAACCGAATTGTTGGCGATGGCGAAAATGCTTGGCAACTCGTGGGTCACGATTACCACCGTTGCGCCCATGGACTCCTTTATTTGTACGATCAGCTCATCAAGCAGGCACGAGCTTATCGGGTCGAGCCCCGCGGAGGGCTCGTCAAAAAAGGATTTGCGGATCCAGCGCGATGGCGCGCGCCAGCGCCGCTCTTTTTTGCATGCCGCCGCTGATTTCCGACGGGTAAAAATCCTGGTAACCGGCCAGCCCCACCAGGGCCAGTTTGTAGCCCACGATCTCCGTAATCTCCGCCCGGGTATAGCGCGTGTAGAGTTGCAGCGGCAGGGTGATATTCTCCCCCAGGGTCATCGCGCTGAAGAGTCCCCCGGACTGGTAGCTGATGCCCCAGCCCTTGCGCAGCTCGCCCCGCTCGCTCTCGTTCGCCTGGTAGAAGCTGGTGCCATCGTACAGGATGTCCCCGCTGTGGGGCTGGAGCAACCCCAGCATGTGCTTGAGCAGGGTGCTCTTGCCGCAACCGCTGCCGCCCATGATCACGAAGATGTCGCCCTGGTTGATGGGGAAGTTGAGGTCGCGTTGTATCACCGAGGCGCCGTAGGCCATGGTGAGATGGCGCACCTCGATCAGCGCCGGGGTGGAGGTGGCGTCCGTCATAACTTCAACTGCTGGAACAGGATATTGATGGCGGCATCAGCCACGATCAGGTAGACGATGGCGGTGACCACCGCGTTGGTGGCGGCCTGGCCCACCGCGGAGGAACTCCTGCCGGAATTCATACCGGCGCGGCAACCGGCGACGGCGATCAGCAGGGCGAAGACCAGCGCCTTCAGCAGGCCGACAGCAACATGGTTGAAGGACAGCGCCGCCTCGCCCTGGGCCAGGTACTGTACCGGCGAAATGCCCATACCGCCGGCGACGAGGCCGCCGCCGACAATGCCCAGCAGGTCGGCGTAGATGGTGAGCAGTGGCATGATGACGATCAGCGCCAGCATGCGCGGCAGCACCAGGAACTCCACCGGCGAGATACCCATGGTGACGATGGCGTCAATTTCCTCGTTGGTCTGCATGGTGCCCAGTTGCGCGGCGTAGGCGGCGCCCGTGCGCCCCGCCATCACGACCGCGGTCATCAGTGCGCCCATTTCCCGCAGCATGCCGATCACTACCAGGTTGGCGACATAGATTTCGGCCCCGAACTGCTGTAACTGCACCGCGCCGAGGTAGCCCAGTATCATGCCGACCAGCACGCTGGTCAGGCTGATGATGGCGAAGGCGTCAGGCCCCGCCTGGTAACAAAAATCGCGAAAGTCGATGAACCGGGTGTTGGCCCTGCCGCGGGCGAGGCGCGCCAGGGCGACAGTTACCTCGCCGGTAAAGGCCAGGGCTTCCCGGATATCGGCGGCGACCCCGCCCAACAGCCTGCGGGGGTCCAGGGAGGACAGCCAGGAGGCGGCCGCGGCGGCAGGCGACCGGTGCGGCTGCACGGCCGTGGCCACCGCCAGCAGTTTGTCGGTGCCCGGGGGCATCGCGCGGGTGGTAAAGGCGATGCCCTGCGCCTGGCAGTAGTCGTGGCATTGCAGCAGAAAGGCCATCAGGAGCGAGTCCCAGGCGCCCAGGGATGTGCCGTCGGCGGTCAGCCGGGCTGGCTGGCTGCGCGCCAGTTCGGACTGGAGTGCGCTGAAGCTGGCGGGGTTCTGTCCCTGCACCCAATCACCGCAAAGCAGCAGTGAGGTCCCGTCTCCTCCATGGTCCTGCAACTGGTATGTGGGTCCCTGTGTTGTCATTGCGCGGCGCTGGTTGCTGGTTGCGGGCAAGCGGTCAGTCTAAGGCCTGGCCCCTGCAAATACCATGTTACTGGAACGGCAGTGCCGGCTTGCTGGCGGTGATGATATCGCGCGCCTTTTGGTAGATCTCCCGCACGGGCGTGTCATTGCCCGCTTCCCGGCGCCGGGCGATCATCGTGATCGGAAACAGGTAATTGTCGCTGTCCTTGTAGCGCAGCGCGCGGCTGCGCCCCTCCCTGTCTTCATAGATCACCCAGTGCATGTCCAGGTCGGCGGCCAGCAGGTCGCCCATGACGACGCCCATGGCCTGCAGCTCGCGCACCTGGTCCGGGCGCACCAGCTGCCGGTCGAGCAGCGTTTGCAGCAGGTCCAGGTCGCGGTCCCGGTCGCCGCTGACCTGGCGCCCGAGATTGATCGCCGCCAGGTCCTGCAGCAGGGCGCGCTGTTGCGCCATGAACTGCAGGTCGACATTGCTCAGGTCGCTGATACGCGCACCCTGCTGGGCGTTGCCCGCGCCTGCTACCGTGCAGGCGCACAGCGCCAGCACTACCCTGATCATTGCTCTTCTGCTCATGTTCCTGCTCCCGTTGCCTGTAGTCTCGGCGGGTGGACCTACCCCGCCCTGCATTTTAGCGCATTCTGGTTGTCATCCTGCCGCTGTCATGGATAATGGCGGGCTTCCCCCCGGGAGTGCGGGCCCCTGTCGCGCACCCTTCGGTCATGATGCGGAGGCAGCAAATGATTACCGGCAGCATCGTCGCCCTGGTCACTCCCATGCACGCTGATGGCAGCGTCGATTGGGCCGCCCTGGCACGGCTGCTGGATCTGCACCTGGCAGCCGGGACCGCGGCGATTGGCGCTGTCGGCACCACCGGAGAGAGCGCCACACTCACGGTTTCCGAGCACTGTGAGGTCATCCGCTATTGCGTCCGGCATGTCGCCGGTCGGATCCCGGTCGTGGCGGGCACCGGTTCCAACTCCACCCGGGAAGCCATCGAATTGACCGAGGCGGCCAAGGGCGCCGGGGCCGACGCCTGCCTGTTGGTCACCCCCTATTACAACCGTCCTACCCAGCGCGGACTCTACGAGCATTTCGCCGCCATCGCCGATGCGGTGTCTGTGCCGCAGATACTTTACAATGTGCCGGGTCGCTGTGCGGTGGACATGGGCAATGATACCGTTGTCCGTCTCGCGGCGCTGGAGAATATTGTGGGAATCAAGGATGCCACGGGCGACCTGGCCAGGGGCCGGGACCTGATCGCGCGCTGCGGTGACGCGATTGCTGTGTATTCCGGCGATGACGGCACCGCGATGGAGCTGATGCTGGCCGGCGGGCGCGGCAACATCTCGGTGACCGCCAATGTGGCACCGGCGCTGATGGCGCAGTTGTGCGCGCTGGCTATGGCGGGCGACCGTGAGCAGGCCGCGGCGATTGACAAGCGCATCGCGCCGCTCAACAAGGCGCTGTTCCTGGAACCCAACCCGATACCCGTGAAATGGGCCCTGCAGCAGCGGGGCCTGATCGAGGGGGGCATACGACTGCCCCTGACGCCCCTGGATGAGCAGTATCACGCCCAGGTCCTTGACGCCCTGGATACAGCCGGAGTTTGATGCATATGCCCATGAAGATCGTGCGCGCGGTAATGTTGGGGGCCCTGTTGCTCACGGGCACCGGCTGTGGGTACCTGTTCGGCGACCAGGGCGTCTTCCGCGACCGCTCCGAGGACTACAAGAAAGCGCCCGAGACCCCCGCGCTCACCGTGCCGGCGGGGATGGACAGTGCCAAGCTGACTGATATGTACCCCATTCCCCCGGTACAGGACCCCTTCCTGGCGGAGGGGGAATTCGAGGTGCCCCGGCCGGTGCCCCTGTCTGCCGGTGCGGGTTCGGACGTGGTGCGCATCCAGAAGCTGGGCGAGCAGAGCTGGGCCCTGATCGGCGTGCCGCCGGGGCAGGTCTGGCCCCAGGTGCGAAATTTCATGGCGGCTTCGGGTATGCAGATAGCCAGGTCCGACGCGCAGGCCGGCATTATCGAATCCAGCTGGGTGACGGTGGAGGGCAAGCCCCGGCGAGCCGCTTCCGTTTTCGCCTGGACCAGGGCGTGCAGCGCGGCACCACCGAGTTGCATGTGCTGCAGATGCAGCAATCGGGCGATGTAAACCAGTGGCCGGAAAAATCCGATGATCCGGACCAGGCGGCCGAGATGCTGCGGTCCGTGGCGCAATTCCTGGCTGACAGCTCCGATTCCACGCCGGTATCGATGATTGCCGAGCAGGGCATCAGCGCCGGCGGCAAGATCACTTGCAGGAGGCGCCGGAAGGCTATTTCTACCTCCGTCTGGCGTTGCCATTTGATCGGGCCTGGGCGTCCCTGGACCGCGCCCTCAAGGATTCGGCGTTCGAGATAACCGACAAGGATCGCAGCAGCGGCATTTACTATGTGCGTTTCCGGGGCGAGGCGGCGGCAGCTGAAAAGGGCTGGTGGGCCTCCCTCTGGAACAGCGACGCGGCCGACCCGCTGGCGGGGCAGATGTTCCTCGTCACCGTGCAGAGCCTGCCGGACGAGCAAGCGGTTACCATCAAGTTGCGCCCGCAGGACGAGGTGCCTTTCGACAAGCGTGAGCAGCAGCAATTGCTGGTCATGATCAAGGGCAATATCGACTAGGCCGTGGCGGTCGGGACGGGGAACTGACCGGTGCGATTTGCCTCCCTCGGTTCGGGCAGCAAGGGCAACGCCACCCTGGTTCGGGGTGGCGACACGCTGGTGATGATCGACTGTGGTTTCTCCCTGCGCGAAACGGTGCGGCGGATGGCGCGCCTGCAGGTCGAACCGACGCAGCTGGACGCCATCCTGGTGACGCACGAGCACTCCGACCACAGCAGCGGTGTGGCGGCGCTCTCCCGCCACTATCGAATCCCGGTTTACCTGACGCACGGCACCGCCGGGACAGGGCGTTGCCGTGGCAGTTTCGAACAGCGTCCGTTCAACTGCGAGGACAGTTTCACCATTGGCGACCTGGCAATCAAGGCGGTGGCAGTACCTCATGATGCGGCGGAACCGTGCCAGTACCGGCTGGCCTGCAGCGGATTCACTCTGGGGATACTGACTGACCTGGGGAGCATTACGCCGCATGTGATCGACAATTTCCGCGACTGCGACAGCCTGCTGCTGGAGTTCAACCATGACCTTCCGATGCTGCAGGACGGACCCTACCCGCCGCACTTGAAGCGTCGGGTGGGCGGTGATTGGGGACACCTTAACAACCAGCAGGCGGCGGACCTGTTGCGGCAGGTGGGCGGCGCCGCGCTGCGCCACCTGGTCGTGGCCCATATCAGTGAAAAAAACAACAACCGGGAACGGGCGCAAAGCGCATTGCTGTCGGTGCTGGATTCCCTGGAGCGCGTGGTCTTTGCCGAACAGGCCAGTGGGTTTGACTGGCTGGAACTCGCCTAGCGCAGGACGGCATCCCCGCCATGCTTATTTCCGGAAACTGTGAGCCTCCTCGCGTTCCTGTCCGCAATGAACCGCACGCTATTTCCGTCCATGAGCTGCCTGGGTCATAGTGCGTGCCGCGCGCTGGCGTTCAGCGGCAGTGCTTGGGAAGAACAACCTGCGTCGTCCCCGCAAAGCTGTCCGGCCGCGGGCACTGAAGTCCGGGATTGCCTGAGAGATCCACCTGGCGCAGTGCCGGCAGCGCGTACAGTGGCACAGGGTCAATGATCTGGTTGTCATCCAGGTAGAGTTCCTGCAGGGAAACCAGCTTGTTGAGCTCGACCAGGTTGCGAATCCTGTTGGCGGACAGGCGCAAACCGGTAAGCCCGGTGAACGTGGCGAGTCCGTCAAGGTTCTCGATGCCGGCGAAGCTGCAATCGAGGGTGGTCAGTTGCCCCGCCTGCGTCACCACGCCGTCGTTGATAGCCTGGCGCAGGCAGCTGGTGAGACCCGGGTCGGGGGTGCTGAAGTCACTGAACAGCGGCGTCGGGGAGTACACCACCCGGTCATTCACCTTGACGTCAAAATTATCACAGGCAACCAGGAGCAGGCAGGCCATTGCAAGCAGCCAGACAACCAGACGATACAGCATGCTAAGCGCTCCCCTTTATCCAAGGTCGGTATAAACGTGACACGATCTGATGGACCAGGCGTGGCCCCGACGCCGGCAGGCCACTATAATGCCAGTAGTTGCAACGTAGTTCACTACTCCTTTGGTCCAGCGGAGACGGGTATCGGCATGCCAACATTGAATGACACCGGCGACGCGGGCCAATCGGGATCCTCCGGGGGACAGGCACAGGGCGACCACGCCGGGACCCAGCAGGCGATCAGTATTGGCCAGCGGGGCAACCTGAAGGCGCTGGAAACCACGCTCCGCCGCCAGTGGCGCATGGGTCAGAATATCGTGCTGTGCTGGAGTGCCGACGAGCGCGGCGTGCTGGTGATTTTCGTCCCGCATTATTTCCTGGGCAACTATTGCGCCGCGAGCGAGGCACCGATCGACGACAGCGGGGACAACGAAGCCTTTATCCGCGACCTGATCTCGGGCCAGCGTCGCAAGACCCGGGAAGAGCTTTTCGCCGTGAGCAAGCGGCTGGATGTCGCGCCGGCGTTTATAAAACTCAACACGGCCCTGAGCGAGGAGCCGCAGGTTCTGGAAGCCGTGGAGCAGGTTATCAAGCGCTACGGCCTCAGCTACGTGCAGAGCCGGGCGGTTATCCTGTTCGACATCGTCGATTTTTCCCTCTACACCCCCTTTGAGCAGGCCAGCCAGCTCAACAGCCTGTCCTATTCCCTGAACTCCGCCTACAACAAGTTGCTGGCCCAGGGCATAGAGATCAACTTCGCGCGCACCACGACCGGGGATGGTTATTACGTGTGGAATCGCGACCTGGCCCCAGCGCCAACCAGGACCTGTTTGTGTTCATGCTGCTGGTGGTGGCGGACAACGCGGTGGCACAGGCGGCCTCGCGGGGCAATACGGTGCCGGCCATCCGCACTGGCTACCATATCGGCGGTCACTATGAGTTGTACCAGGCGGAAGGGGTCAATCCCTCGGTGTTCAGTTACATCGTTGGCGACGTCACCATCGAGTTGGCGCGTATGCTCGATCTCGCCCAGGCAAACCAGGTGCTGATCGGGGAATTTCATTGTGAGCAGGCGGGGTGGGGCTCGGACACCGTGAAGTCGATTACCGCCGTGTCCGCCACCACGTTCGTCAACGCCTGCAATCGCGTGCTCCCCGCCCTGCGCGGCATACCGCTGTCAGGAAAGACCATCAATGCCATGAGCTGCCACCTGACCGAGGGTGTGGAGCGGGACGGCCAATCCCGGCCGCGACGGTTTCGCATCGTCGACAAGCACGGGTTGTCGCGCTTCGCCTACAACCTGCAGATCGAGATCGACCTGGAGGGAAGGAGCTTGACCCTCGGGCTGGGCAATGAGCAATTGCCGGGCAAGGCAGCGCCGCGCGCCAGTGCTCCCGGCGTATCGCTACCTCCGGACACCGCCCCCAGCGCGGAAGAGTTGTTCGATGATCTGGCCAGCATGCTCAGGAAAAGCAGCGTAAAAAAAATAATCGAGGACTGAGTCCGTATGGAGCGATACCCGCGACCGGGACACATGGATGTGAGTAATACTGTTGATGTCTCCGACGCAGCCGCGGTCGCGGACGCCGTAACCCGTATTCTCGCCGCACGCTCCCGGCGCGTCGACCTGGCGTCGCTGGCGGTGCTGTTCAGGGACTTCAGTCGGCTCTACAGTGGCAGCTATCCCGGTTTCCGGGCCTGCGATGTCCGCTACCACGATGCCCAGCACGTGCTGGATGTGACGCTCGCCATGGCGCGCCTGCTGGACGGCTTCTGGCGCCGCCACCCCGGAGAGGATGACCGGGACCCACAACTGGCGTTGGTGGGAATTGCCGCGGCGCTGTTTCACGATTCCGGTTACATCCGGCGAACGCGCGACAGTCGCCATCAGAACGGCGCGGCTTACACCCGCGTGCACATCACTCGCGGTATTCGCTTCGTGTCCGAGTATCTGCCGCGGGTGGGCCTGCAGGACGCGGTGGGGCCGTGTACGCGCATCCTCCATTTCACCGGTTATGAAGTGGACCCGGGCGACCTGGCGGTGGCCGACGAGCGTGAACATTTGCTGGGACGGTTGTTGGGTACCGCGGACCTGATCGCGCAAATGGCCGATGTCGGATATGCGCAGAAATGTCGCGACTACCTCTACGAAGAGTTCGCGGCGGGCGGGTTGGCCGGGGAGGGTGCGACCGGTGCTTACAAGGGCGCGGTTTACCGCTCTCCCGAGCAACTGCTGCAGCAGACGCCCGCGTTTATCCGCACTGCCGTCACTGTGCGCCTGGACGGGCATTTTGGCGGAGTTCACCATTATGCCGCCGACCATTTCGATGGTCGTCATCTGTACATGGATGCGATCGAACAGAATCGTCGCAGCCTGGAGCAGATGCTGGCCGGCGGCGGTAACTGATGCGCTGCGCCTGGTCCCTTGCGAGATCCCACGCCTAATCCCTCGCTCGCCCTGGTTGCCGCGTCGGCCGCGGACGAGGCGCGCGCCGCGCAACTTGCCGCTCGGCTTGGGCTGCCGCTGTTGGCGACCGGGATAGATCCGGCGCGCTGCACGCAAGCTGACGCGCTGCTCGTCGCCAGCGGGAGGGCGCTTTTCCTGCAACAGACTGGCAGGGGGGCTCCCGGCCCCGTCGCGGCGGATTTTGGCAGTGCGGGCATGCGCTACCGCAGCGCGACGGGGCCCCGGGAACTGGTGGCGAAAGCGGTTGGCCTCGGCCGGAAAAATCCCCTGCGGGTGCTGGATGCGACCGCGGGGCTGGGGCGTGACGCCTTCGTGCTCGCCGACCTCGGCTGCGAGCTCGCCCTGTGTGAGCGCCACCCGGTCGTCGTGGAACTGCTGCGCGCGGGACTGGAGTGCGCCGCCGTCAGTGGCGATCACTGGCTGGCCGGTGTCGCGCAGCGCATGCGCCTGTACCCGGGAGATGCCCGGCAACTGGAGCCAGCCGCAATAGGCTCCGCGGATGTGATCTACCTGGACCCGATGTTCCCCCGGAGGAGCAAGAGTGCCGCGGTCAAAAAGGAGATGGCATGGTTCCAGACGTTGCTGGAGCGCGACGGCGGGCCGCAGGACGCGGAGACGCTGTTACACTGGGCGCTGCGGCAGGCACCGGCGCGAGTGGTGGTGAAACGCCCTGCGCGGGCGCCCAGCCTGGCGACGCTGTCCCCTTCCCACTGCATCACTGGCAAGGCGGTCCGCTATGATGTTTACGTTCTGCACAAACTGGCGTGAACGGCCGCCGCCGGGTGTCCCGGGGTGCCGTGCCACGAGCGGGGGAGCGCCCCTGCGGACCGGCAGTCACCGCGCAGTGAGCACTGGGGGAAATAATGTCCGGACATAAAGTAACGGCGCTGGTCACCGGCGCATCGGCGGGACTGGGCGCGGAATTCTGTCGGCAACTGGCGGCGCGCTGCGATCTCATCATCGCGGTGGCCCGGCGCGCCGAGCGGCTTGCCGCCCTGGCCCGGGAACTGGCCGACAGCGTGGAGCTGCATTGCGTGGAGGCCGACCTCGTTACGATCGAGGGCGTGGCCAGGACCCTGGAGTCGCTGCGCCAGCGCGGGCCGGTCGACTACCTGGTCAACAACGCCGGGTTCAGTACCTTCGGCAACTTCGACCGGCTGCCCATCGAGGGCCAGCGGGCCATGGTCAGCCTGCACATCGACGCCAGCGTGACCCTGTGCGGTGCGGCGATCCCTTTTATGCGCGAGCGCGGTGGCGGCGCCATTATCAACGTGTCGTCCCTCGGCGCCCTGGTGCCGGGCAAGGGTCTCGCCGTCTACGGGGCGACCAAGGCCTTTCTCAACTACTATTCCCAGGCCCTGCAGGCGGAGTTGGCGGGCACGGGGATTCGGGTGCAGGCCCTGTGTCCGGGATTTACCCGCACGGAGTTCCACGACGCCATGGCCGATGCCGGGTTTGATCGCTCGCGGATACCCGATGGCCTGTGGATGAATCCGGCGGCGGTCGTCGCCGCCAGCCTCGAGGCCCTGGGTGGTGCACAGGTTGTGGTGGTCCCCGGTGAGGACAACCTCGGCCTGGCACGACAGGCGTTACAGCGGCAGTTAGACGCTCTCTAGCAACAGGCGGGTCAGTACGCCCTTGTAGATTGCCGCCAGGCGCGGCAGGTCGGCGGCGCATACTCGCTCGTTGAGTTGGTGGATACTGGCGTTGACCGGACCGATTTCCACCACCTGGGCGCCGGTGGTGGCGATGAAACGGCCGTCGGAGGTACCGCCGGCGGTCGAGAGTTCCGGTTCGTGCCCCGTCTCGTCAAGGATACTGGCCACCGCGGCATCGACCAGTTTGCCGGCGGGTGTTAGGAAGGGCTGCCCGCTCAGCTGCCACTGCAGGTCAAACTCCAGCCCGTGCGCCCGCAGGATGGATTCAGTGCGCTGGCGCAGTTGTGCGTCGGTGACTGCAGTGGAGAAGCGAAAATTGAAGACCACCTCTACCGTGCCCGGAATGACATTGGTGGCACCGGTCCCGCCGTGGATATTGGAGACCTGCATCGAGGTGGGGGGAAAGGCGTCATTGCCGCTGTCCCAGACTTCCGCCGTTAATGCCTGCAGGGCGGGAAGTACGCGATGGATTGGATTGTCCGCCAGGTGCGGGTAGGCGATATGGCCCTGTAGTCCGCGGACTGTCAGCACGCCGCCGAGCGAACCACGGCGGCCGTTCTTGATGGTGTCGCCCAGAGTCGCGGAGCTTGAAGGTTCACCCACCACGCACCAGTCAATCACCTGGCCCCTGTCCCGCAGGTAGTCCAGCACTCGCACGGTGCCATCCACCGCCGGGCCCTCTTCATCGGAGGTAATCAGGAACCCGATGCGACCCGGATGGTCCGGGTGCTCGCGCACGAATGCCTCGCAGGCGACCAGCATCGCCGCCAGGCTGCCCTTCATATCGGCGGTGCCGCGTCCGAACAGCAGGCCGTCCCGCAGGGTCGGTTCGAAGGGCGGCGTGTCCCACTGGTCCGCCGGCCCGGTGGGAACGACGTCGGTGTGTCCCGCGAACACCAGCAGGGGGCCCCGTGCACCGCGCTCGGCCCAGAAGTTGCTCACCTCGCCGCAGGGAAGCGCAACACAGGTGAAGCCGAGGGCGCGCAAGCGCTCCATCATCAGCGCCTGGCAGCCGGCGTCGCTGGGCGTCACTGACGCGCGGCGGACAAGATCGCAACACAATTGAAGTGTCTTTTCCACGTGGTCTCTCCGCCCCTGCTCTCAGTTGTGCGCGTGCAATTCCCGGTTCAGCTCCACGGCGCTGCGGTTGGTCAGGCACTCGACCGCGCCAGTGGTGGAGTTGCGGCGAAACAGCAGGTCGGATTTGCCGGCCAGGTCGCGCGCCTTGGCGGTTTCCACCGGCATACCAGCGGCGTCCAGCATGGTGACCTTGGTGCCTGCGGTGACGAACAGCCCCGCCTCCACCGTACAGCGGTCGCCCAGCGGAATACCAATACCGGCGTTGGCGCCGATCAGGCACTTTTCGCCGACAGAGATGACGATATTGCCGCCGCCGGAGAGGGTGCCGATCGTCGAGCAGCCGCCGCCCAGATCTGAGCCGCTGCCTACCACCACGCCGGCGGAGATGCGCCCCTCGATCATGCCCGGACCGCGGGTCCCGGCGTTAAAATTGACGAACCCCTCGTGCATGATGGTGGTGCCCTCCCCCAGATAGGCGCCCAGCCGCACCCGGGCAGTGTGCGCTATCCGCACCCCGCCCGGCACCACGTAGTTGGTCATCTTGGGAAACTTGTCGACGCTGCTGACCTCCAGCACCTCGCCTCGCAGCCTGGCGGCCAGCTGGCGGGCGGGAAGCTCGTTGATATCGATGGCGCCCTCGCTGGTCCAGGCCACGTTGGAGTGCCGAACAGGCCTTCGAGGTTGGTGCCATGGGGCGGCACGAGGCGGTGGGACAGCAGATGCAGCTTCAGGTACGCCTCCGGGACGTTGCCTGGCGGGAGATCCTCCCGCAGCAGCACGGCCACGGCAGGCCTGCCGCTGGCGAGCAGCCGGCGAGCGCCGCCTGGGCGGTCCCGCCGGCCGCGGCCAGCGCGTCTTGTAGAGCCGCCAGCTGTGCGGCGTCGAGCGCCGCGCTGCCTGGGGTATCACCCACCGCGGTCGCCAGCGCCGCGGACGGCTGCAGGACCGGAGCGGGAAAAAGACTTCCAGCCAGCCGCCTTGGTTGTTTTGGGTGCCCACACCGAGGCCAAATGCAAATGCGCCGTGCCGCGTTGTAGATCCACCGTGAATAGCCGCCCTCGTCAGGAGGGTGTGTGCGTTGAATATTTTCGCGTAGTTGCCGGCGGAAAATCCTGTATATCGCTGCTTGCCGGTATCCAGCAGCGGGCGTTTGATCAGCGTGGGCTGGGCCAGGATCGCCTTGCGCGCCGCTGCTTCGTCCATGTTCTGCCGGGTCGGTTCATCCAGCGCTTTCCAGCCGTGACTGCGCCGGTTCAGCAGGTTCTGCCAACCCAGCTCCTCCAGCCACGCGTCCACGGCGGTCGGGTCCACGCCGTCCTCCCGAAAGTCGTGATACTGGTAATCGATGCCGTGCGTATCCAGCCACTTGCGTGCTTTTTTCACCGTGTCGCAGTTCTTGATGCCATAGAGTGTAATCACGGCAGTACTCCAATGGATAACGGACTTTGCAGGGTCGCGTAGCATAGCAAAGCCCGCGGTTGAGTTATAGCAGCCCGTGGCACGCCACGGCGTTGCGCCAGATGCGGATGTGGGAGTCAGGGGCAGGCTGCCCCTGTCAGGCCTTGACGGTTTTTTTCGGGTGCTTTCGCTGTGGGTAACAGGTGCGGCAAATCTCGCACACCCGACCGTCGCAGCCGCGGGCAGTGCAGTACTGGCGGCCGTAAAAAATGATCTGCAGGTGCAGCCTGTTCCAGTATTTTTCCGGGAACAGCCGCTTCAGGTCCCGCTCTGTCTGCACCACTGCGGCCGCTGGTCAGCCCCCACCGCTGCGCCAGGCGGTGGATGCGTGTCCACCGGAAAAGCGGGCACCCCGAAGGCCTGGGACATGACCACGCTGGCCGTTTTGTGCCCGACCCCCGGCAGCCGTTCCAGCGCCGCCATGTCGGCCGGTACGACACCGCCATGCTCCGCCACGAGGATTTCACTCAAGGCGCTTGATGGCCCTGGATTTCGGTGACAGGCCGCAGGGCTGGATGATGCGCCGATTTGCTCTGCGTCCAGGTCCGCCATGTCCGCCGGATTGTCCGCCAGTGCAAAAGCGCTGGAGTGACCTTGTTGACCTGTTCATCGGTGACTGGGCGCTGAGCAATACGGCGACCAGGAGCGGGAAGGGATCATCGGTCCAGCGGTACCGGCGTTTCTGTAGAGCGCCCGCAGGCGGCGCAGGATATACTGGCGCGTTCGGCTTTGCGCATCGTGGGCCCTACACTCTGCCCAGGCGATGACGATGCGCTGCGCTGCCTCCACGCAAGCATCGGTGGAGGCCACCAGCGCCATGCGCACGCGGTTTTCGCCGGGATTGATGCCGTTGGCCTCCTGTGCCAGGAAGCGACCCGGCAGTACTGTCACGTTTTCACCCGCGTAGAGCAGGCGGGCAACCCCTGTATCGCTGACCGGTGTTTCGGCCACAGGTAAAACCGGCCTGCGGCCGCGAGACAGCGAGGTGGCCCGCGAACTGCGCCAGTACTTGCGCGAACTTCTCGCGGTACTGCTGGCGGCTGGATACGACATGGTCCTCGTCGTTCCAGGCCGCGATACTCCCCAACTGGTGGTGAATGGGCATCGCGCATCCGTGGTAGGTCCGGTACTGCAGGAAGTCCCGCAGGATCCTGGCGTCTCCCGCCGCGAAGCCAGAGCGCAGTCCCGGCAGGTTGGAGCGCTTGGACAGGCTGTGGAATACCACGCAGTTGTGAAATTCGCCGTCCCCCATCGCCGCGCAGGCCTGCAGCAGCCCCGGGGGTGGGGACGCCTCATCGAAGTAGATTTCCGAGTAGCATTCGTCACTGGCGATAACAAAGTCGAATTCCCGCGCCAGCCGGATGATATCCTGCAGTTGCGCCTGTGACATGACGGCGCCGGTCGGATTCCCGGGGCTGCACAGGTACAGCAGTTGGCACTGCCGCCACTGCTGCTCGGAAACCCCGGCGAAGTCCGGCAGGAAGCCGGAATCGGCGGTGCAGTTGATAAAGTGCGGTCTGGCGCCGGCGAGCAGCGCCGCCCCTTCGTATATCTGGTAAAACGGGTTGGGGCTCATAACCAGCGCATCGGGTCCCGGCGCCACGACTGCCTGGGCGAAGGCAAACAGCGCCTCCCGTGTGCCGTTCACCGGCAGGACCTGGTGGTTGGGATCAATTGCTGGCAGGGCAAAGCGGCGCTGCAGCCAGGCGGCGATGGCCTCGCGCAACTCGGGTATGCCGGCACTGGTAGGGTAGTTGGCGAGGCGGTGCAGGTTCTTTGCGATGGCCTCCAGCACAAACGGGGGCGAGGCATGCTGCGGTTCCCCGATGGAGAGCGCGATAGCCGACTTGCCCGCTGCCGGCGCGAGGTCGCTGAACAGCTGCTGCAGCTTGGCGAAGGGATAGGGCTCGAGGCGTGACAAATTCGGATTCATAGTGGTTCAGGCCGCCGCCTGTTCGTCCAGCTCGTCGCAAATGGTCCTTTGCAGGCGATTACAGAGCCTGGTGTCGGTGAGTGCCTGCTGGTGCTCATCGGTGATAAAAAAGACGTCCTCGACGCGCTCTCCCAGGGTCTGGATTTTTGCCGCCTGGAGCTCGACATTGAACGATTCGAATATCCTGCCGAGCCGCGCTAGCAGGCCGGGTCGGTCGGGTGTAGATACCTCCAGAACCGAGACGTTCATTATTTCATCGACCGTTAACCGCGTTTCCGTGGGAAAAGAAAATGACTTCATGACCCTGGGCGTGCGCCGCGCGGGAATTATCGGCTTGCCGTTTTGGTTGCCGAGGCTGTCGCTGAGGTATTCCCTGATGTGGGCCAGCCGCGCGCCGTCCTCGGTGATGGGGTGGCCGCTGGAATCGAGCACGAAGAAGGTATCCAGGCTCATCCCATCCTCGGAGTTATAGATGCGCGCATCGTGCACACTGAGGTCCAGTTGTTCCAGGCTGGCGCAAATGCGCGAGAACAGTTGGGCATTGCTGCGGGCGTGGATGAATATCTGCGTGGTATTGGCGACGCTGGATTCGGAATTGTTGCGCACCAGCACCAGGGGCTTGTCGCGCTGGTGGTGATCGGCTATAGCCTCGGTGTGCCAGGCGATATCTTCACTGCGCTCACGCAGGAAGTAGTCTTCTGTGCGGCCCCGCCACAGATCGTCCAGTTCCTCCGGGGTGAAACCGCGACCCTCGAGAATATGGCTGGATGCCTGCCGCGACTGCTTTACCAGGGCCTGCTTATCGATGGGATTGTCCAGCCCTCGCCGCAGGGCCCGTCTCGTCTCGGTGTAGAGCTGTCGCAGCAGGCTGCCGCGCCAGGCATTCCACAGGGTGGGATTGGTGCCGTTGATATCTGCCACGGTGAGCGTAAAAAGGTAATCCAGATGTTCCTCGTCGCCCACGTGCTGGGCGAACTGCTGGATAATCTCAGGGTCCGAGATGTCCTTGCGTTGTGACACTGCGGACATCAGCAGGTGATTGCGTACCAGCCATACCACCAGTTCAGTATCCCTCGCGTCAAGCCCGTGGCCCGCGCAGAAGCGTTCTGCGTCAACGGCGCCCAGTTCCGAATGATCGCCGCCGCGGCCCTTGCCGATGTCATGGTACAGCGCGGCGATATACAGCAGCTCGATCCTGCGCAGTCGTCGCGCCACGCGGCTGGTAACCGGAAATTTGTCCTCGATGTCGGGGAACAGGAAAAGCCGCGCATTCTTGATCACTTCCAGCGTGTGTGCATCTACCGTATAGGTGTGGAAGAGGTCGTGTTGCATTTGCCCCATGATGCGTCCGAACTCGGGCAGGTAATCGCCCAAAATACCGTAGCGCGCCATGCGCCGCAGCTGCAGTGTCATCTTGTGGGGGCTGCCCAGTATTTGCAGGAATGTCCGCGTGTTGCGCGGGTCCGCCCTGAAGGCTTCGTCCACCAGGTGCCGGTGATCGCGAATCAGGCGTATGGTGGGGGCCGCTACGCCGAGGATTTCCTCGTGCGTTGCGCACAGCAGGAAGACTTCCAGCAGTGCCTCCGGATGCTGGCTGAAGAGCTGGTTGTTGCGGGCCTCGATATAGCCGTTGCGAATCTGGAAGCGCTCGTTGAGGATGCTGATCACGTCCGGCATGGTCTGGCGCAGTATTGCCTGGTCAAAGTTCTGGATTAGCAACTCGTTGAGTTGTCCGAGTGTCTGCACCCAGCGGTAGTAAACCTGCATGAACTGCTCCACAGCCAGTTTGTCGCCGTCCTTGAAGCCCCACAGGGCGGCGAGCTCGCGCTGGTGGTCGAACAGCAATCGGTCTTCCTCCCTATTCGTGATCATGTGCAGCGCGTAGCGCACCTGCCACAGGAAGTCCCTGCCCTTGGACAGAATGACCGTTTCCTCGGCATTGAGGAATTCCTCCGCCTGTATTTTCTCCAGCGATTCCACCCCGAAGTGACGTTCGGCGATCCAGCCGATGATTTGCAGGTCCCGCAATCCCCCCGGGGAACTTTTCACATTGGGCTCAAGGTTGTACTCGGTGTCCGCGAACTTGGTGTGCCGCGCTTTTTGTTCTTCCAGCTTGGCCTGGAAAAATTCCCGGCTGGACCACATCCTGTCGGGCGCGGTCAGTTCGCGCACCTGTTGCATCAACTTTTCCTGGCCGCGGATGACCCGGGCCTCCATCAGGTTGGTCAGGATGGTGATGTCGGCCGCCGCGCTGTCCACGCATTCGGCCACGTCGCGCACGCTGTGACCGATGTTCAGGCCGATGTCCCAAAGCAGCGTGAGGAATACGGAGAGCGTGTCGCGGCAGTTATTGGCGTCTTCGCCGAGTATAAACAGCAGATCGACATCGGAGTGGGGATGCAGCTCGCCCCGTCCGTAGCCGCCGACAGCGACCATGGCCAGCTCCGCCCCTCCCCAGTCCTGGCGATCCCAGAGGATGCCCAGCAACTCATCGATAAATGCGGCGCGCAGGCGGATGAGATCGTGGGCCTGGGCCCCGCTGCGAAACTGCCGGTGCAGGTAGGCCGTGGACGCCGCGATCGCGCTTTTGCAGCACTGAATTCTGTTGCCCGCGTCCAGTCGGGTCTTGAACGCGGGTGCATCGAAGAGCTCGGTCGGCAGGGGCAGGGGATCCACGTAATTTATCCGGCCAGTCCCGGCTCATCCGTGCGCAGCGTGAGAATCTCGCAGCCATCCTCGGTGACGCAGACCGTGTGCTCCCATTGGGCTGACAGGCGGCCGTCGCGCGTGGTCACGGTCCAGCCGTCCGCCTTGCTCAGGCGCGTATGTCGGCGGCCGGCATTGATCATCGGTTCGATGGTGAAGGTCATCCCGGGTTCCAGCACCATTCCAGCCCCCTTGTGACCGTAGTGCAGCACCTGCGGCTCTTCGTGGAACACCTTGCCAATTCCGTGGCCGCAGTACTCGCGCACCACGGAGTAGTAATTCTTTTCCGCATGCTGCTGGATGACGTAGCCGATATCACCGAGGGTCGCGCCGGGCCTGACCAGTGCAATCGCCTTATACAAACACTCCTGTGTCACCTCGATCAGACGACTGGCATGGGGCGCCACCTCGCCCACGGCCACCATGATGCTGGAATCACCGTGGTACTCGTCCTTGATCACGGTGACATCGATATTGACGATATCACCGCTTTTTAGCTTCTTGGTGTCCGACGGTATGCCGTGACAGACCACGTCATTGATCGAGGTGCAGATGGAACGCGGGAAGCCGTGATAGTTCAGCGGAGCGGGGATGGCCTGCTGCGTCCGGGTAATGTAATCGTGGCAGATGCGGTCGAGCTCGCCGGTCGTCACCCCCACCTGGACGTGCGGCACGATCATTTCCAGGACTTCCGCCGTGAGGCGGCCGGCGACGCGCATCTTGCCTATCTCGTCCGCTGTCTTGATCGATGCCGCCATCGTTAACCTTTTGAAATATAGGGATAAAGTCTGTCGAAATTGGGTCCGCCACGGGCCGCGGGGCGCACATTCTACCCCATTCAGGAAGTAAATGAGTAATGGGGCCGCCCTGCGCAGGCGCTCGCCGGGCGCACAGACCCTTTTAACACCCGCCCCGTTGTGGTATAAAGCGCGCCTCCTGTCGGGGCGTGGTGGCGACATCCTTGCGGATAGCGCCGGGTTCGGGCAGGAAAAACCAAACGACACACACATATCGATACCTGGACCAGGGTGCCAACGGGCCGTCAAGCGGGCCTTTGGTTTGGTCACGGGGATATGTGGAGGATTAACCCACACAAGGTAACTACCATGTCACAAGTGCAAGTCAGCATGCGCGACCTGCTTCAGGCGGGCGCACACTTCGGTCACCAGACGCGCTACTGGAATCCTAAAATGGACCAGTACATTTTTGGTGCCCGCAACAAGATCCATATCATAAACCTCGAGTATACGGTCCCGGCCTTCAACGAAGCGCTGGCGATGGTCGCGCGGCTCGCAGGCAACAAGAACAAGATCCTGTTCGTCGGCACCAAGCGCGCCGCGGGCAAAGTGATCAAGGAGCAGGCAGAGCGCGCCGGCATGCCCTACGTCAGCCATCGCTGGTTGGGCGGCATGTTGACCAATTACAAGACCATTCGCGCTTCGATCAAGCGTCTGCGCGATCTCGAGACGCAACAGGCTGACGGCACGTTTGAGCGGCTGACGAAGAAAGAGGCCCTGATGCGCACCCGGGATATGGAAAAACTCGAGCGCAGCATCGGCGGTATCAAGGATATGGGCGGCCTGCCGGATGCGTTGTTTGTCGTGGACGTTGATCACGAGCGCATCGCCATCAGCGAAGCGAACAAGTTGGGTATACCCGTGATCGGTATCGTCGATACCAATAGTAACCCGGATGGTGTCGATTACGTCATACCGGGAAATGACGACGCCATTCGCGCAGTCAAGTTGTATGTGACGGCCGTCGCCGACGCCTGCCTGCTGGGCAAGATCGAGTCAGGCGAGTCCCTCGTGGCAAAGAATGAATTCGTCGAGGAGGAGGTTGCGGTTCTGGAGACTGTCGAGCAAGTTGCCCCGGCTGAAGCCGTCGCGGAACCAGCGCCGACGGTGGAATAGCTATAGAGACGCTGACCCGGGTTCGGTCAGGGAGTATTGAGGCCCCTGGTATGTCTGCCGGGGGTTTTAGTTTTTGGGGACCGGTTTCCCCGATTTGGAAAAAATAGGAGGAGTACCAATGTCAGCAGCACTGGTAAAAGAATTACGTGAGCGCACCGGCCTGGGTCTTCTGGAGTGTAAGAAAGCGTTGGCCGCCGTCGGTGGCGATATTGAATTGGCCATTGAAGAACTGCGCAAATCCAGCGGCATGAAAGCCGCAAAGAAGGCGGGCAGGACTGCCGCCGACGGCGTGGTGGCCGCTCGTGTAGCCGAAGACTGCAGCTTTGGCGTGCTGGTGGAAGTGAACAGCGAAACGGATTTCGTGGCGCGCGACGAGAACTTCCTCGGATTTGTCAACAAGGTCGTCGATGCGGCTTTTACCGGCAAACAGGCGGATGTCGGCGCGCTCATGTCCGGTGAACTCGAGTCAGCCCGTGAAGCACTGGTGCAGAAAATCGGCGAGAACATCGGTGTTCGCCGGATTGCACTGGTGGATGCGGATTCCGGCGTAGTCGGGTCTTACGTGCACAGCAATAACCGAATCGCGGTGTTGGTCAAGCTCACGGGCGGAGACCAGGACCTGGCCAGGGATGTGGCTATGCATGTTGCGGCAGTAAATCCGCAGGTGGTCTGCGCGAGCGATATGCCGGAAGAGTTGGTGGCCAAGGAGAAGGAAATCTTCATGGCCCAGGCTCAGGATTCAGGCAAGCCCGCCGATATCATTGAGAAAATGATCGGGGGCCGCATCAAGAAATTCCTGGCGGAGAACAGCCTCAACGAGCAGCCTTTCGTCAAGGATCCCGACACTACCGTGGGGAAACTGGTAGCTGGCGCGGGCGCGCAGATTGTCTCGTTTGTCCGCTTCGAGGTTGGCGAGGGTATTGCAGTCGAGAAGGTGGACTTTGCACAGGAGGTCGCGGCGCAGCTCAACGGCTAGCCCCTCCGGCACACCGACATTCAATGGGGCTTCGGCCCCATTTTTGCTGGTGTGTTGCCGCTTGTCCGTGCGCGACAGGCCCGACTGCCGGGGATCCGCGCGGGCGCGCCGGGGCCGTGGTCGCGGGGTGTTCCCATCACGCCATCGCACAGGATTATTATAAGGCAAAGCCACTAGGGAGATCGTGGGATGTCCTGTAAGATACCACCCAGCTTTTGGAGGGAGTTTTATGCCCCAGGTGGCAGCGGATAAGAAATATAAGCGGATACTGCTCAAGCTTAGCGGTGAAGCGCTTACCGGTAGCGAAAGTTTTGGTATAGATCCGAGGATCCTGGATTCCATGGCTTTGGCCATAGGGCAGCTGGTCGGCATTGGCGTACAGGTCGGTCTCGTGGTGGGCGGCGGCAACCTTTTCCGCGGCGCCGCGCTCCAGCAGGCCGGGCTGGACAGGGTTACAGGGGACCACATGGGTATGCTCGCCACAGTGATGAATGCCCTGGCGATGCGCGATGCGCTGGAGCGCTCCAATATCGCTACCCAGGCCATGTCGGCCATACCGATGACCGGAGTCGTGGACCACTACGATCGTCGCAAGGCGATACGTGCGCTCATGAACGGTGACGTTGTCATTTTTTCAGCCGGTACCGGCAATCCTTTTTTTACCACCGATTCGGCGGCCTGCCTGCGTGCAATTGAAATGGATGCCGACCTGGTGCTGAAGGCGACCAAGGTTGACGGTGTGTATTCTGCCGACCCGATGAAATTCCCCGATGCGGTGAAATATGAGCGCCTCACCTACGATGAGGTGCTGGATAAAAAACTCGAAGTGATGGACTTGACCGCCATTTGCCTGTGCCGTGATCACAAGATGCCGGTGCGGGTGTTCAAAATGGAAAAGCCCGGTGCGCTGCTCAATATTGTCAGGGGCGGTGACGAAGGGACTTTGATCGAGTAGTGCGTCACCGGGAGGAGAACCAGGATGATCAATGACATAAAAGACGAAGCCAGGGAGCGCATGGCGAAAAGCCTGGAAGCGCTTTCCCACCACTTTAACAAAATCCGCACAGGCCGAGCTCACCCCAGCCTGTTGGACGGATTGAAAGTTGAGTACTACGGTTCGGATACTCCGCTCAACCAGGTGGCTAACATAACCGTGGAAGATGCGCGTACGCTGTCACTGAACGTGTGGGACCGGAGCATGATTCCCGCGGTCGAAAAGGCTATCTACAAATCTGACCTGGGCCTGAACCCGGTGACTGCGGGGGAGGTTATCCGGATACCGATGCCCATGCTCACCGAGGAAACGCGCAAGGGTTACATTCGCCAGGCCAGGCAAGAGGCCGAATCGGCCCGCGTCTCGGTGCGCAACGCCCGACGCGATGCAATGGGCATGCTCAAGGACCTGGTCAAGGAGAAGGAGATCAGTGAGGACGATGAGCGCCGCGGGCAGGATGAGGTGCAGAAGCTGACCGACGGATTTATCGCCAAAGTGGAAAAGTTGTTGGCGGATAAAGAAGCCGATCTGATGGAAATTTAGCGGCTGCCAGTGGCTACCCGCGATTCACTATCTGTGCAGGAGATCGGCCTGGTGCCCGTCGTCCCCCGCCACGTCGCGATCATCATGGACGGCAATAACCGCTGGGCGAAACGCAAGGGCGTGTCCGGTCCTGCCGGGCATCGCGCCGGCGTGGAAGCAGTGCGCGGTGTCCTGCGCGCCTGTAAGCACCACGGGGTGGAAGTGCTGACCCTGTTCGCATTCAGCAGCGAGAACTGGGGCAGGCCGGTACCCGAAGTGCGCGCCCTGTTGGCACTGTTGTCGCGCTACCTGCGTACCGAGGTTCGCGAGCTGCACGAGGACGGCATTCGCATGCGTTTCATCGGCGAACGTCGCCGCTTCAGCCAGCGGCAGCAAAAACTGATGCGACAATCAGAGGAGTTGACGCGCAACAACAGCGGAGCGACGGTGGTTATCGCCGTGGATTACGGCGGCCAGTGGGACATAGCGCAGGCCGCCCAGAAACTGGCCAGGCAGGTGGCGGACGGCAGTTTACAGCCGCAGGATATTACGCCGCAGTTGATAGACCGCAATATCTCGATCAGTGATTTGCCGCGACCTGATCTGTGTATCCGTACCGGAGGCGATGCGCGCATCAGTAACTTCATGCTCTGGCATTTCGCCTACACCGAATTGTATTTTACCGATACCCTGTGGCCCGATTTCACGGAAGCGGAATTTGCCCGTGCGCTGGCTGAATACAGTTTGCGTGAGCGGCGCTTCGGCCTGCGTGAACCCGACGGCCTGATGGCGGGCCGGAACTCCAATGCTTAGGCAGCGCGTCATTACCGCCGTGGTTATGGCGGCGCTGTTTCTGGCGGCGATTGCCTATCTGCCGCTGCCCGGCCTGGCGGTGTTGTTCGGGGTATTGATTGGCTTGGGCGCGTGGGAGTGGTCCAGCCTTGCAGGCTGGCACCGCCCGATCGCCCGCTGCTGCTACGTGGCAGTGGTGCTGGCGCTGCTGGCGAGCGGCTATGTTTATTGTGACCTCGGAGCTAACCCGCGGCGGGAGCAGGTGCAACCCCTGCTGGGGCTTGCCTGCCTGTGGTGGTCATTCGCGCTGTTGTGGATAAAAGGCTACCCCGACAGCGCCGTACTCTGGCGCAATACCCTTATGCGCAGCGCGATGGGCGTGCTGGTGCTCGTGCCAGCGTGGATGGCTGCCGTCTACCTGCTCAGCTTCCCCCCCGGGGGTTGGTTAATGATCGTCATGGTCGTGGTGGTAGCCACGGCCGACATAGGGGCTTATTTTGCCGGCCGGACCTTCGGTCGGCACAAGTTGGCGGTGCTGGTCAGTCCCGCCAAGTCCTGGGAGGGATTCTGGGGCGGCGTGGCGGCCTGTACAATGCTGGCAGTGCCGTTGTGGTATGTCCTGCCGGAACGGGAGGCGCATATCGGCGTGGCCTCCGTCGTGGCGGTGACGGTCACCACCGCACTGGCCTCGGTGATCGGTGATTTGACGGTGAGCATGGTCAAGCGAGAAAGTGGCGTGAAAGACGCCGGCAGCCTGCTGCCGGGACACGGAGGCATATTGGATCGTCTGGACAGTCTGTGTGGTGCGGCACCGGTTTTCGCGCTGGGGCTGTTGCTGGTGGGCTGGTGAGCGTGGCTGGCGCCAGGCGCATGGTCAGTGTGCTGGGCTCCACCGGGTCCATCGGGGTGAATACCCTGGATGTGATTGCGCGACACCCCCAGCGCTTTGCAGTCTACGCCCTGGCGGCCCACTCCTCGGTGGACACCATGCTCGCCCAGTGCCTGGCCTTCGCGCCACGCTACGCCGTAATGATGGACGAGGCGGCCGCGACGCTCCTCAGGCAGCGTTTGCCGGTCAACTCGGTTACCGAGGTGAAGCAGGGCGAGAGCGGACTGGCCGAGGTCGTTACCGCCCCGGAGGTGGATGTGGTGATGGCGGCTATTGTGGGCGCCGCGGGATTGCCGTCGACGCTTGCCGCCGCCCGGGCCGGCAAGACCCTGTTGCTGGCCAACAAGGAGGCGCTGGTGATGGGAGGGCATTTGCTGATGCGGGCCGTGCGTGAGTCCGGCGCGCGCCTGTTGCCAATCGACAGCGAGCACAACGCCATTTTCCAGTGCATGCCGACCGATGCGCGGGCCGTGCCGTCGGGTAAAGGGGTGAGCAAGGTGTTGCTTACCGCCTCCGGCGGCCCTTTCCGCGGCTGGAGCCACGCGCAAATGTACGAGGCCACGCCTGACCAGGCCTGCGCCCACCCCAACTGGTCCATGGGGCGCAAGATCTCAGTGGATTCCGCCACGCTGATGAACAAGGGCCTGGAGTTTATCGAGGCGTGCTGGATTTTTGACCTGGCCCCGGCCCAGGTCGAGGTCGTTGTTCACCCCCAGAGCATCATCCACTCGATGGTCCAGTACCTGGACGGCTCGGTACTGGCGCAAATGGGTAATCCGGATATGCGCACGGCCATCGCCTACGGCCTGGGCTGGCCGGAGCGATTGGCGTCCGGCGTGGCCTCGCTCGACCTGGTGGCCACCGCGCGGCTCGATTTTGAAGCCCCGGATGAATCCCGTTTTCCCTGCCTGCGCCTCGCCAGGGAGGCGGTTGAGGCCGGCGGTACCGCCATGGCCGTGTGTAACGCGGCCAACGAGGTCGCCGTGGCCGCCTTCCTGGATAAAAAATTCGTTTTACAGATATCCCGGCGGTGATAGAGCACACGCTCGAGCGGGCGGACATTGTGGAACCGGTTACACTGGCAGTGGTCGAAAGCGCGGATGCCCGGGCAAGGGAGTGCGCCGCCGGCTGCCTGGCCGATCTCCAACAACCCACGTGCGCGATGCAGGGTCTCTGATGGAACTACTCAATACAGTTGCGTTGACACTGGCCACCCTGGCGGTATTGGTTGCCATCCATGAATTCGGCCATTTCTGGGTGGCGCGCCGTTGCGGTGTCCAGGTGCTGCGCTTCTCCATCGGGTTCGGTCCATCACTGTTCAGTTGGCACGACCGGCTGGGTACACAGTACAGCATTGCCGCGATTCCCCTGGGCGGCTACGTCAAGATGCTGGACGAGCGGGAGGGAGAGGTGCCGGCCGCGGAGTTACACAGGGCGTTCAATCGCAAGCCGCCCTTGCAGCGCATCGCCGTGGTCAGCGGGGTCCGCTGGCCAACCTGTTGCTGGCCGTGGTCGCCTACTGGTGTTTGTTCATGGCGGGGAGTCCGGTTATGTGCCGATCGTCGGGTCGGTTGAGCCCGATTCGGTCGCTGCCGTCGCCGGCCTGGAGGCCGGCCAGGAAATCGTGTCAGTCGACGGCGGCGAAACGCCCACGTGGCAGGCGCTCAGCTTTCGCCTGCTGGATCGTATCGGCGATACCGGCACCATAAAATTCGCGGTGAAATACCCGGATTCGGGCGTGATCTATGAGTCCGAGGTGGCCATTGACCACTGGTTGTCCGACCAGGAACAACCGGACCTGTACGCCGGCCTGGGTGTGAGCCTGTATACACCGGAAGTGCCGCCCGTGGTGGGGGAGGTGGAGCCGGACGGCGCGGCTGCGGCCATTGGCCTGCAGGCGGGCGACAGGGTGCTGCGCGCCGACGGAGTGGACATGCCCCGGTGGATGGACTGGGTGGACTATGTCCGCGCCCGGCCGGACCAGCCGATCGCGTTGGACTACCAGCGCGGCAGCGAGGTCCGCAACGCCGTCCTCGTTCCGGCGCGGTTCACCGATGACCAGGGACAGGTGATCGGCCGTGTCGGTCTGGGTGTGGCCTTTCCCGAGATGCCGCCGGAGCTGGTGCGACGTTACACCCGGGGACCTCTGGAGTCCCTGGGCGCCAGCCTCCAGCGGACCGGGGAACTGTCCCTGTTTACCCTGAAATCCATCCAAAAGATGGTGATGGGACTGATCTCGCCAAAAAACTTGAGTGGGCCCATCACCATTGCTAAAGTGGCGACCGCCTCCGCCAAGTCCGGCCTGGAGTCCTATATCAGCTTCCTGGCCCTGCTGAGTGTCAGCCTGGGGGTCCTGAACCTGTTGCCTGTCCCGGTGCTCGATGGAGGTCATCTGGTGTTTTATACGATCGAGCTATTGGCGGGACGTCCCGTACCTGAGAAGATACAGTCCGTGGGTTACCAGCTGGGTTTGTTCGTTGTGCTCGGCGTAATGCTGTTGGCCCTGTATAATGATTTCACCCGCCTGTAGTGCTCGCGGTGAAAATAACAGTGAATGGACATCTGCGACTTGCGGTTAACCTTCGGCGATTGGGTAAATTTTGATTAGACAACTGTCTGGCATACTGGCACTGGTGTTGCTACTGGTCGCGCCGCTTGCGGCTGCCCAGACTTTCGTCATTTCCGACATCCGCGTGGAGGGCCTGCAGCGCGTTTCCGCCGGCACCGTGTTTGCGGCGCTGCCGGTTGCCGTCGGTGACGTGGTGGACGAGAAAACCATACAGGCCGCCACCCGCAGCCTGTTCGCCACCGGCAACTTCGACGACATCCGTATCGGCCAGGACGGCAACGTGCTGGTGATTATCGTTACCGAGCGACCCAGTATCAGTGAGATCAATATCGAGGGAAACAAGGCGATTGAAACGGATGCCCTCCTCGATGGATTGAAAGGCGCGGGCCTCGCTGTGGGTCAGGTGTTCCAGCGCTCTACGCTGGAAGGCATGCAGCAGGAGTTACAACGGCAGTATGTGCTGCAGGGTCGCTACGACGCGAAAATCGAAACGGAGGTTATTCCCGAGCCGCGCAATCGCGTGACGATTAATATCGACGTCGACGAGGGCACGGTCGCCGCCATCAAACACATCAACGTCGTGGGCAACGAGGTGTTTACCGACGAGGAACTTGAGAGCGAGTTTCAGTTGCACACCACCGGGTGGCTGTCATTCTTCACCAATGACGATAAATACTCCAAGGAAAAGCTGACCGGCGACCTGGAGACGCTCACCTCCTACTATATGGACAGGGGTTATCTGGAGTTTCGCATCGATTCCACCCAGGTCTCGGTGTCACCTGACAAGAAGGAAGTCTATATCACCGCCAACGTCACCGAGGGAGAGAAGTTCACCATCAGTTCGGTGGAACTGTCCGGTGACCTGGTAGTGCCGGAGTCTGAACTGCAGCGTTTCGTGTTGATTTCCGACGGGCAGATTTTCTCCCAGCAGATGGTCACTTCCACGGAGGAATTTCTGACCAAGCGCCTGGGTGACGAGGGCTACATGTTCGCCAAGGTCACCGGTATTCCGGATATCGATGACAAGGACAACACGGTCGCGATGAAATTTTTTATTGACCCCGGCAAGCGGACCTATGTGCGTCGCATCACGTTCAAGGGCAACCTGAAAACTGCCGACGACGTGCTGCGCCGGGAGATGCGGCAGATGGAGAGCGCGCCCGCCTCCTCGGCGGCCATCGAGCAATCGCGTGTGCGCCTGGAGCGTCTGGGCTACTTCAGCAAGGCCACGGTCGAAACGCCCGGCGTGCCCGGCTACGATGACCTGATCGACGTGCAGTACACCGTCGAGGAGCAGTCCTCCGGCAGCATCGGCGCCAGCATTGGCTACGCGCAGGATGCGGGCATCATCCTGGGCCTGAACCTGCAGCAGGACAACTTCATGGGTACTGGTAAACGCATCGGTATCGGCCTGAACTCCTCCAAGTACCAGGATCTCTACAACTTCAGCTATACCAACCCCTATGACACCGAGGCCGGGGTGAGCCGCGGGTTCAACGTGTTCTATCGCTCTACCGACCTCAAGGAGGTCAACGTCGCGAACTACAGCACGAACACGCTGGGCGGGGCGGTGAATTTCGGCTACCCGATCAAGGAAACGGAGCGACTCGGATTCAGTTTCGGCGTCGCCAACACCGAGATCAACACCGGGCAATACGCGGTGCAGGAAATCGAGGCCAGCCCCCGCTTCATCAACGGCGTGAACGACTGGTTCGAGAGCACCCTGGTGGACGGCAAGTACACGGCACCGGAAACCCTGAATCCGCTGAGTACCCTGCCTCCGAGCTATGAAGTCATCCCGGCGGAAGAGGGGTTCCTGGATGAAAATGGCAACAGTCGGAATTCATACTGTATCTGCCAGCTGGACCCAGTCGACCCTGAACCGGGGCCGCATGGCGACCCGGGGCTACCGCAGAACGTGGCGCTGGCGCAAGTCGGCCCCGGGTGTTTCCGACCTGGAATTCTACAAGTTGACGTATACCGGCGAGATTTACTTCCCGGTGCCGGTGCCGATACCTGGACATTCCACCTGCATACACAGTTGGGTTACGGTGACGGCTGGCGGCAGCACTACTGAGCTGCCATTCTATGAGAACTTCTTCGCCGGCGGCTTGGCTCCGTGCGGGGTTACCAGAGCAATACGCTGGGTCCGCGCAGCACGCCGGCAGACAACTACGTGGTGGCCGCGCCGGTCACTGAAATCGATGCGGAGGGCAACCCGGTGCAGATCGGTGGTCCCAACGGTAACGAGTTCGGCTATGTCGCCAGCAACGGCCAGTTGTTGTACACCCAGGTACAGAACGAAGTCGATCCCTTCGGAGGCAATGTGCTGATCGAGGGCAGCGCCGAGTTGTTGTTTCCGCTGCCTTTCATCAAGGACCAGAGCCAGATCCGCACAGGGTTTTTTATCGACGCGGACAGGTTTACGATACAAGTTGCGGGCGCCCACACAGGCCAACTGTTTTAACGTCGACCTCAACGAACTGCGCTATTCGGCCGGGTGGGCCTGACCTGGGTTTCCGGTTTTGGTCCAATGTCTCAGCCTCGCCAAGCCGCTCAATGCGGATGACTTTGATAAGGAAGAGATTTTTCAGTTTACACTGGGCCGCGGGTTCTGATTTTTTTGTTGTCACTTAATGGAGAAGGTTGTGTCTAGATCTATTGAAAGTTGCATTCGCAGTACTGGCATTTTCGGTGCCCACGCTCGGTTGGACCGAAGGTAAAATTGCCGTGGTGGATGCGCAGGGTGCCATCCTGCAAACGGATCTTGCCCAGAAGCGGATGGCTGAAATCAGGGATCAGGAAGACTACAAGAAAAACAAGGCGGAATATGATCGCCTCAAGACCGAGGGTGAAGTGCTGCTCAAGAGCTACCAGAAGGACGCGCGGCGGTGATGAGCCAGGAAAAGAAGATAGAAGCCCAGAAAAAGCTGACCAGCATGCAGGATGACCTCGACCACGTGACCAGTAACTGCAACAGGCCGAGCAGACTGCCGGCCAGGCGTTGCTGCAGGAGATGGCACCCAAGGTACAACAGGTCCTGCGTGAAATTATTGAGAAAGAGGGTATTGGCCTGCTAAGCTGCAGCGCAATGCCGTCGTCCACGCGGAGGCGAGCTACAGCATTACCGCCGAGGTGACCGACAAGCTGAATCAGCTCAATACCAAGTAATACCGGGTGCGATGCTCCCGGTTGGAATCCGTGCCGCATGACCTGCTTGTGCGCATGCGGCGGCTATTCTAGCGGGGAAGTGAGGGGATCAGGTCCAGGATGGAAATTACATTCGCAGGTATCTGCCACCGCTACCCTTTCCCGCTGGTTGATCGCGTCGTCGAAGTGCAGGCGGGCGCATCGATCGTCGCCTACAAGAACCTGAGCATCAATGAGCCGTTTTTTGACGGGCATTTCCCCGGAAATCCTATTTTCCCGGGCGTCTTGCTGCTCGAAGCCATGGCGCAGGCCGCGGGAATCCTGGATTCTGGTGCAGCCAGGGCAAGACTAATGAGGACGGTTCCACCTATTACTTCGCCGGCGCGGACAACCTGCGTTTCCGGCGTCCCTGCGTACCCGGTGACCGGGTAATGCTGCGTGCCACCGTCGTGTCACAGCGGCGGGGTGTCTGGAAATTCGAGGTCAGTGCCGATGTGGAGGGAGAATCGGCAGCCACCGCCGCGACGATCCTGCGCGGACCGCTAGCACGCGATGATACCCATGCTGGCGGGCGTGGATGAAGGGTCGCGCCCGCTGGCCGGTGATGTGGTCGCAGCTGCCGTCATACTTGATCCGCAGCGTCCCATAAGTGACTTCGCGACTCGAAGAAGTCAGTCCGCCGCCCGCCGGGAGGCATTGGCGGAGCAGATCAGGACGCTGCACTGGCCTGGTCAATCGCGCGTGCCAGTGTCAACGAGATCGACGAGCTCAATATCCTGCAGGCCTCCCCTGCTGGCCATGCACCGTGCGGTTCTTGCGCTCAATCCCCAGCCTGTGTATGTGCTGGCTGACGGCAACCGCTTACCCCCTGCTGCTTTGGCGCATCCGAGGCCGTGGTGCGCGGGGATGACAGCGTGCCGGCGATCGCCGCGGCCTCATCCCGGCCAGCGGTGCAGCGCGACACCGAACTGGTGGCGCTGGAGCGCAGTTATCCTGGTTACGGTTTTGCCGCGCACAAGGGCTACCCCACCGCTGCGCACCTGCAGGCATTCGCAACGCTCGGTGTCACTCCTGTGCACCGTCGCAGTTTCGCCCCGGTGAAAAAAATCCTGGCCGCAGGTTAGCCGCGGTGCAACACCGGCGCCAAGTCGCGTAGAATCGGGACATGACTGATTTCGTCCACCTGCGCCTGCACACCGAATATTCCCTGGTCGACGGTCTGGTTCGCATCAAGCCACTGGTCGACAGGGTGGCCGAACTGGGCATGCCTGCCGTTGCGGTCACCGACCTGTGCAATTTCTACGGACGGATCAAGTTTCGTAAGGCCGCCTTCGCCGCCGGCGTCCAGCCCATTTTTGGTGTGGACCTGCGCGCGTAATGGAGGCGGATGACCCGGAGCGTGCCTACCCGCTATGCCTGCTGGCCATGGACCAGACGGGGTACCGCAACCTGACCGTGCTGATTTCCCGTGCCTATACCCAGGGGCAGCACCTGGGTGTTCCCTACGTGTGTGCAAGTCCTGGCTTAGTGAGGCCGCCGAGGGCATTATTGCCCTGTCATGGGCGCCGCTGGCGATGTAGGGCAGGCCCTGCTGGGTGAGCGCGGTGCGCTGGCCGCCGAGCGAACACGCTACTGGATGGATCTGTACCCCAGCGCTTTTACCTGGAACTGCATCGCACCGGCAGGAGGAGACGAAACCCACCTGCACGCCGCTGTCGCGCTGGCGCAGGAATTGCAGTGCCCGGTGGTGGCCACCAATGATGTGCGTTTCCTCGACGCGGCCGAATTCGAGGCCCACGAGGCGCGTGTCTGTATCCGTGAGGGCCGCACGCTGGATGATCTCGCCGCGCTTCCGCCACTCACCGAGCAGCAGTACCTGCGTTCGGCCCAGAGATGTCGGAGTTGTTCGCGGATATCCCCGAAGCCTTGCCAACAGCGTCGAGATCGCCCGCCGCTGCAATGTGCCCCTGGAGTTGGGTAAACCCTACCTGCCTGATTACCCCGGGTGCCGGCCGGGCTCACCATGGACGAATTCTTCCGGCAGCAATGTCACGAGGGACCTGAAAAGCGCCCGCAGGTGCTGTTTGACCCCGGTGTGTGGGATTTTCCCGCGAACAGCAGGCGTATCGCGAGCGGCTGGAGTTTGCTGACACGATAATCCAGATGGGTTTTCCAGGTTACTCCTCATCGTGATGGACTTTATTCGCTGGGCCAAGCGCGCAACGATATTCCGGTGGGGCCGGGGCGGGGTTCTGGCGCCGGCTCGCTGGTGGCCTACGCGCTTGAAATCACTGATCTTGATCCCATCGGGTACGACCTGCTCTTCGAGCGTTTCCTCAATCCCGAGCGGGTATCCATGCCGGATTTCGACGTGGATTTCTGCATGGAGAAACGCGACCGGGTCATTGAATACGTGGCGCAGACCTATGGACGGGAGGCGGTTTCGCAGATCATTACTTTCGGCACCATGGCCGCCAAGGCCGTCGTGCGACGTGGCCCGTGTGCAGGGCAAGTCCTACGGCCTCGCGGACAAGTTGTCGAAGATGATTCCCTTCGAGGTGGGAATGACCCTGGCAAAGGCCCTGGAGCAGGAGGAGCCCCTGCGGGAGTTCTTGCAGGAGGACGGTCAGGCCCAGGAAATCTGGGACATGGCGGAGCAGCTCGAGGGCGTGGTGCGCAATGTGGGCAAGCACGCCGGCGGGGTGGTCATTGCCCCCTCGAAGCTGACCGATTTCGCGCCCCTGTACTGCGATGAGGGCGGCTCGGGCCTGGTTACCCAGTTCGACAAGGGCGACGTGGAAGACGCCGGTCTGGTGAAGTTCGACTTTCTCGGGCTGCGGACCCTGACCATCATCGACTGGGCAGTGAAGATGATCAACCCCGCCAGGGAGCGGGCCGGCGAGTTGCCGCTGGATATCACGCAGATACCGCTGGATGACCCCGCCAGTTTTGAACTGCTGCGGTCCGGAGAGACCACGGCGGTGTTCCAGCTCGAATCGCGCGGCATGAAGGAATTGATCGAGCGGCTGCAACCGGATTGCTTCGACGACATTGTGGCCCTGATGGCCCTGTACCGTCCGGGGCCGTTGCAGTCGGGCATGGTCGATAACTTCATTAATCGTAAGCACGGTCGCGAAAAGCTCTCCTACCCTGACGCGCAGTACCAGCACCCGTGGTTACAACCGATCCTGCAACCCACCTACGGCATCATTCTCTACCAGGAGCAGGTCATGCAGATCGCCCAGGTGCTGGCGGGCTATACGCTCGGCGGCGCCGACGTGTTGCGCCGGGCCATGGGTAAAAAAGATCCGAAAGAGATGGCCAAGCAGCGCGCCGTATTCGAGGAGGGCGCCAGGGCCAAGGGCGTGGACGGCGAGCTGGCGATCAGGATTTTTGACCTGGTGGAGAAGTTCGCCGGCTACGGCTTTAACAAGTCCCACTCGGCGGCGTATGCGCTCGTGTCCTATCAGACGGCCTGGCTGAAGGCACGCTATCCGGCGCACTTCATGGCGGCGGTGATGAGCTCGGAACTGGACAAGACCGACAAGATCGTGGTGTTTGTCGATGAGTGCAAGCGCATGAAACTGTCGCTGCGATTGCCCGATGTCAACGAGGGGCAGTACATGTTCACGGTCAATGCGCAGGGAGATATTATCTACGGGCTCGGCGCTATAAAGGGCCTGGGCGCGGGTCCGGTGGACAGTATTTTGGCGGCGCGCAGCGAGGGCGGCCCGTTCACAGACCTGTTTGATTTCTGTGCACACCGACCCGCGCAAGGTGAACCGGCGCGCCCTGGAGGCGATGATTCGCGCTGGTGCCCTGGACTCCCTGCGCGTCGAACGCTGGGTGCTGATGGCAGCCATGGATGACGCGTTAAGCTGCCGAACAGAGCGCGAACAATCGGGACAGTGGCATCGATGACCTCTTTGGCGAGGTGGTGCCAGGGTCCCATGCGGGCGCCGGGGATGTCTACGCCGCGTTTCGCGCCGCCCGGCCGTGGTCGGACAAGGAGCGACTCGGCGGTGAGCGCGATACGCTGGGTCTTTATATCACCGGGCATCCGATCGATGAGTACCGGGCGGAGGTGCGCAAGTTTGCGCCCAATCGTATTGCCGACCTGAAGCCCGATAACTATAACACCCAGGTGATCGTCGGGCTGGTCATGGCAACGCGCACCATGAATAGCCGTCGCGGCACCATGGCAGTAATGATCCTCGACGACAGCAGCGCCCAGATCGAGGTTACGCTGCGTTTTCCGAGGCCTATACCGAATTTCGGGAGTTGTTGCTGAAGGACACTATCGTCATCGCCGAGGGCCGGGTCTCCGTTGACGACCGGACCGGCACGCTGGCGATGCGGGCCAGCAGCCTGCGCAGTCTTGCAGCGGCCAGACAGAGCAAGGTGTCCGACCTGACCATCGAGGTCAGCGCGGATAAAGTCAATGAACAGTTCGCTGACGCGCTGGAGAAAACCCTCGCCGGCGCCGTTGGCGGACATTGCCTGGTATCGCTGGATTTACAGAGCCCCGCAATTCTGCGCGGATCAGGCTGGGCGCGCGCTGGCAGGTCGTGCCCAGCGACGAACTGTTGCAGGAATTGCGCGAGGTCGTAGGCGCCGGAAAGGTGGCGCTGGAGTATCACTGAGCCGCTGCCGACACCCGTGACTATCGCTGTATTTTTGGCCTCACCCTCGATGACTGGAGAAAACGTATGTTGCTGAAAGACAAGGCTGTGATTGTTTCCGGAATTGGCCCGGGCCCTGGCCGGGGTTATCACCCCCTGGCGGCCAGGAGGGTGCCTCCGCAGTGGTCCTGGCTGCGCGCACCCAGGCCAAGCTCGACGTGGCGGCGCAGGAGATTCGCGACCTCGGGCTGGGGACCGCGGTGTTGCAGGTGCCCACCGATATCGCCGACCAGGGAGGTGCCAGGCGCTGGCGGACCGGGCGGTGCAGGAGTTCGGGCGAATCGACGTGCTGTTCAACAGTGCCTACGACCCCGGCAGCTTTGAACCGATTGAGAGCGCCAGCCTGGATGGCTGGCGGCGCGCCATGGACGTGAATTTCTTCGGCACCATGTACCTTACCCAGGCCTGTGTACCCCATATGAAGAACCACGGCGGCGGCGCTATCGTCATGATCGCCACGATGGTGGAGCACAAGCCGCTGGCCACCCAGGCAGGGTATGGCTCGTCCAAATCGGCGTTGCGCTGCGCCACCAAGCACCTGGCACTGGAGCTGGGGAAGTACAATATCCGCGTCAACAGCTGCCACATGGGCTGGATGTGGGGTCCGAGTGTTGAGGGTTATTTTACCTGGCAGGCCAAGGCGACCGGCAGGAGCCAGGAAGAACTGATCGCCGAGGTCACCCGCAGTATCCCCCTGGGCGTCATACCGGACGACGGCGAATGTGCAAAGGCGGCGATCTTTTTTGGCTCGGATTACGCCAGTGTGGTGACCGGCGCGGCGCTGGATGTCAACGGCGGCGAATACATGCCGATCTGACCGGCAACTTCGACATACGGGAGCGCAGGAGAAATGCACGATACCGACAAGATCGAGGCGGCGGTTTTCCGTCGCCTGCTGGAACACCTGGATAGTCGCAAGGACGTCCAGAACATCGACCTGATGAACCTCGCCGGGTTCTGTCGCAACTGCCTCTCCAAGTGGTATGTGGCCGCGGCGGGCGAGGCGGGTGTTGCGATCGATTACGAACAGGCCAGGGAACGCGTATACGGCATGCCCTACGCGCAGTGGAAGGCGCAGCACCAGGCAGAGGCGACGCCCGAGCAGGTGGCGGCTTTCGAGAAGGGTAAGCCCGCCGATTGAAGGCTACAGGGGTCCATAGGGCAGGTAACGGTTGTCACTGACCTCGCGCAGCCACTGCAACAAAGGCTTGTCCAGGCGCACACCACGCTGTCGCAGCAGCTTTGCCAGGGGAATGACCGGGGAGTGTGCGCCCGCCTGCCAGCCCGGAAGGTTTTCGGCTACTGCGAAAAAACGGATCAGGTGTATCAGGTCTGCGTCGGGCAGGGTTTCGGTGGCGCTGTGCCAGGCTGCATGATCGATTTTCATCAGGGCGGCCAGGCGTTGTTTGTCCTGCTCACTGAGCTGTTGCTCGAGGTGCGCCAGCGAGTCCTCGTGGTCAAGGTCTATCAGTCGCTGCAGCAGCGCACGGTCAAGCAGCGGAGCAGTGTCCGGTGCGGCAATGTTCGGATCCCACGTACCCAATGACATCAGGGCAGTGTACAGGCGAAAAGCCTCTACGGTGAACTGAATTCTTGCGCAGGGCGACAAGTTTGTGCGGTGCTGCGCACAACCGTGTCGCGGGAAATCAGTCGTCGGCGTTGAGCATGTCGCGAAAATACCTGAAGCGGGTGGTGTAGGGTTCCACCGCGTCATCCGCAATGCGCTGCAGCACACTGGCCAGAGGTTCCCGATCCGCTGCCTCGCGGCCGGTCACCTGCTTGCCCAGTTCGCTGAAACCATCGCCAATGACGGTTGCGCTCTCGATAGTGGCCTGCAACAGGAACATCTCCGCCATGACCAGGTCGTTGACGGTCCGGCGAACACGGCCCTGCGGCACGTTAGGTGTTGGCATTGTACGGTCTCCTGTGTATGACATGGTCGTTGCGGCAGTGTCCGGCCCCGCTTACCTTTTTCCCGCCGGCGCACTCACCCGGTGCGACGCGGCCCTGCGGCGCCCTCGCGCGGGGCGAAAACAGGGTGCATGCCCCGTATCCAGGGTCCGGCGGCTTATGACAAGCAATCCACGTGCCAGAGCGGCGCCATCATAGGAAGAACGTGTGACGATGCAATGACGGGCCGCCGGAAAATCCTGGGAATATTACGCGGTTGCTGGCGGCAGGCACCGGGCTGCGTCGCACGATCCGCCTGTTGGTCTGACGCTCGGGTCGCCGGGAAGTTGCATACGCCGGCAGAAAAAATACGCGGGGCTGAATGCGCCCCTGATTTCCGTTATGCTGGCAGTTTGCACTAGGGGGTCGCTATGGTTTCGCGGTGGAAACGCGTCGTTTCGGGATTGGCGTTGCTCGTGGCGCTGGTCGGCGGGCAGGCTGCGCTGGCGGAGGACCTCACGGGAATCCTGGTGGTGGAGATTGCCGGCCTGAAGGACGCTACCGGCGATGTTTACATAGCGGTGTACGATTCCGATGCAACCTGGCTGGGCGACGAGCCGGTGCTGCAGAAGAAAGTGCCCATCGTCGAGGGCCTCGACGGGGACCTGGTGAGGACGGAGTTGCACCTGCCCCTGGGTGAATACGCCATGTCGGCCTTCCACGACAAGAATGGCAACGGCGAGATGGACACTAATTTCATCGGCATGCCCAGGGAGCCCATAGCGATATCCAATAACGCCCAGGGACAGTTCGGCCCGCCAGCCTACGAAGATGCCCGTTTCAGCCTCGGTGCCGAACCCCTGATCCAGCGCATCGACATGCGGGATTTGTAGCCGTTCACGGCCGGCCCGACGGGCGCGGTAATATTGCACAAACCGCCGGAAATCCCCTTAAAATCTGTGTATTGCTTCACAAGCCCCCCGTTGGCCGGCTGACTTTCCCTCGCGGTGCTGCTATTTAGTATGTCAACGCGCAGCAGGCAGGGGGCAACGTGTCCAACGTGGTCGAGCAGGGCAGGGAAGAGGCACTGTCAGGAGACGAGGAATTCCGCTTGCGCATGGAAAACCAGTGTCGCCGGATAAAGCAGTACCGGCTGGCGATGTTGCGTGAGCGCGGACGCCTGCTCAGTCCTGACGAGGCGGCGCTGGAGTGGATAGAGCGCTACGCCGCCACCTTTGACAACACAGCGCCGGGACATTGATCCCGGTTCCACAGTTGTCGGGCCGCGGCTAGGCCTCCACCGTTTTCATGTTCTCGGCGCCCCAGTACGCCTTCATGCTGTGCACCTTGCCCGCGTCGTTGAATTCGAATACATCGATGATATCGACGACCATCCCGGGCATCTGCACCTGGAAGGGGAAAGCAACGGCATTGCCACTGCAGCGCGGCTCGCCGGTCAGGCTCAGCCTGGCACCCGATTTCAGGGCGCCTTCATAGAACGCGCAGACCGCGGCGATACCCACGTGTACATCGGTGCCGACCGGGTCCTCCACTATGGCGTCATCGGCGTAGATTTCCCGGATAATGGCCATGTCCTGCTTGTCGAATGCCTCCACGTACTTGTGGACCATGGCGATCTTGGCGCTGGCTTCCATAGGGTGTTACCTCGTTGTCAGTAGCCACTCAGTGTGGCGTAGCGGTCCTTGTGAAATCCGGTGTCCCCGAATATCTGCATCGTCACCCGCGCGCGCTTCAGGAAGAAGCCGATATCCAGTGCATCGGTTACGCCGATCCCGCCGTGCATTTGCACAGCTTCGTTGGTGACGAGCTTGACCAGTTCATTCAGCCTGGCTTTGGCCAGGTGGCCATCAGGGTAGCTGTTCGGGCGCGTCATCCACGGTGGAGAGCGCCTGCAGCAATACCGAGCGACACAGTTCGATATCTGCCTGCATTTGCGCTTTGCGATGCTGGAGTGCCTGGAAGGAACCGATCAGCGCACCGAACTGTTCCCGCTCCTTCAGGTAGCCCACCGTGCGATCGAATGCCTCCAGCGCGCAGCCCATCATCTCCGCTGCGATGGCCACGCGACCGCGATCAGCACGGGTTCCAGGATCGCCCAGCCGCGGTCGGCATCCCCGAGCGCGTTGGCCGCCGGGATTGCCACATTGTCAAACTCGATGTTGGCCGCATTGCGGCTGTCCATCAGGCGTGTGCGCTGGCAGCGCACGCCGCTGGCGGTCCGGTCGACCAGCAGCAGGGTCAGGCCCTCGCTGTCACGAGCTGCGCCGCTGGTGCGCGCCACCACGATCAGCTGGTCCGCGCTGTGGCCGTCGAGCACGAAGGTCTTGCGGCCGTTGATCACGTAAGTATCGCCCTGCCTGGTTGCCGTTGTCGCAACATGCGTGGGCCGATGGTGGTGCGATTCCTCCAGGGCCAGGGCCAGCGTCAGCTCACCGCCCGCAATGGCGGGCAGCAGGGTTTGCTTTTGCTGTTCGCTGCCACCGAGCAGTACCGCCGAGGCAGCGACCGCGACCGAGGCGAACAGCGGCGATGCGGCCAGTGTGCGCCCGGTTTCCTCCAGCACCACGCCGAGCCCCAGGAAGCCGAAGTCCAGTCCGCCATACTCCTCGGGCAGGATAATGCTGGCCCAGCCCATTTCTGCCATTTGCTGCCACAACTGCGGGTCGTAGCCGATGGGGTCCGCGTCATCGCGCAGTTTACGCAGTGCGCCCACGGGTGCATGGCTGGCCAGGAAATCCCGCGCGGTGTCCTGCAACAGTCGTTGCTCTTCATTCAGTACCAGTGCCATGATCGCTTGCTCCTAGGCCTGCGGTAGATCGAGAACGTTTTTGGCAATCAGGTTCAGCTGGATCTCGGAACTGCCGCCGGCGATCGTCATTGCCTTGGACATCGCCCACAGGCGCGCCGTGTCGATTTCCTGCGGGGTAAACCCGTCGCCTTCCCAGCCCAGTGCGCGGCTGCCCATGATCGCCAGCAGCAACTCGCTCTTGGTTTTTTCCGCTTCGGTGCCCACGAATTTCATGACCATGGGCGCCGAACTGCGCACGCCGGCGGATTTCTCCTCGAAGGTGCGGAAATGGGTGAGCGCAACCGCCTGCATCTGCATGTCGTACTCCACCAGTGCACTGCGCAGGTGGGCGTCGGCGATCCTGCCGTCGACAAATTCCAGGTACTCACGGGCGGCGACATTCGGCACCAGCACCTGTCGCGGACTGTCGCTGCCGATTTCCGCCATCAGTTTGCGCTCGTGCACCAGCAGTGCCTTGGCGACAGACCAGCCCTTGTTCAACTCACCTACCAGGTTTTCCTTGGGGACTTTCACATTGTCGAAAAACGTCTGGCAAAATTCGGACTCGCCGCTGATCAGCTCGATCGGCGTGGTGGTGACACCCGGGTCGTCCATGTCAATGAGCAGGAAGCTGATGCCTTCCTGCTGCTTGACATTGGGGTCGGTGCGCACCAGGCAGAATATCCAGTCGCATTTGTCCGCCGCCGTCGTCCAGATCTTGCTGCCGTTGACCAGGAAGTGGTCCCCCATGTCCTCCGCCCGGCACTGGAGGCTGGCGAGGTCGGAGCCGGCTCCGGGCTCCGAGTAGCCCTGGCACCAGCGGGCCTCCCCGTTGACGATGGCGCG